>MGFX01000001.1 GCA_001792115.1 Candidatus Woesebacteria bacterium RBG_16_42_24
TGCCACCCAGACCCAAAAGCCAAGTCCATAAACTTTTTCTTCTGGTTTCAACAATCTCCCCTTGCCCTTTTCCTTCCTGGCTGAATGATAGGACCAGTGCCAAAGTCAGATAGTATTTAAGAGAGTAAAGGAAGAAAAGCGTTCCCATTGTCAGAGCCAGACCCGAGAAGATATACCCTACTCCTCCTTGCAAAGGTGAAGCTCCAGTTATTAAGTTTATCCAGGCAAGAATTCCTAAAGCTATGAAGAAAGTAAGGAGAAAGGAAACAAATGAGGTCTTAAGGAAGCTCTGTAGGTCTCCGACCCATGGTGTAGGTAGCTCCGCGGATTTTCGAATATTGGCATAAGCATACCTTTCTCTATTTTGAGCTAAATTCAGTCCATTTCTTAAAAGGACTTTATAAACCCCCGTTGGCCCAAGTGCTTTTTTGGGAAATTGACTTTTCAAATTGGAGGCAATCTCATATTTAGAGGCCTCGGGTTTTCTTCTTACTTCTTGTAAAACTAATTTCTCTTGTTCGGAAGTGGCTTGATTATGATAGAAGTCAATATTTTTCTTTTTTGTTTTAAAATTGAAATCTTTTCCTTCTTGGTTAGCGTAGTTGTAATCTTTTAGCCATTTATAAATAGTGGGTCTTGATATTCCACTATCTTTCGAAATTTGCCCAATTGGTTTTCCTTCTTTAATTAATTTATCAACAAGATTTTTTCTTTCCTCTGGTTTTAAGTGATATGCCATAGGCAGTTTATATAGGATACATATACTGTAAAGATTGATTGAATCCTGGGTCAAGCCCCATTTACAATAGTTCTATGGGGATTCTATAACTAGAATTTAGATAATTAATTGAGAAATATATATGCAATTCTATGCAAGATAGCCTGAAGAACTACTATAACGATTCTATAACGATACGTGATCGTTAGTAGAAACGCTCGCAAGAAGTGACGATAGAATGTCGAGGGTGGAAGGTTGATTTTTGAAAATAGAGGTTAGAAGATGGAATGTTAAAACGTTTTCCAGTTATTTCTTAAGTTGGTTAATTTTCCTCCAAGAAATAGATATCGTTTAAGAAGGCCCTCACAAAAATCACTCGGCCAAAAATTCAGGTCTTTGGCCATATTGACATGAACTTCCATTTCATTACACGAGCCTATGGCTGAATCAAGATGCCTTTTGAACTCCTTTTCAAATCTTCTCTTAGCCCACCCCTCAGCTATATTGGCCGGAACGGATTTCGAAGCTCTCCGTAGTTGTGAACCTAAGTCATTCTTTTCGAAAAGTGGGAGCTTATTTACATTTTGGTTAACAATAATCGCCAAATCATAGGACTCCTTATAAACCTCCAGATCTCTAAAACTTCTTATCACGCCCGTATTGTAGTCTTCTTTCTATCCAACTTCCACCCTTCTCTTCCTCCTTCTACCCCCTACCTTCTATCCTCAAATGTCCACCCTCTATCTTCTATCCTCCACCGTCTCTCGCTGTTCCAAAACGTATCTATAACTAAACCACCAAAATATAAACAGCCAGCCTAGTGTCAGAAGATTTGAGAAATAGTCGTGGAAGATAATTCCAAAGGAACGGCCGACACTAAAATAAACAACAATGACCAAAACCAGCCTAAAAATATTGACGAGATAGGTTCCCAAAACTCCGACGGCTAAGGTTTCCAGCTTTGAGGTTAAAGTGTGTCTTCCCGAAAGACCAGTTAGTAAAGTAATAACAAAAAGAACCAGACTCTGCCAACCGATACAATTCCAGGCAAGATATACCACTTCACTCCCCCCCGATGTTTTTGTCCATTCGATATAGGCATTTCCTATTCTTACCGGTAATCCCAAGACGGTTAGCAGCGTCCCGACAATTCCTAATTCATAAGGAACTATAACATTCTGTATACTTTTATATAATTCTATCTTCATAATATATCGTGTGAGTAAATCCTGAAGGCTGGTCCAGAAGGGTAAGACTGCTAAAACCAAGACAGCCAATATCAAAACCCTTGTCAAAGTACGCTTTGACTGGCTAAAAAGTTTAAATCTAAGTTGGGAAGTTTGTAGGTCTTTCATTTTAGGGTTTAGGGTCTAGGGTCTATTGCTTCTATTCTCGCTATACCCTACCACCTAGTACCTTTTTTATACCCTGACATTCTAATACCTGCTGTTCTCTTTCTCAATCTATACCCTAAACCCCATACCCCAGTACCTTGGGCATGCTCGACATTTGGTCTGGACCTATTAATTATTATTGGTATAAATAGCACCAAGGGTAAAAATATTAGTAAGTTCTCCGGAACTTGTAGGCCTGATACTTGGATAATGAGCCAGCTGGTATTGGCATAAGTGGTATCGCCGCTGGTTGCCTGAAGTCTGGTATCTAGATTTGTTGCAGTTGTCGGCATCGAGGAAAGAGCAGTACGGTTGACGGTCAGCGGTATCCAGGTTGGAGTTTCACTGGTTGTATTGACACTACTGTTGGTAATAGTTGAGGTACCGTTATAAAGGTCTGTAGTTCCCGTACAGCCGGTTGTACAATACATGGTTGCTTCGTAATAGTAATTGAATGTTCCTCCCACAAAGTTATCATCGTCAAACTCGTTGTAAAATTGTTTGGCGGTTAAGGAAGTGGCGGTTTCCGAGGTATTGCTATTTACATATTGATGAATCAGTTCGAGTTTGGTAATACCCCCTGTTTCTGACTGCTCGATAATAAGCTTTGCATTGGCAATCTTTATTGTTCCCGAGGCAGAAGACCTCTGAACAACAACCCTAAGCCTGTAGTCGTCGGTCAATCCTGATGAGATATCGCTTGTTGTCCTGACCCGCTGGAAGGTGGAGGCAGATGAAGTGATGGTTGAACTAGCCACGTCTGCCCAAGAACAGGATGTGTCGGCACATTGCTGAAGTTTTGCCTGGGCAGAAATTCCCGACAATTCAGAATTGAGAGTATAGTCCACCAACATCCAGACAGTTGAGACTTGGGCTGCATTGCTCGAGGTGGAAGAAAGGCGATAGCCGATCTGGGCAGTGTCGAGGGTCGAGTCAGTCCATTTAGTGGTCGAGGATCCTGGCAAATCGTATATAGTCAATGGATAGAGTGTGGGGGCGGCGTCGGCGTTGGTTTTCCAAGTGGCGTTGCTGGGAGCAATAGCAGTACCTCCTTCAGCGGCTCCTCCCGAGGAATCTTTAACCCGTACGACAAAGGAATCGTTGGCAGAAGCTCCTGCCCCATTAAACCTGACACCGACAGAAACGACATTGACGTCGTCGTTGGAAGCTAGGCTTGAGTCTTCGACGTTAAGGTCATCAACCTGTTCTATGGTGTGTGAATAGTTGAGATCGGTGCCTTCATTTGGGGGTACCTCATCAACGCCTTCCCAGTTCGTTGCCTGGGTGCTCGTTCCGCCTTTTGTCCATTCTGCGTTGTCTCCTCCTTCATTGGGTTTAAGGTGAATAATGTGTCCCGGCCCGGGCCAACCACCCGTGGAGTCGTTGATTGCAAAATCGTCAAAATACGCCTCAAGTTGTGTGTCAGCTGTAGTAGATCCAAATTGAATACGGGCAAGTCCAGAATTCAAAACCTGATTGCCGCAAGTACCAAAACTCGTTCCACCAAGTCTGGCGTCAAATACTGTCGCACCTATCGTCGTCGAATCTATTTTGATTTCTACTCTATACCACTGACTATTATTTAAGGCAGAAGACGTGCAAATGGAAGCGCTATCCTCATTGTTAAAAAGTTCTAAAGTACCGGTTGAACTAAGATTTAGGAGAATTTTTATTTGATTACTGGCATTTAGAAATCTGTAAATTACTCGCGTTGCCGAAGGATCGGTCACAACATTAAGGTAGAAACGGTAATAGAAAGGGGCAGTCTGGTTAGTCGTCGCCCAGTAGTAAGCCAGGTTTGAGTTTCCGCTCGGGTGGTATACTTTAGCCGCATACGTACCAGAATTTTTCGTAGTTGACTGGATGCTGATACCTGCGATTGGACTTGCATTAGTGATAGCACTCCACTCCTCATCAACTGTTCCTGTAGTATCACCCAGTTCCGCTCCCGAACTCCATACGCGCCCATTACCTTGCCCTCCGTCTCCTTTAAGAGAAGCTTCAAAGTAGGCTTTGGTGTTTGTCCCCCAGGTTCCTGAATAGACGTTTCTATCAAGTAAATAATATTTGGGGTTGGTGAGTTCTCCATAGCTTGTGGCAGTAATTGTTTGGTCGTCCCCCAGTTCAACTTGTGTTTGGGAATCGGTTATATTGGTTGCGTCATTCTGGATTATTCTTAGCCTTGCGGCCCTGATATAGCCTGTCCCGGATGTTACCCAAACCCTGACTGTTAAGTTTCTTGTTGTTGAGCCACCTGTTAAGTTGGGGGTAAAGACCATACTCTCCGCCCTTTGGTTGTTGGTAGGGTCTACCTGGCCGCTGCCTGTAGGATTACAATCTGCGTTTCCACAGTGGACGACTTTTAAGTCTTCGGAATCGCCGACTGTTCTATAGCTAATGACCGGGTATCCGCTTGAATCCAGGGTTAAGTCCCCATATCCTCCGGCACCCGTTTGGGAAGTACTGCCATCCGTATCACAGCCTGGGCACCCGTCTACTCTTTTGACACTATCATTATTTCCTGAACAGTTGGCGTCATTACAGTGAATAACCTTGAGGTCGGCCGCTGCCTGAGACCGGTAGGAAATGATTGGGTATCCGTTTGTAGAATCGAGCTCAAGCTTATTGTACCAACCTACATCCCCAGTATCACAGTCAGAACCCGTTGCTGAAGCACAATTTGACCCAGAGCCTTGACCGTCTAAGATATTTACTGTTTCAGGACCATTAACGTTGGGGTCACAGTTTACGTCGTTACAGTGGGCAATTTTTAAATCTAAATTAATCCCGAACTGGCCCCTGCCAAAGCTTATTACTGGAAAGCCGCTACTATCCAGTTTGAGCGAAGCATATATACCAGCCGAGTCAGTAGCATCAGCACCGTCATCAACGATGTTGGTTTGGTTGCCGGAAGAGCAGTTATTTGTTCCACAATGAAGAACTGTAAGGGCATGTATAGAGTTGCCTTCCCTGAAAGCAATTACCGGGCATTCTTTAGGAGAACTTGTGCAAGTTCCCGATGCAGTGTCCAATTCAAAGCTGTTATATTGTCCGGAAGAGTTGGGAGCATACAACGTGCTTAGGGTTGGGGACGTGCAGGTGGCATTATTACAATATGCGAATTCAAGGTCGTCGCCAGTTGCATCGAAATAGGTAATGACCGGGCGGTCGTTGGCGGCAAGCCGCAAGAAGGCATAGCTTCCCACGTCGTTTGTGCCTCCTCCGTTATCAACGACTTTATAGGTGTTTGTGCCGTTACAATATTGATTATCGCAGACAACGAGTCTGAGGTCCGAGTTGGTAGTATCATTGTAGGCAATGACCGGGTATCCCGAGGAATTAAGAACCATTGTCGAGTGTTTGTCGATGTCTCCATTGACGCTGCAGCCTGAACAGCCGTCGACGGTGGTTATGACATTTCCGCTGGTGCAGTTGACGTTTCCGCAGTGAATGAGCTTCAAATCCTTATTCGTATTGTCTATGTAGGAAATCACCGGGTATCCGCTTGAATCAAGGACAATGCTGTGGGTATAAATCATCTCACCAGTAGCGTTACACTCGGGACAGCCGTCAAGGGTAGCAATCTTATTGGCATTGCCTATGGTTGCCTTACTCTGGGAAACTATTCCTCCAGAATCGTCAAATAAGGCCGCAATCATCTGGGCGCTGGTTGCCGAGGTCCTTCCGACAATGTCCAAGTTTATGGTTCTTGTTCCGGAGTATTTAGCAGAGTCCCAATAGATATAGCCCAGGGAATTGTCGGTGGGGGCGCTTGAAGTTGAGGTAGTTGAGTATTCCTGGTCGATAATGTTTATCTGCTGTTCAATTCCCGGGTCTGCAGCTTGGGCGTTAGTTGTATTTGCAAAAAAGGCAAGGTTATTTAAAAAGACAACTACAACAAGAAGTACTGCCAGGGTCGCCTTTGATACCCACCTAATTCTACGAGGGCGAATCCTAAAATTACCAAAATTGGGATTTTGGGAATTGGGATTTGGGATTTGTTTAGAAATTAGAAATTTGAAATTAGAAATTTGGGAGTGAGCCAAGTTTGGACTTGGCGAACGACCAGGCAGTATCCCTTGTATGAATCTGTAAAACCTTCCTCTTGTGAATATGTCTGTGATACGTCCTGTCTTGGGAGTTCTAAACCAGGGTCCTTCAGAAGATTCCAGGAAACCTTTTAAGGAGGCATAGGCCTGGAAGGGAACGAGAATGTATGATAATGCCACGAAGGAGGCAAGGCCTGCATAGTCTTTTTCTTCTGATTCCTCAAGGAATAGTCCCACTGCATTCATAAGTGGTAGGGCAAGTAAGTTGGTTAAGACTAAAGACCAGCCCCAGAGCTCTGTCCAGAAGGGCAAGTGGGTTTTAAAGACGGTTTCAGAGATCAGCCAAGAAAAGGTACCTACCAAAAAGAAGAGGGCCTGGAGGTAGTAAGGGGAAAGATAGAGGAACTCGAGTTTCTCTGATAATGTCAGTTTTGGGTTAAAAATGAGCTTCCTGAACATTTTTTTGACATTCTGGGAATGCCCTTCTGCCCAGCGCATTCTTTGCCTGATTAATCTTTTGATTGTGGATACACACTCGGCAGGAGCTTGGATGTAGGGAGTATAGACTACTTTGTATCCGGCATTGTAGAGCTTAAGAGTCAGTTCAAAGTCTTCGGTAATTGAGTTTTCCCAACCGATTTCCTGTAAAACATCCTTTCTGATCATATAGACCGAGCCCGAGATCTGCTTTAATCCTCCGTATATCTCCTCCCCGCTCCTTTCAATAACGTAGCTCCCTGCATACTCACTCCTTACCCCCCTGGTTATCCAGTTCTCGGACTTATTAAGTACATGCCATTGGTAACCCTGGACAGCAGCGATGTTGGAGGGACTAGACCCTTTCTTAAAATCCAGTGTTCCAGCCGTAACTTGGAAGTACTTAAGGAATAGTGTCAGGGTGTCCGGATACGGTACAAAGTCTGCGTCAAAGACTGAAACGAATTCTGCCCTGGGGTCTGTGTGTCTTAAAGCCTCCCTTAAGGCTCCGCCCTTAAAACCGCTTCGGGAGGTCCTCTGGAGGTGTTTTAAGGTAACGCCGGGAGAAACCTCTACCGCACTTAGAGTCCATCCTTCTTGAGAGTTTCCGAAAACTTTAAGGGATTCCCCTTTGCCAAGGAACTTCTGTTGGTAGCGTTTAATAATAGTACTTGTTTCATCGGTTGAATCGTCACAAAGAATTACCTCATACTCCCCTTTATAGTCAAAGCCTGTTGAAGCGGCTATTGCACGCTCAACTACATTTTTTTCGTTGTAAAAGGGAATTTGTATGGAAATAAATGGATATCTTTCTAAATTAATACGGTCGAGGTTTGGTTCAAGGCCTGCAGGTCCTACCCTACCATTTTCATTCTTTACGCCGAGCGAACTTGAAGTGCCTTTACCAATACCCAATATCCAGTAAAGTATTCCCCTTCTTCCTTTTCTCTCCCCAGCTTTAGCGAAGGAGGGTTCCCCTTGTGAGAAAGAAAGAACAATTGCCAAAGTTAGATAGTATTTAAGAGAATAGAGGAAGAAAAGCATTCCCATTGTCAGAGCCAGGCCCGAAAAGATATAGCCTATTGCCCCCTGCAAAGAAGAAACCCCGGTTAATAAGCGTATCCAGGTAAGAATTCCTAAAGATATGAAGAAAGTTAGTATTAAGGAGATAAATGAAGTCTTGATAAATGAGATTGATGAAGGCGGGGGTGCCGGCGCCAATGAAGGAACAAATTGTTCCCAAACGCTCCTGACTCTATCAGTTGGTACGGGTGTAGGCATAGCCGGGATAGCCGGCGCAAAATTCTTGGCGTAGGCAAGTCTGTCCTGATAGGTGCCTAAATTGTAGTTATCGAGTATTTTCCAAATAGTATATACAGAGGTAGATATCTTCTCGGAAAGAGAGTGGGCTGATAGTTGGGGGTTTTGGATGACTGCATCAAGAACATCTTGCTCAATTTTGGGATAAACCGCCCTTGGATGATTTTCTCCTCTTCTATAAGAATCTCTTAGTGTTTTAGAACCTTCTATACCTCTATCTGATGCCCTTTGATACTTATTAATCCACTCGTATATTGTTTTTCTGGAAACCCCAGCTTCTTGGGCCAGTTTACTGACTCCGATACCGCTTTCCAGATTCTTCTTAACAATGTTATATTTGGTAGAGGGTCCCAACCTTCCGGGGCCTGAAAAATTATTTACGAAGATTTTCCTTTTTTCCGGAGTCTCCGCGTCTATTTTTTTAAGAACTGAGTTAACGCCGAAGTAACCTAAATTAATTCCTTTTGTAGCCAATTCCCTACTTATACGTCTAGACCCCCAGGCTGGATTTTTTACTATTAACTTGGTAATCGGGCCTTGAGCCTTGTGGGCAATTGAGCGTGGATGCTCCTCTCCTGTTACGTATCTAGGTTTAAATACCTGCTGTTTTAAATTGGGGGGGCTATTTTGATAACTTTTAATCCAAGAATAGATGGCTTTTCTGGAAATACCGTAGTTTTGGGCTAATTGGGTAACATTACTTTTACCGGACAACGCTTCGAGTACTATATTTTGCTTATCCTGGGCAGTCATAGTCATTTTAGATTACAAAGTTATTGTTACCGACCATACTAACGGATGTCAATACCCATTATCTATGAGGCTAATAAATCAATTATTAGCTAATTATGGGATTATTCATGCATAGATTTACCAAGTATTCCAAAAATATGTAAATCTTAGCAATATGCTTATTTTTGAAGCTAAATTACTTACTTGTTACCATCCATACTAACTCTCCATATAATTTAGGGTTTTGAGGCTCTTCCCCATTCTCTAAATCCCTTTTTTAAACAGTTAAAATTTTTGTAAGGAACCGACATCCTGCAATCAATTTTTGCCGTCTAATGCCAAAATATATTCTATTTTTCTTTTGACATAAATCCTAAAATAATTTCTTTTGTAACGGCGTTTTGCTGAGGTAACTGCTTTTTTTACCCGCCCTCTTTTTTATGATGCTCTGAATAAAGTGTTACCTACCATACTAACACCCCCAAGATAACCCAATATTGAGGCTAAATAAGCCGCATAACTGTAATTTCCGCTTTTTAATATCACTCTTATTTTACTCAAAATCTACGCACTCGTGCCTAATAATTAGAGGGTTGACAACTTACTTAGATAATAGTTATATATAATTAAATCTATGCAGGATACTTCAGAATCTTTAATTATGCATTTATCAATTGGAAAAGCTTCAAAGTATTTGGGAGTTTCAATAGACACCTTGCGAAGGTGGGAGAAGAAAGAAAAGATATCTTCTCATCGTTCCCCCGGCGGCCACAGATATTTTCTAAAAGAAGACTTAGATCAGGTATTCCGCCCAAAAAAGAAGGAGAAGCCCAATCTAGTCACAGAGGCACCGATACAGGATCGTCAGGAATACACACCACCCAGTCTTCCTGAAGCCCCCCAGCCACCCATAGAGGCCGAAATTAATATACCGGTCAACGAGCCTTTAAGTTGGCAAGGTTCCGAACCTTCTGAAACTCCTCAAGAGGAACCTCTGGTTCTTAACGAATCTGTCTCCGTCGAAGTACCTACGGCTCCTTCCTACCAACCGCCCTACGTTGAGGAAATCCCATCAACTCCCGCCCCTACAGCCGAAGCACAATCATCCAATAGCGAAGAGACTCTCCTTTCGATTAAGGAAAATATCATTGGGAAGTTACCCCAGAAGCGCACAGTAACAAAAATATATTTTATCTTTCTGGGTCTTTTTCTACTGGTCGACGCATTCCTGTTCTTTTACTGGGTGGGACTTAAGGGCAATAGTTTCCTCTCTCCCCTTCCTTAGTAAGCTAATCGTATCTCTCTTTGCCCTTCGGTATATATCAATACATATCCTAATATATCTTTTTCAACCTTAAGTTTTCTTCCGTCTCCCGCATATGCCTTCCAGTTTGAATCAAATGTGACGGCAACCCTGACGGCATCGGCGGGGGAATCTTGAGAAATCCAATAACCATTTGTGAAGCCTGAAACCTTAAGGGGTAATTTTTCGGGTAAAAGATAGGCTTTAAGTGCCGAAAGGTCCTTTCCGTCCTTAGGTTTAACGGTATGATATTCTTTCTCTAAGTCAATTGACCGAGCTAAGGAATTTTTCGGCATCTCAAGGATAATATCTCCTTTATCCTGCCAAATTACTTTACCTACATCTTTCCACTTCGATAAATTGACAAAGTCGTGATAATACTCATAGGACTTCGGGGTATGCACCAGAGCGTAAGTTATTCCTAGGCTTTGAAGCCACACACTGGCTAACTCTCCACTCTCCCCTTCTCTAATTTGATAAGCTGCGTGGTCCCAGTAGGGATTGATCGCGACTTTGTCTTGCCCACCCCTAACTTGGTTTAGGTCGTAAAGCGCATTTGCCCAAAAGACGGTTGACCCGGAAAGGAAAACTCGCTTTTCCCCGGCGATTTCTGAGAGTTTGGTCAAGGCATACACCCCCTGGGGAATGCTTTGGGAAATAAGAGCTGGTTTACCGAGGGTGTTATAGATTCGAAAACTTAGCCAATATGGCGAAAGAAACAGAATCAAAATGACAATATATATCTTAACAGAATACCTGTGTTCGTTTTTTCTAATAAGGGAATAAGCCACCTGAGCCATCAAAAAGCCTATTCCTATCTCTAATTCATAAAACCAACTGCTCCAATCCTGCCAAAAATCCGGATCTCCCAGGAGTCTAAAAACACTTAAGAATAAAAACGTCAATAGCCAAGTGAGTGTAAAAACCGTGATTCGGCTTTTCAATTTCCCGGAAAAGAAAACGCTGACGATTGCCAGGAGGAACGGCAACCCATTTCTCAATATCTCAAAAATCCGTAAAATCACTTTCCCGGCTGAGGCTCCCCCAATAGAGGGATTAAAAAGAACAGTTGACCAATAGCCGGGCGTGTACCAAAGGGTTACCACTACTAGACTAAGTATCAGAGCCTTTAAGAACTTCTTTGAATAACCCCAAATGCCCTTTAATTTGCCGGATTTACCTTCCTGCCCCGCACTATACGATGCTGCCAAAATGACAGAGCCGGCTCCGACAATCAATATCGGCAAGATACTGGTATTGACAAGAAAAAGTAAGGATAGAGCCAATAGGACAACAATCAGTTTTCTCCTGGTGCTTTCTGTTAAATAGACATAAATCATAAATAATACCCAGGGCAGAAGGTTTCTGGCAACGATGAATGTCGTCTCCTCAAGGGCTAAGCTAGACAAATATCTCCAAGGAAGTATAAGGGCGGCAATTGATACGAATACCCCGATGATCCTATTCCCAGAGATCTTCCCTGCCAGCTCTCCCCAGCCAATGGCGCCGACGATAAAACTGAAAGTTATTAAAATGAAAGATAGGCTAAAAAGGCTAACTTGCGGAAAAAGCTTATGCAACAAAACCAAAAGCATTGGAACCACCGGCCCCAGGAGATACTTCGCAGGCAGCCCCAAATACCAGTAAGGGTACCATCCTTCGTTAAAACTACGGATGGCAAGCCAGCCATTACTTTCAACCAGTTTTTCTAAATATCTTGAAACGGCTACCGCAACGGGAATGAGGGAGGTTTGGGAAGGAAACATAATTGTAGGTTACCAGAAAATTAGGATATCAGGAATAGAGACTAGAATATCAGCTAATTAGGTTTTTTTAGATTTGCTTGCTTTTCTTTAATATAGTTGATAAATCCATTTATTCCTTTAATTAATCCCTCATAGCTTTCGATAAGTTCGTCTGTCCTTTTTGGCAACAAGTATCTTTTCCCCTCCATTTTTCTTAAATGGCTTTGCGTCTCTGCGGCTTCTCTCCTGGCCAGATAAAAAGATTTCATCTTGTCATTGTAGTAATAGGTTGAATAACCTTCGGCTATGGCATCAACCACTGAAGATGACGACCTTTCGGCTTGATCTTGTATTCGAAATTTTTCCTCTCTGGGTAAAACTCTACAAATTTCGTGTATCTGAAGCATTAGCTTGTAGGCAATCTGCCATATTTGAAGTTTCTCAAACCCCACCCGAGTTCTCATTTTGTGCAATTATCTGTTCTCCTGATATCCTAAATCCTATCCCTGATCCCCTAATATCCTGGTATCCTAACTCTGATACCCCGCTAATCTGATATCCTCTGTCTTTGTCTCCCCTACGGCCCCCTCAATTTTCCCAACTTGATTATTCCCCTCTTTAAATGCAATTATCGGTCCTAACGCATCTTTTTCTTGTTCCAATATCTCCCTGTCCCGCGGAGGGAAAATCGCGAGGGCGCTTATAACCCCAATCAAATAGCCAATCGTAAATAAAGCAAAAAAAACCATAAAGCTATCCTAGGGCAGCAAAAACTCAAATTATTTAACTTAAGAAGGCAGATTCTGTCCTAACACTTTATTAAACCGTGAAGCAATATCTGTCAACCAATCGTAGTATATCAAATTATATCTTAGATGTACAAATATTTCTCCCCCTCACAACGATACGGGATCGTCAAATCAATTCTAGGCTTAAGTCAGCTTTAGAAGTAAAAAATAGACGAGTATGGAGATTATAAATATTGCAAGCGTAACCCCCGTCCCAGTCCAAAAGAGCGTATTGTTTCTGGTTAAAACCTTATCCCTTAGTCCATCCTTTGCCAAAGCACTATCATATTTCAAAGAAGACGGGGACGAGCGATCGGGGACCTTTGGAGGCTTACTCCTGACTTTCTCTATTTCAAGCGGTGCATTAAGGGGAATATTGGGTACAACTGGCGGCATAGCTTAATGACATTAACCTTGCTGCTCTTCAACTTTGGGTATTTCGTCCCGAGTATAACCTGCCAAAATTTCCTTAACCATATTGACTACTTGCTTGGGTTCAAATTCGCTCTTGACTATATATTTAACCGCTCCTTTAGTCATAGCATTTTCAGCGTCTTTTTGCCCAGCCAAGTTTGTGAGTATCACGACGGGCAGACTCTTGGTTTCAGGATCGGTTTTGAGTTTGGTCAATACTTCAAAACCGTTCATTTTGGGCATCATAATGTCCAAAAGAATAAGATTGGGACGGCCGCTTCGAACCTTAGCCAAACCATCCTCTCCATTATCGGCAGTGTCTACTTCGTAGCCCTCAAAAGAGAAAATCTTTTGATACATCCTACTCATTAAGGGGTCGTCTTCTATTATTAATACCTTAGCCATGAATGTGTTTTTCAATCTCCTCTATGAGCTTTTCGGGCGGGTTATTGACCTTAACCAAATATCCATTTGCACCGAGCTCTATGGCTTTTTTGTAAGATTCAGTGTCGCTTAGATTGGTGAGCATTATGACCTCGCAGTCCTTGGTTTTCGGATCGCCCTTAAGCTCCTTAAGAACCACAAAACCGTCCATTTCCGGCATCATGATGTCACAAAGGATTAAGTCGGGCTTTGACTCTTTGGCTTTTTCAAGGCCTTCCTTGCCGCTCCCGGCCATATCTACTTCGTATTTGCCTAGCGCGAAGAGTCTAGCGTAAAACCTGAGAACGTAGGGGTCGTCTTCAATAATTAGAATCCTCGACATTTTTTATATTTTAATTGCCAACCCTAATCTTTTGCAATAGGGAGTGTGAAATAAAAATTTGAACCCTTATCCTCTACGCTTTCTTCAAGTCCAATCGTCCCTCCCATCCCCACGACCATGAGCTTACTGATATAAAGACCTAGGCCGGTTCCCTTAGTGGTATCTCGAGTATAAAGACTCTCCCCCGCCTGCTGAAATTTTCTAAATAGAAGGGTTTGATTCTTAATGGAAATTCCCCTCCCGGTATCGATCACATTAATTTTAAGTTGGCTATCTTTTTCGACAAGGTTAATGGTTACACTTCCCTTTTCGGTGTACTTTATCCCATTTCCGATTAGGTTTATAAGCACCTCTTTGACCTTCTCGCTATCAGCGGCTACTAAAGGAGGTTTTTTCTTTGGCTCGAGAAACTTGAGCTCAAGTTTCTTTTGCTCTGCCGAGGAAACAAGCTCTTCCAAAACAGTCTTAATTGTCCCAGCAACATCGACTTTTTCTTTCTTAAATTCTATCCTCCCCTGCTCGAGTCGCGAGAGGTTCAAGAAATCGTTGACTATGTCAATCAAACGAATGCTTGAGGCGTGGATATCGTCTATTATATTTACGAATTCTGGGTCTTTGACTTTCTTGATAAAGTAGTCTCTGATAAGAGCCGTATTACCCCTAATGGCAGTTAGGGGCGTCCTAAGCTCGTGGCTGGCAATTGAAAAGAATTCGTCTTTGGAGCGCTCCAAGACCTTGGCCTCGGTTACGTCTCCAACGAGGATAATCGCCCCAACTATACTTCCGTTTGCCAAAGTTACCGGAACTACGAATAGCTCAAGAAACTTAGCCCCCCAGGAAAGTGCTCCAATAAAGACCGATTTTTGCTCTTGAGAAATTACCTTTTTAAAGTTTCCTCTCAAGTCAAAGCTTTCGCCCAAAAGACCCTGGAGGGTGTCGAGTGTCCAGCCTTCTTTTGGTGCTTTCCCAAAAATTTCTGTCAGTAATTTATTGGTGAGAACTACATTGCCACCAACGTCGGTTAGTATAAAACCTCGAGGAAGGCTCTCGATTGAGGCCAAAAGCTTGGCTTTCTCCTCGGCCAGCTCCTTGGTTCGCTCGGCGACTTCTTTCTCAATCACAAGTTTTGCTTCTTTATCGACTGTTGCGTCCCTGAATACCTTAACGGCTCCTATTAACTTACCCCCAGAGATAAGGGGGGCTGTAATTGACACAATTGGGAATTTCCTGCCGGAAGCCGTCAGATAGTAGTGGTTGTCCTCAAGGTTTGTAATAATCGGCTTCTTTGTTTCTACTACCTGGACAAATGAACGTTCACCAATGGGTACTTCTTGGTCTCCCTTTAGTGTCTTAACT
Organism: Candidatus Woesebacteria bacterium RBG_16_42_24; assembly: GCA_001792115.1. Classification (GTDB taxonomy): domain Bacteria; phylum Patescibacteriota; class Microgenomatia; order UBA8517; family UBA8517; genus RBG-16-42-24. The sequence continues at coordinate 15,063 of MGFX01000001.1, forward strand.
AACTCCGACCAGCTTTTGCCAATAGCCACCTGCCCCTTAAGTTCTAGAAGCTCCTCGGCTATGGGATTTAGCATGGTGACGCGCTTTTGGATATCAACAACCAAGAGCCCCTCTCCCATAGAAGAAACAATAAGCTGAATTCTGTCGCGCTCAGATTTAAGTGCTTGCTCGACCCCGCGTAGTCTCTCCCCGGCATACTTTCCCTGCAAAAGTCTCCCTTGGGCTTCTCTGAGCTTTCCTACAAATATTCCAATAAGTATTAATCCTATGTTGGGTACAATATTTGGCAAGAGAAATTCGCTTAGGCTCGTCCCTTCAACCGCATTTAGCAAAAGAAAATTTATTGGAAAGACAATTATCCCCCCGAATAACCCTCCCCAGCTGCCAAAAAGGTAGCCCGCCGAGATCGGAATGAGGCCGGAGAAAAGGAAGACTCCCGTTCCTACCCTGGCAAAAAACAAGAAGAAAAGTAGTAAAAAAACTCCCGCCAAGACAAGGACAATTACTAATTTGGTTAGCAGGTTTAAGCTCTTGGGGGCAGCATTATCTTTCATTTGAGCTGGCGAGTAATATAATTTGATATTAAGTATGTGGGCAAGATTGAAATGACAATTAGAAGAGCAGATATCAAGAAAGTGAGTTCAATCGAACGTCCGGCGGCAGCCAGAACCGAGTAAGCGGGCTTGCCTGTAAAGATCATCCCCACCGTCACCTCGTCTATATCCTTTAAAGGCTGATATGAAGCGAAATATTGTCGATTAAGGAGCGTAGTCAAAAGGGTTTTCTTCCCTCCTTTGGCAAGAACCTCACCCAAAACCTCTTTATTTGTTTCCTTAATCCCAATTGGCCGCCCTTTCCCTGATAAATCTGTAATCGTTGCGGCAGAAAGTGTATCTCCCCCAAAAACTGCCGCCTCAAGGCCCGTTGCCTTTTTGACCCCATCCATAAAAGCATTGTCTATTGATATACCAACCAGAACCGCCCCGATGATACCCTTTTCATCCTTAATGGGTACTGCCGCTCGCAGCAAAACTTCAGGGGCAAAAGCTCCGTCCTTTGTTATTATCGAAGTGTGTTCCTCTCCCAAAAGCGACCTTTTGGCCAACGAGTCGTCCGATAAGGAATCCCCCGTTCTCTCCCTCTCCTCTCCTCGAGCGACAACCTTGCCATCTGCATCCAAAATAATTACGGAGCTTACTTTATTATCAAGGAGCGTCTCTTCGGCAAGCCCCGCAAGCACGGCTTTATCATCTGCCGCAATTGCGCTACCCGATAGTTGGTTTTGTGATAGTGTCAGGGCAATCGATTTTGCCTCGGAGGCTTTGGCGTCAAGAGCAAAGGATAAAATAGAGGCGTCTGTTTCGAGCCCGGATAGGGTTTCGTCCTGCATATTTTTTAGAAGTAAGAAGGTAAAAGAAACCGCGGTCAAGAGAAAAATGGCAAGTATCGTGCTCGTGAGGATAATAAAAAGCTGGGTATTTATGCGCTTAAGTAAGTAAGAAAATGCCCACCCAAAAAGGATAACAAAGGCAAAAGCCGCTATTAAGTGCTCTATTATCCAAAGTATCCCGAATGGTGCAACGATTTCATAAATGTCGATGTTTGAAGTCCCCACAAAAAGGCCGCGCAGGGCAAGTAACTCATAAATAGCCAAGACGAAAAATCCTAGGCTGACCCTTTTTAAATGGTGCTCCAAACCAATTGCTACTTTTCTTAAATAAAGCCAGCCGACGCCTGCCGCAAGAACCGGCTGGGCCAAAGAAGCTATCGGCAAAAACCAGAGAGATTTTGCCTCTTTGGCTCCTTTCGGGGCTAGTTGGGTATCCTCTACCAGAAGACCTATGGCAACAAGTATATAGCCCAATGTCCTCAAGAAGGTTACGAGAACGGCATTGAGATCACTCGAAAGTACAGAGCTTTCGAGGAGGGTCGCCTCGAGTTGGGTGGCGTGGAGTAAGAAAGAAAGAGATAGGAGCAAAAATCCTGCCACCTTGAGGCCATCTTTCAGATTTTTCTTTGGCCGCCAGACGTCAAAATAGAGCCAAAAAATAGAAAACAGCGAGAGTGCCCCAAACGCATTTAGGGCAAAGTGAAAATTTTCAAAAATAAAAGGCTTCCACATGGTGTTAACTTAAAACTCAAATGTCAAAACTCAAAAGTATATCTAAAAACTCAAAACCTTCTGTTTTTTAAAGTTATAATGCTCGATCCGAGCATCTTTGAAATCTCGTCAACTTCTCTTAATAGAGAATCGACTTTTACTTTGTCAAGGGAAGTTGTATCACGAAGGAGATTCAACCAATAATTAGTTTCGTTGGCCGATTTTAAAGCTATCTCGTAGAACTTTATGAAATCCTTTCGAGAACTCGATGCCTTTGCCTCAATTACGTTTGCACCGATTGAAGTAGCACATCTTAAAAGTTGATCTGAAATAATCCTATTAGATCTTTTAGTGGGCAGGGAATCAATAAAAGTGATTATATTTATTGAAAACTGGTAGCTACGGTGTCTTAAATCAGTTTTAAGATTTGAGTTCAAATTTTGAACTTTGAGTTTTGAGTTTTGAGATTCCATATATTCAGTCTAGCAAATTATCGACCAACTCGTCTTTAGTTAAAAATCCAACCGCAACCTTTTGAACCACCCCTTTTCTATCGAGAAAAACGTGGCTCGGGAAATGTCTGATTCCCAAATCCTGAATCAAAAGCCCGTCAGGGTCGGCCACAATATTTAGCTTGTAACCTCCCCTTTTCTTAAATGTTTCTATCTTACTTCTCCCCTCTTGTTCGGCTACAGCATAGACATTAACACTCTCATAATCTTGGGAAAATGCTTCAAGTGCTCCAATCTGATCTGAAGTTGTAGGCACCCACGTTGAAACAAAACTTATGACCGTGGGTTTGCCTAAGATTGAAATATTAGAAACTGTCGTCTCTTGTGTTTCTAGAACAAAATCGGGTAAGACACTCCCTACAGCTTTATTATCACCCAAAAGTTCTGTAGTTAGCTGGCTCGTCTCAAACTCGTCAACCCTACTTCTGAAATCTGGTAAACCAATAAATAATCCGCCCAGGGAAATTCCCAAGCTTTTTTCCAGAACGAAATTTTGATTCACTGGAGTTGGCTTATTAAGCTCAAAGATACTGCTTCTTACACCCTTAAATCCCGAGGCGCTTACGTCTAGGTAATATTTGCCAGAAGGCAAAATGAGTTTGTAGGCGCCGTCGGCGTCAGTCTTTTGGGGATTTTCCTGACCAAAAGCTTCCCCATCCCAAAGTAAAAACTTACCGAGAGTCGGCTCATATATAAATACCGAAACTACTGCCTCAACTTGGTAATCACCTGAAGCCATAACTTTCCCGGCAGGTAGAGAAATGATAGTTGCCAGTTTTTCTTCGGTAATATTTTGCGCTCCATCTACCGACTTTGTGGTGAGGAAAAAAGTTCCCTCTTTGGCAAAGCTTAGTACCCCTTTCCAAAATCCGGATTCTACATTCTTAACCATTGAAAATAGCTGCGAATCAGAAAATAAATCAAGAGAAACGGGCCCCCCGGAGGCGGAAAGGGTAACAGAAGTATCCAGGCCCGTTATGGTTTTAATGACCCCGGAAGAATCGGGAGTCAGAATCATCGGGCCAAGCGAAAAAAGGGCACCGCCGACTTGCGGCGGAAGTCTATCTATAATTAGGGTGTATTCTTTGGAGGTAACTTTATTGCCGCTGGGGTCCGTCGCCCTTACTTTAATTTTGTAATTACCGTCGTCGATAATTTCCGGTGTAAACTCAAAGGTTGTTGATTTTGCTCCGATTGCCCCAAAATCGTCAACTGGAAGCCAGTTTCTTCCACCATCGATAGAATATTCAACTTGAGTTACCCCAACGTCATCGCTAGCCTTACCGCTGATTGTGGGAGACTGGCTAAATACTCCCGACAAATCGGTCGTTATAGAAACTGCAGGCAGGCTTGTGTCTGTAGCAGTTTTTGTTACCGTAGTTGTGGTCGTGGTTGTGGTGGTAACTGTAGTCGAGGCTTTTGATGATACAAAAGTATTATCATTTGTTTCCGTCGAATTACCATCTGCATCCGCGCTTTGAATACTATAATGGTATGTTGTGTTTGAAGAAAGACCTGTCACCTCAACGCTGTGTGAGGTAACGAGAGTTGAATCACTTTTAGTCGAACCGTAGCTTGCAGTTGTTCCATAATTAACGACTGAAGTTGCAGCCTCATCGGTAGTCCAGGTTATTTTAACCGACGTTTGTGATACATCGGTAATTGTAAGGCTGGAAATTGTTGGGGGGTTAACATCGGCAGGAGTAGAAGATATTGCAACAGAAAAGCTTCCTGTACATGTTGTAGGGTTGCTTCCGTCAGAAGAATCTGAAGCTTGAACAGTCCAGGAAGCAGCAGCAACAGCACTACTCCCCGTGGATACGCTCACATTAAAATCTTTAGTCGAGCTTCCTGGAAAATTACCGGAGGTAAAGCGAATTACAGTTCCTGAATCAATGGTTGCGGTCATACCATCGGCAGATCCATCAGTTATAGTAAAATTTGATGAAGGTGCTGTGAACTTTAGCCAGACAATTGCATTGGAGTCGTTATTGTTTAAAGTAAACGTCAGGTTGGGCGAGGCATTTATTAATACCGTCGTAGGATCAACTTCTCCATCGCAAGATGAAATTGCAGCTTTTGATACTTTAGAAGCGAAATTAAAAATAACCAAGACAAGGACAAGTAATAAGCACGCGAATAACCTCAACTTGGGCATTAAGATAATAATACACCGCTACCTTCCCTTGTTTCTAGGACGAAGCTATACGAAAACCACCAGTAAATAAACAGCCACCCTAAAACTGCCAATGTAGAGCCGTAATCGTGGAAAATTATTGCTACGTTTTGGCCAAAATAGAAAGCAATAATGACAACAAACGCAATTCTGCCGAGGTTAACTAAAAAAGTTCCCAAAAAACCAATAAGCCAGGCTTTTACTTTTGACAAATTTGTGTATCTGTCGCCCTGCAACCCTATCCAGGAGGTTAGTACAAAAAACAAAAGGCTCTGCCAACCGACACAATTCCAAGCAATTTCAATTAGAAATGGTTGCTCCTTACCAATTGCAAGATACTCCCCTACCACTGCCGGCTGAAAACCGAAGGGATACAGAATCACCCCAACCATCCTAATTTCCCAGGGAACAACATAATTTTGGATAAATTTATAAGCATCAAGATTCATTACAACTCTTGTTAAAATGTCATTAAATGTCGTCACAAAAGGCATAAACATCAAAACAAAAACCAAGATCAAAAATATATATATAAATGTCTTTTTTTGGAAAATAAATTTTTTACTTGAGACTATAGTCATTCTTTTATAATGCTGAGATTATTGACTTTCGGATTCACCAAAATTTGAGAATTTACAACTATCGGTCTGCTTTCCGGATTGATTGTGTTATTTAGTTGTCCGTTCAAATATATATTAATTAACATGGGTTCTGATAGAAAATCCCACTGAATCTCAAGATTATAACTTTTCCCAAAATAATCTTCGCCAAGGTTGCCATTAGAATCATTTGCAACGTGTCCTCCGATATCGTTGTAAAAATCACACGTTATTTCATTGCCCGTTCCTGCTATAATGAGTGCGTTTTTCTGGTCAGTACCGTTAAAGTTAGCAACAAGTAGTGTTTCTTCTTCATTCTCTCCAATCCAATCAGGAACAAAACTAAAAGAAATCTTACCCTTCTGAATATCCAGATTCCCTTTGTCATACGGCGTGAGTTTAGATAAATCACTGGGGACAAAAAACTGGTAATTGGGATTAGGGATAGGGCCTGCGGCTGGAGTCTCAACTTTACTTGTCGGAGTGGGAGGAATAGAATCCTTTTCTTGTTTATCTTGCAAGGCTATTTCGGTATCCTCAAAATCCCTACTATCCAGTCCAGTTGTATCACCTTCCTCCACACCTTGTCGAACATTAGCTTCTTCTTCAACTTCTCCTAATACTTCTGGTGCTTCTCGACTGTCTATTTCTTCTTTTCCTTCTTCCTTAAAAGTTAAAATCAGAACAAACAATATTGTTAGCCCCAAAACTAGAAAAATCCAGCGTCTCTTATTTAATCTTAGAAACATATTACCCTCCTTTTTTCTTCTTTTTATTTAAAAACGATAAATATTTTGAAATAACAGGCAATGCCAACAAAAGAATCAGCGTTTTCTCGGGTACTACGGCAAATTCAAAATTAGTCCCTTCCCTCAATACCACGCCTATTTGTGAACTTCCCGCACCACTTAAGGGACCGGAAATCTGCCCCAAATGATCTGCGCTACCGCTCCATCCCCAATCACTTTCACTCCCCCAGAAAATAGTTGTCGCGTCAGTTGATTTTAGATATGCCTTCTCATTAGTATCCTTGATTACGCTCGCGTAAAGATCTGAATTTGACGAATCGTAAGTGATTGTAGCCGAGGTAATATTTGTTTGGCTTGTCCACGGATCTGGCTCATCCGTCCAAGTAGGAAGGCAGTCCGCCGTGTCACAATCCGCAAAATAAACAGGGGGCTGGCTGGATTCCAAAGCATCATAATAAACAAGCTTGCAGTTCGTCGAGGATGGACAAGCAAGAGCAGATCTGGTCGGTGGATTTTCCAAATCAATAACGCTTCCAGAGGCACAAGCCGCACTATCGCAGTCGAAAAAATATTGATCTTCAGGGGAGGCTGTATTTCCTACATAAACTCCCTTACAATCATTTGCTCCATTACTACAATCAAGATCAACGCCAAATGTAGTTAAACCTCCCGCAGTATCATCAATTTTGGTTATGGTATAATTGGCAGACGTGCAAGTTGCATCTCCGCAATCTACAAAATTAAATTCAAGCTGGCTTCCGTCCGCATAGATTAATTTGCAGTCAGTTGCCCCCGGAGTACAATCAATTGCGTTGGGAACATTAACTGAGGTTCCTCCAACATCCGTATCGATATCAAGCTCGGTTCTGGAAGCACAAGTCGTAGAGGCGGTGCAGTCAATCAATGTAAGATCTCCCTCAACTGCGTCATGGTAGAGTATTTTGCAATCATCTGCCGCAGGGCACCAAATAGAGTTTTTTGCATTTGAATTTGTTGTATTAATATTTAAAGAAATAGCAGTTAAAGCATCTCTCGTCGAACAGTTCGCATTTGAGCAGTCAGCAAACCATAAATCGTCAGTATCGTCTTCAAAAAAAACAACTTTGCAGTCAGTATCCCCCATACAATATAAAGAAGTGTTAGGCTTAGAAGTACTACCTCCCAAATCTCCATTGATATCCCCCTGGCTCGGAGCAGAACAAGTTTCATCATTACAATCTATAAGACTCACATCAGGACTATTTCCTCCTAAAAGATCCCCGTGTGCGATCTTACAATTGTTAGAAGTTACGCAAAATAAGGCTGGTGAAGGGGCATTAGTTGCGCTTCCTGTATCGGAATCTATGACCCTTGGAGTACCGGAGCCAAAAGTCGAACAGTTTTCATCATCGCAGTCGACAAACACAAGATCAGGCCCAGCAGTTTCTAGGTTATCCACATAAACCACTTTACAATTAGCCGGATCAGAAGTTGGACACCAAATATCCATTTCTGTATCTTGTTCGTCTCCGGATGAACCTGTGTCTGAGTCTATTAAAAACTCTGCAATGTCTGCGGTACAACAGGAATAAAGTCTTGTATTTTGGTTAGTCGAAGTGTCAACGCTTAACGCCCAAATATTTGTACCGTCAGTAGTTACCGAGTAAATAGTGTCTGTAACTGAACCAATGGTTTGATTATTCCTTCTCCATTCATCTCTCGAAGCATCATACTTGGCAAATGAAAGGTCTGTTCCGTCCTGAAACACAACGGCAGCACTGGTTGCATCAAGTCCAACCAAGACCGGCCTATCTCCCGAAGTTAAACCAGCCCCTTGTGTTCCAAAGGTTACATTCCCAGTAACAACTGAGGTTGTGTTTCCGCTGCAAGACCCATCTAGACCCGCAATCTCAAAAGCGTTTATCTCAGCATCTCCACCGGTTGTATCCGAATAGGCGATGAGAACGCTAGTATCTGAAAACTGGGCAACTGAAGTCATAAACGTATTTCCAATAGCCCCAGCCTCTATGCTGGTCTGGCAAAGGGTTCCCTGTGCATCAGAACTTGCAGTATCAATTCGACGCCCTTCTGACCTATCTGCTCCATCATCTATCCACCAAACATGGATTATATTGTTGGAAACAGCTATTGAGGGATTATAATTATCTGTATCTCCGTCATCCACAGTAACCGCCGGATCCCAAGACAGCCCGTCTGAAGATTTCTTAAAAAAGATTCTTCCCCCCGTTGAGGCAGTACACGTTACTGCGTCGCAGTTATAAAATGCGTACCAGTTTCCATTTACATAGGCTACTTTCCTTTGCAGCCCGCCGTACTGAACTTCCCCTTCCTCTATTCCTCCAGAAACTATTACCGAAGGATCGATTGAAATTGGGAAAACTCGCTCTTTCGCCGAAAGCCATGAGCCAAAATTTTGGCCAAAACTTTTTATAAGTCTATAGCCTATTTTGTCTTTCTCTAAACTAAAATCAATATCGTAGCTCACCTCGCCCATTGCATCTTTGGCAAAGGGTTGGGAAAACTTAAACAATTCCTCCCCTTCTTTACTATAAAATCCAAAAGCTTCTGAATTTGGCGATACTATTTTTACGTCTGTGGTTTTCACAGATTGTATTATCGAAGCAGATGAGGAAAGTGAAGAGGAATCCTTTAATATAAATTCTTCAATCAATACATTACCTGCAATAGAATATTTTAAATCAACACCCTCAATTACTTCCTCATAAACAACTTCTTTATTTGAATATATTTTTGATTCCGAGGGAAAAGCTTTCTTGCCACCAATAGATAAAGTCTCAAATTCTACTTCACGACCATCGGCCTTAATTCTTACTCTGGGCTCTTTATGGAATATAAACTCTATCTGTTTACCGCTCTTGGCGGTTTTAACAATCGCTCTTGGCGTGTCAATCTGGCGTGTAGAAGCATTTTTTAAAATTGTCTCTTTATTGGAAGGATTTTTTGCCTCTGTAACTTCGTCGGAATGTGAAGCACTCAATAGATCCTGGGCTGTTCTAAGGTTTGGTTCTGAGGCGTAAGCAAGGTTGGATACTGGAATAAAGGGAGAAATAGCGGCCAAAATTGAACTCAGTGACAAAAGTAGGGATAAAGCAAAGTTCCCAAGTTTTCTTTTATTTCTCGGCAAAATTCTGAAGTTGTCAAAGCGAGAGTTGGCAGTAGCCAGGGATAGATAAGGGTTTAGGGAGTTAGGGTTTAGCCTGCCTGCCGGCAAGGCAGGGGTATTGGCATTAGGTTTTAGACTAAACCCTAGACCCCAGTGCCTAGCACCTAGTGTCTGCAAAGCAGGTGCCCTTCCGGGCAAAATCCCTGATATGAATCTGTAGAATCTGCCCCTGGTAAAGATGTCTGTGATACGTCCTGTCTTGGGGGTTCTAAACCAAGGTCCTTCGCTTTTTTCCAGGAAACCTTTTAAGGAGGCGTAGGCTTGGAAGGGAACGAGAATGTAGGATAATGCCACAAATGAGGCAAGACCTGCATAGTCTTTTTCTTCCGACTCCTCAAGAAATAGTCCCACGGCATTCATTAGAGGTAGGGCCAGTAAGTTGGTTAAGACCAGACTCCAGCCCCAGAGCTCTGTCCAGAAGGGCAGGTGGGCTCTAAAGACGGTTTCAGAGACAAGCCAGGAGAGGGTTCCCACCAGGAAGAAGAAGGCCTGGAGGTAGTAAGGGGAAAGGTAAAGGAATTCGAGCTTTTCACTAAAAGATAGAGGGGAAGGAATCCAGCTCTTTGACGATGGAGGATGGGGGGTAGAAGATAGTGGTTGAGGATTGAGGTTAGAAGATTGACTTTCTACCTTCAAACTTCTACCTTCTACCCCCACATTCAATCCTCTACCTTCTACCGTCGAATCTTCCCAGTGTCCAAACATCAGTCTCACAAACATCCTTTTAATGTTGTTTGAGTGTCCTTCTGCCCATCTCATTCTTTGCCTGACTAGTCTTTTAATGGTGGAGACACACTCGGCAGGGGCTTGGATGTAAGGGGTATAGACCACTTTGTAGCCAGCTTCGTAGAGTTTTAGGGTCAGTTCAAAGTCCTCGGTGATTGAAGTTTCCCAGCCTACTTCTTCTAAGACATCTCTTCTGATCATATAGACCGATCCTGAAATCTGTTTAAGGCCTGAATAGATTTCAGTTCCTGAACGCTCAATGACGTATGAACCGGCATACTCACTCCTTACTCCCCTGGTTATCCAGTTCTCGGACTTATTTAAGACGTGCCACTGGTAACCTTGCACCGCAGCTATGCGCTGCCCGTGATCCGTAATTTGTAATTCGTCATTCGCAGTTTTATTCGGTTTACTATTTACGGATGACTGTTTACTTTTGGCGAAGTCTAACGAGCCTGCAGTTACCTGGAAGTACTTAAGGAATAGTGTCAGGGTGTCAGGATACGGTACAAAGTCTGCGTCAAAGACAGAAACGAATTCTGCCCTGGGGTCTGTATGGATTAGAGCCTCCCTTAATGCCCCACCTTTAAACCCCGAGCGGGAGGTCCGATGCAGGTGCTTAACTATTACTCCCGGGGCTACCTCTACCGAGCTTAACGTCCAGCCCTCCCCCCCTCTGAATTTGGAATTTGGAATTTGGAATTTTCCAAGATAATCAGAGATTATCTTGGATGTCCCATCTGTCGAGTCGTCGCAGAGAATTACCTCATACTCTCCTTCATAGTCAAAGCTGGTTGAGGCGTTGATTAGTCTTTCAACTACATTCTTCTCGTTATAAAGGGGTATATGGATGGAGATAAAGGGGTGTCTAGTTAGTCTTACATGCTCAAGGTTTGCTTCCAGTCCTCCGGCTTTTGTCAAATTAGCTTGTTTCTTGTCGTTTGCCTTCCTGCCACCCAGACCCAAAAGCCAAGTCAATAGACTTTTTCCTCTGGCTTCAATCCCAATTTCACCTTCCCCTTTTCCTTCTTGGCTGAATGACAAGACTAGTGCCAAAGTTAGATAGTATTTAAGAGAGTAGAGGAAGAAAACTGAACCTATCAAAAGAGCAACCGTGGCAAAAAAAAGTCCAGCGCTACCCATACCTGCTTTTTCGGCAGTTGTTACCACATACCCAAAGAACCCAGTTAAGAAGATTGTTGCCCCAAAAGAAAGAGAAAACGCAGTCAATATTCTGATTACTTTCTTGCGAGTTTCGTGGGAAAGTGCAAAAAACTGCCCTACTCTCCCTAAAACGGCCGCGATTGTCCTTATCTGTGGAGTGATTTGGCCTTGAGCGAATAAGAATCTTTTTTCAAAAGTAGAAAGGTCGCTCCTTCTAAGTATGTTCTGCACCCCATGATGGCTAAGGATAGGGTGAACCCCGACCTTGGGAAGATTTTGAACTATTTTTCTAACGCCGTACTTAGGATATTTAGAAACTAGAGACTTAACGGCCTCTTCGTATAGCTGGGGAGCCTGTCTAAAATACCTTTTAACCTGCGGAATTTGATCGCTAACGGCCATTATCCTTTTATCCGGCGCCAGTTGATACCTTTTGATCCACTTATAAATAGTGTTTCGAGAAACTTCGTATTCTTTGGCAAGCGAAGATATATCTTTTTCTTTAGCTAAAGCAGCCTCAACCATCCTGAATCTCTCGAGAGAAGAGAGTTTTCTAAACACAATTTTCTTTGGGGTTTGAGATTTTCGAGGTCGGCCTCCGATCTTAAAACTTAATCCATTCTCTCCATACCTTCTATATCTATTCAGCCATCTATAAAAAATCGTGCGTGAGATTTGATACTTTCCACAAATAGAAGATACGCTCTCACCTTCAAGAGCTCTTTTAATAAGCTCAATTCTTTGCTTAGCTGAATATTTAGGCTGCATTGGGCAGGATTTAAGTTCGTAATCCGTAATCTGTCATTCGTCACCCGGATACAAGCTCAGATTACGAATCGTCATCTTTTTTTCTTTTCTCTGTTGAACGTATCAACCCACTTATTAACTGAAATCCTTGATTTATTTTGTCTATTAAAGATTGAAATTCATCACCTGTAAGGAAATTTAGGTCTTTAGCTAATATAAGAAAATTTTGTACCTCTGCGTTTGAGCCACGAGCCTGATAATAAAAACGTATCTTATCAGCGAAATGATATCTCCCCCAGCCTTCCGCTATGTTGGCAGTCACAGAAGATGCCGCCCTTCGAAGCTGGTCAATAAGACCAAATCTTTCACTATTAGGGAATTTCCTCGTAAGTCTATAAATGGCGACAGCCACATCGTGGTTAACTCTCCAAGCATCAAGATCAGAAAAATGCATGTTTTTCTTCGGATTACGATTTACGGATGACGGATTATTCATAAGAGTACTGTAAACACCTTTTTAGTGTCCTAAGGCTAATTTTACGCTTATCTTTCATGTTAACATCCAGTGGGTAACGTCTGTCAAGCCCATTTTTGTATAAATAGGTATCTTTCTATGACAACGTATGAATTGACGATGAAATAAGAAATACTTTGACTTAAGAAATTGTTATTACTTTAATGAAGTATAATAATAAGAAGCAATTACATAATTAATGTTAAATGTCCCAAATAATAGGATATTATTGCGAGTCTAAATTATACTCAAAATACTCAAAACATTTATTTTCTACACAGGATGCACGTTCCGCGGATAAAAATTGGAGAGGAAACCGCAAGAATAATTCTGAAAAGAGAATTTAAAGTTAGCCCTAGTCCTGAAAGCAAAATTGGAGCCCCGACTATGTAATTTAAGGGGTAGATAAGTATTTTAATAAGAAAATATCCTCCAACAGCAAGTATTAGCCAGACTATTGCTCCCAAAGAACCTCTTAATATGTGATAAAAAACCATGATTATAAAGTGGAAGAGATTATGTGAATCGGCAGACATATATTGGCTGTGGACCCGCCGGGAATTGAACCCGGTCCTCCGCAATGCGAATGCGGTGTTCTACCGGTATACTACGGGCCCCGCTTACGGGTCTGCGCAGCTCAAATTATATCAGATTTCGGTATTCCAGTATTCTAGTCAGACGGTGTACCGGTTAACCGGTCAACTGGTTTACTGACTTACCGGAATACCGGGTTACTGGACTACTGGATTACTGAAGTTATTTATCTCAGCACATTGAGTGGATTAAGGTAGACTCCGTTTTGGATGATCTCGAAGTGAAGGTGAATTCCGGTTGAGCGGCCTGTTGAGCCCATCTTGCCTATCGCATCTCCCCTATTTACGGTTTGTCCCGGAACGACCCAAACCTGACTCAAGTGACCATAAAGAGTCCTAAAACCGTTACCATGGTCAATTACTACGCGGTTTCCGTAGCCATAACCGTCTGGCCAGCCGGCTACAACAACCCGTCCTGCATCCGCAGCCAAAACTGCAGGAGCTCCGTTATTGGCAATATCTATCCCCTTATGATACCAAACAAATCTTTGAGTAATTGTTCCCCCAGCAGGCCAAACGAAGGCGCCCGAGGCAACAACTGTTCCGGCATTGGGCGTAACCTGGCGTACCCTGGCAACGGGTGACCAAAGAACCTCTGCCGGTTTTACCCCATCCGGTACAACTACCGTCTGTCCAATTGCCAACTCAAAAGTCTCGTCATTTACAAAAGTGTTATAAGGGAAATCAACTAGCGCCTGGGCCGCGGTATCGTATTTCTTGGCAATGGAATAGACGGTATCGCCTTTTTGCACCTTGTGCGAAACTCCGGTGACGGGCAAGATCTCCAAAACCTGTCCTACTTTTATAGCGTCCTGACTTTTAAGATTATTTTGCCAACGAATGGTATCGATAGAAACATCAAACTTGTCCGCAATGGAACTAACTGTATCACCTTCCTGGATTGTGTATTCTACTACCTTATCTCTCACTTTGTCAGAAACCAAAGTCAAAATTTCACTTCCCTCGGTAGTTGCCGAAAGAACTGCAGCAGTTGCTGGAATTTCCCAGGGGTCAACACTCCTTCCCGGGAACTCCTGGGCGATAACTGGAGCAATTACCATACCCAAAGCCGCCAAAGACGCCATTCCAGTGTGGATTAAGCGGCGGGAGAGCCTTCCTCTTTGTCTGTAGAGTGCGGAGACAAAAATGTTTTTCCCGGCCTCAAATTTTAGGAACGATACAAGGAGATTTTTGTATAGAAAATTACCAAGTTCGATAAAAAACAGCTTTATTTCGGTGAGTTGAGTCAAAATTTGACCCAAAGGATCTTCCATACGGCAAAGAAGAAGATAACATATGAAATTGACTCCGTCAATTTAATGTCCAATTGCCAATTTCCAATTTCCAAATAAATCAAAAGTTTCAAAATTCGAATTTATAAATTAACTGGAGACTGGAAACTACTATTTTAGGCTACTGTGAGGCTATCAAGGAAGTCCTTGTTTGTTTCAGCCTTTTTTAAGCGCTCAAGAAGCGTCTCTGTGCGTTCGTCTTCGCTAACAAGCTCGAGCATTCTTCTTAAGGTATGAATTTTGGGCAAGTCGTTTTTGCCGTAAAGAAGTTCCTCCTGTCTGGTTCCAGAACGAGAAACGTCAATTGCAGGAAACACTCTTCTGTCTGCAAGCTTTCTGGTTAAATGAAGTTCCATGTTCCCCGTTCCTTTAAATTCCTCATAAATAAGGTCGTCCATTCGCGAGCCCGTCTCAACCAAGCATGTCCCAATTATGGTGAGCGACCCCCCGTTTTCTATTTTTCTTGCTGCTCCGAAGAATTTCTTGGCTGGGTAAAGTGCCACAGGGTCAAATCCACCCGTAAGTGTTCGTCCGGAGGTAGGCAGGGCTAAATTGTAAGCTCTGGCCATACGCGTGATTGAATCAAGAAGTATTACAACGTCCACTCCCTGCTCGACAATTCTTTTGGCGCGCTCTAAGGCAAGCTCTCCGACTCTTGTTTGGTCAACCGGAGCCTCGTCAAAATTGCTCGCTGCAACCTCACCAAAGCCATCCGTAGCCTCTTTTGTAACCCTAAGTATATCTGTTACTTCCTCCGGCCTCTCTCCTATAAGAACGGCCATTAGATGTACTTTCTTAGTTTTGGCTTTACCATTCTCCGGGTAATTCTTGGCAATTCCTGTGATGATATCTTTTAGAAGCCAAGTTTTACCTGCTTTTGGGGGTGAAACTATTAAAGCCCTTTGACCAAAACCTATTGGAGAAATTAAATCAATCACTCTAGATGTTAATATATCTTTCTCGGTCGCAAGAGTAATTTGTACATCAGGGTAAATTGCCAACAGGTCGTCATAGTTTGCCCTCTCGCCCATTTCCTCTATAGGAACTGCGTTTACTTTCTCAACCTTTAAAAGTCCCCAATAGCGCTCATTCTCTTTGGGGCGCCTCGCCTGCCCTCCAACTAAGTCCCCGACCCTAAGATTAAACCTCCTGATTTGAGAGGCCGAGATATAAATGTCATGTTCAGATGCGGCAAACTTAGGTCTTAGAAGGCCGGATCCTTCATTTGCAATATCAAGTATTCCTTCGATATATTCTGTGGGAAGTCCTGAATCCGGTAGCATTCTTTCATCTACGACTAAACTACTCGCCGGCGTCGAAAGCTCATCTGCTTTCTCCACTGGTTCTCCGACCAATTCCGCTACGGACGGGTTTTTAACTTCTTGAGCAGTTTCGGTTAACTTCTTCTTGGCTACCATTAAAGATTTGAACTTTGGGAAGCGAGAAACGACTCGCGGCGAAGACATCCTTGCCGCTTACTAGACAGGATAATTGTATTTGTTCTTTGTTTCATTGTCAACTACCCCCTCTTTGGTTGAAAGGACAAACCCCAAACCGGCAAAAAGCAAGGCAAATCCGAGAAATTCAAGTAATTGTGGCCAGAAAATGATATAAATTTTTGAGTTTTGAGTTTTGAGTTTTGAGTTTTCCACGAGCCATCCATTTGCCCAGGAATTAATTTTATAGTGCGGCAATATTTGGAAATTGGCTAATGCTATCCATCCATCTTCGTAAGCCTGGGAAAGTTCGATGTATCCGGATCCTTCCGTCTCTACAGAATAAAAGAATGTATTGACTTTAGTTATATTTTTAATCCGTAAATTTTGGGGGTTAGAAGTTGCGCCTCGGACAAGTACAATTCGACTCATCCAATTAACCGGAATTGGCAAAAACCCTATCTCTTCCAAGAAATTTACACTTTTTTCTGGGCCAAAGGAACGTGTTTCGGGAACAAAAGTGTATTCCCCTTTAGGATTTGTGCCCGGAAGGAGGGCATAGTATTCATCAAACGAACCTGTTGGCACTAAATCTTCAAGATCATTATGGTGTGTGGCATGATTATTCAAGACAAACTTCAGTGACCTTCCTCGCCTATTTTCACCTTTAATCCTTAAAAGGTAACCCTGGTTTTGCACCAGTCCCGAATATACAAAATGGTCGCAATTAATCCCTCTGTCTTCTGATTCATAAGTTATCCCTGAAGAATCAACTTTCTTCTTGACCTCTCCAGTCCCAAAAATACTACAGTTTTCTGCCTCTTCCCCTCCACGATTTTGACTCCAGACTTCTTTCTTTATAAGTCCTTGTTCTTTCCCAAGAGGAAGTTCCAAAGATATCCTTTTAGCGTCTTTAATTTCTATCTTCCCTTCTTTAGGAGCAAAACTATCTTCTAGACGAACACCGGTCTGAGTAACCGAGGGATAAGTTTTAACGACAACATTTTTATATGAAATTGAAGATTCGTCTCCCTCTTCGTCTTTTGCTCTTGAGAGCAAATCGAGCCAGTAAACCCCACCAGATTGGGTCTCATAGAAGGTAGTAACTTCCGCCCAATCGTGACTAGATCCAGTTTGGTAAAATGGGGAGACGCCAATACAACCGGGGCTGCCCTCTTTAGTCAAACAGGTATCTGGAGGGGTATCGGTAGTCGATTCGTGTTCTAATGTGACGCTTAAGAGGGTTGGGCCTGTAAATTCCATGGGTAAGCGTGCTCCAATACAGGCAGTTGCGTCTCTCGATGTTAGATTAATTTCACCATCGATTAAGGTTGCCTTAGTTCGGGTTTCTCTCCCCTCCCTTTCCCAGCACTTCCTAACTTCTTCTCCATCAAAATTGGGGTATAAATCAAAATAAATATCGTCAGGCACTGAGTAAATTTTTAAAGATATTTCTGTGCTTTGGGGAAGGAGGATAGCTCCGACATATTGCTCGGAGGCTCCTTTTGATATTTCAAAATAATTATTGTCTCCAAATGAAAGTAGAATTTTCTCGGTACTTCCCGACATCGGTATGGTAAAGTCTCCTTCTGAAGTTTCTGAGATAACCTTTCCGTCGAGTTTAATAATAGGGTATAACCCCACTATCCTGAACTTAACACTTCCTCCTCCTTGGTAGGAAGCGTATAAATCAACCGGTGCCAACCCCTCAAGGGGCACCCATGGCCCCAGATCTATATAAGCCGTACCTTCTTTGATATCTCTCTCCCAAATAAGTCTCCCGTCCTCCATTCGAACATCAGTTGGTCTCGCGGACAAGACAGATGCAAAGGGGTGGTAAATACCGGTTCCGTTTATGTAATCTATACCAAAATAATAATTTGGGTCTTTTCTTAAATAAGAAAAGTCGTCTGACGTCGGGCTACCCACTAGTTTGGGCCCCCGAATATATTCGTCGTTCCTTCCAACGAAAATATGGTTCTCATAGAGGCTTAGACTATCAAATGTTTGAATCTCGTTTATTCTGTCTGAAGAGTTAATTAGGCTTTTTACTTCATCATAATAAAGAGCTTCAGACCATCCCCCTGGTTGGAATATATTTTCATCCATTAATATCCACCTAATCCTGTATTTACTTAGGACATTCTCGAAATCAGCTAGATCTTTCCTGTATATCGCATCGGCAATTTCCTGGTAATAACCCTCATTTTGACTACTCCAGGGGTCAAATGACCTATGAAGTAGCGGGGAAGAAATCCCCTGCCAAATAAATCCGCTGCCACGATAACCCCACCTTGAGTATTCCCAGTTCCAAAAAGTAGGTTGAGGAAGGATGGCCACTCTGCCCTTATTCTCGGGTTTATCGAAAAAGTTAAACGCCTCAAAATATTCCTGTGGAATTTCTAGTTTTAATTTGTCATAGAGAAATTCTCCTCTAAAAGCAGGTAAACTCTCCAAGATAAGTCCGGCCAAAAACATGATTGCCAAGATGGGCGAGAGCGATTTTAGGATCCTGAAAGAGAAAATTCTCACCAGAGCGTAAGCCGATAGAACCGCAAAACTTAAGGCGTAAACTGTCGCGAATTTTGTGAAAGCAAATCTAAAAACTTCCTCGTAATAAGGGGAGTAATTCCAAATGAGTGACCGAACTGTCGAGATCAAAGGAATTCTAGCGCCTAAATTTAAAATACTGAAGGCAAAAATTGCGATGAATGGATAAACCGTTTTTTCTTTAGTCAATACTGCAAGAGTCAATCCGGCAATTGCCAATCCAAAAAGTACTAATCCAAAAAGCTCTATGGGGGGCTTTTGCCAGTAGTTTCTCCAAGTCTCCATTTGATATCCAAATTCGTTGTCTCCTTTCCAGTCTTCATAATCTAGACTAAAGCCGCGCATTAGTGCCACATTTTTGAGGTCTCCGAATGCCTCATTTCTGAGTACAATTTCCGGGTTCGAAAGTTCGTTAATCTTCGCGGAGGTTATTGTACTTGCGTTTTTATAGGCCGAATAAATATAAGGCAGACCCCAGAATGCATTGGTTGCAAAGAGAACAATAATAACTAAAACTGCGGCTTTTATGTTGTTTTTGTGATTCTTAATTAAATGGAAAGCTAAAACTATAGCCACGAAAAACGCATAGACTATAAAGATTGTCGGAACGTGGGCTTGGGAAACTGCCAGTAAATTAACTGCAAATAAAAGCAAAAGATCCTTTTTCTTTCCCGACTCAAGATATTTAAGAAGCGTGAGAATAAGCCACGGCAAGAATCCAAAGTGGATGATAAAAAGCTCAAGGGGTGCATAAAACATCTGTATGGTGGCTGGATTGAAAAGATAAAAGACAGATGCAATCGAGGCTACCAAGGTTTTTAGCGGCTCGACTTCCTTTTTAAAAAGAAACCTGACTAGGTAGTAGATTCCCAATCCACCAAGCCCGTGCATCAAAAAGACAAAGAAATATCGAACAATACTTGCTTCTAGAAACTGGGAAAGAAACCAAATATAGCCTGTGTGAACTAAATTGGCGGCGTGGGCCATTCCGTCAAGTACCCCCAATCCTCTATATTCCTGCCAAACTGCTCCCAAATTTCTCGAAAAGTGCTCAGAAATATTTAATTCCGGCTGGGTGGAATCCCAACCAGTAAGCCAAGTTCCAGATACGTAATTGGACTTAAAAAGGAGAGTCTCAATAAGTAAAACCGCTAGGATAGGAAGCAAAAATTGAAATAATTTGAGGTATTTCTTCATAAGTTCTCGGCCTTCTTTCTTTGTCTAAAGGCTTAAGAACTGAAGGCCTTCCTTAGTTTAGCAATAACCGGAAAGTTGATGGAGGGCAAAACCATAGACGGCTTTACTATTCCGCGAATAAGCATATAAAGGGTAAAAACTACCCTCTCCGGAAGCAAATAAACAACTGCTATCTGAAGCAGAAATTTAGCGATAGAGAATATGCTGGGTTTGTATCCGAATTCATAGACTCCCCTAAGTCTAGTCGTTACAGAATTTCCAAAAGTACCCCTTACCCTTCTTAACGAGTCATTCTTGTCGTGAATTCGATAGTAAAGAAGTTTTTCGGGCAAGTTGTAATATCTTGCTCCACCCGAAATTTTCTTCATGGTGGTTAAGTAGTCATTATTGGTTGGATTGTCATTCAAATAAAGCTTTAGGCCGGGAAAAGCCGACTTTCTAAAAACCTGAGTAGGATTAATCATAGGGTGGAAAACAAAGCAGTTTCTATAAATATCACTTTGAGTTTCGGGCATTATCTTTTGGCCTACAACCTCACCCTCAGTATTTATTACGTGAGCACAAGAACCAACTACGGCATACTCTGGGTTATCACTAAGAAACTTAAATTGCTTTTCAATCCTATCTGGTAACGCAATGTCGTCCGCATCCATTCTGGCGATAAACTCACCATTTGCCTTCTCAAACGCAATATTGGCAGCGGCATCTCCGCCCTTACCTCTATTTTTCCTAAGAGCAACAAGTGTAATTTTGTCGGGATTTTCCTCTTTGTATTTCTTAAGAATCTCCAAAGTCCCGTCTTTTGAAGCGTCGTCGACCAAAATAATTTCGATATTGGGATAGGTTTGCGAGAGTATACTCTCCACCGCCTCGGCGACAAACGCCTCCGCGTTATAAACAGGCATTATTACTGAAACTAATGGATTAGCGTTTTTCATCTTATGGTTGATCTTGTATTCTCCACATCTCTCTTATTACGGGCTCGAAGCTTTCTTTAGGAGTCCCATCGGCATACATAATTCCAAATGACCCTTCGTGGCTATTTTCTTCTCTGGCCTTCGTATCAATGTATTCATGAGGAAAAACCAGCCTCGGCTTAACAGGGCCAGAATTTAGGGAACGAATTGAAGCAATAATACTTGCCGCTTGGTGAATGGGATCCCAATCTTTTGCGTGTGCTCTGGTGCTCCTTTCCGGTAAACCAAGTTCAGCAACAATGACGTCCTTTTTACCGTCTTGCTCACCTACCCCATATCTAGTCGAAAAATAAGAAACTTGTCTGGGAAGATCCAAAATCTCGTTTGGATCTAAGTCAGGGTAAAGATCAAGAGTAATAGAGTTCAAATCACCACATGGTTTAGTGATAGCGCCTCCCGGATTAACAAATCCACAAACGGCGTCAAAATAAACCACCTCTTCAGGATTTACTCCTGCATCTGCCCCTACCCATTTGCTTACATTTGTGGTTACCTTGGCCTCAACTCCATGCTCTTCCCCGACTGCTTGTCTTAATGTATCAACGGCTGTTTTAAAGAAAAATCTGCGTCTTTCAAGGTATCCAGGGGGAAAGGGAAAACCAGGGTTTCTATTGTAATTATCGTCTAAGTGATCATCCCCCTCGTTAAAAATCTGCCAATAATCGACTTTGTCTCCCCACCTTCTTCCTAAAAGCTCGTATTGCCTTCTTGTTTTACGAGTAAGCTGATCTATTTTTCTGGGATCAGCTGAAAGTTTGTCTACATTGGTTACTAGAAATACTTTCAAGCCTTTACTTTTTGCATAGTCTATAGCCTCATCGTATTTAGGCAAAGATTCTGGCTTAATATCCCAATCCCATAAAGGAAATCTTATCCAAGGAATTTGCAGAGCGGCCAACTGATCACACGTGGTTTTGAATCTATCTAAATGTAGAAGCTGCTCATTCGGAGAAGTATAAAATCTGGTGTTAAAACCAAATTCAATTCGGCTTTGTCTTTCTCTTTCAGGAGATGGCTTAAGTTCGGGCGCACAAGCTGCAAGCACCACAGCACCCCCAGCGGCTGCGCCGATTTTCAAAAAACCTCTTCGATCAAGTGTTTCTGACATATTTTGATATAAATAGATCGTATCTTATTAGACGTTTTCAACTCTGAACCTTAAGGTTAAGAGCTCAAAACGTCGGCATACAGGAAAATAAAGCTTCATCTCTAAAAAGAGGTGAAACCCTATGAGGGTCGACGTTTGTTTGCGCAAGCGCAAACCTAGCGAGTCCCCATAGGGGAAATAATTGCAAAGCTGATAACGGAGCTGACCCGTCCTAAGAGCTTGCGCTCTTAAGCCTCTCCCCATAACCTTGGCTATGGCTTGAGTTTAGTAGAGCCGGCTCTACCCGTCGGTTGGGAACGGCCCGGGAACGAGCGCATCGCCCTCGACATGATAGATGAGCTTGCCATCCCAGTTGCTCTGAGCTTGGGCTTGCTCATAGGAGCAGCCGGGATAGGTGTAGGCACCACCGCCTTCCACCCAGGAGGGTAGCACGATCGAGGTTTCCGCAGGGAAGACCACGACGATTCGCCCATCCGGCATCCTGGAGTCGCTGCTGAAGGGTTCGAAGGAAATCGGGTCTGAGAGCAGTTCGTACTGCTTGCCCGGTTCCCAGTCGAGGGAGCGCATTTCTTCTCCGCTACAACCCGCTCCTCCAGCTTCCCCGATAGGGGCTTGCTCCATCCCGTCGGTGGTGAGGAAACCTTCCTCACTGACGAGTCCCAAGCGGAAGAGGTCCCTCATGTACCATAGATGGCCTGTGAGGACCTTCTCGATTTCCGCTTCAGGGAGGTTCAGATGGTTGTAGACCACCCGGTCCATGAGCATCGGCAGCGTCAGCTCCTTGACCTGGTCGATGGTCAAGTCCGTCAGGTTGACGACGAGACCAGAGTGGCCAGAGTCGACCCTGTCCCAAGCGTAGCGGCTGGTGTCAGCGATGACCATTCGCATGTTCATCCTGGTCACTCCATCGGCGCCCACTTCAAGCCAGTCGGGATGACATCCCGCAGGGTTTGCCTGCCAGGGGCTCCCGAAGCCGTACCAGATTGCCTGGACTTGACCCGGCTCAACGAGCAGGGGGACCAGGTAGGACACCGATTGCCATGTCCTGGGATAGAAATCCCGATGCTGGATCTGATTCCCGCCGATCTCGAGCCGCCACAGCCAGTCCGGCTCAGTGCCAGCCTCGCTGTTCGGCTCAAACGGAACCAGACAGACATTGGGCGAACCCATGACCTGCTGGTCAACTGGCTCCGGGGTTGCCCCTGCCGAAGACTCCTGAGTAGGAGCTGCGGTCGGGAGATTCCCGAACGCATCAAGCGGATTGGGCTCCCCTTCCTGGGCTTGCAGCTGCGCTTGGGCAGCCTTGGCCGTAGCCTCCCAGTTGACGCCGGGAGTGGTCTGCAGCAGTAAGCCGCAGCCGGACAGGGCCAGTGCGATGAGAAGAACGAGCAGTTTCTTCATGCTGCTTCCTCCTTGGGCTTGCGACGCGAAAGCATCGCATACCCGATGATGATGGCCACCGAAGAAAGCGCGACCATCAAACGTGTTTCGAAGGACATTGTCCAGCCGGAGAGCACAAAGGCTACTGCACCTCCCAGGAGAAGAATCAACCCCACGTTGTCGCGGGATGTAATCCCCTCCCTCCAGCGCATCGGAAGCCAGATCAGCAATGCGAACACGCTGACCACCCCTCCGAAGGCCAGAAGACCCCCACGAAGTAGGTCGTTCGGGCTGGCCCAGAAAAGGCCGGCCCAATCAACCACCAGCGCCAGAACAAGAAACCCGATGCGCCCTCTCCAGCTCTGGGAGAGGTAGACCTTCGACCTGGCATCGTTGTCGGCAATAATAAGCCCGGCAGCGATTGCGGCGAAGATCCCGAAGAGAACGAGGTACGTATCCACGAAATCCTCCTCCTTTTCCTTCAGGTTATGTCGGCGGACGACGGTAATGAAAACAGCCCAAAAAAAAGGCTGATAATTTTCCTGTATGCCTTGTTAACGTACCTTTGGCAATTATTACTCAGAACAAATTCGGCGAACCGAAGGTCCTAAGTAAGCCAAAGTTTGTATGCTTTGGAAACTGTTAGTCCCAGAGCAGAGGAGAAATCTAAAGGGTTTTTAGGTCTCTACCCTGCCCTCGACCTTAACCTCTGATAAAAGAAGTTGTCTTTCTTTTCGAAAGATAAAGGAGAAACCCTGAAGCGCTAACTAAAGCCCCACCGAGTATAGCGGGGTTAATATCCCCAATAGCCGTTTCTTTTGGCTCGTGGGTAACAGCAAGAACTTGTTCCTCTTCTCTACAAACAACCGGCTGTCCATACTCTTGGGTACAAACCGTTTTTGCATAAGAGATCTGCGGGGTCGAAAGTACCGCAGTTAGTAAAGTGAAAGCGACTAAAAATTTCTTTAACATGATTTAAAATAACCTCTGAATTATAGGTTAATCGTTATAAGGTGTAAAGTATATACTTCTAATAACTTTTGTCAAGCCCCAGCTTGGAGCTATATTTCAAGAAGCCTGGCGTAGCGAAATATCCTGACCGGCGAGTTAAGGCTCTCACAAGTATATAGGATAAGGTCTGCCGAGTAATCAGTTATAGTTTCACCGTCTTCTTCTCTATAAACCTCATAGATATATTTTCTCTGTCTCCAAATAATTTCCACAGTGTCGCCGGTTTTTAGTTTGGGAAGATTATAGAAAGAATTTTTGAGTCGGTAAGGAATACTCCAGGCAAGATACCCATACCTATGGGCCGCCAAAATAACCGGTTTACTTCTATCGGCAGGAGTCCCAAAATCCGAAACCCTCCAGACTCCTTTTCTTAGAGCCTCTTCATAATTATCAAGCGTAGCTTCGTTAATTTGGGTGTCGATTTTGGCTGAGACAATTTTAAGTCTAGATTCTTGCGGTAAAGTCGCGTCGAGTTTGGGTTGGTAAGCTGGTTTAACTGTTATCGGGGCAGTTTCGGCCTCTTTCGCAGTTCTCGCCAAAAGTTCTGAAATATTATTGGGGATTCCTCCTTTTAGGTAGTACCAAATCGACGGGGCAAAGAAAATTAAAAGAACGAGAACTCCTACCAGGAAAAGATACTTGGCAGTCCTAGTTAAAAACCTGGCAAGGATTAGGTCGGACTCCCTTTTGTAGTCCTCCACCTTAAAAACTCGCCGGCCCTGATAGACGTGATAAATCTCCCCTTGTTCCATATATTTATTTAATCACAAAAAATCGGCTCCACAAGGAACGGGTAGATCGCCTGCCCTACAATCCACCCGTCCCCTTCAGAGCCGAATTTCACGAAAACTAATAGGGCCTTGACAAGACCCTAACAAACTTTCTAGTCTAGAGTGATTTATCTTTTTATTCCTGTCCTAAGATAAATCCGGTTTCTACTTAAGCGTAGTAACCAAACCTAAAGAGCACCTCTATTCGTGGCGAGTAACGATTAATCTCGGAGTACCCAACGATGGCGGTGCTCTTTTTTTTGTAATTCAGCCTTTCAGGCTGAACACAATCCTCCATAAATCGCTTCTTGAGCCGCAGTTCAAATGAACTAAGGCGAAAGATAAGATTGGGAGGATGACTCCTTCCACTTAAACAAACCATGAAATTCAAAGAACAAAAAAATTGTAACACCCCCTGTCAACCTTGTCAAACCCTATAACTATAATGCATTATTAAAGTATCCTGCCCATAGTAATCGGGGTGTTAAAATCTATATCAACTTTCGCTTTAATTTCGGCGGTTTAAATAATTGTGGAAAACTTGGGGAAACTATTTAAGAAGCTTCTTTATTGCCTCGTTGACATATTTTATTTCTCTTTGAGTAATCGGTCTTATCAGCCCCAACCTTCTTGCCTCTTTCACCCTTTTATCTTGTGCAACAACCTCCCTAATCTCGCCTAATAATCCGACCTCCCCCAGTGCCAGGCTGCCTTTGGGTAAGGGTTTATCAAAAAACGATGAGGCAATAGCAAGACAAATGGCCAAATCACTTGCAGGCTCCACTACTTTGATACCTCCGGCAACGTTTACGAAAACGTCGTATTCGTATAAAGGTAACCCGCACCTTCTGATAAGAACGGCCAACAGAAGCTCAAGCCTCCTTGAATCAACGCCCTGGGCTACCCTTTTAGGAAAAGGCATTTTGGAAGAAACAACCAGAGCCTGAATCTCTACCAAAAGCGGCCTTGTGCCTTGAAGAGTGGAGGTAACCACGCTTCCAGCTACATCCATATGCTCCCTGGAAATAAAAATCTTTTCTACGTTTGTTTCCGGAATTAATCCTTTATCCTCCATCTCGAAAATTCCCACCTCATCGGTTGGACCAAAGCGATTCTTGACTGCACGAAGCAGCCTCAAGGTCAGAGACTTGTCTCCCTCAAACCACAAGAGAGTATCGACTATGTGGGCAAGAACCGCTGGACCGGCGACTGTGCCTTCCTTGGTAACGTGTCCCACCAAAAATAATGGAATATTTTTTTCTTTTGCGATCCTTAAAAGCCTAAAGGCGCACTCGCGAACCTGCCCAACGCTCCCCGCCAACCCGTTTAAATCCTCTGTAGTCATTGTTTGAATCGAATCCACTACCACACCTTTAAGGGTTGTTCCTTTAAAGGTAGATGTTGTTTCGACCACGGAATCTACATCTGTCTCCTCCAAAAGACTTATCGAATTTTTCTTTATTCCGAGCCTTTCGGCTCTTACTTTTATCTGACTCCCCGATTCCTCTCCGCACACATATAAAACGTCGCCGAGTTTATCTGCGAGCTGAAGAAGGAGGGTAGAGTTGTGACTAACGATTCCGTTGGTAACCAGTGAATGTGTTTTCGGTATACACAGATCAAAACAGACTGAATTACCCATATCTGCTACACTCTCCACTTTATCCCAATAAAATTGGGGCTCGAGTAATACTCTAAGCTCGGGAACATATCTTGCTATTTCTTTCAATTTTTTATAACTCGCAGACCGCATTCCCCTTAAATAGCGTCTATCCCAACGATGATCACTAGGAATTCTTGACAGATCTATAAAAGGCAAATGCGGAATTACATCTAAATTGCTGTTAGATAATTTAGAAAGTAATCTCATACTATTCTGTTTTCGGCTTAATCTAAAACCAATCTCAGAGTAGAATAGCCTCGCACTGTCGCCGAGAAGTTGAAGAATCCATGCTCCTTGCTTTTTGTTTTTGCGAAAACGCAATTTCCCCACAATACCAAATTGAAGCAAAACAAGATGGACCTGCTTTGCTAGTTGTTTTGAGGTGGTGCAATACTCAATTACACCTGGCATACTGCCACCACTTTTAGAATTAGAAGATCCGTCTGTATCAAATAAACCTTGTAAAAAGGCTCTCACAATCTGTTTTGGAGCAGAAAGAATTAATTCTGGAATACTCTTCAATTGCGCACGAACGGAAATAAAACCGATATGCCTAAGCCAAAGGTGGAAAAGACGATTATTAACTGACAACCTATATCTAAGAATGCCAGTCTTTAAACCTAAACTAGATATCCAATTTTCAAAATTTTCCTTAATTTCCGAATCTGCAGTAGTAAGGTTTACGTGTCCAAAATCAGTCAAACCTCCATCTCCAACCAACAAACCTAGACAGTAAGCCATATTCTTATCTATCTTTTTAGGAAAAATTGGCACGACTGCGTTGGTATTGATCCTAAATTTGAATGGGGGCAAGGAAGTGTTGTTGCCCCAAATAGCATCATGCCTTTGGATAGCAACATAGTCACCAACTCTTATTTGTTCCATGTTCTTCCAACTCTTTTTACCTTCCTGCGAAAGTGTCAGAATGGGATGTGTATATGTCGCCTGGAGTTCATACCCCATCCGAGTAGTAATTCGTTTCGTAATTTGTTCGTCGCTGGTATAAAAATGGCTCGTTTCTTGCAATCCATTAAGGGATTGAACGGCTATTCGTAATTCAACAAATCCTTTATTAGCATTTTTAGGTTTTAATTTCTCAATCGAAACGAGACCTCGCTCAGTTGGAATTAACGTATCGGCAGCTACACATTTGCCAATACCTGGCTCTCCTGCAATAAGAACAACCTGACCAGGCACAAGCCCGCCACCCAAAACCCTATCCAGTTCTGAAATTTTAGTAGAGATCCTCGCAGTTGATTTTGAAGGGATGGAAGAAAGTGAAACAGGGTTTTTCTTTATACCTGTGCTACTTTTACTACCTTTTCTACCTCTACTACTCTCTGTCGAGACTATTGTTTCAACTAAACTCCCCCAGCTTCCACAATTGGGGCATTTCCCAGCCCAGCCGACTTGAGAATAGCCGCACTGTTGGCAGATGTACTTAGAATGAGGCTTGGCCATTTCGGCCAATTATAACACTGAAGAAAAATCTATCTGCTACCCAGACCCATTACATGCCCTGAACGTGGCGCGTCTTCCCGCAGTCCACCCAATTCGTATCTATTGCTTTTGGCAGCTTCAAAAAGCCACCTTGCCGTGTTGAATTCTGCCATAGTATCGATACTAAAATTTAGGGGTCTGAAATACAACAAAAGCATTTCTTTTACCTCACGGGATCTTTTGTTCATAACCTCTCCAAACCTCAAAGCCAACAAAGGTTCTGTATTTTCTAACCGAAATTTCCTCACCCGGAGACTCTGTGAGGGTAGGTATAACTGATCATACTCACTCCAAGCCGCATCTTTGAGATAATAATCCTCGGACCCCTTACCCATCAAAGAAAGGCCCAACTTCCATTTTTCCCCATCCAACTTATTACTAGTAAAGCCAGCAAAGATAATCATTGCCGGTTCCGAGGGCTCTCCTATAGCTACCAATGCGTGTTGCATGGTTCGGCTCGCTTCCTGTCTCAGAACCATTGGATAACAAACCATAGCTCTGTCACCTCGTCTATAGAATAATAAAACCGCAGGAGCAAGCTCATCTACTGAAGAAAGTCCCCATTTTTCCTTTAAGAAAACATTAAATTCTTCTGTAGTTTTTTGTACTCCCTCACTAAATTCTGCGAACATTGGCCAGGAGTATAGAATCTTTTATCTTTGATGTCAATCTAAACTTGGGAACAATATATTCGAGCAAGGCTTAGTGTAATAATCGCTTGTTTATTTATACCCTACAGGTTTTTCTGTCAATACCAAACCCAAAGATAACTTTTTAGCTTTTGGGTCAATTTCCTGGACATAACAATTTACTTCCTCACCGTATGAAAGTTTCTTTCCAGGAGGAATATTGGTTATATGGATTAGCCCCTCGATTCCGGGTTCAAGTTGCACAAAAACCCCGAAATCGGTAACTTTAGTTACTTTACCCGAAACCCTGGCTTCGGAAGCATATTTTTTACCAGCTTCTTCCCAAGGATCTTTTTGGGCGGCTTTAAACGAAAATGATAATTTGCCGTCTCTAACCCCAATGACTTTGACCTTAACCTTGTCTCCTTCGGAAACTACATCTCCCACATTTTCGACCTTGCTCCATGATAGTTCTGAAATGTGTACCAGGCCCTCGACGGGAATTGTTCCCTTTCCTTCTTTTATATCGATCCTCACGAAGCAGCCGAAATTGGCAACCGTTGTGACAATTCCGTCGTATATCTCTCCCTCCTTAACCTTAGAGAGGGCCTCCTTGGCAAGCTTCATTTCCCCTGCTTCGGAGACCGCTTTTTCGGACAAAACAACTTTATTTGAACTCTTTTCCAACTCAATAACTTTGGCCCTAAAACTCTTGCCTATTAAAAATTGTGGATTATCCATCGCTTCTTTCCCCAACTGCGAAAAAGGGATAAAGCCTATGAGTCCTTCTACTTCTACGGTTACCCCTGAAGGCCCTGAACCGCGGCCGACAACACTAAGGGGGGTCTCTTTCTCTTTGGCGTTTCTTAATCTATCCCAAGTTGCACCTTGGGTAGCTTCTCGTAAAGATAATATTACGTAGCCTTCGGAGTTTTCTGGAATCAGAACCGCACAATTTACTTTATCCCCTATCTTAAGAATCTTAATATAATCCCTGGCCTCGACAAATGCTTTCTCGGTTACTATCCCTTCCGACTTGCCTCCTATATCAAGAACCAAAGCTTTAGGTGTTTTTGCAATTACTGTAGCCGTTAGCCTTTGGCCTTTTGAAAATCCATGAATTTTGCCTTCGTAGGAGGCCAAAAGCGCCTCCATAGTTGTAGGTTCTTTAGATGAGCCTTTTGAAGTCACTTATCATACCTTCTTTCTTTTAGTGGGGACATTATACCCCTTTACGAAGCCTTCCTCAATGCCCCAATCGCCTTCAATGCCCCATTGAACGAGCTACCCCAGGTCTTTTTCTTAACGACGCCTTTAAAATTTCACTAGAATGTAAACTTGTGAATTCTTCTCAAAGGTACGAATTGTTCGACGAGGACTATAAGTCCGAAGAAGTTAAAGATACATCGTATGAACAAGTTTATGTTCAGTAGAAATTTTTATTGGCGGGCCCTTTCTTGGTTCATTCTTTGGGCAAACAAAGAATGAACAGATAGGTTCTTGAGTGAGCAGAGAAGTACAAAATGGATTCTGGCACGACAAGAAATCGACAAGACTCATTAAGAATTATAAATTTTTTTCCAAAAATTAAGGGCACTGTTCTGGCGATGACCTATTTTCGCGATCCGTTGCCGGATAACTATCGTTGGCGCTGAGGCGTTTTACGTCCCTGTTCGGAATGGGAAAGGGTAGTTCCACCTCGCTAAAATCACCAGAACGGTGCCCTCAAATATAATTTGTACTCTCAAAACTGAAGAGAAAAGCCATCTCTCACGCTCCGCGTGAGAATTTCCAATTTCCAAATACCAAATTCCAAATAAATTCTAAATTTCTAATTTCGAAATTCGAAAATTAAATGGAAACTGGAGACTGGAATCTGGAAACTCTCGTGCGAGGCACGAGAGAATAGTTTTCTTCGACCGATTCGCACAGGTAAGCTTAAACCCTTACGGGTCTTCCACATCCTGCCGATTAACCCCGTCTTCTTCGGGGGGTCTATAACGAGTCCTAATCTTAGGGGGGGCTTCCCACTTAGATGCTTTCAGCGGTTATCCCTTAGGAACATAGCTACCCGGCGATGCTACTGACGTAACAACCGGCACACCAGAGGTTCCTCCAGCCTGGTCCTCTCGTACTGAGGCCAGCTCCCTTCAAGACTCGAACGATTCCACCGGATAGAGTCCGACATAATTGTTACTAATGGCTAGCCAATTTACATTCTTGCTAGCTCCCACGATCACCCGTGGGGTCCGACCATATCTTTCCGCCCGCAACTGCGTAGCTGTTGGCGGATCTGGCGTATGGCCTGTGAGGATTCTAGTTTTGATAGTCTTGGAGTATTTTTTCTTTTAATACCCTTCTTTTTTGAGTATTCATAGAATAAGCAATCTCCAAAACCTCCGTTATACCTTCTTTGGTTAAATGCGCTTTATCAGCAACTAACTCAATTACTCTTTTGAATTTTTCAAAAGTTTGTTGCTTAATATGCAATTTACCCTCAAAGAAAGGAATAATTTTATCTCTTAAACTAGGCAAATCTCGAACAACATATGCCAAAGATTTGTCAGTTCTATCTATCCGACTATTTTGTTTTACATAACCACAAGAAAATCTTTTTTGAAAGTACTCCAAAACCCCTCTTCCCGAAGGATTTTGAGAGACCTTAAAAAAATAGATTACTTGCCAACCGGTCTTAGTTTCAGGTGAACGAACAATACCTATATAAAACATACCTTCACCTTCCACAAAACCGACCAAATAGTCATCTGATATATGAGATTGAAAACTAGCCTTTCCTGCTGATGATCTCAGGTTTGACATTTTTACTAGTATATTACATATGTACTAGTAGTCAAACATTAACGAGACTTTCCAGCATATAGCCAGATTTATATCCCTTCATTTTACTCCCCACGCTTCGCGCGGGGACCCCGGGCTATCACTCCGAGGTGTTTATGGACAAAAAGTTTTAATTCCACACTCAATGTATATTCAATACGTCTAAAGGGCGAGACCGCTTGGACTTGTCACTTTGATATGTCACCAAAGTCAACTGTCTCACGACGTTCTGAACCCAGCTCACGTACCACTTTAATGGGCGAACAGACCAACCCTTGGCACCTTCTCCAGCGCCAGGATGTGATGAGCCGACATCGAGGTAGCGAACCGCGCCGTCGATATGGACTCTCGGGCGCGACTACTCTGTTATCCCCGGGGTAGCTTTTATCAATTAAGCTCCGTGCACACCCAAAGTGCATCGGAGGATCACTAAGACCTACTTTCGTACCTGCTCCATCCTTCGATGTCGCAGTCAAGCTGGCTTAAACCTTTACGCTTTCCCCACGATTTCCATCCGTGGTAAGCCAACCTTTGTGTCCCTGCGTTACTTTTTAGCAGGGTACCGCCCCAGTAAAACTGCCCGTCTAGCACTCTCCCTGTCGCCGTCTTCAGGCGACCTAGGTTAGCCTCACATTTTTTAACGAGAGGTATCACACGGTTGACGAATCTCCCTCCTATTCTTGGCAATCAAAAAATATGAAAGCAATACCAAACTGCAGTAAAGCTCCACGGGGTCTTTTTGTCCTGGTGGAATTAGGCCGCGTCTTCACAGCCAACGCAATTTCGCCGAGTGAATGTTCAAGACAGTTACTAGCTCGTGACGCCATTCGTGCGGGTCGGAACTTACCCGACAAGGAACTTCGCTACCGTAGAACAGTTATAGTTACTGCTGCCGTTTACTGGAGCTTAAGTTCAGAGCCTAAAAGCCTTGCGGCCTAAAGACCCCTCCCCTTAACTTACCAGCACTGGGCAGGCGTCAGCCCCTATACCGTGCCTTTCGGCTTCGCAGGGACCTGTGTTTTTGATAAACAGCCGACTAGTAAACTTTTGTTGCAACCCCGATATAATCGGGGCAACCCATCTTCCAAAGTTACGGGTAACTTTTTTGCCGAATTCCTGGAACATCCTTCTCTCGCTCACCTTAGTCTTCTCGACCAACCCACCTGTGTCGGTTTGCGGTACGGCTTAATCTAAATCTCACTGCGAGCCTTTTATCTGAAATTGAATAAAGTAAAATTGCCCCACTTTCATAGGACTCTGCATCACTGCTCAATTAATCAGGAAAGCGGATTTCCCAGCTAACCCTATTTAACAGCTTACACCAGGCTTCACCTCCTGGCCTTACTCATCCATTTTCGTCAGCCCCCAGCTATCATGCTTGCGCATGCACCTTGCGGTGTAACGATTTAAACTAAATAGCAGAATTTTGACTGCTCACCCATCGACTACGCCAATTGGCCTCGCCTTAGGTGCCGACTAACCCGTCGTGGACGAACCTTGCGACGGAAACCTCGGGTATTCGGTGTCCCAGATTCTCACTGGGATTGTGCGCTACTCATACCGGCATTCTCACTCCCATGCGCTCCACCAACCCTTACGGGTCAACTTCACTGCACATAGGACGCTCCCCTACCACTATCGCCTTGCGGCGTAATCTTTGTCTTCGGCACTACCTTTATCCTCGATACATCTTGGGCGCTAACCTTCATCGACCAGTGAGCTGTTACGCTTTCTTTAAAGGGTGGCTGCTTCTGAGCCAACCTCCTGGCTGTTTCTGAAAGTTAACTTCCTTTTAAACTTAAGGTAGATTTAGAGGCCTTAGACGAAAGTCTGGGATGTTTCCCTCTCGCCATATCAGCTTAGCCCGATATGACTGTCTCCCGCCCTAATTAGACTTATGTCTTCGGAGTTTGGTTAGACTGCCTCCCTTGCGGTTGGTAATCCATCCAGTGCTCTACAACATAAGCCGAAAAGGCGAGACGGTCCCTATAGACCTTTCGGGGAGAACCAGCTATCTCCGAGTTCGATTAGTATTTTGCCACTATCCACAGCTCATCCCAAGTCATTGCAACGACTACGGGTTCGGGCCTCCCTCAATCTTTCGATTAAGTTCACCCTGGCCATGGTTAGATCACTCGGTTTCGGGTCTGTCATATCACACTTATTTCGCCTTTTAAGACTCGCTTTCGCTGCGCCTCCCCCCGGTTTACGGGGTTAGACTTGTGTAATAAGACAACTCGCCGGTTCATTCTTCAATAGGCACGAGATCACTCGCGCGCAGCGCGAGAAATTCCTAAATTTTTAATTTCTAATTTCTAAATAATTCTTAAATTCTCAAATTAATAAATTGGGATTTAATTAGAAATTAGGTCAATTAGTAGTTAGAAATTCCTTGTGCTACGCACAAGCTCTCTCGGCTTGTTAGCAAACAGTTTCAGTTTCTATTTCACTGGGTGTCTCACCCTTCTTTTAACCTTTCCCTCACGGTACTAGTTCACTATCGGTCACAACCTATATTTAGCCTTAGAGGATGGTTCCCCTAGATTCCCACAGAGTATGTGCTCCGTGGTACTTGGGAATTCCCTAGAGGTCATCTTGGTTTTGCATACGAGACTTTCACTCTTTCTAGTCGGCAATTCCATGCCGTTCTGCTACCGCGACAACTCCCATATTGGGCTCCCGCAACCCTCCACGAAGCCTCTTGCGAGGCAAAGTGGAGTTTAGGCTGATGCGCTTTCGCTCGCCGCTACTGACGCAATCACGATTGTTTTCTCTTCCTCGCCCTACTTAGATGTTTCAGTTCGGGCGGTTCCCTCCTAAACTTTAGTAGCCCCGACAAGTCGGGACATTTCAAATTTAGGTACTCAAAATGAGTAGGTTTCCCTATTCGGACACCAACGGATCAAAGCTTCGTGGCAGCTCCCCGCTGAGTTTCGTCACCATGTACGTCCTTCTTAGGTAGGTTGTACCAAGGCATCCACTGTCTGCATTAGTGAAAACTTATTGTCCTGAACCAGGACGGTTCAGGACGGCCTTTCTCTTCAGATGTCAAAGAACAAATGAATTTAAGGTAAAAAGGTAAAAAGGTAAAAGAGTAAAATTTGAAAAAACTTTTACTCTCTTGCCCTCTCGCCTTTTCACCTTAAAGCTGTGGACCCGGGGAGAGTCGACAATCCCGATTCAATCGGAATTGGTTATTCACTCCCTGATCCGCCATATTTGTGGACCGTGCCGGGATTGAACCGGCGACCTCTACATTGCAAATGTAGCGCTCTAATCCAGCTGAGCTAACGGCCCATTTAGGCCAGCAAATTATGGCGGACAAACCGGCCTGGCTGTCGCCAGCGACCAGAGTCTAAAACTTCGGGCCCCTAAATTACTTCTTGGCTTTCCTTAAGGCTTCGATCTCAGCCTTAATGGTCTCGACGTGATCCTCCCGAACTTTAAGATCCGAATACGATAGTTCACCTTGAGCAGATTCGTGGGCAACTCCTCGAAATTTTGAAAGGCGTTCCCGATATTTTTCTTCGGCGCGAGCCAGCTTCTGTTCAAGTTCTTTAAGCTTTAAAGTAGTTTTGGCATCCATTTTTATGTGCTAATTTTACCCTCCTTATCTTCGCACTCGGCTTCTGGGAACTATTCGTTCACGCCTCATGCCAAGATTGGTCGGAGGGTTGTTGACTATTTGTATTTAAAAAGGTCAACAAAAAACCGGCTTTGAAGCCGGCTTAATACCTGAAAGCTAATTTACCTTTTTATCCCGTCGATAGACCACTAAATTCCCCGCCTGTTGGTTTTAAGTTTAGGTAATAGCTTCTCATTAAGGCTTCAAAAGTATGCAAAGTATATAGAAGGTAGTTTATATAGTCAAGGGGTCGAATTGTTTTGAGAGCAAATTTGTGGGCGCTCCAGGAGTCGAACCTGGCACCTCTTTCTTATAACGAAATTTAGCGTACTCTTGTGGGCTGCCTAGGAGTCGAACCTAGCACCTCTTTCTTATCAGGAAAGCGTTCTACCGCTGAACCAGCAGCCCTCGTATGCTAAATTTCGATATGTCAATTTCCTGATTGTCATCAGGAAAGCGTTCTACCGCTGAACCAATCGCCCGCAATGTGAATAATTTATCATAAAAATAGCTTCAAAACAAATAGCCTATAATTTCTTGCTTTCTCTTCTTTCCCGTTGTAAAATACCCCTAATCAAAATCCACAAAAGCGTGGATTTTAGATACATTTCCGCGAAGCTTACTACTTCGCGTTTGCACGTTAACTTGCGGAGGGCGTAATCGTCCGAAATCCTGCAACAATCGCTCCTCGAGCCGTGTACGAGTAGTACCCGAGGGCGAGAGGTAAGATGTGTAGGACGGGAGTCAACTGGGAAAGCCGAGTGCTAAGTTTCGGAGGACGGAATCAACCGGAACCCATATCATTCAGGGCAAAGCCCAAAGGAGGACTCGTGTCTATATCGGCAGGAATCTCTGACAAACTCGAGCTCGTCGATGTAGAAATGAAATTGGAGAAGCTACTACCCAAAGGTCTGGGGGTAAGAACCATTAGCGATGAAGATCCGTCGGGTCATAGGTACCACTATCGCGTCGAGATCTACAAACCCGTTCTGTTCGGACTGTTCGGAAGAACCATCGCGAAAGTCTACACAAATGTCCAAGGAGGCGCCACAGTCGTGTTCGAAGATCCGGTCGAGAAGATCCAAAGCGCTGTCGCGTCACTTCGTCCATAATCTCGCTAATCTCGCAGGGCTTTAAGCCCGAGGAGGAAGACAAACATGATTGAATGGACATGGCGCCTTGTTGACGGAGAGATAATAATCTACGTCAACTATGGAGACCGCTCAGTGGCCAAGTTCGTTGAGGCCTTTGAGGAGCCTCGCAACCTCAGGTTAGTCGAGGCCTCTCGAGTGGATAAAACTTGGGGAGAGCTGCAACGTCTTTCACCCATGTACCACCAAGTGCTTTCCATGGTCCTGCCTCAACCACCACGGTGACCTTCCGCAAGTACAATTCAAAACCCCTCTGTCCCCATTGGGAGACTACAATCTCAATATACAGAGGGGCGCACTACCTCAATTCAAATTCCTAATTTCTGACCTTCTTTTTTGTTGAGTCCCGCCGTGCGAAGAATTTATTTTTTTAATCCCCTTTAAAATTTGATTTCGTGGATTTAAATGGGTCCCGCCATGCGAAGACTCCATGAGTTAGTGAGCGAATACCCCTTCAGAAGTCCGAATTGTTCGACAAGGACCCTGGTGTCCGCCGGAGTTGAAGAGACAAAGCATGAGCGACTTGCCTGCGCAAGCAGGGCTAACGAATGGGTGATGAGCACATGCGGGCGTCCTTCTTTCGTCAATTTCTTAGACGAGCAAGAAATTGACAAGAATCTTTGGACAAGCAAAGAGTGAACAATCTTTATATAATAAGTTTGTATGCATCACCTGACCACACTTCTACTTAAACTTCCTCGTAACACCGAAGTTACACCCGAAGCCGCCCAAACTTTTTTGGCGGCCCTCACCCAAATAAACTCCGTGGGTTTTTTGCAAAGACTTTTTGGGGCCCGTTCCCAAGCTCTTTCCCTGGAAATTGTCCAAATAAACCAGCAAATCCAATTTTTGGTTACTTGCGATACAGCTCTTGTTTCTTTCGTCAAAACCCAAATTCAATCAAATTATCCATTGGCAATAATTGACGAAATTCCCGATCCACTTGCTACCAACCCAAAACTACATGTTTCCACCCTTAAGTTATCAAAAGGAAGCTTTTATCCTTTAGCAACCTTTGCCAACTTTACAGACGTTGATCCGCTGGCTTCGGTTCTCTCCGTTCTTGCAAAATCCACCCCCGATGAGCTGGTAGCCGTCCAATATGCACTCGAATCGGTTAGTCCCTCCTGGCAAACCCAAGGGGCAAACTACGCCGCTTACGGGGCTAAGAAAGAGGACGGCACTTATTCCCCACGTGAGGACCAAAGTATCATAAAAGAGAAAATTTCTTACCCAGGCTTTGCTGTTTCTCTCCGACTTGCAGCTACTTCGAATGAAACCCTAAGGGAGCTTGCTTCCGCCTTCGGGGTTTTTACAAGAGCCGACGGGAATTCTTTCTCGACCAAAGGTCGCTCTTTCCTGAGGAAAACTAAACCCTTAATAGATTTTTTGTCGCGAAAAGTTTCCGGTAATCAAATCATGAACATATTAGAACTTGCCACCGTCTGGCATTTGCCTTCCGAAAAAATAAAAACACCTATGATTGCCTGGGGTACAAGTGTCCTTTCAGACCCTCCCGAAAACCTTCCTACTTCCTACGGTGCAACGGATGAGGATAAAATGGGCATTAACTTCTTTGGTAAAACACAGTTCAAAAATAACGAGGTGATCTTCGGAATTAAGGATAAAGACCGCCGCCGCCATCTCTGGAATATTGGAAAAACCGGAACCGGAAAATCGACCCTAATTGCCAATATGGCAATCGACGATCTTAAAAAAGGACGGGGTCTGGCTGTCATTGACCCCCACGGAGACCTTTGTGAAATAATCCTCGACTATATTCCTCGCGAGCGGATTAACGACGTCGTCTACTTTAACCCGGCAGATAAGGATTATCCAATTGTAGTAAATCCACTTGAGGTAACCAATAAAGAAGAGGCCGAACTCGTGGTCTCCGGAATAGTATCGATATTCAATAAAATCTTTGGATTTTCCTGGGGACCCCGACTCGAATATATCTTAAGGACTACCCTTTTAACCCTAGCCGATGTGCCCAACTCCACCCTAAAAGATGTACCTATGATATTAACAGTTCCCGATTTTAGACGAAGGATAACAGACAAAATCACCGACCCGATCCTTAAGTCTTTCTGGGTTGACGAGTTTGAGAAAATGCCGCCCAATCTTCAGAAAGAGGCTATCTCCCCTATTCTTAACAAGGTTGGCCAGTTTGTTACCTCACCCCTAATTCGAACAATCATCGGCCACCCCAAAAGCTCTATCCGTCTAGATGACATCATGAATGAAGGCAAAATCCTACTTGCCAATCTTTCCCAGGGTCGACTGGGAGAGGATAACGCGGCACTTTTAGGAGCCATGCTTATTACCAAACTTCAGCTTGCCGCGATGCACAGGGTCGATATGCCGGAAGAATCCCGCCGTGACTTTTACCTCTACGTCGACGAGTTTCAAAACTTTGCAACCGGATCTTTTATTAAAATCATGTCAGAAGCAAGGAAGTACCGACTAGATATAATGCTCGCCAACCAATATATGGCCCAGATCCCGGAAGAGGTACAAAAGGCAATACTGGGAAATGCAGGATCTATTATGTCTTTTGCGGTGGGAGCAAGCGATGCTTCAATTCTTTTTAAGGAATTTGCGGAGGTTTTTTCCGAAACAGACTTGGTGAATCTTTCCAACTACCAGGTAGCCTGTAAATTGACCGTCGACGGCTATTCAACCAGACCCTTCCTGGCCTATACCCTACCCCTTCCTATCTCCCGAAATCAAAATCGGGACAAGGTCATTCGCGTCTCCCGCGAACGCTGGACAAAAAGAGGTCCCCACACTGTTTGACTTCCAAGATATGACCAGAAGCGGATCCCGTTTGATTTACCCTGCTTGAGGATACAGCTCAAACGGCGAACATAAAAACTGGGTGTTGTCACTCCGCCTAAATATGATATTTTTGGCGGATTCCGTGAGAACTCCTTAGAAAGGAGGTGATCCATCCGCACCTTCCAGTACGGATACCTTGTTACGACTTAATTCTTGTCGCTGGTTTCAGCTTCCCCCGAAACATTCGAGGTTCGGCTGCCCCCAACTTCACTAACTTGACGGGCGGTGTGTACAAGACCTGAGAACGTATTCACCGCGGCTTAGCTGATCCGCGATTACTACCAATTCCGCGTTCATGAGGGCGAGTTGCAGCCCTCAATCCCCACTGAGAAGCCGTTTGATGGGATTAGCTCCGCCTTGCGGCTTGGCAACCCATTGTCGGCTCCATTGTAGCATGTGTGTCGCCCCGGACATAAGGGCCATGCTGACCTGACGTCGTCCCCACTTCCTTCCGAGAAAAACTCGGAAAGTCCCGTATGAATATTCAACATACGGCAGGGGTTGCGCTCGTTACCCCACTGAAGGGAACACCCCACGGCACGAGCTGACGACGGCCATGCAACACCTGTTCTACCTTTCTTAATTGCTTAAGAATCGGTTCGTATTTCTACAATCCTAAAACGGTAGAATGTCAAACCCGGGTAAGGTTCTTCGGTTCGTCTCGAATTAAACCACATGCTCCACTGGTTGTGCAGGTCCCCGTCAATTCCTTTGAGTTTTAAGCTTGCGCTCGTACTCCCCAGGCGGCTCGCTTCACGCGTTAGCTTGCACCCGTTTTAAAAAAACGGGTTAGCGAGCAAAGTTTACGGCTAGGACTACAGGGGTCTCTAATCCCTTTCGCTCCCCTAGCTGTCGTTCCTCAGCGTCAAAAAATTCCTAGTTTTCTGCCTTCGCCCTTGGTGTTCCTCTCGATATCAACGGATTTCACTCCTACACCGAGAGTTCCGAAAACCCCGAAATCTTTCAAGTTGGATAGTATTGTCCCCCTTTCCAAGGTTGAGCCCTGGTCTTTGAAGGACAACTTATCCTACAGCCTACGAAACGCTTTACGCCCAATAAATCCGGATAACGCTTGCATCCTCTGTATTACCGCAGCTGCTGGCACAGAGTTAGCGGATGCTTATTCTACGTAAGGTCTCCCTTACGTCAAAAGAGGTTTACAACCCGAAGGCCTTCATCCCTCACGCGGCGTCGCGGCGTCAGACTTTCGTCCATTGCGCACGATTCCCGGTTGCTGCCACCCGTAGGTGTATAGGCCGTGTCTCAGTCCTATTCTGGGGGGTCACGCTCTCACGTCCCCTACCCGTCGTAGCCTTGGTAGGCCGTTACCCTACCAACAAGCTGATGGGCGATAAGCTCCTCCCTCGGTGGACAGTTACGTCCTTTCACCTTGCGGTCTTATGCGGTATTAGCTACTCTTTCGAGTAGGTATTCCCCGCCAAGGGGTAGATACTTATCTTGTACTCAGCCGTTCGCAGCTGACCTCTTGCGAGGCCCGCTCTACTTGCATGCCTAAGGCACGCCGCTAGCGTTCATCCTGGGCCAGGATCAAACCCTCAAAAAGTGACGATTGGTTCTATCCTTGCATGCGTTAAAGCACGAAGGTAAAACTTCGTCTTAACGCTTCCAGTCATATCTTGGATGTCAAAGAGCCCAGATAAAAGTAGCAAGAAACAAGCTGCAAGCAGGCAGAAAAGTGTATGAACAATGTATAAAATACTATGAACTAAAAACTAAGCTTTTCTCTACTTGTAACTTGTTCTTTGCCGCTTTTAAGGATCTGAAGTTGTTATCCTGTTCTAGCTGGGCGCTATAGTCCCGAGCGTAGTCGAGGGAAAGTTAACCTCTAATTAAACGAAAAAAGCCGCCAGATGGCGGCTGCCACTTGCACCTCGCATCTGGTCACTTTCTCATCTTATATAAAGGATTATAACACATGATAGTAGTTGGTCAATGCCCTACTCCTGGTGAACTAGAAGGGAATATCACTATCCTCACCTGAACTTTCCGTTTTCCCCTCTGTTGTAGCTAGAATTTCTGGGGTTAAGTCAGTATACAAACCTAGAGAATCAACCGCGGTACGGCAAATATTTTCATCCTGTTCCTCCGTTCCCCCGCTAAAAGCCATTGCTCCCACAAATTCTATTTTGGCTTCATCTGCGAAAACTGCGACACCGCCACCAAATAGGCTTCCAATCCGATCCCCAAAATCTTCCCTTTTCTGGCCTTTTGACTCCATCCTTTCTCTTTGTACACTAGTAGAACGGTGAATCGACAGAGCTGTTTTTGCCTTAGCTAAAGCTATTGCTATGTTAGTTTCATTGTACCTACCTAGTCCCTCTGAAGTAAGTTGAAGGCCCCTTGCATCGAAAATTATAAGGAAACCCTCAACGCCGTTTTCTCGAGCATTCTCCAGAGCTGCCTCGCGCAAGGCAATCGCCCCTTCAGCACTAAGGGTTCTCAACTCACTTAGGTGTTTTCTTTCAGTCATATCGAAAGCGAATTCTATATTAAGCACGAGAATTAATCAAACTTTCCCCCAAATTCCAGCCGATTACTTTTTCCAATATCTAATCTGCCCCAAGAAGAGAAATATCGCAAAAAGGGTGTATACGAAAAGGTATGAGAATTCTGTGAGGAAGTACCCCGTATCCACCAGGGGCTTAGCCTCCGTCAGCCTTAGGCTAAAGCCGATACAAAAGAAAAAAAGAGGAACCAGAAAGAAAATCCCCTTGCCGCTTGCTACCCCAAATCTTTTTAATAGTATGGTTGTGAGGGCTGAGAAAAGACCAAAGAGCAGGAAAATTGCAAGAATCTGATAAGCAAACATCAAAAAGGAGTGTAGATTTTAAATATTTATATACAAGAGGCAAATCCTCCCCAAATTCCAGCCAGTTATTCCAGCGCGCTTGCAACCTGCTTGAGTGAAGAAATAATTTCTTCGGGAATGGGCTGAAGTTCATCTTTAAATATAGATAATCCCAGCCAGTTAACAACGTCTGGTGCAAGTGCCTTAAATTTTCTTCTTATTTCGGAAGGTGCAGAAGATATCTTCGATATTTTTGCAGGTAAATCAGGTATATAGTTATCACCCTCTCTCAAACGTAATGACAGTGTGCCATAACTATCCAAAGAGAACATCATTAGCTCGTTTGCTTGGCCCCAAACACTAAAAATAATATCACTCACTCTTTCTATTCCAACTATCCGTGTACCATCTTTCAGTTGAATTGCTTTTGCCTTCTTTTGTTCTTCAAAATATGAAAGAGATGGAGCTAGGAGCTCGGCTGGATAGAAAAAGTGGAGCATGGCTTCGGCACGTACACATGCCTCTTCTATGGGGTCTGCCCGGTTTGTCTCTTGTCTTACCTGGGATAATTCTCTCATTTTGAGTAATTTAACAGCCAAATATTGAAAAGTCAATTTCCCCAAAGGCCTGAGCGGAGTCGAAGGCCAAATTCCAGCCATGCTTGATTTTTTTGTATTTTTCTCTATACTCTGCCAAATGGACCACGAGATAATAGTCGAACAAGTTAAGCTTCAGCCTCCTGATGCCAGAAAGCGCACAAGAGAACTAATAAACCAAAGGGGTATACTCCCCCTTAGGGAACTTATCGAAACCGGCCGCACTGAAGGTTGGGATTTTGGAATTGGAGTAGATATTCTTGACTATATACTCGCCCAAAGAGATCAGGGGAAAATAAAGATTATGCAGCTATTTCTTCCTGGCCAGAATTCTCCTCTTTATATAATTTCTCATTCCCTGCTTGACCGAAGAGAAAGCCCAACCTCAACATAACGCCCCCAAATTCCAGCCGAGGTGAAAATGGTTGGCAAGCGATAATCGAATCTAAACGAAGTATTTTTCTCCCAATCTTTTCGTAGTTCCAAAATCTGTCAGTCCGTTCTGTTTCATCTTATCCTCTGTCTCTCGTTCCATAAGTAGAAGCCCGAATCTTTCTCCTGCTGAAAAACCTAGAGTCATGACAAGCTGGGCAATCATTATTTCTCTTCCGTCTACCCTCCTATTAAGCACAAGTTGGGCTGCATCCATTGCTGTTCTGGGATTACGAAGCAATTCAGTTGCAACTGGCTCGATATCCTCAAGAGAAGCCCTCTCGGATAACCCGTGTTTTTTGCGTATTTCTGCAACAACACTATCTCCAGGTTCACCTTTTCTCTGAAATGCACCAATGTGTTGCTCTCTATCTACCATAGAAACGTATTTTACCTTATAGGTTTATCGAAAATCAAGAAGAGGCGAGAATGGTTATCAATTCCCCCGAATTCCAGCTCGTAGATGGTGAGCGAATTATAAATCCTGAGGAGAACCGAAGGAGTCGAACCATCGAAGATCCTGAGTGAAATCGAAGGATCAAAGATGGTGAGTTATATCGAACCACAAATTCCAGCCCTTTGATTTTTTCCCTTCTCTCAAATTCCATAAGTTTTTTTGATATGTTATGATTTCTCTAGCCAATGCTAACCTTGGTTGTCACAGTCCTTTTTGGATTAGGATTTGCGCTTTTTGCTACCCAGAATACTGGCCATACGGCCATAAATGTCGGGCCTTATGCGCTTGCGGAAGTCCCTGTTTACCTTGTCATTCTTGCCTCCGTTATTCTTACCCTTCTGGTAACCGGTTTTATCTACCTTCTTAAATCTCTCTCCACCTCCATGACCATAAGCGAAAAGGAGGATGAGCTTAAAAAAACCAAGGATGAGCTTGCGGAGATTACAAAACAAGCCCACAAACTAGAACTTGAAAATACCAAGCTCAAGGCAGAAGCTGGAGAAGAGGAAGACGAAAATGCCATATGAAGGATGCTTTAGCCAAACTCTGGCAGCAGCTTAATCTCGGAACAAAAGCCCAACTTCGCATAATGCGGGTTCTTAATGACGAATTCTTGGTGGGTGTAACTGGAGTTATTCTAAACGATAAAAACGAGGTTCTTCTGGTAAAACATACCTATAGAAGCACCGATTCCTGGAGTCTCCCCGGAGGGTATATCAAAAAAGGCGAACACCCCAAAGAGGCGCTCGAGAGAGAAATCAAGGAAGAAACGGGATTAATTGTAAGTGCCGATGAGAGGATGAAGATAAGAACGGACAGGGAAACCGCAAGACTAGACATTACTTATAAAGGGGTTTTTATTGGAGGAGTGTTTCAGCCCTCAAAGGAGGTTTCCCAGGCCGACTTTTTCGCTTTCGATAAACTTCCCGTCCTCCCCAAGAATCAACTTCAGTTCATAGACAAAGCTATGAACACTACAACCACAAAAACTCAATCTTAGCTGTCAATTAGATAAAGGGGGCATTTTGGGCCAAATAGGAAGCAATTCCCTTGGTAAGATTGGGGCTCCAGTCGGGCAATTTACCCAAATCTTGTGGGCTTAGGGTTTCGGAAATGGCCTGGAGTCTTTTGCTAAATGGTTCTGTTTCTAGGCCCTCGAAAGATTTAGCAAAACTTTCTTTCCAAGAAGCGGGTCCTGCGTCCTCTGAAACTTGCCATTCTATTTTGCTATTATCTCCCATAATTTCTCAAATTCTAGCACTAAACACCCTAAAATGGTAAAATATCAACCGCCTGGCCCCGTCGTCTACAATGCACAAAGCAGTGCTATACGACGGACTTTACTTGATGCCTGACATATGGCCCCGTCGTCTAACGGCTAGGACACGGCCCTTTCAA
Source organism: Candidatus Woesebacteria bacterium RBG_16_42_24 (assembly GCA_001792115.1). Lineage (GTDB taxonomy): Bacteria > Patescibacteriota > Microgenomatia > UBA8517 > UBA8517 > RBG-16-42-24. Next base: position 59,788 of record MGFX01000001.1, read on the forward strand.
GGCTGGAAAACGAGTTCGAATCTCGTCGGGGTCACTCAAAAATCTCTGCGGAGATTTTTGAGTGCAAGCACCTAAGTCTAAATATGAGGTGGTATATGTATATTGTGAGATGTGCAGATGATTCACTTTATACAGGTATTACAAAGGACTTAGAACGAAGAACACAGGAACACAATTCCAACAATATTTTAGGCGCTAAGTCTTTAAGGCATAAACGACCGGTTGTTCCCGTGTATTACGAGTTGTTTGCAACTCAATCCGAAGCAGCAAAAAGGGAAAAATCTATTAAACGCTGGACGCGGAAATATAAATTGAAACTTATTGAGGGCTTTAATCCTAAGTAGGGGTTCACCCTCAAAAATTGGAAATTTTTGAGGGCCCATAGCTCAATGGCAGAGCAAGTGCCTTTTAAGCACGTGGTTGGGGGTTCGAATCCCTCTGGGCTCACTAAAAAATTCCTTGCCGAATTTTTCAGTGCAAGCACTTTAGTTTGGGCATAATATAGATTGGGGGGTGAGAAGTTTACCCTGAAAACGAAGTTTTTAGGGAATCCCTCTGGGCTCACTTAAAAACAGTAATTTTTAAGTGCAAGCATACTATCTAACAGATTAGACAGTTCGAGAGCTCACACTTCATTGCGGGGTCGTCTAATGGTAGGACAGGCGCCTTTGGAGCGTCGAATCGGGGTTCGAATCCCTGCCCCGCAGCACAATTGGACACACAAAAATATAATTAGGTAAGAAAAATATGTACACCAGAGAGGAAATTTTAAGTGAAACACGAAGGCTTGGAAAAGAGAAGGGCGGTAAGGCACCAAGCGAAAAAGAGCTTGACCTAAATGCTGGGATTAAAAATTATTACTGGCATAAATATTGGACGAAAATCTCAGATCTTCAAAAAGAAGCTGGTTTCTCTCCCAACACATTCTTGAAAACTCCATATAGACATGATGATTTGTGTAAAAAATTTACTTCACTCATAAGAGAAATAGATAAGTGGCCAACTAAGGCTGAAATAGAAGTGAAACATAATAAAAAAATGGATTTTCCAGGGTCAACCATTTTCTATAAGAATCTAGGCAATATAAAGGATCTGGCAAAAAATATCTTAGAATATGCAAAAAGACGAAATTATGATGATGTGATTGAAATATGTGAAGGTGTGATTGAACAATATAAAGACAGTGATCGTCAAAAAGTAAATGGGGCAGAGGAAAAAACTCATGGATGGGTGTACCTTATTAAACATGGACGTTTCAATCAGTACAGAATAGGCCAAACTACCAATATATTGCGACGTTGGAAAGAAAATAAAATTGAGTTACCTGAGGAACCGAAACATATTCATACAATAGAAACAGTCGATCCCGAAGGTGTTGAAAAATACTGGCTCAACCGTTTCGCTACCAAAAAAATGAATGGTGACTGGTTTAAGCTAACTCCTGCTGATGTAAAAGAATTTAGAGCGTGGAGAAAAATTGTATAGCCGATTTACCTATAGGATTAAACGGTCCTAGACCGACCCGCTCAGCACTTCGACTCGCTTTGCTCGCTCAGTGCTATAGCCAAAGCGAAGAACTTAACTCTTCAGGGCTTCTTCGATAGTTGCTTTGATATTCTCGTAGGGCTGGGCTCCTATTACAAGCCACATTTCACCTTTTTGATTAACTATAAAACTCCCTGGGGTACCGGTAATTCCCGCTTTAATTCCCCCCTGATAATCACTCTCAACATAGTCTGCATATTTACCACTGTCTAAACAAGATTTAAATGCTGCCTGGTCAACTCCAGCGTCACCCGCATAGGTTGGAAGAAGTGTATGGTCAAGCCCATTGTTTGCAGGAGTAACCTCAAAGATCTTATCTACAAATTTCCAAAAAGCTTCTTCTCCCCCCAGTTCCCTGACACACTCGGATGCTTCTGCCTCTTTGTCTGCTTTAGAATGAAGCTGATCTAAAGGAAAATGTCTATACACCAGGGCGAGTTGCCCTCCATACTCCTCTAATAGTTGAAGTACAGTTGGGTGAAATTTTTTACAAAACGGGCACTCCAAATCCGAGTACTCTATCAATATAAGTTTTGCGTCTTTGGAGCCTCGAATATGGTCTTTATCACTAAGGGTAGGAACATTCTTCGCTTGCTCTTCAGATAGTTTACCTCCTGCCGGGGGGTTACCCTGGGTGGTATCTGCTGTCGTTCCCTTCGTCGAAGTTTTGGAAGAAAGGTAACTTACTTTTTGCCACAAGACTCCGACCATGAAGGCCAAGATTATAGAAATGATTATTAATAAGGGGGTAAATTTCTCTAAGAACTTACCTCTGAATTTTTTTGATGGTCGTGAAGTTTTTGGCTCCACTCTTTTTTCTTCAGGCATATCAGTAATTTTGCCCGTAAGTACCTTGGGTGTCAATATGATGTCTTACCAAGATGGAGGCGGCTTGTCGAGGTATCGAAGCACTTCCATCGCCGCCATACAACCGAATCCAGCGGCGGTTACTGCTTGGCGATAGTGGTAATCGTGAACATCCCCCGCCACAAAAATTCCGTCGCCAATGTTCGTAGAGGGCATATTTTTGGTCACAATATAACCTTTTTCATCAAGCTCAATTTTGCCGGAAAATATGCTGGTTGCCGGAGTATGCCCAATTGCTACAAACATTCCGTCAATCGGTACCTTCCAAAAAATAAAGCCTTCCCTCTCCTCTATCATCTCTCCATCAAATTCGGCAATTTTGCCTCCCCTTAATCCCTCCGCCATCTTGGAGTCGGTCTTAGTTCTTAGGGTTATAGCTTCTAACTTCTCCCTTCCGCGGACTTCTGTGACTTCCGTATCCCAAATGATTTTAATTTTTCCTCCCCTCTCCATTTCGATAACTTTGGCCTGCATCGCTTGGGACGCACGGAGCTCGTCTCTTCTATGGATTAGAACCACACTTTTAGCATACTTTGTCAGAACCAAAACTTCCTCCATAGCCGAATCCCCTCCGCCCACAACTACAACTCTCTTGTCTTTGAAAAATGGCGCATCACAAGGAGCGCAGGAGGATATTCCTCTGCCGATTAATTCCTTTTCCCCGGGGACACTCAGCCATTTTGTATCAGCACCAGTTGAGATTATCAAGGTCTTTGCCAAATACTTTTTCTCCCCCGCTAAAATTTCAAATGGCCTTTTTTCAAAATCAACAACGCGGACGTCCTCCTCCTTAAATTCTGCTCCAAAACGTTCTACCTGCTTTCTCATCCGCACCATCAGCTCCGGGCCTTCAATTCCCTCGGGAAAGCCCGGAAAATTGTCAACTGTAGTTGTGAGCATCAGTTGCCCACCCCACTTTGCCCCTCCAAGGATAAGAGTTGAAGCGGCTCCTCGAGTGGTATAAATTGCAGCAGTTAAAGCTGCGGGCCCGCTTCCAATGATGGCAACGTCCCAAGGTTCACTACCTACCGGTTTTGGTGCGAGGGTTTCCTCCATACAAGTATCGAACTAAATCGGCTGAATTAGTATAGAAAAACTGGCCTTATGCTTGAGGCGGCACACCCGGCTCCTCTGGCTTTTCAGGCATAGGCATTCCTGGCTCGGCCGGAGGAGTTTCTGTCGGCTCAGGCGTAGACGGCATCGGTACCTCCTCTGCCGAAGGTGGTACTACAGGTTCCGCTGGCGGAGCCATCGGTGTATCTCCCATTGGAGCTTGCGTCGGTTCAGCAGGCGGCATTCCTCCACCTACAGGAACATCTGTCGGTGCTTGTCCGGCTGGCTCCATCGGGTTTTGTGGTTTATTTGGGTCGTCCAAAGATAATCACCTCCTTCACAATCCTTTCTTGATCAAATCTTCAAAAGCTTGTTTTCCTGCAAATCCAATTTGGCGTCCAACTTCCTTTCCTTCCTTATACAAAATAGTAGTAGGTATACTCATTACACCATATTTCATAGGGATTTGACTATTCTCATCGACATTTAGCTTCAAGATTTCAGTTTTTCCTTTGTAAGTTTCGGAAAGTTCCTCTAAAATCGGCTCTGCCATTCTACATGGTGCACACCAAGGAGCCCAAAAGTCAACCATTACAGGGGTTTTATTAGAAAGAACTCTTGAGTCAAAATCGCCATCTGTTACGTCTGCCGTTGTCATTTCGACCTTCACTATACCTTTTTGGTGCAAAGTGCGTCAAGAGTAAAAAGTTGAAAATTCGCACCGATAGATTATATAATCACCCCGTGAGCGCATACATCACCAAGGAAGGAGTTCTGGGCATTAACCCGGAGATTTTGGGTCAGTGTGGAGCACAATCCTTTAGGTCCAAAACGGGCTATATAACGGTAAGAGGAGGTGTTATGGGATCTGCTGAGGTTTGGAAAAATGGAATACGCCAAACCACTTTAAAACCAGGAAAAGATCCTATTAAAATTAGGCTTACCGACGGCTCAATTATGGTTAGGGCTGTCGATAACTATCAATCCCAAGAATAACCTACTTATAGCTTCACCCTCTTAAGAAGAAGGGCATTAGCAACAACTATTAAAGAAGAGGCACTCATAAGTAAGGCTCCATATTCAGGCCGAAGCATTAGTCCCCAGGGAATAAATACTCCTGCTGCCGCCGGAATCGCCAAGACATTATAACCAGTAGCCCAGGCAAGGTTTTGCTTCATTTTAGCATCGGTTGCACGACTCAAGGCAACTACTTTAACAATGTCTAAGGGGTTACTTTTAACGAGTACTATCTCTGCGCTTTCTATGGCAACATCTGTTCCTGCACCAATCGCAATTCCAACGTGAGCCTGGGTAAGAGAGGGCGCATCGTTTACCCCGTCTCCGACCATGCCCACCGTGAAGCCTTTTTTCTGAAGTTCCTTTACCTTATTGACCTTATCCTCTGGTAGAACCTCTGCAAAAACGGTGTCTATCCCAAGTCTTCTGCCTACTTCCTCGGCTATATCTTTCTTGTCTCCGGTAAGCATTGCGGTTTTAACTCCCAACCCATGAAGTCTGGAAATTGCCTCTTTTGACTCTTCTCTCACCGTATCCTCTACCAAAATCGTCCCAGCAAAAAACTTGTCTACCGCAACAAATATCTCAGTCCCCAAGCTCTCTTCTCCTTCCGGAACTTTTATGCCATTTTCCTGAAACAGATTTCTATTTCCTATAAGGACTTCTTTTGCCTCTACCTTTCCCGAGGCACCTTTTCCGGGGTAAGATTTAAACTCCCGGGCGGGAGTAAATGCTATCTGCTTTATCTTGGTAGCATTCACAATCCCCCTGGCGATTGAATGCTGGGAATGAACCTCTACGGCCGCGGCCAGGCCTAAAAGTTCGTCATTCGTTATTCGCCCGCCTGCCGGACGGGCAGGTGATTTGTCACTCGCAAGAATTTTGGAAACCCCAAACTCTCCCTTTGTCAGTGTCCCGGTTTTATCCAAGACTACATAATTTAAGCGCTTTGCAATCTCGAGGCCCTTCATATCCCTTATCAGAATCCCGTTTCTGGCTGCAAGTGCACTTGTAATAGTTGTAACCGTAGGAATCGCAAGTCCCAAGGCGTGTGGACAAGCGATGACAACCACTGTTATTGCGAGAGTCGCTGCAAAAATTGCTCCCTGGGAATTTACAAAAAACCAGTATATGAAGGTTCCCGATCCGACTACAATCGCAACAATTGTTAGGGCGTTGGCGGCCTTGTCAGCCAGCTTTTGTACAGCAGGTTTTGTTTCCTGAGCTTTCTTTATCAAATCCATTATCTGGGAAATGGCGGTTTCGCTCCCAGTTTTTGTAACTTTTAATGTGAGTGAGCCATCATTATTAATAGTGCCACCGATAACTTTATCCCCAACTTTCTTCTCAACCGGCCTAGACTCTCCCGTAATCATCCCTTCATTAACCGAGGACTCTCCTTCAACTACATCTGCGTCTATCGGAATCTTCTCTCCTGGTTTAACCAAAACTAAATCTCCTTTAACAAGTATCTCTGTTTGTACATCTTTTATTTGCCTATTTACAAGCTTGTGAGCCGTCGGCGGAATAAGCTTTGCAAGCTCCCTTAATGCGTTTCCAGTTCCCAAAACTGCCCTCATCTCCATCCAGTGGCCGAAAAGGAATGCCAATACAAGGGTCGAAATTTCCCACCAAAGGCTTTCTCCTGGGAAAAGAAAGGTTGCGGCTGCCGAAAATAAGAAACCCGACAATACGGCCAAAGAAACTAGGGTCATCATCCCCCAATTTTTACTTCTTAATTCGTCTTTAGCCGCGCTATAAAAAGGCCATCCTCCATACCAAGCAATAAGGCTTCCAAGGCCAAAAAGAACGACATTTCTTAAAGAAAATTCAAGCGAAAATCCGAACCATTCTTGGATTTTCGAAGACAAAAGTAGAACAATAATTGTCAGGGGTAAGACTACAAAAAATCTCCTTCTGAAATCCTCCGCCATCTTTCTGTGGTGTTCGGTGTGATCCATCGAAGCCATCTTGTCTCCTTCGTCTTTACCCTTTTGAGTTTTTACTTCAATAAGCTCCATCCCGCACTTAGGACAACTACCTTGTTTATCTAAGATAACATCGGGGTGCATTGGGCAGATGTATTTCACTCCATCTTCCATTTAAAACTCCTCTCTTTTCCGTCAAGACTTATCCTTAATTCCAAATTGGTTGGCTTGGGCGAAATTGGGCTAAATTTTAAAATTCCCCGCCTGTGGTGTCCTTCCGGAGGGTCACCCTCCCACCCTAAAGCTTTATGGCTCTTTCCGTTTTCGTCAACGAGCATCGATGCTTCCGCCAAATCAAAATCAAGTTCAACCGAGTGAGTATTTAGTTCAAATTCGAAATTCCAGACTTCCCCCGACAACTCTTTGGGTGTAACCAAAATCTCAACCTCACCCTCATTATTAACTATTGTACCTAGAGTATCTTCTATGGGCTCTTGGTTCTCAATAGTTCCTCCTTCTGTCGCTTTAGGTTTGGGCAACAAAAGAAAACCCGTCGCTATACCAGTAATTACGACTAACTCTAAAAAAATGTATTTCAGTTCTCCCGTTTTCATTTTGGAATCTTTCTAAGCTTATTTGTTAAATATAAAATCCCAAGAAAATTAGCTATAAGTCCAACCCAAAAAAGTTCAATTTGATATTGAGAAATAACCGTCAAAATTCCAACTGTTCCAAGCAGGGGTAAGATATTGACTAAGTAGTGGCTGCAACAGGAAACCATGGCAAAAGTACTTGTGGTTCCGGAAACGGCAACCACTCCTCCATGAGCACCTTTAACTACCTGCTTTAGTCTTGTAAAAAGAGCTACCTGCACACCAAAACCCATCGAAAGGGCCAAAATAAAATACCAATACCTCGTAAACTGTTCTTGAGCAAAATCTATTCCCGAAATTAGGCTAACCAGGGAAAAATAGATAGCCAAAAGTCCCAATGATGCGAGAAATCCCTTAGTTATCATCCTTCTCTTCTTTTACCTCTACCAAGTTCATACCACACTTGGGACAACTTCCGGGCTCATCAGAGGAAATTTCCGGATGCATCGGACAAGTATACTTTTTCATTTATCCCCTTTCCTCCAAAGCCACCTGATAGCGGCAACCAGAAGTACCGCAAGAAGTATTTGGATTACAAAATCCATAACTCCGGACAAACCCCAAAGGGATCTCGTGCCACCATAATAATTCTGCATCATTTGTTTCATATAATCGGGCATTGAATCCCAATTATCCCCATACCATCCCCCATTTAACATATGTCCCATCATTTTTTAATTGCCACCTCCTTCATTTAGTAAATTTATTATATATCCAGGCAAACAACCATCCGCCGACCCAAGAAAGCACTACCGCGGATACCAAGCCTAGCAAGAAATTTTCTGAAAAGGTTCTAGGCGTCCAAATATTTGCCATATCAAAACCATGGAACCAGCTTCTGGTCACTTGCATAGATAGTCCTGGGAAAAGCGCAATGGCAAATCTACAAAAAAGATAGACAATGCCCATAAAGAGAGCAGATGCATTAGCAAAAGCATTCTGGTGTAATTTCATTTTTTCTCACCCCCATCCGCTTCGCGGAAAATCCAAAATTCTAATTTCTAAATCCAAATTATTATTTTGAGTTTAGGATTTTGAACTTGAGATTTTCCCAACTTTGTTGGGCTATGCTCCACAACTTCCACCGGCACCACCCTTAAACTGTACGGGACCAACTTTGGCGTAAATATCCGCTGCTCCTTTGGCAGACGAATAAGCCTCACCCAAAACTTCTTTTGCTGAAACGTCTGCCCAGGCTATTCCCTGGCGGGCAAAATAGGTGGCGGTCGTCAAATAAGTATCCGGAAACCAGAAGGAATTGAGCTTTAGTACCTCTTTATAGATTTCTTCGTCGGATAAGGTGCCCTTTGAAACCAGAAGTTCAATCGCGGCAAGGGCCGCCATACCGTGGTTACAATCCGGAAACCAAGTGGAGTTGCCGCAGCAGGGGCGAAAAACTCCTTTTGCAATCTCTCCTACCCGTCTTTGCTGTTCGGAAGTCAAAGGAATTAAATCGAATTTATTGAGATAGTTGACGGCATCTCCACGGGCTAAACTCCATCCACCAGTCGAAGCAAAATTTCCAACGCGTCCTGCATATTCCTTTCCCAAAGGTCCCTCGGTATAAACAATACTTTTTTGTGCGAGCCCCAAAGCCCAGAGCATGTCGACCACAAACTGGCCATTCTTCATATCGATACTAATTGGAATATCTCCGCCTTCCCTTAAAATCTTCTTTTGCTCATCGGTAAGTTTTACTCCATTCTCAAATTTATCTGCGTCGATTACTCCCAGGGCAACGAGTCTTGGACCAATGTCTCCCCAACTTAGAGGAAGGGTGAAGCCCGCTTCAGGGAGAACCTTACCTGGTAGATCTGATAAATCAAAAAGCTTCTCCCCCGACTTTTCCCAAGCCTTCATTCCTCCTTCCAGGTGCTTTACATTGACGTAACCCAGTTTCTTGAGGGTAAGAAGTGCCTCAGCACTCATCCTTCCGGTTTTACAATAAAGAATTATTTCGGTATTTTTATCCTGGGGAAGCTTAGCTTTTGCCGCGACAATTCCGTCGTATTCCATAAACATGTCGGTGCCGGCGATTTCCCCTTCATACGGAGTGTGGACATTTATGAATGTAAAATCCTTGTTGTTAAGCTTATTTTTTAACTCACTTACGCTCACTTTTTCGCTTGCGGAGATTAATAATGTTGGGGGGATCCTGAAAATTGAAGTAATTTTATCTTTTGCTGTACCCGCATAAATCCCCAAAAGAAAAAAACTCGCAAAAAGAATAGGCAGCGCAACCACAAGTGGTACCTTTTTTAAGCGCTTACTAATCTTTTTAAAATGAAATTTAGCTTTGGCCATTCTTATATGAAATAGTTGAGCAAAATATATAGGGCAAGACTCAAAATGAGGATGCTTCCTAGACTTACTATTATTCTTTGAAATGGAAAGAAAACTTTCCCTCGCGCTTTTATAAGGGCGTTATCGGCAATATCCACTAAATAAAACAGAATTCCTCCGGAAATCACCCCGAATGTCAATTTATCCACACCCAAAATCTGCCCCGCATGAGGGTTGACTAGATAGAATCTGAGCTTAGCTATCATATAGTCATTAAATGCGTAAAAGGACCAAATGGTTAGGCCAAAAAAGATAATGTAGGTAGCCGGCCTTAGAATAGACGGAGCAATTTTTACTTTTTTGGCAAGCCATGAATCCAGCCAAAAAGAAATAGCACCAATAAATGCCGCGAGCCATACACCAGTTATTGCATCGTCAATCCCAAAAAATCTAGCTACCGAAAGACCAATCGCCGCTCCTCCAACACATAAAGGACAATGGGCGAGTGTTTCACGAGTGAATAGTGAATAGTGAATAGTGAATAGTGAAATTAAGAAAACAAAAAAAATTTTGAGTTTTGAATTGAAATTTTGCACTTTGAGTTTTGAATTTTGAATTATTGAGATACTACGGTCCCGCTAAAGGTTAACTCCTTAACTCCAGCTGGATCGGAGAAAGTAAGATATATCATTCTGTTAAAGGGCCCAGTTCCTTGTGGCCCGTGGGCGGCTGGATCGAATTTGACCATGACTTTTCCTTCCGCACCTCCCGGAATCTCAATATTTACCGGCGGATTTGCGTCTCCATGTCCTTCCATTCCGAAAAATTTTGTTTCTTGCCCCCCGATTTGCACAGATGCTGTCGTACACATACAGGAAGTCGCTATCTTTTTTAATTTAATAGTCGCGCCAGAGGTATTTTTAATAGCGTATTCTTTTGTTACTATTCCCCCATTAATCCCAACGTCGCCCAAATCGTAAAAGGTTGGGTTCGCTTCAATCCCCAAAACTTCGGAAACGACCTCGGAGGTGGCCGTTGACTTGCCCCCCAGAAGAACGACTCCTCCTCCTATCAAAACAAATGTCGCTATAATTATTCCTATTAAAATTTTTGAATCTTTCATTTAGGATTCCTTCCTAAACAAATCCACTATCTCATCGACAAGCTCCTCACTCTTACCATCGGGGCTGTGGATGTCTTTTAACACACAGGAATGAAGGTGTCCATGAAGAATAATTTCGTCGACTTTTTTTAGGGCTGCCTGCACCGCCCGGGACTGATGGATTACATCCGGACAATAATCCTCATCCACAATCATGTGTTTGACCTTCTCGAGGTGCCCCTGGGCAATAGACAATCTTTTTAAGGCCTCTCCCTTAGCGTGTCCTTCCATAAGCTATACCCTACCCCAGGGGAGGGGATAATGTCAAGAGGTAATCCTCCCAGACCCCTCACCAGCGCAGCATGAGCCGTGTACGCATAGTATCTGAAGGCGAATGCTAAGTCGGTGTGGGGTCAAGCAGTAATTGCCTTTTTGGTTTTTGGAGGTTACCATTGACTAGGCATATCACCCTCCGCAAACTAAAGTTTGCGGTACCCCCTGAGGGAGGATGATATATTAGGTTCAATTCCTCCCTGGATAAAATCCAGGGTGTCCTTGAAATCTATTATGAAGAAATTTTTCCTTCCATTAATCGGAATAGCTACTTTGATAATAATTTTCGGAGGGATTTTTCTATTCTCAAATCAAAAATCAACCCCGGTCGCACCCACTCCCCTTCCCACCACGTACGAATACTTCTGGGGTAATGGTTGCCCACACTGCGCTATAGTTGAGGAGTTCCTTAGCTCTTGGGAAGGGCGGGATAAGGTGCAAATCGACAAAAAAGAAGTTTGGAGTAACCGTCAAAATGCGGCTCTTATGCGCGAGCGGGCCACTTACTGCGGTCTTCCCCTAAAAAACCTTGGCGTCCCTTTCCTTTTTACCCCCGAGGGAAAATGTATAGGTGGAGACGAGCCGATAATCGAGTTCTTCAAAGAACTTAAATTCTAGATGCCAAATTTCAAATTCCAAATGAAAAAACCAGTTAAAGTCTTTTTTAGCGCACTTCTACTATTCACTATTCACTATTCACTATTCACTCGCGAAGTATTCGCAGTCTGCCCAGTCTGCACGATCGCAGTTGGGGCAGGGCTAGGTCTTTCCAGGTGGCTGGGAATCGACGATGCTATATCGGGCGTCTGGGTAGGAGGGGTTATTCTTTCTTCTTCTTTTTGGCTCATCGACTGGCTGGAAAAGAAAAATTTCAAAAGTCTTTCTTTTTACTATAAATTCCAATACAAAACATTGTTAATTAGCGCGCTTATGTACATGATAGTCCTCGTTCCCCTTTGGACTTCGGAAATAATTGGGCACCCATTCAACACGATTCTCGGAATCGACAAGCTTATTTTCGGCACCTTAATCGGCTCTATGGCCTTTTTGGCGGGGATGTATTTGGATAAAAAAGTGCGCCAAATTAAAGGCAAACAACTTTTCAGCTTCCAAAAAGTCGCTTTCCCTTTGGGGGCCCTGATTCTTACAAGTTTAATCCTTTTTCTCATTACTTCTGTTAAAATAGCTTTTGTCTAATATGGCAGATAGAGTAAAAATTCAAAATCTCTTAGATAAAGTAGAAAAAGTTACAAAGCAAAAGGAGCTGGATTTATCCTCCGGCGAGGACCTGTCAATAGGAATCATGAATTTAATCTCCATTGAAGAGCACCTTTTTTATACCTCCCAAAAAACCAAAAACAAAAAGTACTTAGACCTCCTGAATGAAGTTAGGGTAATGCGAACGGAGCTTATGAAACAAATCATCAAGGACTATGAAGGAGAGGTTTGGTGTATATCAAAACACTTGCTCGCTGCATCTATGAGACTTATGGAAGTAGGAACCAAGGAACTTAAGAAAGGCGATAAAGAAAAAGCGTGGGGGTTATTTGAGAAATCTTACAAACTCTATTCCCTATTCTGGGGAATGAATTTGGGAGTAGTTAAAATGGATTCCGTAAAAAGAGAAGATTCTGACGTCAAAATGCTCAACGAGAAAGGCAAGGAAAAAGGTAAAGTATCGGTCTTTGACAAACTTGGCGCGTTAGTTCAAAAGGCAATTGATTGCTGCAGAGAATAAATTAATTCTGTAAGAAATCCCCAACTGCTTTCAAATCTTTTCCCGTAAAGGAGTTAAAATGTTCCCCCTCGTTAACTATTAGACTACTCTGCTTTAGAAGATTATGGAGCTCTTGCCCTCTTTCGGCCGGCATAAACAAATCACGCCTGCCATTAAAAATCAGGGCCTTGTTCTTAAGTCCTTTCAAAATCTCTGAAGTATCTGCGTGAATAACAAACCTGGCAATCTCGATTTCTTTTGAGACTGGAATCCCTTTAATAAATTCTATGTTTCGATACATATCTTCCTCGTACTCCTTTCTTTCTTCTAGGTTTCTGTTAAAAGGATTGGCGAGTTTATAAGCTAATGCCAAAAGCCAGTTAGGCAACTTAAGAATCCTTTCAGCAAAATTTAAAACTACCTGATGTTTGTTGGCTTTAATAAAAAAATTAAAAAGGATTGGTCTTACTTTTAAGTATGGGCCGCTTGCAATAAATACAAGTTTACTTTCGGGATAGTCCTTGGCTATAAAGGGTAGAAGCATTCCGCCAAGCGATACTCCGATAATTGCCTCAGGTTTTTGATTATTTAATTCTTCTTTGATTTCTCCATGAATAGCTTCTGGAGAAAAGGAGAAACTGCGGCCGAATAAGTCTGGGGTGATTACTTTATAGCCCCTGGCTTTTAAAAACATCGAAAGAAAGTGGCCACCCGCTCTATGCTGCGGCCATCCGTGAAGAATTAGGGCTACCTTCCTCATTATTCTCTCCAGTTTACTTTTTTCTTAACCCCAAAAAATCTGAGAGAGGAGATAATCATTCGCAGCCACCTTAACCGGCCAACCAGCCGCCGTCGACGTAAATAACAGTTCCAGTAATATAATCAGCCTCATTTGAAGCTAAAAATACGGCTGCGGCGCCAATATCCTCCGGTTTTCCTATTCTTCCTTTGGGAATATTTTTTAGTGTTTCCTTAATTAGATTTTCATCGCTTCTTAGGGCATTACTCATATCACTTTCTATAGCACCCGGGGCTATGGCGTTGACGTTTATCCCGTATTTTGCCAGCTCAATCGCCATATTTTCGGTTAAGGCGACCACTCCCCCCTTTGAAGCCGTATAGTGGGAAATTGATTTAAATCCGATTCCGACCCCTCCTGAGGAAATCGAAGCGATATTAATAATTCTTCCCCAGTTATTTGTTTTCATAAGCTTTACCGCCTCTTGGGCGCAGAGAAATTGGCCTTTCAGGTTTATGTCAAGTACTCTATCCCAAGACTCTTCGGTGATATTTTCGAAATCTGAATAATCAATCACTCCCGCATTATTTACCAAAATATCCAATCTCCCCCATTTTTCTCTGACTTGGTTGAATATGTTTTGGACTTGATCTTTTTTAGAAACATCCGCTTGGGTTGAAAAAGAATCTCTTCCAATGTTTTTGATCTCATTGGAGATTAAATCACACTTTTCAAGATTCGTAACGCAGTTAACAGCAACATTTGCCCCCTGTTTGGCCAAAGCAAGGGCAATTCCGCTTCCAATTCCCCGGGAGCTGCCGGTTACAAAAGCATACTTACCTGTTAAATCAAACATTGCCATGTCACTTAACTATATTGTGGGGAATGCAAAAAATCTAGACTAGAAGTATTATTCTTGGGTCTGTTCGGGACCGCGGTTGTGGAAGGCTTTGATAAAGGCGGTTATTCTTTCCTGATCAAGATTTTCCATTTTATCAATCCTTCCCCAAGAAGTAACTGCAATTAAAGTATCCAGATTTTGTTTAGGAACTACAATTACCCTCTGGGCAACTTTGGTAAAAGCTGAAAGCTTACTTACAAGGTCTTTGCAGGAGTCGCTTTTGAACGAATCGGGAAGCTCCAATTCAACCTCGGGAGCGTTTTCGACAGTTATCCAACTCATACCCTCTGAAAGCTCAACTTTCATATGCATTAAAAGTTGGCCGGAGTCTGTAGATTCTTCGGCAGGCTCATCGTGCGCATAAACATTGGAAACTGGAAACTGGAAATCCTTCGACTTCGCTCGGGATGGTGAGCCCGTCGAACCATTGGAAATTGGCTTATTGCAGTCATACCAGATAATTACATAGCCGTGCTCCATAGAATGAATTAGGTAACCGTCGGAAATAAACCTGTCATAAACTCCCGGTTTTGCCCAAACCGGAAAGTGGGGTCCAGAGGTCGGGGGATTTGACGTGTAAGTAACTCCGTAGATATCGGTAATGTGGTCTCGCCCCGCATCCGTAACCGATTCTCCCGGAAGAGGTGTAGTTGAACCTTTAAAAAGAGAGTATCCTCCCCAAGATAGGGCTACCAAAACCAATATCCCAATTATCCATTTCCCAATCTTACTCTTCGATGCAGCTTGTGCCCCCTCTCTCGCCTGCTCTTTTAATAATCTCCGTCTTTCCCTTCTAGAAAGTTGCTCTGAAATTTCGTTTTCTCCCTCTTCCATGTGGCTATATTATAAGAAAATTGCGAGGAAGGCTAGAAGAATAATGTTCACTATGAAGTATGCAGCGATTTTATCTTGTGGGATTGCAATTGGAGAATTTTTCAACCAATTCTCCATTCCCCCAGTTTCTTTCCAATCTATATAAGCATCGACCAAAAGATGTAAATAGAAAGCCAAAACCAAACCTCTCCCAAAAAGACTTCCAGACGACGTCAGGACAAAAACGGCAAGAATAAGGAAAATTGCTTGAAAAAGGAACGTATGAAAGATTAGATTTTTTCTCTCGGATCTTGTTTCCGCCAAAAACTTCAAAGTTTCTAAAACTTTCCCTTGCCCTGCCATATAGACGGTTCTTTGAGAAGTAAGTTCCTGGGGATTTAGATAAATATAGAGGAGATGGTCGATATCGGGCAGGATGGTACCAACTATTCCTCCTACCCAAAGAGGCCAGACGGACAAATCAAGCCAGCCCTTAAGAAGAGTTACTAAAACAAGAAGAATTAGGGCAGATACGCTGTGTCTTACAAGTTCTTTCCCCACGGCAGATTAATACCATCTTAACTTATTATTGTTATTCCCTCAAACTTCCCAGAGGTAGTTATTTAAATCTACGTGTTTTTCGTCTTTGAAGTTCACTCCTTCAGCAACCAGTCTTCTTCTTTCAAAAAATCCCTTTTTTGTATTCATGAATTAATTCATTGATACAGGTTTAGTCTGTAAAAACTTGGACAAACATCTTGCCGTAGATGCCGTTGTCGATTACGCCAATTCCGACCTTGCCAAACTCGGGGTCCAGAATATTTCTCCTGTGGCCTTCGGAATTCATAAGTCCGTTGTGGGCGGTGGCTAGTGTCGGTGCCATTGCTAAGTTTTCTCCAGCAATTCTGAACTTGACACCTGCCGCAATTAACCTATCCCCTACGTCATGCCCCTCGGGAGAAATGTGGCTAAAATATTGTCTCTCCCACATGTCCCGCGCATGAGCCCTCGACACCGGAACAATTTCGGGCGCCCAAGTAAGCTCCCTTACACCTGCTTTTTTTCTTTCATCATTCACCATTTTATACATCGCATTCTCCGAAGCTTCATCAATCGAAAGTACTGCTTTGCCGGTTGTGAGTGGGATCGACTCCCTACTTCCGGGCTTTATGGTAAGGTAGGTGAGAGAATCCTCAATTACCCCTCCGAAAATCTCATTAATATTCCTTTCCAAACCCGAAGTTTGTCGCAGTAAATAGCTTCCAATTCTTGATTCTGTTACGTCTTTCTTTACCGCTGGGTTTATGGGAAAACCTATTACCAATGTTAAAAGGAAGGCAACAAGGATAAGGCCTTCGCCGAGGGCAGGAAGGACTGAAAGGGCTTTATTTGCCCAGTGTTTCCAGGCTTGTTTTGGAAGTTTAGCAACGGCTGATATAAAGACAAATCCCAATACCGACTCGGTAACTATGGCGGTTGCCAGAAAACCAAGGGCATTGGCAATTGAATGAGAAAGCGAGAAATTCTCACGCAAAAATTGTGCCGCGTACTGATAACCACGAAGAGAAATAATTAGGGAACCCAAGAATGATGCAAAGTCGGCCAAAAGATACCAAAAGCCCACTTTCCAAGCCTCGCTGACAAAAAATATAAGGATTAAAAGAATAACCAAATCGACCCAATTGCCGTTGAAATTCATTTCTTTCCCCCTACCTTTCTAAGTTGAGCCAGCTTCCACATAAAGAGCTTTGCCTTGGATTTAACATTATACGCATCTGATACAAAATTCCGGGCAGACTCTAAAAGTCCCCTAGGAACTTCTTTTGCAAGCTTAATATATAGGGATCTATTATCTAAATCGTCCAAATCTTTTGCCAGTTCATATCCGTATTTCTGGAACTCGCGGGATATGTATTTATCCTCGTCGGAAATAAACTTTTTTAGGATGTCGCTAACTTTTTGCATAATTCCTTTACTACCCTTTTAATTACTTGCTCTACCTGTAATACTTCTTCTTTTGTAAAATCCTGAAGAACATACTGCTCACCTTTGGTGAAATTTTCCATTTTCCATTTTCCATTTTCCATTTTTTCTCTATTCTCTACTCCAATTCTAACGTGCCAGAAGTCTTTAGTACCCAAGGCGTCGTAAATCGACAACAAACCATTATGTTCCCTTGGTCCTTTCCCTTTCCGGATTTTATAGCTCCCAAGGGGGATATCTAAATCATCATGAATAACCCATAAATCCGAACAATTTAACTTGTATTGTTCAACTAATTTCTTCACAAATTCACCCGACTCATTCATAAAACAATTTGTTTTTATTGCTATTAAATTTTTGAGTTTTAGAGTTTTTGAATCTTGGAGTTTTTGAATAACCATATACCCGACATTGTGTCGGCTGTTTTTATACTTCTTCCCCGGGTTACCTAGTCCGATTATCAATTTCATAAAGACATTTTAGCAGATTAGCTCTTCTCCTCGACAAATGGTATATAAAAAAACTAAAATCATGGCGATGTTAGAAGCACCAGGAGGAAATCATGAGGGAGATGAAGAATTCCCTTTCCCTAGGGGAATGAGCAAGTCTATATATCTCGAGCCTGTGGCCGATTTGGCTACCGGAGATTATTGGACAAGGGAAGATAAATGGAGAAAGTTCTGGGAAGAGCAAAACCAAATTGAACCCAAAAGTGGTCGCTCGCGTTGGTATGATAACAAGATTAGCCGTTGTTATCGAAATATATCCGACGACAGCGGAAATTATGTGGGCAAGATTGAAATCAAAAGAGAAGAGAAAGGGTACTACACTCCAAACCCGTTGTTTCAGCCTGACAACCCCAGAACCAGGAGAGTAAGGTTAAACGTAGATATCAGGTTTCGTGTATTGGTTTTTAGCGAAGAATCCCTTATGCAGAATGAGTTTCGTAAAATTGCAGAAACAGAACTTGCGGGACTATTTAGTATCCGAGATTCCAGCGAACCCATAGCAACCGAAGTGGTATATTAATGGCCACACCAAACATTAGTTTAACTCTTCCACAAAAGGCACGAAGTGGAAAACACCGTGCTCTTCTTGGGCAAGTTTAATTGCGGCTTAAATTGGCTACTCCCGGTGGTATGTAAGGAACTATATAAGGAGCCAGACATACTGCAGGGAATCTCCCTCCCTCTAAATTTCTACTAATAAAAAGTCCCATTTTGGGCAGAAAAGCCCCAACAATATAAATAAATTCTCCTTGGGCCGTGGACGTATTTACCCAGGGTTTGAATAAAGATTCCCCAGTATGCTTTTGATGTTCAAGTACTAATTCTATATAGTCTGGTAATGTTCCAACTGTAAGAGATACCGGCAAATCACTTCTTCCGAGACGGTTTCTTAACCAAATACGTAAGTCGGATACCCTCTTGATTTGGGTGTCTAAATCTTGATTACAACTACCTGGTAAATAAACTTGATTTGGGTCTATGGCGGCCTCCGTTTCTGAAGAAGCAAGCCTGAAAAAGTCTTCAGTAGTTTGAAACATTAGTCGGAGGGGAATCTCTTTAGCCATCTCCCCTATTGTTCTCTTATGGAATTTATAAATAAGGAAACCCCGTTGCTCCAGGGTACGCTGGGCCTCAGAAGAAAACTTTTTTCCAATACTCCCAGATACTTTCTCGCTTTCGTTTAACATGAACCGAAATTTTCCTACTTTTAATGGTTGCTGTCAAAACTTCCACATTAGTTACTCTCTACAAAAGGCACGAAGTGGAAAACACCGTGCTCTTCTTTTTTGAGTTTTTGATTTTTTGAATCTTTGAGTTTTTTATACCTTGTCATTACTTTATCGGGACCTCTTCCAACCGGAGCCACCAATACTCCACCTTCTTTAAGCTCGGTAAAAAGCTCCTCAGGTATCCACTCCATTCCGGCAGTTACCAAAATTGCGTCAAATGGAGATTTATCCTTCCAACCAAGCTCGCCAGTCCCGACTTTTACCTCTACATTTTGGTACCCCAACTTTTTTAATTTCTTCCTTGCACCTTCGGCGAGCGCTGGAATCCTTTCGATTGTATAAACGTGCTTAGATAGATGCGAAAGAACTGCGGCTTGATAGCCTGAACCTGTCCCAATTTCCAATATCTTCAAACTTATAAGGCGTGGCCTTGCGAAGCTGGATATAAGAAGATTGGTCATGAAGGCTACGGTATAGGGTTGAGATATTGTTTGGCCCCAACCAATAGAAATCGGCCCATCGTGATAGGCCGAATCTCCATATTCCTTGGGCACAAATTCCTCTCTGGGGACTTTGAGCATTGCAGAGAAAACTTTTGGGGCAGACAAAAGGTATTTTTCCTTAATTTCCCCAATCATTCTCTGCCGAGGGTTCATTTTGCCTCTTTAGGTTTTCTTAACGAAATTTCTGGCCAGTTTGCCAAAGAATGGCACTTCCCACTCTTGTCCTTGCCAGGCTTTATAAATAAGTAGAAGCCAAAGCACAAAACCCAGAATTCCCACTATTGGAACTAGAAATATTAGAACTATAGTGAATCCCAGTATCCATTGAATGATAAAAAGTCCCACAAAGGTAACTATCGACTGCATAGCGTGGAAGCGTACAAAAGAGTCTTTCTCAATAATAAGAAAGATTACTCCCGTTACGGGACCCAATACATAAGAGAGTGCTCCAGCTGTTTCTTTTTTTAAACCTGTTCCTCCTCCTTCTCCTTGCATATTTATCACCTCCAGTACTACTTCAATCTTTTCAAAAAAGAGCCCCCTGGTCAATAGGATTTGATTGAGGAACCTAAAATAAACCAAAAAATTAATTCTTCTGCAATAGAGATGACGTTTGTTTGGGAGTGAAATACAAAAAGTACGAGTGAAAGAAGAAGAATTTTCGAAAAATCGCCCCTTCTTTTGAAGAGGTTTGCAAATCCCCTGCTCAAAATAAATAGATATGATACAAGGCCAAAAAATCCGGTTGTAACCAAAATTTCCAACAAGTGTGAGTGTCCCTTGTCAACATATACGTCATTTTCAAAATGAACCGGCCAATCTACCGATTCGAAGGCATAGTCATAATTTGCCCACCCCCAACCTAAAATCGGTTTTTGAATAAGCGCCTTAAGGCCTTTAACTATTATCCTGGATCTGTCCTCCGCTATAATAAGGGTCGGGTTTTCGTATCTCACTTCCTTAAGAGCCTTATTCTCATTAATAACGTAAAGCAAGCAGGCTAAAAGGAAAAAAATAACCAGTGAAATCACCTTTAATAGTTTTGCCTTCTTTGCGATCAATCCTGCCCATAAGATAAAAAATAATATTAAACCCAAGACTCCTCCCCAGCTTCTAGTCAAAAGGGTAGCTGCTATTTGGACAACTAGCGCAATAATCAAAAATATTCTTGCCTTTTTCGAAGAAGTTGAATAAAAAAAGTAGAGAGTAAAAGGTAATGTAACCAAAAGGTAGCCTGCCAAAAAAACTGGCTGGCCAAATGTCGAGCCTATTACGCCTTGAAAATTAAGGAGAGATTGGTGCCCAAGAATATAAAAACGAAAATTAAGATAGAGGGTAAGAATGCTCTCTAAAAAAGACCCCAAGAAAATGCCGAGCGCGATAAATTTTATGTCTAACTTATTAATATAAAGGCCGACGATAAAAAAGAGTGCAATTAGGTGTCCAAGCGTGACAAGTCCGTCCAGCCTATATAAATTACCCCATAGACTTTTTATCAAGTCTGCCCCTAAAAGAGACGAAAAAGCTGCAAGCACAAAAAAAAATAAAACTATTAAAATTAATGTGGCATCAATTTTTTGGGCTTTTCGTAACCTAAAAAAGGATGAAATTGACACAAAAGCCATAATGTCTATCCATCCAATCACAAACCATACCCGAGGAATTTCGTAGGGGATTTGTGCTTTTGGCCAAAAAACGAAGGGTAAAATAATAAATCCCAAACCCGCCAGGAGTCCTAAAAGGGATCTTCTTTTGACTCTACCAATTGCAAATGGTATTATCCCATAACTAGATTTGATCATAGCATATTGATTAGCTGATCCAAGTCATTCTACAATGGAAACTGTGGCGCTACCAAGCTTCATTTTTAAGCCTTTTTCAGGCCTCAAGGAGTCGTTGTCTAAGTGGAAATATCTTTCTTTTGCCCAAAAGGTTTCCCTCGGATATCTTTTGGTTCTACTTGTTAGCTTGCCTCTTCTAATTACAACTATGGCCGGAGGAGCAATTTATTTTCGCTCCCGGGCTTATTCTCCACCCGCTACTCCCCCAACCCCGCCCAACCCATCTCCTACTCCAGTACCTTCTACACTAGTAAACGGGTCATTTGAGAATGATAGCGATAACAATAACCTTCCCGACGGATGGAGTGTTCTAAATACGGGAGCCGATGATGGCAGGTTCCTCTATCCCGAAGCTCCTGACGGGACCTATGTGGTTAAATTCACACCGGTTAGGAGGGTTGGCTTCAAAACGATATACCAGCAAAAGAATATTAGCGGCTCTTCCCAAGATGTATGGAACTTTAGATTATGGACGAAAACTGAGATGACGGATCCCAGGGGAAAAGTCAGGGTAAGAATTACATTTAGAAATTCCAGAAATAATATATCCCAGACTGTTAATTATGATTTACAAAAAACCAATATCGGAACTTACCAATCAGGAACTCTAACGGCACCTCAAGCTTATAACCAAGTTATATTTTACATCCAGAGTTCGATATCCCAAGGAGAGGTCTTCCTAGACGACGTAGTTTTGTATAGATAGCGCCCCTCAAAAAAGAGTCCCTTGGTCAATAGTATCCTTCTTGTCCTCCGAACCTTTAGCGTAAGAAGGCCAAATTTTTACTTTTCCAAAAACCCCATCGTACCCGGGCTCTATAACAATGTCTCCTGAGCGGACCTTCGAGATTCCTTCGGCAACCCTGACCCCTACCAACTTCTCAATTTCGCCAACTGATGTCGCGAGGAGAACCCCAAACTCGCTACCAAATGTCCCAACCAGCTGTTCGTAGACGTTTACGACTTTTTGACTACTAACTCCTGACTCAACCGCTTCTGCCAAAATCTCAAGAAGGGGCACCATCATAATATAAGGAGGCTTTGTCCCCTCTTTATGTTTGATCCAGCGAACTCCAAATTTATCGGTTTCGCTTTCAGTTTCTGGCTCCTGCCTCCCAAGTTCCTCTACTCTACTCATAACCCCCACGGTCAAATTTTTTCCACAAACCGGACAAACTGTTCCCAATTTCCTAGCGTCATTTGGAGAATAAACGACTTTGCAGTTTCTATGACCCGTATAGTGATATTTTCCCTCCTCCGGGTAAAACTCAATTGTGTAGGAAATATTGGCCCCTTCCTCTCCCCAGACTGCCTTCCTGACTCCCTCAAAAGAAATCTCAGGCATATCAAAGACAGTCGCCTCTCTTCCCAGTTTCGCCGGGGAATGGGCATCTGAAAAGGAAACTATTCTCTTGCCAGTTAATTCCCCTATCCTCCAATTCATAGCCGGGTCACTCGATAAGCCAGTTTCTATTGCTGGTATAAATTTTTCCGATTCCCCAAATGCCTCCGATAAAGAATCGTAGCCCCCATTTGCCCCATAAAATCCGAACCAAGGCGTCCAAACATGGGCAGGAATGACTAGTGCTTTGGAGTTAACGGCCAATGCAGTTTCCACAATCTGGGATAAGGTTAACCCCACAATAGGTCTTCCATCGGAAAAAAGATTGGCCCCCATCGAGGTTAAATTCTGATTAAACTTCGTAACGTCGGCAAAAGTTGGCAGGTAAACCAAAATATGGATTCTCCTTCCACGCCCCAAATGGGTGTAAATACAGGAAATCTCGGTGGATAGAAGAAAACGAGTCTTAAAATTAGAATCCCGAAATTTATAAACCCCTTCCCCCGCCTCTTCAAGAAGTGAAGTTAGTTCCCTTAGCCACATCGGATGGGTAAAATCCCCGGTTCCTACCAAATCTATGCCCTTTTTATCTGCCCAGGCGGCAATTGTGGGAATAACCATCTGAGAGGATACTGCCCGGGCATATTTTGAGTGCACCTCCAAATCAGCAACCACCTTCATGGTGCAAGGATTATACTCTTACAAGAATTCGACTACAACGAAAATAGAATAAATAATTAGAAGCGAGAAAGCTTCCCACCTCTCAAGTCTTAATTTTGAGCGGATAAAGAACCAGAAAATAAGAAAAATTACTATGAAAGCCGCTGCGGCCACCGCAGTCTTCTCAACCGCAACAATTTGGATGGGATAAATTAGAGAGGTTACACCCAGAATAAGTGTCGAGTTGGCAATGATTGAACCCAGAAGATTGCCGAAATACATTGAAGGCTCGCGGTCCTCCAAACTCCTAAAGGAAAATGCCAGCTCCGGAAGGGTCGTTCCAATAGAAATAATTATTAATCCGACGAGAAAAATAGGAATATCAGCGGCTTGAGCCAACTCTTTGGCAATTTTTACTATTATATCGGCGGACAGAAGAAGAAGTATTATCCCCAGAAAGAACTTCCCCCACTCCTTGGTATAGTTTACTTCAATATGGACATTCATGAATTTCCTTACAAATCTTAGGAAAAAGCCGTCCTTTCTTATCTGATTGGCTATCTCAAGAAATCGAATCTTAAAAAATGAAGTCGCGTAGCCAAAGTAAGTAAATAATAAAATCAGTCCATCTACCCTCGAAAGCCTTCCATCAAGCGCAAGAATTAATGGAAAAATTCCGGCAATTGCAGCAATAGCCACCTCTTTTCTGATAAATTCGCCGTGCACATTGACTCTGCCTACAATGAAAGCCGATAAACCTGCAACCAGGGAAATATTAGCGATATTAGCACCCAATACGTTCCCGAAAGATAAATGGGGGGCTTCCTCAAGGGCAGACGTTATTCCAACGAAAAGCTCCGGAAAACTCGTTGCAGCCGCAAGGAGTATTGAAGACAAAACAAATACCTTGGTATGGGTTGTACTAGATAGACGCCTAAGGGAAACAACCACCATGTCGGCCGACTTAATCAAAAGAAAAGTGAAGATGAGTAGTAAAATTATTAATCCTGGAATCATTTCTTAGCCCTTCTGAAAATAATTTTCGATACTTCAACCATTATAAACATAAGTGCCGAAAGACCTAAAGCGACAAGCCAATAACTAAAGGGTAGAGAGCTTACGTCGAAAAACTGACGGGAAAAAGGAAATATAAAGGGAAAAGCCTGCAACCCAAACCCGGCCAGGACTGCGGCGATAAGCCATTTGTTGTCAAAAATGTTCCCCTTCCAAAAAGGAGTTGTTAAACTTTTTACCGAAAATACATAGACCAAAGAATTAATTCCAAGAGTGAGAAATGCAACACTTCTTGCCAGTTTTACGTCTCCACTACTTCTCAATACGTAGGTAAAAAACGCCAAAGCCAAAAGACCCGAAACAAGACTTACAATCCCTATCAATATTTTCATCCAATTGGTAACGACCCTTTCTTTCGGCGGCCTTGGGGGATCCACCATTATCCCCTTTCTTTTAGGGTCAACTGTAAGGGCGAGTGATGGAAAACCGTCCGAAACTAGATTTATCCAAAGAATTTGAACCGCAGTAACCGGAAGGGGCAATGAGACAATAATGGCAAAAGTAACGGTTACAATTTCACCAAAAGCGTCTGAAAGCAGATAAAGAATAATTTTTCTTATATTTTCAAAAATTCCCCTACCTTCCTCAACTGCAGCGACAATTGTGGCAAAATTTGAATCCAAAAGCACCAAATCCGCAGATTCGCGGGCTACGTCGCTCGCGTCCCCAACAACTATGCCTATATCCGCCTTGTTTATGGCTGGTGCGTCATTTACCCCATCTCCCATCATGGCAACTACTTCACCATTTTTCTTTAAAGCCTCTACAATTTTAAGTTTCTGCTCCGGAGTCGTTCTTGCAAAAAGTTTTATGTGTTTAACCGCCTCGGCAAGCTCCGCCACATTGAGTTTCTCGATATCTTCTCCAAGAAGTTCCTCGGTCTCGGAAATTGACATGCCAATTTCTGTTAGAACCGCTTCAGCGGTATTTGCATAATCTCCGGTTATAACAATTATCTTTATCCCCGCCTCGTTTGCTTTACTTAAAGCTTCCCTCACCCCAGGTCTAACCGGGTCGGAAAATGAAAGTAAACCTACCCAATTAAGGCCGCCTTTTACATCCTCTTTACTTAATCTTTTGTTGCTGGAAGGAACCACCTTTCTGGAAAATCCTATGACCCTTTTACCCTCTTTGGTTAAATCTTCTATTTTCTGCATAACTTTTTCCCTTTCAGACTCTTTTATCTCCGACCACGAAAGAAGAGAGTCGGGAGCGCCGCTGACGAATATAATATTTTCTCCTTTCTTCCATTTATTTAGGCTGGCAAAAAAACGCTCTTTTGATGAAAAGGGTATGCTATCGAGCCTCGGGTGCTCCTGAATGTAATCTTTTATATACCCCCGTGCCCACTCGAAAGCAGCAATAACCAGCGGGTCATCAAGGTCATTTGCCAATATTGCCTGCTTGGCTAGCTCAACCGTATCCCCAATCACATCCGTTACGGTCATTTTCCCTTGAGTTAAAGTTCCCGTCTTATCAATGCAAATGGTTGTGGCCCCACCCAAGGTTTCTGCGGACGTCAAATTCCTAACCAGCCCATTTCGCCTTAAAATTCTCTGCATTCCTATAGCCAATACTACCGTCAAAGAAACAATTAAACCTTCGGGAATTGCGGAAACCGCCAAGGCTACAGCGGTTTTAAAAATTTCTATTAAAGATTCTCCTGAGGCTAAACCTATCACAAAAACGAATAGGGTCAAAAATACTACCAAGACAAGCAGCTGTTTACTAAAGCGCCCGATCTGTTTTTTTAGCGGAGTATCCTCAGAGGTTTCCTGAACCCCCTCGGCAATTTTGCCAATCTGGGTAAGGGCCCCTGTAACTTGAACCTCCATAGCACCTTGCCCAGAGGAAACAACCGTGCCCATATAAACCTTCTCATTATTAGCCTTAGAAGCTGGCTGGCTTTCCCCAGTAAGAATGGCTTCATTAATAAACATTCTGTTTACGAAAACGAGCTTTCCGTCGGCCGGCACCTTCATTCCCTGAGAAAGAACTATAATGTCTCCGGGAACAACCTCGTTAGCGCCCACCTTCTTCCTCTTGCCATCTCTTACTACTTCTGCCTGGGGTGATACGAGACTTTTTAAGGCTGAAAGCGCTTTTCCGGCCCTCCTTTCCTGAAAAAAACCAAGAATCGTATTAATTATCACAGCCATAGCGATGATTACTGCGTCGGAGAAGTGTTTTAGAAAAAAAGTCGCTAAACCTGCAAAAATTAATACGTAAATAAGAGGATTTTTAAGCTGGGATAAAAATATTGAAATATCACTCGGTGGGGGTTTTTCGGGAAGAATATTCGGGCCAAACTTAGAAAGTCTCTTCTCAGCCTCTGCTGTCGTTAATCCAATTTGCTGCGGCAGCATATTATTAATGCTACCATATGAGCCTAAATCTTCTGCATCTTAAAAAGCCCTTCGAGTTCCCTCAGGGTCGTTGTTTGGTCCGGGTTTTTCTCATTCCTAAAGTTAATAAGGCGAGGGAATCTTAGGGCAAGCCCTGCTGTATGAATTGGGCTCACGGTAATCTCATCGGCCAAAATCTCAACTACCAAAGACGGTTTTGTCCAGGCATCGGGAACCAAATTTTTATCAACCTCGTACTCACCAGGCATATTGCTAACCTCTAAATACTTGGATCTTTTATCAAGTTCTCTCCACTGCTCATCTGTTAACCCCGTTCCAATTTTTGAAGTCGTTTTAAATTTATTCCCGTCTTTAACTCCAACCAAAAAAGCCCCTACCCCAAAACCTACTCTTTTGCCTTTACCCCTATTAACTCCCATAACCAAGCAGTCAATCGTGTCTGCCACGCCTGCTCCGGTAGTTTTTTTATATTTAACCCAGTGATAACCCCTGGCTCCAGCTTTATAGGGAGCGTCGATTTTCTTGATAAGGGCTCCCTCTAACCCTTCGGCAAGGTACTTTTGGATTAAATCGCGGATAACTTTGGCGTCCCCCGTGACCTCTTGTCTGATTATCTCAACTCCGTCAATTTTAAAAACAGTACTTTCTAAAATCTTTCTCCTTTCACTAAAGGGTAGGGGTAAAAGATTTTTACCGTCTTTATAGAGAATGTCGAAAATAAAAAGTTTTAAAGGGAGATTCTTAATGGCTTCGGGAATTCCATATTTTCTCTTCCTCTGGGCGGTCTCCTGGAAGGGCAGGAATTTGCCGGACTTAGCATCATATGCTATGGCTTCTCCGTCAAAAATCGCCGAGCCGACCTTAATCTTCTTAACCGCTTCTACAATATCTGGAAACATATTAGTTGTGTTTTCAAGATTCCTCGAGAATATTACTACTTCGGTTTTGAGTTTTGAGTTTTGAGTTTTGAGTTTATATATATGGACCTGGGCGCGGAAGCCGTCGTATTTAGGCTCAACAATCACCTTACTTCCAACTTTCTCCAGAATCTTTTCGGCGGATGGAAGCCTCTCGGCAAGCGAAGGCCGAATGGGTGTACCCGGCTCGGGCAAAACATCTTTGAGGACAAATGTGCCCTTTTGCTTGACTGCTTTAGCGATCTTACCTATATCAACCGTGACGTTAAAAGCAGCCTCAATTCGGCTTCTCAAGCTTTTGTCCCCTGTTTCCATATATGAAAGTGCATCAAGAATCGTCATGTCGGAAAATCCCAATCGCAGATTTCCAGTAGGAATTCTCGTTATGAAGCGTACAGAAAGAGAGTCAAGTGAAGACAACAGCTCGGCCGTTTGGGTTATTTTTCGCTCCTGACTCCCCCCACCCTCTTGTCCTGCCATTTCGAAAAGCGTCTGATAAACATCGAGTACCGAGGCTCCGCCGTCCTTACCGTAGGCATAGCCCTCCGCAACAATTCCCAAATCACCCATTTTCTTAAACTGATCTGCAACCGTCTCTAATTTCTGTCCGAATGCCTTGGCAATTATTCGAAGCATCAGTTTTTCCGCAATGTTAAAGTCTATTCCTATATAGGACGGGGCAAGCTGGCCTGAAACCAAATAAACCACTTTGTCTATTTCTTTTTGGGAAGTTTTTTTAAATAAATCGGCTAAAATCTGTGTGATTTCATTTCGTGAAGAGGTTTTCTCTAGTTTTTCGAGGTAAGTTGCAAATTCACTAAATTTCATAATAGATTTCAAGGATACCCCGATTTAATCGGGGATGAATTGAACTTAATATATCATCCTCCCTCAAGGGAAACCGCAAACTTTTGTTTGTGGAGGATGTTATGCCAACCGATTATACACGCTGTGCAAGGAATGATGAAAAGAAAAAGTAGGCAAAAATTACGATCCCGATAAATACTAGTCCGAAAAAGATACTTATTATCCCTCCCCCTTCCTCGTGCATTATCTTACTTACCCCGTCTCCGACCAAGGTGAGCCCAAAAAGGGCGGGTAGGATTAAAATCATATACAAAAATTGCGGGTCGGTTGGTTTCATCTATTTGCAATTACATATCTCGAGGCCTTAGTGCTTCCCTCTTTTTTGATTATATCTTTCTCAAGTAAATCTTTAAGGTCCCTTAAAATCGTATCTTCCGAAACCATATTAAAGACATTTTTTAACTCCTGCATTATAGCGCTTCCGTTTTCGGAGAGGTATTCAATGAGCTTCATTTGCCGTTCGGTTAATGCCACTTGCTGGCCAATTCGCATCCTCAAGCGGCTATCGATTGAAAGCTTCTTTACTTTTTCTTTAATTTTGACAAGTTCAACCGCCACTACCTCTGTAAAGTATTCAAGCCAGCTCGTTAAATCCCGCTCTCCAATATCGGCAGATTGTTTATCCACCAGGGAGAAGGCTTTGTAGTAAGTACCAGGGTCTAAGTCGAAGTGCTCCTCAAATGAGAAGAAGCGCTTAATATTGTAGCTCTCGCGCATGAGTATTAAATTTGCAAAAGCCCTTATGGTTCTTCCATTTCCCTCGACAAAGGGATGAATGGCCACAAGCACGTAATGGGAAATGCCGGCTCTAATAATTGGATGGACGTCGCGGCTTGCCTCGCTATTTAGCCACTCCAAGAAGTCTTTAATCAAAAATGGAACTTCTGGCGAAGGTGGTGGACGAAAAATCACTTCCTGTGTGCCAGCTTCTTTGATGACTACTTGGGTCGTACGAAAATTTCCCGCTTTTTCGGGAGAGACAATTTTATTTACGGTTTCCTTGTGAATATCCTTAAGCATTTCCTCGTCGTACCCTCCCCTCTTTGCCGCCAGTTCATCGAGTAGACCCATGACATTTCGATAGTTAATTATTTCCTGAATATCTCTTTCGTGCGCAGTAACTTCTGTGCCTTCCAAAACTTGGCGGGTTTGCTCGATAGAAAGATCATTTCCTTCGATGTGGGTGCCGTGGTGAACTGTGCGGATAAAAGCGTCCGACTGGAATTGTTTTTCAAAATGAGGAACGAGTGGAGCGTTTTCGATTACCTCTTTGGCCGCCTCAGTTGCGCCGATATTCTTGAGGATTTTATTCGAAATAGTAAATTTTGGAGTGTACATATCCCCATTTTACGGAAATTCTGCGGAAAATCAAGCATGTCCCGCACCGAATATTATTCTGGTGCGGGAGCTATCTTGTGAGTTCAAACAGTACTTCGGGAATTTTGTCGGCCAAATCGTCAGCGTTATAGTTGGTCCCAACTTTTTTATAAAGTTCGTCGGCCGCAGCTTTTGTGATATAACTTGCGGCGCATGCGGCCAGGAATGCGTCGTTTTTAGCAAGAAGTGCAGCTGCTAAGCCTGCCAAAACGTCCCCCGTTCCCCCTTTGGTAAGACCCGGGTTTCCGTTTCTGACTTCTACAATCCTTTCGGGGTCAACAACAGAAGCCGTTGGGCCTTTGACAACTATCGTGCAATTGTATTTTTTCGCCGCATCTTGGGGAGTCCTTTCGCCGAACATAATTTGGTATTCTTTTTTGTTGGGAGTCACAATTGCGCCCTGAGGAATCCATTCGGGATCCATAACCTGAAGGCTCCCTGCATCAATTACCCATTTTTTATCTGGAAATTTCGTAAGAAGGTCCTTAGTTATCCCCCGTGTCATCTGACAGGCTTCGTCACAAACGTGTGCTTCGTGTCTGTGGGGGCTTTTTTCACTACGGAAACGCATGAACCCGGGGCCAATAAGCACAACGTCGCTCTTTGCGATATAATCCTCCAGTTCCTCCCACGGAATCCATATAAAAGAGAGAAGTTTCGATTTTAGACCTTCCGCAACCATGCCCACACTCTTTTCCGGACTCGCAAAGAAAACCATGTCGACAATTCTTGCGGCTACTTTGAGGGCCAGAAGAGGCGCTCCGTGGAAAAGCGATGAGCCGCCGACAATTGTGACTTGACCGTTATCCTCCCCACCAGAATCACGGGCGGGTTTGAATAATTTCTTTAACTGCCTTGGATCAAAAATCCTCGGCATAAAGCTTTAATCCTGATCCCCCTTTGGAACTCCGCCCTTAGGCATCGGTCTTGGGGGTTTTTCCCCGGGATAACTGCTATTTTCAGGTCTTCCGGGAAGTAACTCTGTGCGTTGGCCCGTGTGGGGGGCAACCGGAGGCAGCTTACCTATTAGGGGGTCATTAAGCCGAGCCTGCCTCTCAACCTCTTCCTTGGCTTTCCTTTCTGCCTCAAATTCCGGGTCTACCACATAAATTTTGTCTATATCTTCGGTTTTTTCCGCCATGCCCATATTTTACCCTCCGAGCTTTATTTTTTCCACTTTTTTGAATCCTTCTATAAAGTGCGGGTCTGCGGTTGTAATAATTGTTTGCTGATTTTCGGAAACCTTCTTAACAATATCTCTATGTTTATGATCAAGTTCCGAAAAAATATCGTCCAAAAGAAGTGTCGGGCGCTCACCAGTTTTCTCCTCGATAAAGGCAAGCTCCGCAAGTTTTAACCACAAAATACTCATCCTTTGTTCGCCCCTACTTCCAAATCGCGATAAATCTCTGGATTCGAGTTTTTGAGTTTTTGAGTTTTTGAGTTTTTGAAATATGAAGTCGTCTCGGTGAGGACCAACTAAAGTGGTTCCCGCGGCAACCTCTTCCTCCGCATATTGTTCAAGACGACCTTCGGATATTGCACTTTTATCGTACTCTAATTGGTAATTGGAAATTGGTAATTGGAAACTTGAACTCGCGGAATTAATAAAATCAATAAGCTCTCCGCGAGTTCGGGCTATATAATCGCCATTTTTGACAAGGAGCCTATTCCAAAAAAGAAGCTGTCCTCTTGACAATCCTTCGTCCCTAATCCTTAAGAGAAGTCTATTTCTTTGCCGAAGGCCTTTTTCGTAGGAAAGGGAGGAGCGATGATACTCTCTATTTACTTGGGATAGAACCGAATCCAAAAACTTACGGCGCAAGCTAGGAGATTCTGTGACAAGGTCCAAGTCCCACGGCCCGAAAAGAGCCACCCTAAAATTCCCGGCAAAATCAATTAAACGCTTTGCAACCCCATTAACCAAGAGCTTTTTCCTGGCTATCTTTTCTGGGGCGGATTTGCCTATATCGATTAGTCCTCTCGTCAAAATAGCCTCGAGATCGGTAAGTTCCCCATCTGACTTCGTTCTTCCTTTAGCCCGGGAAATATCAGTGTCGTAATTCACCATTTCCTCTTCAAGATGCGCCCTAAAACTTTTGCCAGTTGAGAGTAGGAAAATACTTTCCAAAATATTTGTTTTGCCAGAAGCATTCGGGCCGACAATGACTGTTATTTCGGGAGAGAAATCCAAAAGTTTTGTCTTGAAATTCCTGAAATTGTTTAAACGAAGCTTAGAAATCATTTATTTTTGGCAGGCGGGGCAGACATAGGTTCCGCGACCTCCCAGAAAGTATTTAACAAATTTGGCCTTGTGACAGCGTTCGCAGGGTTCTCCTTCCCGACCATAGGCCAGTGTGTGATCTTGGTAACTTCCTTCTTTGCCATCAGGGGTTACATAGGCTAACTCGCTTGACCCACCATATTTAATCCCTTCTTTTAGAACCTTATGTATTGCCTCATAAAGCTGCCTAGCGGCCTCACTGTCCAGTTGCCTGGCTTGTGTCTTAGGATTTACTTTGGCGAGCCAAAGTGCGTCGTTTGCATAGATATTGCCTACCCCACTAAGTTTCTCCTGGTCCATCAAAACTATTTTTACAGGACGACTTGTCTTAGACAAAATATTCCTAAACAATTCAAAGGTCAAGGCGGCCTGGACCGAAGGTCCTGGGGCGACTTTAGGTTCTGGTCCAAGTTTCCTTATGAATGGAATATTCTCAACTTGATTTGTTTTGACTATTTTAATCCAGCCAAAACGTCTAACGTCGTTATAATACAGGTAATCTCCTTTATCGAGTTTAAAAGTCACTTGGGTATGCTTGCCCGGAACTCCTCCGATAACCTTTTTTGAAAGTTCTGGGGCTGCCTTAAGGTTTGGCCCCCTGTAAATTAACTGGCCGGTGAGTTTTATATGAATAACAACCGAAAATCCGTTATCAAGGTCAATCGCCAAAACCTTCCCATACCTTTTTATGCCTTTAACCCTACCCCCTACTAAATCGTCCTCTTGCCCTTCAAAATTTTTATAATGGGATTCAACCCCGGTTATTTTGTGACCAATCAGATATTTTTCTAACTTACCCCTAATTGTTTCAACTTCAGGTAGTTCTGGCATGTTTTTCAACAAACCTCCTTATCTCATTTTTGAACCCCTCCTTCGAAAACCTTCTGGCATTTTCTCGCAATTTCTCCTTATCCCACTTTGTATTCTCCAACTTTCTAATTGCCTCCTCCATCGTTTCCTCGTTTGTATCGTCAATCAAAATTCCTGTTTCTCCATCAACCACCGACTCCCTAAATCCCCCCCCATTAAAAGCAATAACGGGGGTTCCTGCGGCTTGGGCTTCAACAACGCTCATTCCAAAATCCTCATCCCGGGCGAGAGCAATAAAACCTTTGGCTCGAGCGTATGTATGATATAATGATATATCATCTATTCCCCCAAGAAGCTCAATATTCCCGCCACTAAGGCGCTCTAATTCCCTTTTAACGTCCGCGAATCCGTGGGTTTCACCTACTATTTTAAGTTTGAAACTTAATTTCTTGGCAAGTTTTGCTGCCTCCTCAAGTCCTTTTGCCCCCACCAACCTAGAGACAATCAAAAAGTAACCTGCCTGCGCAGGCAGGTCTTCTTTCTTGAGGTTTTTGGTTGTCTCTATTATTTTTTCCACTTCAACCGGAGGGTAAATTACGGAAGAATCTCTTCTATAGAATTTCTCAATCCTTGCTGCAACGTTTTGAGAATTGGCTATGAAATAATCCACCCCTCCTTGATATCCACTTTTCCCTGACCCTCGAAGCTTTAGTGAAGTGGGTTGGGCAGTTTCCCAGTCATACATCCTTATAAAATGCCCGACAATGGCCGCGTAAATTTTCACCGGCCAATATTTGGTAAATTTGACACTCGTTTCATACCCGTAGAGCCACCTTGATGGTGTGTGGCAGTAACAAATTACTTTCGTTTTAGAGCTTACCTTAAACCCTCGGGTTACATACCAACTGGAAGAAGTTATTACTAAATCATAGTTAGAGAGATCAAATCTCCTCCAAATTACGGGTATCAAAAACCTTAAGGGACTATAAAAATTGTCTATTCTAAGAATCGGGGCAAGAAAACTCTCAACTATCTTTTTACCTTTAAATTCTTTGTCCGCGGTTGATCCTTGAACTTTGAAGGCTGTATAGATTGGAGCATTTGGGAAAAGTTCCGTTAGAGTTTTTAAAACCCTCTCTGCTCCACCATACTCTCTTATATAGTCATGAACGAGTGCGACTTTCATATTAATGTTAGCTGCTTCTCCGAATCTAATTCTTTCCCTATTTTTTTAACCCTTTCAGTAAGGGTTTTGAATCCAAATTCTGAAAATAAATCCAATACCTTTTGGCTATCAACGTCCCATTTTGAGGCTTTTTCCATATCTATCTCAATTGGTACGGTTCTAACAATAGTTGCCAATTTTTTTGAAAGTTTGGCTTCTTCTTTTCCATCCTTCAACTTCACGGCGACAGACCCGCCGATATCTTCTAAGCTATCATAAATACCCTTTAAGGTTCCGAACCTTTTGAGAAGGTTTATTGCTGTTTTGGGTCCGATTCCAGGGACCCCCGGGTAATTGTCCGATGAGTCCCCAACAAAAGCTTTGTAATCATCTATTTGGGAAGGTGGAATTCCCATTTTTTCAATAACTTCGGCCTCTCCCATAAGCTTGGCGGTAGCGAGCCCCGCTATCGGCATATACACTTTTACCCTTTCGTCCACAAGCTGGAGAATATCACGATCGCCAGTAACAATTACGACTTCGTCGACAAGGGTAAAATGGCGAGGGGGTGAAAGAGTAAAAGTATTTTTATTTTTACCTTTTGACTCTTTTACCTTTTTACCTCGCAAAGCTTGCTCCGCAAGCGTGCCGATGACGTCGTCGGCCTCATACCCAGATTTTGAATAAACGGGAATTGCGGCAGCTTCCAGAAATTTTCTTGCTTTTTCAAACTGCCCCGAAAGCTCATCTGCCATGCGTGGCCTTTGGGCTTGATAGGGGGCGAAGGCCTTATGGCGAAAAGTCGGTTCTTTCTCGTCAAAACAAACCGCAATGTGGGTGGGTTTTAGATCCCCTATAACCCTAAGTAGCATTGAAACTAGTCCGTAGACTGCATTAATCGGCTCACCGCGTTTTGTAGTGAGAGGAGGAAGAGCATGGAAGGCCCGATGAAGAATGGCATTTCCGTCTATCAGGACTAATTTGGCCACTTATTTTTCTGAACCCTTTTTACCTACAATTTTCTCGAATTCATCCCTGTCTAAGGTCTCTTTTACTAAGAGTTTTTCAACAATATTATCAAGAATATTTTGGTTTTTCCTGACCAAAATTTCTGCATTTTTATAACACTCATCGACTATTCTTTTTACTTCATTGTCTACTTTCTCCTGCATAGCTGGAGAAATATTGCTCTGTTCATACCACTCCAGCTGCCCAAAATCCCCCAGCCCCATTTCGGGCCCCAAATTAACAGGCCCCAGGCCACTCATCCCAAACTCAATCACCATGGCTCGAGCCAGCCTTGTTGCCTGGGAAATGTCATTTGCGGCCCCAGATGTCATTTCGTTAAACACTACCTCCTCCGCCGCACGACCTCCCATCATTGCCGTGATTTGCTCTAAAAGTCTGGATTTTGTTTCGTGAGTTCTATCAGCCGCCGGTGGAATTAATGTATGTCCCAAACTCATTCCCCTGGCAACTATTGAAATCCTGTGGACGGGGTCCATTTTGGGTAATACGTGTGTGACGAGGGCGTGTCCCGCTTCATGATAGGCAGTGATTTTTTTATCCTCTTCTGACTGTAGGCGCTTTTTGGCCGGTCCCATCTTTACTTTGGTCGCTGCTTCCTCGATGTCCTTCATCTCGATCATGTTTTTATCTTCTCGTGCAGCTAAGATTGCGGCTTCATTGAGCATATTTTCCAGATCCGCCCCAGAAAATCCGACAGTCCTATCGGCTACCCTATCCCAATCGATATCTTTAGCAAATTTCTTACCCCTTGCGTGGATTTTAAGAATCGCTTCTCTACCCTCTTTATCTGGCATATCAAGAACCACTCGTCTATCAAATCTTCCTGGTCTAAGAAGCGCCGGGTCCAAAAGATCCCCCCTGTTGGTTGCGGCAATGACCATGACATTGTCATTCGGGGTAAATCCGTCCATTTCAACTAATATCTGATTTAAGGTCTGCTCACGCTCATCGTGCCCCCCCATTATGCCGCGTCCACGCTGCCTCCCTATCGCGTCAATCTCGTCGATAAAAATTATCGATGGCGCTGAAACTTTAGCTTGGGCAAAAAGGTCTCGAACACGACTTGCCCCGACTCCAACTAGCATCTCCATAAACTCGCTTCCCGCCATAGAGAAAAATGGGACACCAGCCTCTCCTGCAACGGCCCTGGCTAAAAGAGTCTTTCCAACCCCGGCTGGCCCAAAAAGAAGTGCGCCCTTGGGAGTTCTAGCCCCGATTTTGCGGTACTTAGCCGGATTTTTAAGGAAATCCACAATCTCCTCGAGCTCCTTTTTGGCCTCTTCGACTCCGGCTACGTCAGCGAATGTTACAGATTGCTTGCCTTTGGCAAAAAGCCGAGCACGACTCCTTCCGAACGAGAAAATGTCCTGCGCTCCCCTTGATTGAGCCCTTAGAATAAAGAAGAAGAATACAGCCATAAGTCCCAGGGGGAGTACCACGCTTAATATATCTCCGATTGTTTTGGAAAGAGATTGATCAATTACCGTATAATTAACATCGGTGGGTCTTACTCCCGCCTTATCTAAAAGGTCAGAAAAACTATCGTTTCCCTCTTTAATAGCCTCCTTTTTGGAATCGTCTTTGTAAGTCAGAATAACTTTTTCGTTTTGAATTTCGACCTTTTCGACCTTCTCCTCTTTGATATCGGAAAGCGCTCTTGATATATCAATCTGTTTGTCTTGAGATTGAAGCTCCCCAAAAGAAAGAATTAAGGGCAGGAAAAAAACCACCAAAAAGACTCCCAGAAGTATTGTCCAGATATTTATTTTGAGTTTGAATATGAAACGTTTTTTTGGGATTGGAAATCGACTATTGGTATTTTCTTCCATGAAACCTCTCCTTGGAATTATACTATACCTTAATGCACCCAAGTTCCCGGAGGAATATCCTCATCAGGAACAAGAAGTACGCATTCTTTTCCGTCTTTACTTTCTGCCGCCATAATCATCCCTTGTGACTCTTCCCCCATCATTTTTTTGGGTTCCAAGTTAAATACAAAAATATAGCTTTTCCCCTCCAGGCTCTCTGGTTTATACCACTCTTTGATTCCGGAAAGGATAATTCGCTCTCCTAGCTCCCCAAAATCAACCTTGAGTCTAATTAAGGTCTCTGCTCCCTCGATATTCTCGGCCTTAATTACCTTCCCAACCCTAAAATCAATCTTGGAAAAATCTTCAAATGTAATCATAATTTCCAGTTTCCAGTCTCCAATTTCCAGATAATTTCGAATTATTTGATTTCTAATTTAGGATTTTGATAATTAATTGGAATTTGGAAATTGGTATTTGGAATTTTAAACTAAACCCATCGCTTTCTTCGTCTCATCCAAGGTTTCTCTGGCTACGTTTCTTGCCTTTTCTGCGCCTTTACTAAGAATTTTCTCAACCAGCTCGGGATCTTGCTCAAACCTCTTCCGTCTTTCTTGAACTGGCTTTAGCTCTTCAAATATGGCTTTGGCGAGTCCTTCTTTTAGTTCAGAGTAGCGAATCCCGCTGCCTGTATAAGCTTTCTCGTATTCCTGACGAATCTTTCTTCCTTGAAAAAGCTCTACAAAGATAAGTAAATTGGCAACTCCTCCTTTTTCGGGAACATTCTCGCCTTTACCGGAATCGGTGGGGGCGCCTGCTAGCCTCCTTTTAATAGTCTCAAGGTCGTCCGTTAAATTAATATAGCTTCCCTCGATACTCTTACTCATTTTCCCTTCCCCTGTTAGAGCCGGTACATATTCTCCTTCCGTCACAAATCTCTGTGGTTCAGGAAAATCTGTTCCATGTTGGGAATTCATTTTCCTGGCGATTTCTCGAGTAATTTCTATGTGTGGTTCTTGATCTATTCCTGTAGGAACTGACTGTGCTTTATAAGCAAGTATGTCGGCAGCCATAAGGATAGGATAGTAAAGTAGTGCAACTGTTGAATGCTGTGGGTGGAGCTTTAAAGTCTCCTTATAAGTAGGAAGGTGAAGTAATTTGGCCAAAGAAGTAGTAGTTGAGAACAAGTAGGCAAGCTCTACGTGCTCTGGAACTTGGGATTGAATAAAAAGCGTGGATTTTTCAGGATCAAGTCCGACTGCTAAATAATCTAAAACTACCTCCCGTACGTCGTTTTTAAGAGTCTTTGGGTCATAAGGGGTAGTCAAGGTGTGAAGGTCGGCAACCATATAGAAGGTTTCGTACTCGGGATTTTCTTGCAGAGCCAGCATACCCTTGACCGCACCTAAATAGTTCCCCAAATGTAGGCGGCCGGAAGCTCTAATTCCCGATAAAACCCTTTTCTTATTCATAGTGTCAGTTTATAACAGCATTCAAGAAACTACCAGATTCTCGGTCTGAATATGAATTGAATGCTGATATGTCATCCTCCCTTAAAGGAATCCTACCTTTAAGTGCAAGGAGGACGTCATCAAAAAATCCGCCTTTTTAAGCGGATTTGGGTGCTAGCGACAGGATTCGAACCTGTGACATGTCGCTTATGAAACGACCGCTCTGCCACTGAGCTACGCTAGCGCGTCGCAACGCGATGCGCTCAATCCGTCCGCCTTTGGCGGACTTCGCCACTTGTTGGTTGCTCCTTTCAAAATTTCCCAAGGAAATTTTGGGTTTTTCAATCCAAAATTGCGTGAGCAATTTTGAGAGGAGGAGCCGACTGCCAATAGCAAAGTCCCGATATAGTCGGGACGAAGCGCTAAGGGCG
The DNA here is from genome assembly GCA_001792115.1 of Candidatus Woesebacteria bacterium RBG_16_42_24. Lineage (GTDB taxonomy): Bacteria > Patescibacteriota > Microgenomatia > UBA8517 > UBA8517 > RBG-16-42-24. The sequence continues at coordinate 98,385 of MGFX01000001.1, forward strand.
CGCTCCGACGAGTTGCGGGGCCAGGAGTTGGACCTGGCCTGGAAGATTATGAGCCTTCCGTGCAGCCGTACACTACCCCGCATGTAGAGAACGAGTGTATTATACACCATTTGACAGCCTCGATCTCACTTTCTATAATATAGGTTACAAATCACTAAGGGAGCGTTATACGCGACGCTTTTTTTATCGATTTCGTTACTGTAGCACCTTGGCAATTATCCGCTGACCCACCAGACTTCCCGACCAAAGGAGGCCCTATCGGGGAAACGTCTGTGTCCGCCAAAGGATTCCGCGCCGACCTGGAGGAGGCTATGGCCACTTGCTCGTGTAAGGAACGTGCAGGAGACGACCCCCGGTGTGCCAGGCACCATCCGAAGTGGAAAAGGCCCGGGGAGGATCCCGACCAACGCATCAAACCTGCAAGGCCAGGCGTATTCGTCCTGTCTCTCGCCCCGTCAATGGACGGTAGCGAAAATAACTTGTCGGGACAGGACCAAGTTGCATCCTGACTCAGCGCTCGCTTGACGCGAGAAAGGACGGAGGGGATGGGCAGAGTAATGGCCAACGGCGGAGTCCGCCAGCACGTGCGGAAGATGAAGGGTCGCCGCAAGCAAAGGCGGGCCGAGAAACGCAGGCGAGCCTTGCTTGCGAATCAGTAACAACATTCGGTCGACTCCCGGGGGCCAAGTGCGGCTAGCACTACCACAGCTGCATTTTGGCTCTCGGGAGGTAAGAACTACTAAAAAAACAGCTTCATCCACTTCTTCCAACTGGCATCTGGTAAAACCTCTTGTTCTTCTTGAGACCTCGGAGCAAGTGCCCTAAGGGTTTGCTCATCCGGTAAAACCAATATTGTCTCCCCTTCTTTGGCTAGTCCCAGTTTATCTCGAAGTTCCTTCTCAATATATGCTTCGCTCTGAACTTCGTCCAGACGATTCTCAAGTTTCAAATTTTCTTCCTTTAACTCCCTAACTTTTACTCTTGCCTCGTCGATTCGCTTACCAGCCTGGGAAATCTTTATAATATTTCTTATAAGAGATATTGTGAGTATCACCACAAGGATGATAAATACATATTTCAGGCTCTTTCCTAACTTCAATTTAGCCGATTGAACGACTGCGGTTAACATACTATACTTTATTAGAACTAGGCGGTATCATACCTATAATATGTTGACCTTTGCCAAAAAAGTGTTATCATATTATTAAATATAGGGCTTTTGAATACAATGATACAAGAGACTCTCAAAAATCTGCTCCCAAAATTTATAGACAGCTTAAAAGTTAAAGGCCGCTCTCCCTCAACGGTTCTAGCATATAGAGCAGACCTTGAACAAATGCTTTCTTTTTTGCATGGAAAAAACATTGTAACGCTTGAGGGTATTCGCCAAGAGCACTTAGAGCAATTTAGAGATTCGCTTTTAGCCGAAAAATATACTCCCAAGAGCGTTTCCAGAAAACTAAATGCAATTAAAACTTTCTTTAGGTGGCTCATCTCCGAGAATTTCACCTCCTTTGACCCTTCGCAAAACGTTTCCCACCCCAAAATCGAAAGCACACCTCCCAAATTCCTCTCCCCTCTTGAATATAGGGCTCTAAGGGATGTCGTCCGGGGAGACATACGAATTGCGGCAATAGTCGAAGTAATTTTGCAAACCGGAATGAGGATTTCAGAAATTGCCTCTCTCAAGCTTGCCAATGTCAAGGCAGAGGAAGTAAAAGTTGAGGCTTATGCAACCCAGCCAGAGCGTACAATCCCCTTAAATTCCCCCGCAAAAGAGGCCTTGGATGCCTACGTCAAAATGCGCCCCAAGACCGAATCTCCTTATGTTTTTGTGAGCAAAAACGGAAAGCCTCTGGCGGTAAGGAATATTAGGGCCGCAATTGATAGGTACATGCAGAAGGCAGATGTCCCTGCTTACTCCGTGAATGACCTTAGAACCACTTTTATTATTGAGAATCTTAAGGCAGGGGTTGATTTGGTCCTTCTCTCCCAGGTCTCTGGCCACAAACGTCTTTCCACAACCGAGCGCTATCTGGAGCTCGCCGAAGTCAAAGAACCCGGGAAGAAACAAAAACTCGAAGAGCTTTAAATTCTTCTATTAGTCTTCTCAAGATGTTATAATTCAGGCTCAAGGGCCCTTCGTTCATCGGCTAGGACGAGGACTCTTCCTTGAAAATTTGGAGCCGTCGTTCAATGGTAGGACACGACTCTTATGACGAAAATGGGCTTGTCGTTTAACGGTAGGACACGACTCTTATAAAGTCGATGCGAAGGTTCGACTCCTTCCGAGCCCACAACCCATTTTCGACATGTCAGGTTCGAAAAATCTGTCATAAAGTCGACACGGGGGTTCGATTCCCTCCGGCTCCACTAAATTTTCAAGCGACGAAGGAAACTTTGTCGGAAAGTACAGAGGATAGAGAGTAACCAATTTTGCAGAGCAAAATTGTCGACTCTATTCAAACTCCGCAAAGCGGAGGAGTGAACAAACTCGTTTATCAGGGCCCACAATTTAGAGTTTCGCTCTTCTGGTGATTTCAGCCTCAACCAATTTCTCGTCACGACCGAATTTGAGACGGCTCATTTCTCTAATTATCTCGGCCACCCTCGGATTCATCGTTTCCTTTTCTTTGGAAAGATCCTTTGTTAAGTCCATCGAAAAAGGCGGAATGGGCTCATTCCCTACTATTGTTTTAATATAGACGTGGTAGCGCTCGATATTAAGAAGATCATCCTCTCCAAAGATTGGCGTATATTCGTGAGCCAAGTATGATGCGTCCGTTACTCCCACCCTAAAGCAAATAATCGTACCCACATTTCCAAAAACAGCGTTTTTAACCTCTTCTTCTACTTGGCCTATGAACTGATTAGCGACCGTAAGGTTCAGTCTATATTTTCTTGCCTCGGAAAGTATTTGGGCAAAGTCAGGGGTGGCGAAATTCTGGAACTCGTCAACATAAAGGTAGAAGTCACGTCTCGCCTCCTCGGGCACATCCTGCCTGCTCATGGCTGCCATTAAAATTCTTGGAACCAGAACCAGGCCAAGAAAGTTGGAGTTCTCTTCGCCTATTTCTCCCTTGGCAAGATTAATTAGGAGGATTTTGCCGTTGTCCATTACTTCTCTAAAGGAAAATGACGATTGGGATTGACCAATAATATTTCTTATCATTTTATTGGTAACAAAGCGCCCGAACTTTGAAACTATATAGTCCAAAACCTCTGACTTATGGAAATCGGCGGTTTGGGCAATTTGGTCGGTCCAATACCTTCTCACAATAGGGTCTGTAACTTTGGGGAGAATGTCCTGGACAAAGCTCGAATCGGTTAAGATTCTCATTACCTCGACAAAAGTCGAGCCGGGCTCTGCCATGGCGGTGAGCATCGCGTTTCTCACGGCATGCTCAAAGCGCGGTCCGACGATTCCAGTTTTATAAGGGTCGAAGAGCTTATACATCATGTTAATTACCGAGGTTGCAACAAAATGTTTCTGGTCTTCGGTCTTAGCCTCAAGAAGGTTAAGCCCCATGGGGCGCGCGGTATCTCCGGGGTTAAAGTAAATAACGTCCTCTGCCCGTTCAGGCGGAATCATAGAAAGAAGATCGGCAATTGCGTCTCCGTGAGGATCCATGTAGCAAATTCCTTTGCCCGCGCGAATATCCTGCATAATGAGGTCTTTAAGTAGCTCTGTCTTACCTGTCCCAGTTTTTCCAACAATATACATGTGGCGACGCCTATCGTCCTCGAGCATATAAACCGGGCGCCTTATTCCCCGATAAGTGCTCATCCCCAAATAAAGACCTTCGCTTGGTACCTCCGATGGGGCGGGGGCGGTTTTGGAATAAATCCACTGAATATGGGGAGTTGTAACTGATTTATTCGGGAAGTGATAAATTGTTGCAAGCTCCTCGGAATTTAAAACCGACGACCGCGACCCTAAAAGATGAAACATTGGCTGGTATCGGTAGAGAAAATCTTCCATAAAACTGCCTTTAGACCTTATTTTTCTTTTACCAAAGGAGTTGTGCTCGCTGGCAAATTGTTCAAAGGCACCCTCAATATTGGCAAGATGCGCCTTGGCCGCCTCCTCGGTCGGAGCTACACAGACGATTCTAATAGAGATTTCAAAACCGGGCTTTCCAATTTTGGCCTCAACCGCCTCTAAGGTTTTTGCACTAGTTGCATATTTTGCCTTCTCGGGGTCCGACTCTTGTTTTTTGGTCTCGGAAATAAAACTTGCGCCGGCTCCTTGCCAGGAAGAATCCGCCGGAGAAACAAGAATTTGAATAGCGCAAGCCTCATTTGCTCCCATTTTGGCAAGGGCCGAGGTTAAAGATGCCAAGGGGTCTGTAGGAAGATCTTTAAATATTTTAATTGGATAGAAGTTGGACTTTTTAAGCTGAAGCGATTTATAGGCGACCTTCCCCTGCTCGGAGAAAATATTGTATTCTTGGATTTCTACAATCTCGGCGTCCGGGTAGGCGCCGTGGATCTGCTTCTCTACAAGGTCTTGGAGGCGCTTCGGAGCCCAAACGTAAAAACGGATATCCTCGGGTTTAGCTACAATCTCGAAAGAAATTGCCGGCTGAATAGAAAATTTCTGCCAAAATCCACCTTTTTTGATTGAGGCGAGAGACGCAAAAAGCTGCTCCATAGCGTCAATCTTGATTTCATTTCCACGAGGCACTGCGACTTGTAGTAAAACCGAGTCTATTGAGGCAGCTTCCCTGCCCCTAAATCTGAAAAGGGTGAAGGCTACGAAGCCGATAGTAACCAAAAAAACCGAAAATACCCCAAGAAGAATTAACAAAAGAAAAATGGTATTTACGTCAACTACTGGCAACATCGCCCCCTCCTTTCCCGGTTATTCTCCAACCAAAATGTAGAGCCTTTTTGATAATTCTCAACCAAAAAGCCGCAAACCAGGTCAAAGAAATCGAAACTGAACCTTTTAGCCAACCGGTTAGGGTAGTTTTGTCATAAGGGAGCTGGATTGTGATTTGCTGTGTGGCGGGGCTTATTAGAATATTCTGTCCTTTGCTATCCCTCACTTGGGTCTTAAATTCCCTCTCAACTGCAGAGAGTCCGGTTTCGGAAAGTGCCGGTGGAACTTCAACCTCTTCAGGTCGATGAACTATCGCCTCGGGCATTCTTTCTATTGTCATACCCAATCATTTTAGCACCCCAAGAAGCATTTTCGAACCCAAAATTTATCTCTTCCAAATGCTCTCTTTAACACCTGCCTCGAAGTTAACCTTGCGGGCGAGCATAAAAAGATAGTCTGAAAGGCGATTTAAGAAAGTTAAAATCTCTGGGTTAACCCCTTCGACTTCATTTAGGGCAACCAATTCTCTTTCGGCGCGCCTGACCAATACCCTTACAACATGCAAATTGGCAGAAAGAGGTGTTCCCCCCGGCAGAATAAAATTTTTAAGAACAGGCAAAGTTCCCTCCAGTTTATCAATTTCCTTTTCTAACTTTTTGGTTTTGGATTTGGAAAATTTAAGTTTCGCCCCAGCCAAAATGGCCCCAATCCTAAAAAGATTCTCCTGTGTTTTTGTAAGGAGATTGTTTAGCTTTTTATCGTCAGACACAGAAACACATACCCCCAAAAAAGAATTGGTCTCATCGATTGCACCAATGGCTCTAATTCTCAAAGAATCCTTCGATACGCGAATATTCTGACGAGACTCTTTGTCGTAAAGTGAGGTTTCTCCTCTATCTCCACGCTTTGTGTAAATTGCCACGCGTCAATTGTAAATTGTCAATTGTCAATTGTAAATTGAAGTCAGCATTCAGAATGTCCGCAGGAGTAGCATTTGGAGCAACCCTCTTCGTAAACCAGAGAGCTTGCGCCGCAGGAGGGACAAAGGTCCCCGGCTGGCTGGCCGGAGGGTAAATAAATTTGAGGGGTAGGGCTTTCCGGAATTAAATTTATCCCGGGAGAAACTTGTGCCTCATCCGCCCTTGCAGTCAATTCTCCATTACCGCTTGTCCCATTAGTAGTTTCGGCTGGAGCCGCTACGGGGTCGACCAATAAACCCTCTTTTGAGGGCAGTCCTTGGACAGAACTTTGCGCCACCATAACAGCTCCAGCTTCACCGTTAACGGCGTAATGCATCTTTGCATCGCCATTTAGCTTAAATCCGTAGTGGGTAGAAAGGGCAAAGGAAATGGCATCGGGCAAGGAACGAATTTTATTGGGTCCAAATCCTACCGAACGCCTCCCGCCAATACCCGCAAGTTGTGTAGCAATTTCCATGGCTCGATCTCTCGGCATAAGACTCCCCCTAAAACGGAGTGCGGTTGAAATAGTCCTTCCAAGTGCTTCTGCCATGGCGGCTACGTCGCTTCCGGCTTTACCTACGTTTACAAATATTTCAAGAGGGGAAGCATTCTCGTCCTGATTTATCGTTATAAAGGCAGTACCAACTGGGGTCTCGAGTTTGTAAGTGGAACCAGCCACCTTAAAAGGTCTTACCCTAAGGGGCTCGGTTTCGTTACCTTCCTCTTTCACCTTTTCTTTTATCCCAAGATTTAGAACCTGGGCGTCTTTGCACCCGTCGCGAAAAACGGTTATACCCTTGCAATTTGTGTTCCAAGCTAAAAGATAAGCCTTTTTGATATCATCAATCGTCGAATCGTGTCTTAAGTTAATCGTCTTGGAAACTGCATTTTCGGTGTATTTCTGGAAAACCGCCTGTACCCTGATGTGCCAATCCAGATCTATTTCGTGGGCTGTGCCAAAAAGGGCCTTAACGTCAACCGGGATTCCTTCGATACCCCTTATTACCCCCTCCTCCTCAACCTTTTGCCTTATCTCATCTGTCCAAAAACCTTTTTCCTTAGCAATTTCAACAAGCTTCGGGTTAATGAAAGTTAGCTTCCTATCTAAGTGTTTATCTTTAACAATATGTTGAAAAGCAATTGCAAAGAGCGGCTCAATTCCCGATGATGCCCCTGCAATTATTGAGATTGAGCCCGTGGGGGCAATTGTGGTAACCGTCGAATTTCTCCTGGGTTTTTTATAAATGCTTTGAGAAAAGAGCGGGAAAGGTCCTCTTTGCCTGGCCAACTCCTCGGAGGTTTTGACTGCCCCATCTTGAATAAATCTCATCACTTTGTCGGCCATAGATAGTGCTTCTTCGCTATCAAACGGGATGCCAAGTGCAATCAACATGTCAGCCCAACCCCCGACCCCTAGCCCAATTCTCCTTATAGCAAGTGAAGTTTGTCTAATCTGGGGAATCGTGTAGGGATTCATTTCAATCACTCCGTCCAAAAATCTTCCAGAGAGGGCTACCACCTGCCCTAGTCTTTCCCAATCGAGGACCTTTCGACCATTTTTCTCCTTGACCAGATAGCCCAAAAATATGCTTCCTAAGTTGCAAGAATCATAGGGATAAAGGGGTTGCTCTCCACAGGGATTAGTCGATTCAACTGGCCCTAAGCTGGGAACGGGATTGGCGGTTCCTTTATTTATCCTATCTATAAAAACCAAACCCGGGTCTCCCGTTCTCCATGCCCCGTCCGCAATCTCGTCAAAAACTTTCCTAGCCGAAAGTCTGCCTACAACTTTACCGTCTTTGGGATTAACTAATTCATATTTTCCATTCGCAGCAAACGCCTTCATAAATTTATCAGTTATGGCAACCGAAATATTGAAATTGGTAATCCCACCGTCTTCCTTGCAATGAATAAATTCCAATATGTCTGGGTGGTCAACCCTCAAAATTCCCATATTTGCCCCCCTCCTTTTGCCTCCCTGTTTAACCTCGTTGGTTGCTGCGTCAAAAATTCTCATGAAGGATACGGGCCCGGATGCCACCCCACGAGAGGATTTGACCATTGACCCCCGGGGACGTAGGCGGCTAAATGCAAAACCAGTTCCACCCCCTGTTTGGTGAATCAAGGCCTGGTATTTTACTGCGTCAAAAATCCCGACCAGAGAATCTTCAACCGGGAGCACAAAACAAGCAGAATATTGAAGGTTGTTACCCGTTCCCGCGTTCATAAGTGTTGGAGAATTAGGAAGAAATTCGTGAGTTACTAAGATTTTATAATACTCTCTTGCAAGCTCGGTAACTTCCTTCCTTTTTAACCCCCACCTGGCATCCGCCGAGGCAATTTCCCAGGCAACCCTCCAGCAGAGCTCATCCGGAGTCTCGACTATCTTCCCGTTTTTATCCTTAACTAAATAACGTTCCTCTAAAACTTTGACGGCTTGCTCGGTCCAAACTCCATAAGGCAAATCTTTGGGGCGCCCTGGCATCTTACCAACCTTGCTAAATATCTCTCTTCTTACATCCGGATATGGAGTAAACTTTAAAGTTTCTAAGGATAAGTGTTCAGATTTTGTCTGAACTCCATTTGTCTTCTTCTTGTTCATTTAGGTTTTTTGGTAATTAAACTATCTAATCGCTTTTTCAAAATCTGTCAAGTCTTCAAATTCTAAATACACGCTAGCAAATCTCAACCAGGCCACCCTATCGATCTTCTTGAGTCTTTTTAATACTGCCTCGCCAATCGCCCTGGATGAAACCTCTTCTTTCTCCCGCTTCAGCATTTCTCTTTCAACTTCATTTACAATGTCATCAACAAGCTCCAGTGACACAGGTCTTTTTTCTATCGCTCTTAAAATTCCCCTCTTTACCTTTTCTCTATCAAAAGATTCTCGTCTCCCGCCTTTTTTAACAACCCAAAGGATGGTATCCCTTACTTTTTCAAAAGTAGTGAAGCGCTTGCCGCACTTTTTACATTCGCGCCTCCTCCTTATCCCTCCTCCATCCTCAACGACCCTGGACTCTAGTACCTCTGTATCGGTTCCCGCACAAAAAGGACACTTCATAATTTATTCCACAACAAGGGTTTCACGAGTGTAAAGCAGAAACACTATTTATAGCCTTAAGACTGATAATCAAACACTATATCTAGTCAGTCAACTACCAACAAACGGGTCAAATCATATCAGCTTACGCACGGAGTCTGCGTAAAGTTTTAAGGTTTTACGTAATTTTTGCGGAAATTTTTGGACGGTAAAACATAAAATTTTTTCTCGCGATAACTTTCTTATTTCAAAAGATTTAATTAGTCCCATTCCGAAGGGCTTTTTGGAGCCTCTTCCCCCTTCTCCTGTAAAGCATTTCTTTCACTAATAAAGACACCTTCCGTAATATTTTTTATTTTTATAATATCGGGTGTAGCGTCTTGGGGCGCAATTGTCAAGATATCGGCAATTTCCTCTCTATGTTTGAGGGCGGCAAAAGTAATCCTTCTGGTGAGAATTCCCGTATCATCTCCCTCATCCCGACAGCTTTGCTCAAGCCTTGCCGCTTCCTCAAGATATTTTTCTGCCTTAAGCAGTATCATCGTACCCAATTCATACTCTCCTTTTTCAAAAAGAATTTTACTTGCAACAATCCTCTTATCCGCAAAAAGAAGACTTAATTCTGCCTTCCTTAACTTGCTTGGAGTGAGTGTCAGCCAAAGCTTGTCCCTGGCTACCTTTAGAAACCACAGGGGGCTATCGGGAAGTATACGTCCTGGAAAAGCCAGCTCATAGTCAATCTTTTCTTCTTGCTCTTCCCACCCTACCCCTCCCGGTGGAAGAGAAAACGAATACTCAATTGCTGCACTTCTTAAAATTGAAGTAAATAAAATGCCAAGTCCAAAGGCGACCAAGAAACTAATTGCCAAAGCCTTAAGAATCATTGGGTAATTTTACACTCGCGGAAGGTTTTATCCATTGTATCTAAAATTAGTTCGATATTTTTACCCGCTTCTTCATAGCTAACTACATTCCTTTCTTCAGGAAACCAATGAAAAAGCAGATTACGGGAACTCTTCCAAGTTTCCCACATGGAGTCCGCAAGCTTTGGCCCGTGGCAGAATTGAACTATCTTGTCATATACACTCTCATGCCTAAATTCTTTATCGAGAGAGGGGTTTAGAGCCTTGCCTACTCTAAAGTGTTTGCCGTAGAAATCCTCGTGGGTAATAAAGCCGAGATCTAAGAAAACTTTTTTTAAGAATCCCTCGTAGGCTTTGGCTGCGGGGAATACTACGAAAGAGTAATCGTGGAATCTTTCTTGCCAGGTTCCTACGTTATTATAAAGTTTTACAGATTCCTTTAGAAGTTCCTGAAGATCCTCGTGCAAGTACCTCCACCAAATTTTTTCTTCAAGATTAACGTCCATGGCCTCTCCAATACTGTAGCAAACTTTCAAGTCCCGAGGCAATTGAATATACTACAAGGGTACACCCCCACACCAACACGTTGGTGAGGGGGTAAAAGGTTAAATGGTAAAAAGTAACAGAAAGCCCAGAAAAAGGGCGCCAAAAAAAACTCAAAAAGGTCTTTGGCCAAGGGTAAAATCCTTTTTTTCAGATAGAAAAAGGGTTAAGGCAGTGGCTTTTTTTGCTACGCTAATTGCATTTTTGATATGGCTATTTTGGGGAATCCCCCTTCCAACAGCACTGACATCAGGGGAGTATCCTGTCTCGACCAAACTCTTTGACAGAAACGGAAAACTCATCTACGAAATTTATACCGACAAAAGAAGAACACCAGTTAGTCTCGAGGAGCTCCCCGATTACGTTTGGCAATCTACCCTAGCGGTAGAGGACAAAGATTTTTACAAACATTTCGGTTTTTCAACCGCTGGAATAACAAGGGCCGCATACAATATTATTTTTAAACAAAAACTCCAGGGTGGATCAACTCTCACTCAGCAACTGGTTAAAAACGTCCTACTCTCCCCCGAAAGAACTGTTAGGAGAAAGCTTAGGGAGGTTGCGCTGACAGTTGTTGTGGAAGCAATCTACTCCAAAGATCAAATATTAGAGATGTATCTTAACCAAATCCCCTACGGCTCAACCTCCTATGGAATCGAGTCAGCGGCGGAACTATATTTTGGAAAACAGGCCCGTGATCTTACACTCGCTGAGGCGGCGCTTCTTGCCGGACTACCACAAGCTCCGACTAGGTATTCTCCCTTCGGATCTCACCCCGAAGATGCAAAAGGCCGCCAAGAGGTAGTTCTTTCAAGGATGGTTGAGGACGGCTATATTACCCAGGAAAAGGCGGACGAAGCCCATGGCGAGGCGTTAAAATACGCCGAAATTACTGCACCCAAAGCCCCCCATTTTGCACTCTGGGTCAAAGAGCAATTGGCTGAAAAATACGGGGAGGCGGTTGTTGAACAGGGAGGACTCCGAGTTAAAACTACCCTTGACCTTGATCTTCAGGAATTTGCCCAGGAGGCTGTGGCAACCGAGGTTGCAAAACTCAAGGGCGCAAACGTTGGGAATGGAGCGGCGCTAGTTACAAGGCCAATAAGTGGGGAAATCCTAGCTATGGTAGGATCCAAGGATTATTTTGCAGAGGACGAGGATGGGAAAGTAAATGTTACACTTGCCAGGCGCCAGCCTGGTTCTTCGATAAAACCCTTGAACTATGCTTTGGCGATAAAGGATAAAAAGATTACACTCGCAACTGCCCTTGCCGACGTACCAACTTGCTTTTCAGTCTTAGGACAGCCGACTTACTGTCCCGTAAATTACGACGGCTCTTTTCACGGCCTCGTCCAAGCCCGATTTGCACTCGGAAATTCATATAATCTTCCGGCCGTAAGGGTACTCGCCCTAAACGGGCTCGAAAACTTCGTAAATTTTGCTAAAGAAATGGGAATTACAACTTTCCAGGATCCTTCAAATTATGGGTTATCATTAACTCTCGGCGGCGGAGAAGTTAAGCCCTTCGATATGGCCGTTGCTTTTGGAGTTCTTGCTAATGAAGGAGTCAAGGTTCCATTAGTTTCGATCCTTAAGGTCGAAGATTGGAAAGGAAAGGTTATAGAGGAAGTCGAAGCAGGGGAAATTGAGGGCGACAGGGTTCTTCCTAGCGAAGTTACATTTCTTGTTTCTCACACTCTCCATGATAATAACGCCAGAAGTCAAGCTTTTGGCGCCAGCTCCTTTCTAAATGTACGCGGACACCCAGAGGTTTCCGTCAAAACTGGAACAACCAACGATAGGCGTGATAATTGGACGATAGGTTACACCTCACACGCATTGGTTGTCTCTTGGGTTGGAAATAACGATAACACCGAAATGAGCGGTGCAGTCTCTGGAGTCTCGGGTGCTTCCCCAATATGGAATAGGATAATGCAGGAGGTTTTGGGAAAAGCCGAAGACGGATTCTACAACGAAAGCGACGAGGGACACGCCTGGCCAACACAACCTGATGGTGTTGTAGGACGAAATATTTGTGTAACTACTGGATTTATTCCATCAGGACCGGACGATAACCCCGGTTGTCCAACCCGCTTTGAATATTTCTTGAAGGACTCGCTTCCTCTAGCAGGAGGCGAGGTGAGACAGGATATTCAGATTGATAAAACCAATGGACAACTGGCCTTTCCCGATACACTTGCTGAATTTATAGAAACCCAAAACCATCCCGTCTATATAGACCCCTTGGGAACCCTCTATTGTCTCGATTGCCCAATAGCTAGCCGCTCGGCAACTATTAAATATCCAATTAATTTCTAGCTCAAAAATTACTCATACGTGCTAAAATAGGGCCGATGGCCCGAGGAGCCAGAAAAAAACCGGATGTATTCCTTGCCCCAAAAATAAATTTTAAAGTCCTGACGCTAACTAAAGGGCTTCTTGTCGGCGTCGGAAAACCCCTCTTTTATCTCCTCTCTTTCGCGGTTATCTTAGTTCTTTTTATCTCCTACCACCTGGGAGGTCTTATTACCTCCCTAATTTCTCTATTTTTTAAATCTCTCAAGCGAGCAATAAAAGTAAAAGCCCCTAAGCTAAAGCTAAAAATTTCCAAGGTTAAGAAACCCAAAATTCCCACCTGGCCCACGCGACTTTTCTTACTTAAACTAAGGCTGAAACTTCTTCGAATTCCAAAAATTAAGATTCCTAAGATTAGAATTCGATTAGGAGCACTTCTTCTGACTGTACTTCTACTTCCTTTTGCTTTAGCATTTAGCTTTTGGATTTTATTCTTGCGCGACCTCCCCTCCCCTCAAGAGCTAACCACCCGAGAAATCGAAGTCTCGACGAAAATTTACGACCGAAATGGAGTTCTTCTTTATAAAATTTTCGAAGACCAAAATAGAACTATAGTCCCCTTAACTGAAATTCCATTGCAGGTAAGACTTGCAACACTTGCCATTGAAGACGCCGAATTTTATACCCATCCGGGCTTTTCCCTTAAGGGCATCTTTAGGGCACTAGCACGGAATATTTCAACTGGGGAGCTAACCGGAGGCTCAACAATTACTCAACAACTCGTAAAAAATGCTCTCCTTTCCCCTGAAAAGACCTTTACCCGAAAAGTCCGCGAGGTAATCCTTTCTATTTGGGTTGAGTTAACTTACACCAAAGACGAAATCTTGGAAATGTATTTGAATGAGGTTTCTTATGGGGGAACTGCATACGGCATACAGGAGGCTTCTCAAGTCTATTTTGAGAAGGATGTTGATGAGCTTTCTTTGGGCGAGGCGGCGCTTTTGGCCGGACTTCCCAAAAGCCCAACTAGTTTCTCTCCTTTTGGACCAAATCCCCAAGCATCCCTTGAAAGGCAAAGAGAAGTACTAAGACTCATGGTTATCAATAAATTTATTACTACCGAGGAAGCCCAAAGGGCAATTGAAGCGGGTCTAGTCTTTGCTCCTAATAAAACCGATATCAAGGCTCCCCATTTTGTTATGTTTGTAAAACAAGCTCTAGTTGATAAATACGGCGAAGAAGTTGTCGAGAAGGGCGGGCTTGAGGTAACCACAACCCTTGATTACGACATTCAAAGACTCGCAGAGGAGGCGATAAAAACCGAACTAGAAAAACTCGGGAAGCTAAATGTTGGAAACGGAGCGACTTTAGTTGTTAGTCCTTCTACGGGAGAGGTCTTGGCAATGGTAGGTTCTAAGGACTATTTTGACACGGCCCATGACGGAAACGTAAACGTAGTCACCGCCCCAAGACAACCCGGCTCCTCAATCAAGGTCGTTAACTATTCTTATGCTTTATCAAATGGTTTTACTCCGGCAACAATTCTTTCCGACACACCCGTGACTTTTTCGGTTCCGGGTCAACCTCCCTACTCTCCCAAAAATTACGACGGGGCTTTCCGGGGCAATCTCCCCCTGAGGAATGCCCTCGCAGAATCAAGAAACGTACCAGCTGTCAAGGTTTTGGCAAGCTACGGTGTAACCAAAATGATTGAGCAGGGAGTTAGTATGGGAATTACTACCTGGACCGACCCTTCTCGTTATGGGCTCTCTCTAACCCTAGGCGGCGGGGAGGTGAAACTAATTGACTTGGCCAAGGTATATGCGACGGTTGCAAATTATGGCAAGAGGCCGGAATTTACTGCAATTAGGCGTGTAACCAACTACAAAGGAAAAGTCTTAGATGCTAATTGCGAAAGCGCCAAGAGTGACGGATTTGCCGAAGTTGCGGCTAAAGAAGCCGCTTGTGAATGGGAACAGGTGGTTGATCCTAGGGTAGCATTCATCTTAATTGACATCTTGAAAGATAACGCTGCCCGCGCCCCAGCTTTTGGGAGCTCTTCCCAACTCGTAATTTCGGGTCGGAACGATGTCGCTGTAAAGACAGGTACCAGTAACGATTTAAGGGATAACTTAACCATTGGCTTTAACCAGGAATTCTTAGTGGCTGTCTGGGTCGGAAATAACGATAACTCGCCAATGGCCAGAATTGCATCAGGCGTAACCGGAGCTGCCCCAATTTGGAATAAAATAATGAGCGGAGTACTTGCCCGCACACTGAATCATCCCTGGGAGCCTCCTTCGGGATTAGTTCAAATTTCCGTTTGTCCCCTAACCGGTACGCTCTCCTGCGAAGGATGCGCGACGAGGACGGAGTGGTTTTTGGAAGAAACAAAACCCATCAAGGCGTGCGTCCTAAAACAAGAAGATGACGCAAAAGCTCCGCAGATCCTCGAACCAGCTCCGGCAATTGAAGTTATACCCCAACCCCTTGTGACGCCGAAACCTCGGCGTTGGAGACGTCTCCAGTTTTAATCCTTTTCAACTCTTCGTACATAAGATACGGAAGGAGAATATAGTAAGGGCTAAAAAGCGTTAGCGCCAGGGGACCTACTATCGGAATGAAAGACACAACTACCTGGATAAGAATATAAAAAAGTATAAAAACCATACTTCTCCCCAGAACCTGCCAAAAATATCCGGAAACCAAAATCTTACTCCTTCTTAATGCGTCCCTCACCCCAAGCTTACCCTCGACTATTATGTAGTTTGCAAAAGCATACCAAACTAAGACCAAAATTCCTGGGATAATAAGAAGTAGAAAACCTCCGGCAAGAGCAAGTCCAACCACAAATGTGGTTAAAGCATATTTGCCTACTCTCGGCCAGGTAAGCCTGAAAGTTTCCTTTACCCCTTTTATCTCGCCTGCCAAGACTAAAGAAACTGCCTTAATAATAGTTGCTTGAAACCAAACTCCCCAAACAATGCTGGCTACGATAGAAACGAGAAAGAGTATCAAAATGAAGATCGTTGCACCACCCAAATCCGGCTCTTCCCCCCCAAAAAACCCTAAAAGAAAAAGTGGAGAAAGCAAGGCTAAACTTGCCAAGACGCCAAAGAGATTTATTTTGGTCAGATAAAAGAGATTTTGCCTTTTGAAATAAATCTCAAAAGAATGTTTAACGAATTCCCAAGGAGTAGGAAGTTTCTCTTTACTCATCAATTTAAGATTAATAGAAGTCTTACTGTTTTTCTATGCCATAAATTCCGGCTGCCAATTCGGGAATAATTTTATCCGCCTCTTTTTCGACGACACCCTCACTCATAATGACCAAGACGAAGGGTACATCGGCGTAAACTATTCCTGCATCGTTAACTACGTGCACCTCGCGGCCGTATTTGTGTGCGACGCGAACATCGTTAATCCCGGCCGCTATCCAATCCTCATAGATGGTGTCTGTAAGAGAATTGAGTATTGCCTCACGCGATTCCGGGGCTACAATTTCACCCTTCCATAATTTCTTAAAAAACATCCCTATCTCTTTGGGGGTCGTTTCGTTTTCCGTGAGAGAGGTGTTTTCCATTCCCAATTTAGTAGTTACTTCGCTGATCTTTGCATCCCCCAAAGAATTTCTAACTATCCGAAATGCTTCATTATCTGAGGACTTTCCCATTGCGAGAACCAATTCCCTATACGTTCTTTTTTGGCCCGACGGCACCTTGTCCAGATCTAAATTTCCCGCTTCGGCCTCCATATAGACAGCAGCAATTACGGGGAGCTTGATAAGTGATGCCGCCTGCAATATTTTATCCTCATTCACACCGTAGGAACTAACGTCTCCAAGTCTTAATACATAAAGCGAATAAACTCCGGAAAGTGCTTTTGTTTTTTCATTAAAAAATTCCTCTGCCTTTCTCGCCTTCCTTCTGGCCTCTGAATCTTCGCCAATTACAATTGTTTCTTCGCCAAAGAAATTAAAGGAAGGTATTGAAACTTTTAGTCTGGGGAGGTTGGGAAGTTTCCAGCCCCTAGCTTGGAGAGCCAATACTGCTGAAGTAATAATTGTTGCCAAAAAGAGAAAGAGAATAAGAAGTCTCTCTTTTTTACCCCAAGGCCTTGGCGGCTCTTTCCTCTTCCTCTTATTCTCGGGTTTAAGGTCTCGGATTCTGCGGTATCTAGGGACTTCTTCCAAATCCTCTTCTTTGTCATAATCGTCGTCATAATCATTGTCTCTTCTTCTAAAAATAGACATAGTCAATTTTACAATTACTAATTACTAATTCCTAAAGAAATTCTAACCTTTCGTATTATTTTCGGAGAGGAATTCACTATTAATTTGCGCAGTTCCCAGGGGAAATTATTTATTCAATAATCTTTATTTTCGCCGTGTTCCCCAGATTTCCTGATTGACAAGGTTGTCTGGTTTTTTATCCGAGAAAGTATCAATTATGGCACTTACCGCAAGTTCCCCCATTTTACCCCTAGCTTCATAGGTAGCACTTGCTATATGGGGAGTTAAGACCACATTTTCCATTCCAATAAGTTCCGGGTCAATGTTTGGCTCGTTATCATAAACGTCCAGTCCCGCTCCCCCCAAATGCCCGCTTCTTAAGGCTTCAACTAAAGCGTGTTCGTCAACAATCGGACCGCGCGCGGTGTTTAAAAGAAACGCCCCTTGTTTCATTTTAGAAAAAGCATCGGAACTGACCATATGTCTCGTCTCATCACTTAGGGGCACATGAAGTGAAACAAAGTCGCTCTTTGCCAAAAGCTCATCGAGTGAGGCAAAAGTAACTCCCAGTTCTTTCTCTGCTTCCGGATCTGGACTTCTTTTATTATAAAGGACCGTCATGTTATAACCCTTGGCACGTCTTGCAACCATTCCGCCAATTCGTCCCAAACCAATAATTCCCAGGGTTTTCCCTATCAAGTTTCTCCCCAAAAAAATGTCCGGCTCCCAACCCTTATATCCACCACGTCTCGTTGCCTCATCTGCCTCGACAATCCTGCGAGACAAGGCAAGGATAAGCGCCCAGGTGTGCTCGGCTACTGCCTCATTGACCTCCTCGCAAGGAGTATTTGCAACCAAAATTTGCCGGTCAGTTGCGGCTTTGACATCTATATTGTCAAAACCCACGGCGTAGTTTGAAATAAGCTTTAACTGGGGCCCCGCCGCGTCCATCAAATCCCCACCAATCTCGTCCGTCAAAAGCGATAAAATTGCATCTTTGCTGGCAACTTTTTCTAAAAGCTCCTCTGGGGTGAGTGCCCTATCAAACTCCGAAATTTCGACCTCATGCCCAACTTCCTTTAACTTTTCTAAATGATTTCCTGGAATCTTTCTTGTTACAAAAATCTTTGCCATGAATAACAGCGCCTTTCCGCTTAAAATTCTCCCAATTCTACTTTAGAGCTAATAAATCTTTCTTTCCACTCCTCGATTTGGTCTGCCTTAAGAAGTCCTTTTTGTGGCCCTTGATAGCCTATTACCGAGGCTGAATTGACCGTACCCCAAATCAAAGCCTCTTCAAGGGGTTTCCCTTTGATTATTGCCGAAAGACACCCCGAACCAAATGCGTCTCCTGCACCGGTCCTTTGGAAAGCATCGACCGGCAAAACTCCTGATTTCAAAAACTTCGAACCGTCATAAAGATAAGAACCATTGCCTCCGTCGGTAATAACCGCGATCTTAGGACCCAGTCCCGAGAGTGCAGTTAAAAGCTCTTTTTCCTTGCCACTTTCCGTATCGGCCTGCGTCAATTTCCCCGCCTCTTGCCTATTCACAAAAATCACGTCTGTTTTTTTAAGAACTGGAGTTAAATCCTCCCTCTCAGCCCTAATTTGATAACTACCAGGGTTAAAGGCAAGGCGAATATTTGGATTTGCCTCAAGCCACTCAACTACCTTCTGGTAAAAGGGTAAGAAGGATTCACCCATTGAAGTTAAATAAACCCAGACGGGGGCCGGAATTTCGCGGGGAAAATCATAAGTACGTGGTGCGTGATAGACGAATATTGTGCGCTCCCCGGAGTAGTTAACGATTGTCGAGTAGTTCGAGGAAGTCCCGGGTTGTCTGACAACATAATCCATTCCTACCCCCTCGCTCTTTAGCTTCTCAATAATCAAGTTCCCAATACTATCATCCCCCAAAGTTAGAACTATGGCGCAATTTACTCCCAATCTCTTCGTCCCAACCGCGTTATTGGCCGCATTTCCGCCGGTGGAAAACACCAAATCTTTAACAGGAATCTTGTCGCCGTAGGAGAAAGCAATGAAACACTCTTTGGTATCAATCTGGCAAAGAGTTTCGCTCTCTGTGGGCGTCATAAAAGCATCCATTGACGCATCTCCGATTGAAATTAGTTCGTAGTTACCCTCCATTTTCTCCTTTCTCCATCTCGGCCTTATATTGGCCGGATCGGGCTAGACTATTTAGTTTTGCCCTCTTATAAAGTTCTTTTTGTGCGGCCGGGATATTTGCATCATCGCCTTTCCAAACTTCCATGGCAGGGCCTTCGAGAGCGCGCTCAAAAGAAAATGCCAGTTCCCATGGGTGAGGTCCTTTCTCATTCATCAAATCAAGGTGTGCAGTCATCTCACCCGCTGCGTCTCCTCCGGAGAGAAAAACTACTCCCGGAACTTCGGTGGGAACCGTGTTATGAAGCGTACTTAATGTGGCTTCAACCACCTTTTCATTCTCAACCTCCTCACTGCTATCTTTTCCAGGGTGAACAACATTGGGCTTTAAAAGCATTCCTCCCAAAAAAACTTTATGATCAACGAGTTTCTTAAATACGCTCTTAAGAACTCTCGCCGTTACCTCCTTGCACCTTTCTATTCCATGACTCCCTTCCATCAAAACTTCCGGTTCAACAATCGGTACTAGATCCGCCTCTTGGGCGAGCGCCGCATACCGGGCAAAAACTTCTGAATTGGCCTCAATACCTACATCTGTAGGAATACCATCTCCAATGGTTATTACTGCGCGCCATTTGGTAAATCTCGCCCCAAGTTCTTTATATTCAACCAGCCGCTCTCGGAGCCCATCGAGCCCCTCCGTTACTTTCTCTCCAGGAAAATTAGCCAAATCTTTTGTTCCTTTATCAACTTTTATCCCAATAATAATTCCCTGCTTCTTAACAAGCTCCGTAAATGGTATCCCATCTTTTGTATTCCCCTTGAGAGTATCTTCATGAAGGATAATTCCGCTAATAAATTCCCCCAACCCTTCTGTCTTTATTAGCATCTCGCGAAAATCTCGCCTAGCTTCCTCCGAAGGGACAATCCCTACAGCCTCCAGTCTTTTATCAAGCGTGGCGGGGCTTGCGTCATTCGCCCAAACTCCTTTTCCGGGGGCAACCAAAGCTTGGGCAGTTTCTTTCAGGGCAGCTTGATCCATTGATATTACCAATTTATCACACGTATACTTAACTTGTGAACAGCAATAGAAAATTTAACAACACCATTATTCTTTTGGTTGTCACCCTCGTATTGGTAGGAACGGTAGGTTATTACCTTAGCTTGAACAAAAAGAGCACAGATGTCTTTCAATTTGCAGTAACTACCACTCCCTCCACGGAAACCGCAAACTGGAAAACATACAACAACACAAAGCACGCTTATTCATTTAGATATCCAGATGATATGTATACCCCTCTTGTTGGAGGAGAAGGAGGAAGTAAACCAGCTGACGCAGAAACAACTACATTCTTGTTATATTCTTCAAACCCTGATAATCGCTATATTGTAGTCAGTGTGGTTGATCAAAAAACTAATTTGTCCGACTCTAATGATATAGAGGAAGTTGAATCGACCGAAGTCAGTGTGCAAAATGCGAAAGTATATAAATATAAAGACACTCCTGGGTATCAGTTTCGATACAGCTACCAATATGTTTTCGATAATGGAAAAGATCAGGTATATTTCAGCCTCTTTCATAATGACGATCCCCTTGTGTTAGAGAAACTTCGTCAAATCCTCTCCACTTTTAAATTCACTAACTAACCTTCCTTGCCTTAACTGTTGTAGCATACGTATACTTAGGTTGTGAACACTAAAAGGGGGTTTACCCCAATTTTGATATTAGCTATTTTTGGGCTGATCGCGGTTGTCGGGTATCTTGCTATAAAAGGCTATATCTTCTCTACTTCTCCCCCTGCATCCATAACTCCTTCAACACAAATCCAAAACTCAATAACTGAGTGGCAAACTTACACCAATACAGAATACTACTACTCAATAAAGTATCCGCCCACGTTTAGAACTCAGGTAATTTCTTCTGAGTCGGGAACTACGGAAGCACCTCCCAACGCAAGAAGTCTGTACATTTATAATCCTGACATCGAAGAGCCTTATGTAAACAGACATATCAGTTTGGAAGTTCTGGGATTACCACCGACCTATGGCAGCGAGTGGACAAGTACTCAAATATCATTGGGGGATAAAGATGCAACTAAACTAGTAAACTCCAAATCCGGTAATTTTGATATTTATTTAGTTCATTTAGATAATAATCTGGGAGTGGTTGAGATTTACGTTTCCAATATGGAGGATAAAAGAACTGTATCGAATCAAATCCTCTCCACCCTTCGATTTGACTCAGGGCAATAGCCTTTCAATTTCTTGATTGATCCTCCGTAGTCTCGCTCGGCCTTCGTAGCCACTTCGGCGAAGGGGGCGCGAAGTAGGACAAATTCACCAACTAGCCTTCCTTGCCCTAATTGCCTTATCACACGTATACTTAGGTTGTGAACACTAAAAGGGGGGTTGTGGCTTTACTTCCCGTAATAGTAATTGCAATCTTGCTAATAGCAGTAGGAGGATATTTTGTCTATCCAAGCTTTATGGTCCAAAAAAAACCCAGTGTAACCCCGTCTCCATATCCATCTTCCCCCGCCGAACCAACTCCAATAACCATTACAGAACCTACCGAAAATTGGGAATCTTATTCCAACCCTATTTATAATTTTGCAATTGGTATCCCGCCTGGTTGGGAAGCGGCCATGAATGATTGCTCTGATACTGAGACGCCACCGTCCAATTGCTATCCTACTTTCGAACTGGTAGATAAATCACCCATTGATTATGGCCTTCTAATAACTTTGCGTATGGGTTCGGACAAAGGCAAATCCCTGGAGGAAATCGCAGATGAGATGTATAGGGGGTATCAGATGGGTGTTTCACAATGGGAAAATCCAGATGACTTTGTTCTCAAACAAACGACTTTCAAAAACAAGAAGGCATATATTATCACCCGCATAGATACTCCTTCGGCAATTAGGGAATTGATTACCCTCCATAAGGGAAGATTCTATGATTTTGGATGGGCAATGGGCAACGCGGAAAATTTCGATCAAATCCTCTCCACCTTCAAATTCACTGATTAGCTACTTTTTCTACCCAATACTCTTTTAACTGCCTCGATAATATCTTTCGATTTCATTTTATACTTCTCGAGAAGTTCATCAGGGGCCCCAGACTCTCCGAAAGAATCCGGCATGCCTATAAATTCCATTGGGGTTGGGAAATTCTTGGCCAAAACTTCAGCGACCGCTCCTCCTAATCCTCCTGTTATCTGATTTTCCTCAACCGTCACAACCGCCCCGGTCGTCTTTGCCGCGCGAATTATTGCCTGTTCGTCCAGGGGCTTAATGGTATGGCAATTTATTACCAAGCTTTCTATTCCCTTTTTTTCAAGCTCTTTGGCTGCCAAAAGTGCCTCATAGACAAGGGGGCCGCAGGCAATTATGGCAACCTGTGGGTCTTTGGATTCCCAAAATGTTTCAACTCGCCCGATTTTGAACGGAGTATCATCTGATGTAAAAACCGGAGTTTTCTCTCTGGCAAAGCGTAAATAAGTAGGCTTTCCGTTCTTGGCCGCCTCCATTGTTGCTTTTTTGGCTTCAAGGCAGTCACAAGGGTTAACAACTATCATGTTTGGCATTGCCCTCATAATAGAAATGTCCTCGAGCATCTGGTGGGTGGCCCCGTCGGGGCCTACCGTAAGTCCCGCATGCGCCCCTGCTATTTTTACGGGAACGTCATTTAAGGCAATTGTCGTTCTTATTTGCTCCCAATTTCTACCCGGAGAAAAAGCCGCATATGAAGAAATAAATGGAATTTTGCCATAATTTGCCATTCCCGCAGCGAGGGTGGCCAAAGCTTGCTCGGCGACGCCGACCTCGATGTAGCGCTCGGGAAACCTCTCCTCAAAAAGAATTGAACGGGTACTTTCTTTTAGGTCAGCCGAAAGAACCACAACTTTCTCGTCTTTCTCCCCCGCCGCCACAAGTCCCTCCCCATATCCCTGGCGATTAGCCACCATTTCAATATCTTTCTCAAAAATCTTTGAATTTAATCTGGAACTTTTATTTATCATTTATTCGTGTTCGGATTTGATCTTACCTCCCAGGGTTCTTAATTGGGCTAAGGCTATCTTTGCTTGCTCGGCTTTTGGCGGCTCGCCAGGTATATCGGCCGCCCCGGGTACTGCCCCGTGCCATTTAAAGTCATACTCCATAAAATCCACCCCTTTACCGGGAATTGTGTGGGCAATAATTACTGTTGGTTTCTCATAGACCGCTCTTGCTTGATTTACGGCATCTATAATTTCTTCCATATTGTGGCCATCAATTCCAATTACATGCCAATTGAAAGCCTTATATTTATCTTCTAATGGCTCAAGAGGCATAATATCTTCGGTGTGCCCCGAGATTTGGATGTTATTCCTATCAACTATGCAAGTTAAATTTGAAAGGTTATATTTTCCCGCAAATGCTACTGCCTCCCAATGGTTTCCCTCTTGGTGTTCGGCGTCAGATGTTAGGCAAAAAACTCTAAATCTGGCTCCGTCCATCCTGGCCGCATAGGCATAACCCGCTGCTTGGGCAAGACCGCTTCCTAGTGGCCCAGAGGTAGTCTCAATTCCAATTAGTTTTGTTCTTTCGGGGTGCCCCTGGAGACCTGAACCCAATTTCCTTAGGGTTTTGAGCTTGGAGATGGGGAAAAATCCGCGGTGGGCCATTGTCGCATAAAGGACTGGCGCGATGTGGCCACTGGACAGAATTAACCTATCGCGCTCGGGCCAGTCGGGTTTTTTGGGATCGATATTTAATATTTCAAAATAAAGTGCGGTAAAAACATCCGCCATCCCTAAGGGCCCTGCGGAATGGCCGGACCCTGCAGCAAGAAGCATCTTTATGATGTCCTTCCTTATCTCATTGGCCTTCTTTTCTAGCTCCTCTATTGTCATTGTTGGAATGCTTTCTCCTCTTGGTGCACATATTCCTGAGCGGCAAGTGCCCCCTCAAAAATTTGAATCGCTTTGTAGGCTTCGTCCGGAGTATTGACAACTTTATAAACTTTAAGATCCTCCGGCCGAATTCTCATATTTCTCTCAAACTCCCTAATTATTTCATTCCAAAAGTCTCCATAAAGAATGAGGGGTTTGTGGTGGCCAAAATAAAGTCTGGCCAAGCCCCAAGCCATTCCAAATTCGGAAATTGTGCCGGTTCCACCTCTAAAAATCACATAAGCGTCCCCCAACTCCAAAAGCTTTAGAGTCCGCTCAAGATAATTTTTGGTGCGAATTTCCTCATCCAGAGGATTTCCAGGGTCACGACCTTCAAAATTGGTAATATCCTTCGGGTAGAAAGTCACTCCTATGGCGTAGCCGCCTGCGGATTTGGCCCCCTCGGAAACCGCCCGCATAGTCCCCGGACCCCCGCCATTTATACAAACATAGCCTTTACCAGTTAAATATTTAGAAACTTCGTAGGCTTCTTTATATAAAGGGTCATTTTGGGCTGCGTCGGCAAAGCCAAAATAGGAAAGCTGTTTAATTATCCTCATTTAATTGGATTTAGCTTGTGTGCCGCTTCCTGAAACTTCTTTAAATTCTTTCCTATATCTCCTTCAAAAAGTCTTCTTCCAATTGCAATTTCGTCGGCTCCGGCAAAATGAGTATCGTCAACCGTTGTTACAGTCTCCCCACCGTCGACACATATTCTAAAAGGGGTAGCATCATTCTTCCTTATCTTGGTTAGTTCTTTAACCTTATCAATAGCCCTTACGTCAAACTCCTGCCCGCCTCGACCGGCCTTGACGCTCATTACTAGAACCACATCCAGGCTAGTTAAAATTTCAGGTTCGATTTGGGAAACGGGCGTGTCAATATCAACAGCCAATCCTACTGAAACTCCTGCTTCAGCAATCTTCCCGATAAAAGCTGCTTGGTTTGTCATTTGCTCAATTTGTCCAATAATCCTGTCTGCCCCACCCCTGACGGCTCTTTCTACCCAATCCACGGGTTCCTTGGTCATTAGGTGAAAATCTAATTCCAAAATCGTATCGAGATCACTAAGTGCTGCCGGGTCTATTGTTTTGCCCTCGGCAAATACCCCGTCGATAATGTCTATCTGGGCTCTGTCGCATACTCCCTCCAGTTTTAATAAAAGTTCCTTTGCCTCAACTGGGCTTGCAGTCAAAATTGCAGGAATTATTTCGACCATTTCTTGTAGAATTGCTCTAAAGCCTGTTTCTGAACATCTTCTAGACGAACCCCCGGTCGCTGTGACGAAACAAAGGAAATAGCTTCATCTACAACCATCCCCTTATACCTGATAAGGTAAGCCGCAACCATTGTCGGGCTTCTTCCGTGTCCCACCTTGCAATGTACGTAAATTGTTTTTCCTTTCCTGACAATGTGATCAATAAGATACGTGCCTGCCTCAAATTGATCCGGAGAGGGGGCTCTATGATCAACTATCGGCATCCATGCATAAAATTCTATCTCATCAGGGGGTGTTTCTTTGTGCTCCGCCGTAAGATTTAATTCTGCCCAAACCTTCAACTGTCGAAATTGCTCGGAGTGGACTGGGCAAATATTTCCTTTACAGAGGTCGCTTCCTATATAGATATTGTCTGTAATTTTCGAATAGTCGAAAAGGTGATCGTCATTCATTGAGGGCTTTTAAATGAAAGGGTTATTGGGTCTGTTGGAATAGATTCTCCCCCTATTGTTCTGCCGACCCTAATTACCTGCTCAATCAAACGATTAGCATATCCCCATTCGTTGTCATACCAGGCAAAAACTTTGACCAAGTTTCCGCTGACTACCTGGGTAAGGGCAAGGTCAACAATCGCCGATTCATCTCTCCCGATTATATCTGAAGAAACCAGTGGTTCTTTCGAAACTGCCAAAATTCCCTTATAGATTGCATTTTCGCTGGCCTTAACAAATGCTTCATTTACTTCCTCAACGGTCACTTTTTTGGTTAGTAGCAAGGTAAAATCGGTAATCGAACCCGTGGCAACTGGAACCCTTAGGGCCATTCCGTCAAAGCGGCCTTTCAAATCCGGAATTGTCTCTGTGGTAGAAATAGCGGCACCGGTAGTTGTGGGGATAATGTTTTCGGCAGCTGCCCTAGCCCGACGCAGGTCCGTGTGGGAATTGTCCTGAAGGTTTTGATCATCGGTGTAGCCATGGATTGTGGTCATTACGGCTTTCTCAATTCCAAAGGTTGAGTGAAGAACCGAGATAACCGGTGCAACGCAATTTGTAGTGCATGAAGAATTCGATAAGATTTCTGATTCGCCCTTGAATTCATTCACCCCGATTATATAAGTGCCTACATTTCCACCCTTCACTGGCGCCGAAATAACTACTCTTTTAGCCCCTCCCACAGCGTGTTTTTTGGCGTCTTCCTCACTAACGAATTTTCCGGTCGATTCAATCACTACTTCGACGCCGTAGACGCCCCAGGGGATTTTGGTTGGATCTTTCTGTGCTAAAAGCGGGGTCTTTCTTCCTTCATAAAGTAAATAACCGATAAGCGGATCGGCGTCTACCGCCTCGGAAGCTTTTTTGACTTCTTCGAACTTAACCTCCTTGGCAAACTTCCGATACATGGTATCGTAGTTGACAAGGTGGGCCCAGCCGGAAACGTCCATACTCCCTGAAGTATTTATGGCGGCAAATTCTATTTCGTTCGCGTGTTTTAGAAGACCTATCCTGAAAGCAATTCTGCCAATGCGGCCGAACCCGTTTATTCCAACTTTGAGCATTAGTTCATTCTAACAGCGCCTCTATCCCGGGTAAAGCTCCTTTCGCTCTTATTACTTCTTTTTTGTAAGCATGGCGTAGGCTCCCCAAAGCCCGGCAAGCCCAACCAGTGCATAAACGATCGTCACAAGCATAGGCCAGCTGCCCAGTATGCTTCCAACCAAATCAAACCTTAGAACACTCATGAAACCTACTTCCAAAGCTCCAAGTACTACTAGCCATTTTGAAAAGGTCTTTAATTTCATCTTTCTCACCCCCTCTCACCAAAGCCTTCCTATTTACATTAACACTTTTTACTTCAATGTATCAGGGCCTCAATTCCGGGTAAAGTTCCTTTTGCCAAAAACTCCAAGGCCGCCCCGCCCCCGACGGAGAGCCAATTAAAGTATTTTTCTAGGCCAAACGTAGTAATTGCCTTATGAGTTTCTCCTCCGCCAGCTACCTTAAATGCCCTTGTTTCTGCAATTTTTTTATACACTCTTTCTGTCCCCAGTTTGTGTCCCGGATCCTCAAATTTTCCTATCGGACCGGCTACAACTATGGTTTTCCCATTACCAATCTCGGCTTCAAACGCCTCAATTGAGTGAATAGTAATATCCTCTTTGTCCGGGTTTAATTTTGCATAGACTATTTTGGGGTCTTCATCCTTTTTTTCCTCTGGCACAAAATCGGGAAGTCTGCCTCCGACTAGAATCTTGTCGGCGAACTTTTTAAAATCCTCTATATAGGTAAGCTTATCCTCTTTAAGGCCAGAAATGATAACTACGACCGGACGGGCAGGACTAACAAAAACCTTGCTTAAATTCTCGACTTCTTGGAAAAATCTGGATCCCGCAACGTGGGGGAGAAACTTTGGAACTCCAGCAATTGAGGCGTGCTCCCTGTGACTTACCGCAAAAGCCTCATTTACATATAGATTCCCAAGTGCCGCCAGTTCTCTTGCAAAAACGTCACCATTCCCCTCCTCTTGCGGATCAAAGCGAAGATTTTCTAGAAGTAGAATTTGACCCTCGGTCATTCTATCAACCCTTTCTCTTGCAACAAACCCTGATACTTCGTGGATAAAATCTATCTCATGCTGAAGGAGTCTCCTCAACCTTTGGGCAACGTTTCCAAGAGACAGGCTGCTCACGTGTTTACCATTAGGCCTGCCCATGTGCCCCATCAAGATAAGTTTTGCGTCGCTTGAGATTAAGTATTCTATTGTGGGCCTGGCGGCAATTATTCGAAAGTCTTCACTGCCAACGTCCAAGTCCAGTCTAACCAAGACTTTTTTGCCAAAAAGCTCCTGCGTTTCGAGTCTGGGGATAAGCATTAGTTTATTCTAGCAAGAAGTTTAATTGTTTGCCTCGAGTCTTTTGATATCTTCAAGTCTTTTTTTATGCCTCGCTTTTCCCGCAAAATTAGTTTCCAGAAAAACCTTAACCATTTCTTTGGCTTCATTCTCTTTTGTATAGCCCGCCGCAATCACCAAAACATTCATATCGTCATCGTTTCTTCCGGCTTTTACTTGTGCTGGAGATTTGCCGATAGACGCTCTTACTCCGTCCATTTTATTTGCAACTACGTCAACGCCCACTCCAGACCCACAAAGAAGGATTCCCAATGAGCCTTTAGTCTCGGCAACAATCGAGGCAACGCGCTCGGCATAGACTGTATAGTCGTCTTTGGGATCAAGGTAACTTGCCCCCAAATCCGTAAACTCGTATCCCCATTCAAAAAGCCATCCGGCGATACTCTCTTTAAGCTCATATCCTCTATGGTCCGCCCCTAAATAAACTTTTAACTTTTGACTTTTCACTTTTAACTTATTTAAATCCTTCCACCAATTCCAATAGCTCCGCCTTGGGGTCGACTGCGGTAACCACGTCGGTTGCTAAAGCCACCCCAACGGCCCCCAACTCTAAACTCATTTTTACGTCGTCCCGAGAATGTATTCCGGCTCCGACTATAAGAGGGATACCTGCGTTTTTGCAGATTTCTGAGGCCTGGGAAATAATATCCGGGTGCGCCTGGGCAACCGAAGTCTCGCGGCTTCCAATGAGTTCCTGGGGCTCGTAACTTGCAAACGTGGGTTTAAGGGTAACAATTTGGGCGAGCTCTCTTGCATCGGAGGCGAACACCAAAGTTTTCAATCCTACATCGCTGGCCCTCTCTACCGAGGCTTTGAGTTTTTCAAAATCTCCTACCTTGGCTTCAGAGTGATTTAAAAATGTTCCGGAGGCTCCGTCCTCATATACTGCTTCCGGTAAAATACCCCCTGTATGGGCGCCAAAGGTTACAGGATCTATATTCTGAACCCATATTTCGAGTTTTGAGGCTAAAGTCGCTTCCTTTACGTCAGAGGCTTGTACAACTGGGATGATTTTGACTCCAGAGGTGAGGACTACACTTTCAATAGTTTTAATTAAAGCCAGCCCCTTTTCTCCGGTACCTCCTTCGAAGGTTTTGAAGTTTACAAAGATCATTGGATTAAAAGTAACACAGGTAGCAAAAGTATGACAAGTATAACAGGCTTATCTACCTATTTTGCTTTTGTATCTAAAAAGTAAATAGCCAACCTTTGCTCTTTGACTGTCAAACCTCAAGTAATCATTCTCGTTCCAGTACTTTACTTCTCGCGCAACCTCCCCTTGGCTCTCCAATTCTAATAACGATCCTTCGGCAATTTCAAGATACCTAAGTTTATCTTTAGAAGACCTCCTCAACCAACCTTCGGCCATCTGGCTCATAATAGACACTGCGGCTCGCCTCATTTGTCCTTTAAGTGCGAAGTCTTCACTTCTGGGGAATTTTTCTGTTAGCTCATAAACCAATACTGTAAGTTTTTTTGCTTCCTTCCAAACAATTAGGTTTCTATATCCGCTTACCAGTTTTTGCATTACCCTTTTCTACCTGCTCTACCTTTACTACTTGTAATACCTATCCTTGTATTCCCAATACTTGATTTATTTTCCCTTTATCGAATCCAACTATCGTCGATTTTGACCCATCGTCCTGGGCAATAACCGTAAAAGGTACTCCTAAAAATCCGCCCGAGTCTTTCACCATCTCTTCCCTCGCCGCCTCATCCTGATCGACAAGTTTTTCGGTAAAAGGAATTGCCTTCCCACTCAAATAATCCTTGAGCATTTTGCAGTAAGGACAAGTAGTTGTCGAAAAAACTGTAACAGTCATTTATTCTGTCACCTCCAAGGTTCCTTCCAACCCAAGACCTCTGTGATTCCCAACGCTGCAATAAAAAGTGTAAGTTCCGGCCTCGTTAATTGTAAATTCGACAGAAACTGATTTACCGGGTCCTGCAAGCGAGGTAGATACATTCATATCTTCAACGACAAAATCGTGGGGCATGTTGCCATTATTCACTAGAGTCAGTTTAATTTTCTCACCTTTTTTAACCGAGATCTCTTCGGTCGAGTAAGAAAATTCATCGGCTTCAATCGTAATTTCGCGAACGTCCTCTTCCCCCTCGCCTGGTATCACCTCTGGGGTCGGGGTGGGAGTAACAATCGGGGTAATATTCCCCGTGGGACTCTGGGTTTTCTCCCGACCTACTCCCAAAAAATATCCTGCAACAAGAAGTACAGCAACTAGGCTTCCAACCCCTAACCAAAGTCCCTTACCTTGCATAAATCTAGTCCAAGTATATCAGAACTTTTATTTTATTTGATACCTAAGTTTATATGCAAAACCAAAGAGTCAGGCGTAAGACAAATGCGACAGGGAAATTAACCGGTATGTGGAAGAATTGCCCTCATTAAAATGATCAAAATTACTCCCAAGATCAAAAATGAAACGTTTTTAACAGAAGACTTCTCCGATTCCATCTTGGTTTCGGGCAAAAAATCGGTTGCGGCAACATAGAGAAAAAGGCCCGCTGCAACGGACAGTAGCACGCCAACTGAACCTTCAATTTTTTGTGAGAAGAAAAAGGTTAGAAGTGCTCCTGGGAAAGTAGCAAGGGCCGAGTAAAAATTGGTTAAGAATGCTTTTGAAGGTTTAAATCCCGCTGAAAGAAGAATACCAAAGTCCGCTATCTCGTGGGGTGTTTCGTGCAAGAAAGTTGCAAGGGCAACAGTAAGTCCTAAAGGTGGGCTAACCATAAACGCCGCAGCGATGGCAACTCCGTCTAGAAAGTTGTGGATTGTGTCCCCAAATATTACAAGCGGGATGGCCGTTTTAGGTTCTACCTCGTCTTCAGTTGTATGGTGGTGGAGGTGAAATAAGAATCGCTCTATTAAAAAAAGAAGAATAAAAACTACAAGAACGACGCTAAAAGCGCCCGTATCTAACTGATCAACGGCTTCTGGTAGTAAATCTAAAAAGGAAACCGCCAGAAGTACCCCGGTAGCAAGTGGTAAAGCCATGCTTGAAAGTTTACGGCCCCAATCCGCTCTGAATAAAAAGATCGCTCCCCCTATAAGTCCGGCTATACTTCCTAAAAACGCCAATGCAATAATATTTAGAAGATCTCCCATTTAAGAAAACAAAAAACCGAATACTCTCAACCAGGCTGGTTGTTCTACAAATAGAACTTCCCCGGTCATGGCCGAGATTGAAGTTGTAACCGGTATCTGGAATTTAAAAAGATTTACAATATTTATTGTCTTTTGTCCAAGAATTTCGTAGGTAAGTTCACCTCGTCCTCCTTCGGCCAACTCCATAGTATCTCCTTGTTTCATATTTGAAAATGTCTTTGCCCGAATCGCAACTTCTAATGCTTCTTTTGGAAGAAATGGTAGAATTCTAATCCCGGAAGCAGTAACCACCGAAAGCTCCGCCCTGGCAGGGTCTATTTTTATGGGGTAGTCGGTTAGGGCAAGTGTTCCTTCCTCCTCAATCAAAAATCTACCAGCTAAAACTCCGATTTTGACCTTTCTTACCTGCGGTCTTTCCTCAATTTCTACAATTTCACCACCGATACTGGTTACGTCTAGACTTCTTTCTTGACCCCCTTCTTTAACGCTCAGTGTAAACTTGTCGCCTTCTTTTAGAAGCGAAACCAGCGAACTTTCGGCCGGTGAACCTCCGACGACATTTTTTACAACAATTTGAGATGCTTTTGGAATACCCAATGTGGCTTCGCTGGCAAGAACCTTCCAAACGACTTCGCCATTTTTGTCAATTACAATCAAGCTCGCAAAAGCATTTCTTGGGAAAAAAAAGGGTAAAATTAGTAGGAATAAAAGCAGGCTCCTTTTCACTACCTTAGAATACCCTTCTTAAATGGAGTCTGTCAACGAAGAATTTACTTAAAAACTACCCTCTAGAATGTGCTTCTCGGGCTTTTTGTCGTCAACCGCTTCAAGCGTGACAACAACTTCCGAGTATTCGGAGTAATCCCTTGAAGATTCAAATTCTAACATGTAGCCGCCTTTGGCAAGTGTTAGCCTTCCTGTTGAGATATAAGCAAAATTCTCATCCCCCTGCCTTCCGCGCACTAACCAGCCCTCGTAGAAATACCCGGCTGCGGGATCCGAAAGGTCGGCTAGAACCGCGTGGGTGAATTTACCCGATTCGAACTTTCTGGTTGCAAGGCCGCTAGCGTCTCCTCCTGAAACATCCCTAAGTTCCGCCTTATCGACATCTTCCGGAACTTGAATATTAAACCTGTCTTCAAATGTTTCTTCAAAAGTCGGTTGGGGTGCTGGAGGAAGCTCTGGGGTGCCCGCTTTACGATACCAGTAAACTATACCGGCGATAATTAGCAATACAATCAAACCTATAACTATATTTCTGCTCATTGGCCGAAGGTTAACACGACCTTTATATTTTGTCAAATTTTGGCGGGAGAACTCAAAATTTCCGCATATTTAACGCATTATTTCCGAAACGTACGAATTTATTAAAAGATTTTACGTTTCAAGCCTTACTTTAGATAGAGTCCAAAAAGGGCAAGAACCGCCGCCACCAAAAGCCACTGTGTTGAGGCAAGCCAAATGTCCGTCCCCATATAGCCTACACCAGCTAAAATTACAGAAAAAACCGCCCCTGCAATCATTACTTGGGAAAATGTACTTCTCTCTTTCTTATCCATCTATTCTCACCTCCTTAGACAACAAACTTATCTAATAAATAGCCTACTAAATAAGCAAGGGACGCTGCAAGACCCCCAATAACAAGCATCTCAATTCCACTTTTAAACCAACTTTTTTTTGTGTAAAAACTCCGGAAACTTCCTATGCTAAAAAGCGAAATCCCTACAATTACCGCGGACTGAATAAATTCACCGCCCCATCTAAAGATAAACGGCAAAAGAGGTAAAAGTCCAGCGCCTACGAAAGCCGCATAAGTGATTACACCTGTTTTTACAGGTGAGGTATGTTTAGGTATGACTCTTTCTTCGGCTCTTTCATAATCAAGTTCACTTTTTACACCCAAGTATTTACCGGTAGCCATAGAAAGTCCGTCGGCTAAAAGATTTGCGAATCCCAAAATTAAAACAACCGTGGGGGAAAAAGAAGCACCTGCCGAGCCTGCCACAACTGCAAAAGTAGTAATCAGGCCGTCGTCAGCCGCAAAAACAGCCTCGCCAAAAAGCGAGGCCTTCTCATGAATTACTTCTCTTTCTCCCATTAATCCATATTACCACGACGAGGTGGGAAGAATCATTCAACGACAAAGGTCGATTCCTCGTAGAACCTCAAATTTAGATTTTTAAGAAAATTTTTGAAATAATTTTGCTTTTCTCTCTCTGTCACTCCTTTGCCGAGCATCGCGATTGGATAGTTGATTCTTAGAGCTCTCCCATTTATAACGTGCCTTGTTATTCCTGTAGGCAGCGTTATCCCTTTCTCCAGGAGACTATAAATTTCGTGGCTCGAAAATGATGGGAAGAAAAGAGCCACATTTTTATCCTTATGTTTGGTAAAGAATTCCGAAAGTTGGGCCATACTTTCTATGGTGACTTGCCTGTCGCGCTCAATAAGCTGCCCATAAAGCTTGACTACCGACCTCATGAGCTTTACCCGCCTTATTAGGTCGGAATTGGAGAAAATACTCAAGCCGTTTCCATCCCGGAAAATGATCGACGCTGCCGCCAGGGGATGACCGGTGAGTGTTACTCCGAGGCCAATCTTAAAGCTTTCCGTTTCTACTTTTGGGAGCATCTTCAGTTTTTTGAGAAATTCTTGTTTATTAACTTTGGAAACGTGGACCCAAGATTTAATTAGGACGGATGAGGTATCGTGGTAGTCAACCACCTGAACAACCACATGACTACAGCCCAATTTTCTCAAGACATTGATTCTATTTGTACCGTCGAGCTGAATCAGCTTTTTACCCAGACCCGAAGCCACGATTGGAGGGTCTTTTAAAGTTTGCGATTTTCTGAATGCTTCGACCAAGTTCTTGAGGCGCTCACTTTCTGCTTCCTCCTGAAGTTCGATTGAAGAAAGCGGGACAAGTTTAAGTACCGGCTCCATGCAAGGATTTTAACACTTTTTGAACATTCCTTAGAAACTGAAGTGCTCGCCAAGTGAAGTGACTAAACTTATTCTTGCGGGGGTGGCTGAACTCCGCTCGGCGGTAGATTTTGCCCCCCACCCGGTTGTTGACCAGGAGGCTGTTGCTGGCCCGGTTGGGGCCCTTGTGGACTAGGGGCGGTGCGCCTTCCTAAATAAAACCCGATAGCACCGGCAATTAACAATCCAATTCCCACCCAGGTTAAAATTAAAGCCTTCTTTTCGGGTGACATCTAATTACCTCCAGCATAACCAGATTAGCAGAAATTCAAAACCCATGTCAAAAAACCTTCCTGCCCGCCCCTTTTTCTTAATTATGCTAAATCCAAAAACAGTTACATTTCAGCTCGCTAAGTGGATCTAAGATGGTGGGTGGAATCGAACCACAACGTCAGAACCTATTTTTACCACTCTCTCTCAACAACCTCGACTCCGCCGACTTTGTGAATATTGATTGTAGTGAATCCACCTTCGCCCAGTGCCTCAATAAATAACTCCATAGTTCTGAATCTTCCAGGTGTCCAAGGGTATACTCTTAGAACTGCAGAGCCGTCGGGTTGCATATGCCAGTCTTTCAAATATTCTCCTAGAAGATTTGGTTCGCCTGAATGTTCAACTTCTGCTGGGGATAACACACATTTCCACCCAAAGCGTTCTTTGTATCGTTCCATGTCGGGGATTATAACACAAGCTTTATGAGGAATATATCAAAATACATTAGCCCCCCATAGCAGAGGAGGTTAGAACCTATTTTAGAGTTTTATAGATTTTTTATAAATCCAACTCTAGCATGACCAGAGGGGTAATAATTATCAAATGTTGTAAAAATCCCATAGCCTTGTTTAAGATAGAAAGCTGAGGCTTCGTGCTCTGCGGTCCACGTCCAAATATATTCAATCCCACGCAACTTTATTTTATTCTCAAGTAACTCCAAAAGTTTTTTTCCATGTCCGTGTTTTCTGTATTCTTTCTCAACCAAAAGGTCGCTCAAATAAAAATATTTTCCATATTGATTATTATTTTTTTGGGCTAATCCGCTCGAGCAACCTATAAATCTTCCGTCGTCTGTGGCTACAAATCCGATACGTTCTTGTTTCTCTGGAGGATTGCCAAACTCTAATCCGTGTTCATCAAAGGCAGATTGCTCTCGTTTATATTCGCTGTCAGTCACATCACGAAATTCAAATTTTATTGTCATATCAAGATTATAACAGAGGTCGTATTGTCCTACTCAGGGTAGTGAAAATTGAAGTTAAATAATCTGGCTCGAGAATCGTAATACTAAAATAAGAACCTTGCTGCTTCGCAATAACCACGCATTTAGCTTGTATTACTTGCCCTTCCGTAGCTTTAGCGAAGGAGGGGGACGATTTTAGGACTTCATTTGTATAGCTGGCTATGAGTACCTATGACCTCAAAGATAACTATTTTATCGGTTTCCTCTTCATACTCTGAAAAAATTGCCCGCCAATCACCTGAAACATTAAAACTTCTGTACCCTGAAAATCTACCTGTTAATGGGTGATTATTAAGTTGAGGTTCGAAAGAATTCTCTATGAATAGCTCTAATCTTTTTCTGAATGCTATTTTAATTTCAAGCGGAGACTTTTTAAGTTGTTTTAAAAACGTTCTGGAGTAGTTAATTGTCTTGAGTCTTTTTTTCATTAGCAATCATTTCATCCAGAAAATCCAAAGCCTTGTTGGGATCATCGAATGAAACTACCTTACCCGCCTTAATATCCTGCCTAGACTCTTTTAAAGAATCGATTAAATATTCGCTGGGCTCTTCATTAAGGCTAAAATGGATAGATCTGGTTCTTACCAAATGCTTCAAAAATCCGTTAATTATTCCACTCAAAGAGATACCCAAATCTTCAGCCACCTTTTGAGCTTCTTTTTTAACTTGAGGATTAACCTTAACGTTAACAACAGCTGTATTCATTGTATAGACAAAGTATATACTTTATATAACTCGTGTCAAGAACTCCCTCGTCTTTCACTCCTGCTCGCTAAGTGGATCTAGGATGGTGGGTGGAATCGAACCACAACGTCAGAACCCATTATTTACTTTGAGTAAGCGAGTTTCGGGAACAAATACCACAATTATTGCTATTCCGCTCATCACCTGAAATACGCTGGACAATTACCTATATAAATTTCGTAAAAGCAGGCCTGTTATAGCCATCAATACTGAACCGATGATAAGTGATGTCCAACCTGCTATATTAACGAATAGTTTTGTGATTCCATCCATAAATAAGGCAAAGCCTATTGCTCCGACAAGTGCTGAAAGTATTTGGCTCTTACGAATTCTTCTGACTGGTGGGTTCTTGCCAAGAAGCTCAACAACTTTTTCAGCTACGTCATCAACTAGTTTTTCGGGTTCCGACTCAAAATCTTCGACTTTTTCCTGGTTGTTCTGAAGGTTCATCTTACTAATTTTAACAAATCCAGATAAAATATGGAGCCAGTTTTGCTCCACCTAATGGCCGACGTCAGAGCCTATTTTAAAGCTCTTCTTTATTGACTCCCGTCTGCCTTAAAATATTTTGTAGTGTTCCTAATTTCAGATCCTTATTGTGTATGGGAACGGTTACCCTCAAATCCCCTTTTCTATAAAGTCTATGGCTACCCTTTTGTCTTACGAATCTGAATCCTTTCCTCTCCAGGATTTTAACCATCCGCCTCGGCTTGATGGATTTCATAAACGGACACTTACGGGGGAAACAACTATCGGAGTTTTTTCCTCTGGAATTTCTGATTCTTTCAAGTCTTCCAAATAAAGTTCTGCAGCCTCTTTAATGTTTGCAAGTGCCTCCTCAAATGTATCTCCCTGGGAAATACATCCAGAAAGAGCGGGGATAACCACAGAATAACCACCAGTTTCTTCTGGAGTAAATACGGCTGTATATTTCAATACATTAGCAAATTTTCTCTTGGACACAGCTCACGTATTATATCACGAGGTCATATTTTAGAAGTATCAGCTCGCTAAGTGGGTCTAAGATGGTGGGTGAATTATAATCTCTTCGAGCCTGAGCCTCAGAGCCGATGGCCTGGGTGCCTAATGGTGAGCATCGTCGAACCAAAATCGAAGGAACCGAACCACAACGCCATAACCTACTTTATCGCGTCTCTTGCTCCTCTAAAGTTCTAACAAGCTTATTTGTGGGAAATTGACCAACCGCACGCCTGAGAATTAGAAAAAGTTCAGCAATCTCTTGAGCTAGCGTTTGTGGATAGACTAGATGGACAGTCTGATACTTCCGAAGCTTTACCAGGTGCTGGCTGTTCCATTCCTGGCGGGCTTGTAATAATGCCTTCCCCGACAAATAATCTTTCCCATCAGGGCCAATAAGGGGATTGCTTGCAAAAATTTCTTTTTCCATTGCCAGAATTATAAATAATCCTATTAGAAATATCAACCTATAGGACACTTGCCCCACCTAGTGGATTGAAAATGGTGAGTCGTTCGACCCTGAGCTCACGGCCGAAGGGCTTGCCGAACCAAAATCGAAGGAGCCGAACCACAACGTCAGAACCTATTTAATTGAAGATTCTTCTAGACCATACTCTTGAGCAATAGGGCACTTATGGTGGCTCTTGTCTGGATATGGACAATAAGGAGGGTTAACAGAAAAATCTCTTGCAGCGAAAAAACAGCCTCCCTGTTTTTTTATAAGGTCGGTCCCGGTTAACTCCTCGCCTAGCAATACATATTTACCAACCTCTTCTAGTGTTAGTCTGTGTTTACAATACTCCATACAATACTGCTTAATCTTCGGGAATTATAATTACGGAAGTTAAAGAAGTCAAGCTACTTTAATTTGCTCGCTAAGTGGGACGATTTTAGAACAATTGTCTGGGTTAGGAAAATTAATTGCCCAGATGATTTTACTATTGAGAGGTTTGTGTTCTGACTACTAAACCCATTATTCCCCCGAACGATATTTCTGGTCAAATGCGCCCATCCTGGAGAACATTCTTTTACCCTGTCTCGCCGCTTCACCGAATCCAACAAAAAACCCACCGATGGCAGGTGGGAAAAACGGGGTGACACCTAAACATATTGCTCCAACTATTCCCGCAATGTGTGCTTTAGTATGAGCGTCCGCGACTCTGTTAAAATATTTCTCCCTTTCAGATACCATCTCTGTAGACATTGTGGGGTGAGTATATCAATTCTAATTTTGGTATACAAACCAGCTATACCCTCCAATGTTTGCCCGTCCACCTAATAGACAACGTCAGAACCTATTTTACCCCTTGTTAATAAAAATATAAATTTTACCATCACCCAAATGAAGGAAATTGCGCAGATGAGTGCCTTAGGGTGTGGCGTGGCTTGCACAGCTTCTATATTAGGTATGAGTTACCAGGAAGCAGAAATTCTCTTCCTAGATGGAAGAAGAAAGGCTAAGGAGATTGGATTTTACTGTAGAGAAATAGTTGAGGTCTTAGCAAGAGCTGGTCTAGATTATGATTACAAGCTTATTGAAGAAATACCAGGAAATTTAGAATTTGTATCAGGTGATATTGTATTTCTAAAAAAATCCGAAAAATATCCCAATGGGCATTATTTGTTAAGGGAGGGGTGGAATCGTTGGATGGACCCTTGGTATAACTTTCCGAATGAGGATAGGAAAGCTGGATCTATACGAGATTTACCAGAAGAGCCGATATATATAATTTACCCAGTTGACACGTATAGAAGAAATCTACGTCAGAAGAAAAACTGAGGCTAAAAACTGTGGCTCGCCAAGTGGGACGATTTTAGGACAGGTGGGCTGACAAGCTCGATTGAAACCCCGGAAACGATGACACAAAAGACCAAGCAGCTTCTTAGCTATCGTTCAATAAAAGAATATAATTTAATTATGAACGACGATAATACAGATTCGATAAAAATTAAGGGTCTTTCCTCGCTTTTCATATTAGTAGTCCCCATCACGGCTGTACTAACAATTTCATTTGTAATTATGGTAGGGACTCAAAATCTTTTTTTCTTTTTGGTCTCTATTCTCACAGGAGCATTTGTAATAATACTGTTTAGAATATTTACCTTCAGGGTATTGGAGGTAGGAGCTTTAGGAATTAAAATCGAAAACAGTTTTAAAAATACTGTTATTCCCTGGGCCGAAGTCGAATCGATTGCATACTCGCCGCTGCCTTATTCTTTTTTTTATGCGTTAAAAACACAGACTGCAGGGACAATTTTTCTTTCATCCCGAACGTTTTTCAGAGATGAAGGGATTGAAAGTTTTTTCCTCAAATACGGTAATTTTGAAGAAATAGCCTCGGCCATGCCTATTTCGCAGCTAACTAGGTGGAAAAAGCGAGGAATGGAATATGTCAGCCCGACTTTGTCTGATAAAATGGCTACTCCGTTCTTTCCCTCCAGTGCAAAAATTGGTCGTTTTTATAAATTCTTACTAATTATATGTACCATCATTGTAATAATCTCTGTTTTATACTTTAACTTTGGCAGGTAGTTATCGAAAAATTGGACTAAAAACCGTGGCCCCGCTTTTTAGTTAATGCCAGAAGAATAACTTTTTTCTAGCAAATAGGCTCATTTATCTGGTATAATTCCCTTGCTTAAGCTATATTCCGGCGTGGCGCTCCGCCAGCTGGCGGAGGTAGAGCGGGAAAACATGTTTGAGGTTTACGCACTTTACAACAAAAAGCACAATAAGATCTATATCGGCCAGACAGCAAATTTAGATCAAAGACTCGAGTTGCATAACAAGGGAATATTTAAGAATAGTTTTACGGGTCGTTTCGATGGCGGTTGGGAGTTAATATACGTAGAGCCTCACGACGCTCGCGTCAGTGCATTAAAAAGAGAAAAACAGCTTAAAAGTTATAGAGGTAGAGAATTTCTTAGAAAGAAATTATTAGCTTAACTCCCCTGTAGCTCAATGGTAGAGCGGCTCGCTGTTAACGAGAAGGTTGTAGGTTCGAATCCTACCGGGGGAGCTAAGCTAATACTATGATAGGGTCGCAGGTTCGAATCCTTCCGCCGGAGCTTAATCTAAATAATCTTGAAGCTTCTTTCGTCTTGAGGGATGTTTTAATTTTCTTAAAGCTTTTGCCTCGATTTGTCTAATTCTTTCTCGGGTAACTCCAAAAACTCTACCGACCTCTTCCAAGGTCATTTGTTTATTGCCCTCTAGGCCAAATCTAAGCTTAAGAACCCTGGCTTCACGATCGGACAAGGTTGAGAGAACTTCATCGAGATGGTCTTTAAGAAGTTGTTTTGAGGCCTGGTCAATCGGGGAAAGTTCCCGCTCGTCGGGAATAAAATCTCCCAAAATGCTTTCCTGGTCTTCCCCTACGGGAGCTTCCAGAGACGTTACTTCTTGAGCGATTTTAAATATTTCGCGGACTCGCTCGGCATCCAAGTCCAATTGATCTCCAATCTCCTCCGGAGTCGGTTCGCGCCCAAGCTCCTGCATTAGGCGCCTGCTTGTTCTATAGAGCTTATTTATGGTCTCAACCATGTGGACCGGAATTCTTATAGTTCGGGCCTGATCAGCAATTGCCCGGGTTATTGCCTGGCGTATCCACCAGGTTGCGTAGGTCGAAAACTTGAAACCCTTTCTCCAGTCGTATTTTTCAACCGCGCGAATTAGCCCCTGGTTTCCTTCCTGAATAAGGTCGAGGAGCGAAAGTCCCCGGCCAATGTATTTTTTGGCAATAGACACAACCAGTCTTAGATTTGATTCGGTGAGCTTATCTTTGGCCTTTTTTTCTGCCTTTTCGTATCTTTTGGCAAGCTCAATCTCGTCCTCCGCCGAAAGCAGGGGAACCCTGCCTATTTCTCTTAAATACTGTCTTACAGGGTCGGTCGATTCTGCTCCACCGAGCTTGGTTAGAATCTCAATTTCTCGATCGAGTTTTTCCTGCTCTTTCTCGCCGCCTTCAGCCTCCTCGGGCGTAACCGACTCAAATACATCCACATTTTCGGTAATGAGTTTTCCATAGAAATCGTCTAGCTCGCCCACTCGAGCCTCGGCATCCGGAAAAACCTCCAATATTTCCTCTTGGGTCAAAAACCCTTGCTCCCGACCCTTTTTAACCAATAAATCAACCGCCTTTTTATGCATTAGGCCTCATGAAGAATTATACCGCTATCTTTGTCGCGTTCAAGACTCGTACGTTTGACGTTTAGGCGGTTATATTTCGCCTTGATTGCCATAAGTTTCCCCTTTTCTCCTTTACCTTCGAGCTCTTTCATCTGCCTCGTCAACTCCTCCCGCCTATCCTGATTTTCAAGAAGTTTAAGTCTTACTATTACACCCTTGACTTCCCTTTCAAGAAGTTCGGGTTTTTCGGTGTGAATCTCTTCCTGCCCAAGTATTACTCCTGCAAATCCGTCGGTTAATTCACTGGGCAAAAGCTTGGAAAAAAGGGTTAGGTCAAACTTGAGGTTCTTCTTAAGAAAACTCGCAAGCTCATCCAAAATTCTTCTGGCCAAGGGGGTTTTAATCAAAGACAAAATCTCTTTTTCCATTAACCCCTCGGGGTCTTTTTGGAAATATAGAGTCAAAAGCCGCTCTTCCGTGACCTCGCGAATTCCTTTGCCTTTGTCAACTGCCGGAAT
The DNA here is from genome assembly GCA_001792115.1 of Candidatus Woesebacteria bacterium RBG_16_42_24. Classification (GTDB taxonomy): domain Bacteria; phylum Patescibacteriota; class Microgenomatia; order UBA8517; family UBA8517; genus RBG-16-42-24. Next base: position 140,044 of record MGFX01000001.1, read on the forward strand.
CTCGACTTTTGCCTCCTGGCCAACCTCTTTGGTAATAAATACCTCGACTTCTTTTTCAACTGCCTCTGTGGGAACTTTAAGTTGCTGGGCTACTTTTTCTATATAATGGGCTTGAACAATTTTGTCAGGAATACCGGCAAGAATCGGGGTAATTTCGCGACTTACTTTTCGCTTTGCCTCCCCGCTATCTCCCCCAAATCGAGAAAAGATAGAATCTATTAGGAAATCCCAAACTCCGACTGCGGCGATTAGGGCCTTTTTATATTCATTGGGCGCCTTTTGTGCGGCTTCGTCCGGATCCTTAAAATTTCCAAGCCTGGCAACTTTTACCTCAAGCCCTTGGGTTTGGGCAATGGCAACCCCGCGCCTAACGGCGGCGTCTCCAGCAAAGTCTGTGTCAAGTGCGAGGATTACTTTTTGGCAGAACCGAGTTAATAGCCTTAACTGTTCTTCTGTAAAAGCCGAGCCTTTGATGGCAACGGTATTCTCTACTCCCGCCTGCCAAGAGGAGATCATATCGAGCTCTCCCTCAACGACAATCGCCGTCTTTTTTTCCTTAATCCTGGTCTTTGCCAAATTCAATCCATAAAGGACCCTGCTTTTATGATAAATCGGGGTTTCCGGTGAGTTTATATACTTGGCCAACTCTGTCTTGGCCCCCGGCATTGTCCTTCCTGCAAATCCAACAATATTGCCCCTGTGGTCCAATAAAGGAAAAGTGATTCTTCCCCTAAACCTATCGATGGCCGCCCTTCCAGGAACACTAAGCCCAGCCTTTTCAAGTTCCCTGTCGGCAAATTTTTTCTTCTCAACCAAAAACTTGCGAATTGCCCCCGGAACATCTGGGGAAAAACCTACCTGAAAAGTTTCTATTGTTCCCGCTTTCAGGCCCCTCTCACGGGTCAAATAGTTATAAGCCTGCTTCCCTGCAGGGTGGCCCACCAGGATGTAGTGATAGAAACGGGAGGCAAGATTATTTATCTCATAAAGTCTTTCTTTTTCTCCCTGCTCGCCGGGCCTTAAAGCTACTAGTTTAATTCCGGCGCGATCTGCTAGAAACCTTAGAGCCTCCCCAAAATCCATCCCTTCGTACTTTTCTAAGAAGGAGAAAGCGTCGCCACTTTCTCCGCAGCCGAAACACTTATAAATCTGAAGCTCCGGAGAAACCATAAAAGAAGGAGTTTTTTCAGAGTGGAATGGGCAGAGTGCTCTGTAATTTCGTCCGGCTTTTTTGAGCTGAACGTATTCCCCAATTAGAGAAACTATATCTATCTTTTGTTTAACTTCGTCAACTTGATCAGCCATTTACCCCCACACCAATTTAGTGTGTTTCCTTTCTGACATACTTTGCTCCTATTGGCGTGGGGGTTAACCACACTAATTAGGAATTGGTGCTCCTTTCTATTCGCTTCTTAAGCTGTGCAAAGGCTCTACTTCTAAGCTTAAGGTTGGACTCTCTATGTCTGGCATCGTGTTCATCACGATATGCTTCATAGTATACAAGAACGAATGGTTTTCTAAATCTTGTAGAAAACACTTGCCCTTCATTGTGTAGTTCAAGCCTACGCCTTAAGTTATTGGTCGAACCAATATAGAACATCAAATCTTTTTTACTCTTCAATATGTAAACGTAAAACATAATTGGTGTGGGGGTGAATTTTACCACAACTCCCCGAAGAAAAGGTGAAATTATTGCGGGTGTTGGTAGATTACCGCAACTTGATCCTCATATACTTTCTGCCAGCCGTCCTTCTCTAGTTCCTTGACTAAATTAAAAGGCTCACCCTTTTTGAATAACACCTGTTCTAATTTTTGCGAAAGGGTGTCAAAAAACTTTAATGGTTTATCTTTGGGCCAGAGAACCACGCTAACGCCATATTTCTCGAAGATTTCCTGATATGGGATACGCCCATTAAGTACGTCTGTGTAGTCCCGCATCGCGTAGCTACTCTCGCTAGTTGGATTTTCCCCATAGCGCCAAGACGGCATTCTTCCGTCTATAAAAACCTTCTTTTCCGGGAGTTTCCAAATCAGATACCCGCCCCATCCGTAAACCGAAAAGATCTCGCCTTGAGGAAGGTTTTGCTTAAGAAACAAGACGGCGCCTTTGGGATAAAAACCTTCCTCGTCCATAGAATTTGCTGCCCCAAGAATAATAAACGATTGTAAAAGGGCGATTACAACAGATAAATAAAGAGTCCATTTATAGACTAATTTGAAGCGTTTTTCCCCAAAGGCAATACCCTTGACGCTCGCCAATAAAAATCCAAAGGCCCTAATCGTCATCGGTATCGAAAGAATCACCCATAAAGGTATATGGCGCGTAGAAGCTAAGCCTTGTAAAAGGAAGAAAAAATAAAGGCTAAGCTCGTAGATCCCATACCTTTTGCGACTCCTCCAAATTAAAAACACGCTAACTACCAGATAGAAAATGAGGGCGAGGTTAACTGAGAAAAATGCGGGTTGCCACTCTAATATACTCCATCTAAGTGAAGTGTCGGATATCGAAAGCCAAACTTCGTACCAAATACGCGGGCCGTAAGGGTTTATAAAGGTGGCCAGGGTGCTCAGTAAAAACACTAAAATCAAATCGACTCTTCGCTTGCGCTTTTCCCAAAAACTAAAAATTCCAATAAGCGCCAGAGACACTATTCCGATAGCAAAACTTGCGTGCAGGTTTACCCAAACTACAAAAAAGAATGGCAAGAAAAAACGCCATTTGTCCCATACTTTTTGGCTGAGAACGAGAGTTAAAAAAATTGCCCAAAAAAGCCAGGTCACCACCTGTGGCCGTACGCCAAAATATGGAAAAATAATTCCAAACCCCAGAACTAAAGAAACTTCCCAGAAAGTTCTCCTTCCATCACCGCCCCTTAATGCTGGGTAGAGCGCCAAAAATGCGATGGTCGTAAAAATTAAAGAGAGTCCGGTCATACCCAAACTCTCGTATAAATTTTTTAAAAGTACGTCCACGAGCCACTCGTGACTTATAAAAGGAAAGGAGGGCATGGTGTAGGAGAATGGGTCTCTCGTCGGGATGCCTGCACGTGAGATTATTTCTCCCATCCTTATGTGCCAGCCAAAGTCCGGGTCTAGGAAAGTAGATGCTCTAAAGCAGAATGCCAAAAAGATAGAGATTATCGAAAGCAATACTATCATGAAATTCCTCGTTATCTTCGAATATACTAAAGGGAAATCAAAATGTCCTCTACTAAAAAGTGGTTAAGCGTAACTAACGGCCTTATTTTATTTTTTGCCTTAAATGCCCTCTTGTATTTATTTATTGTCCAATTTAACCAAAAGGTGGAATTTAACAAATATAATTATTTATATAACGCACACCACTTTTTAGAGGATCCAAGGGTAAACGGTGGGAAATTTAATCTGTTTAGAGCCCTCGGGCAGTATGACTCCCAATGGTACCTAAAGATTGCATCTTTCGGCTACCCAAAAAATCCTTCTCCTCCTGATATTAACAATAAAAGTGAAATGGGTGGAGCAACATTCGCCTTTTTCCCCCTCTACCCGATCTTTTTATCTTTAATAAATATTTTAGTCAAGAATATCGAAGTAAGTGCTTTCTTATTAAGCAATATTTCTCTTATAGCTAATTTTATAAGTCTTACATACATCGTGGGCAAACTTTACAAATTCTCACTTGCCTTAAAAACCGCCTTCTTACTTTTTCTCTTCCCTTTCGGTATTTTCTTTCGAAGCTACTATCCCGAAAGTCTTCTACTTCTCTTTCTTACGTGGTTCAGCTTTTTTCTCATAAAGAAGAACTTTCTAGCCTCGTCTATCTTCCTTTCCCTTATGAATGTAACCAAAGGAAATCTCCTACTACTTAACTTTGTCTTTTTCTATTTTCTTTATCGGAATTTCAAGAAGCAGGGAGGGCTATATTCGAAATACCTAATAACAATATTAGTAGTAATTATTCCTTTTTCATCCTGGATCATTTTTAATTACTTAAAGACTGGTAATCCTATTTATTTCTATACTACCCAAGGGGTATGGTACGGCAATACATTCCCCGGTCCTCTTCTAACTATCTATTCAGTATTTAATTTTCCCAGGCTACCTTTCCATTCATTTCACTTCTCACAGGTTGAAATCATTGTTATGCTTACCCTTTTAGTTTTATTGATAAAATCCAAAAAGTACCTGTTAAAGGAGCTCTGGTTTATAAGCTTCTTTATCTGGCTAGCCCCGCTTTTTTTAAGAGACACAATGTCTTTTACAAGATATCAAAGCATATCATTCCCACTATTTATCTATTTAGCTTATTCCCTAAAAGGGAAGGCCTATTGGATGGTGGCAGGTCTTTTTTTTGTAGGACTTTTTATTACCTCACTCTTTTTTGTCAATTGGTATTGGGTAGGATAGGAGCATTATCGAACACTGAACCCGACGCGAGGCTAGCAGGCGGTCCTCGACCGCCGTAGCTATGGCGAGCGAAGGCGGTGGGGACAGGATTCGAACCTGCGCGTGCTTTCGCACATACGATTTCCAATCGTACGCCTTGAACCGCTCGGCCACCCCACCTTGGGGCCCAATTATACCAAACTTCCTTGAACTGGCTGATTTAGTCTTTTATTTGCTTTAGAAAGAACGTCTTTTTCTCTTTTATAAGAAAGTTTTCTTTTCGCATCTTCAAATTCTCGCCACGCGACCTCTTGGGTCTCCCAACCGAATCCCTCGGGTAAATCGCGCTCCCACTCCATCAAATAAAAGGTCACAAACTTAAGAATCCTCTGGCCTTTAAAGTTCAAAAAATATTTCTCGGTACCAAGTTTGAATAGAATACTCGCTAGAACCCCTCCCTCTTCCCTGACCTCTTTTAAAGCAGCTTCTTTAATTTCTTCTTGGGTGGCCTTACGCAATCCTGAAGCAAGCGGCCCCGGGCTTCTCCCTTCATTTTTATCATCTAACCAGCCCTTGGGGAGCCTCCAAATATTATCGGGGAAATCTGGACCTGGAGTCCCTTTTGCCACTAACCAAAATATCTTTCCTTTTAATCTCTTAAAAACTACCCCTCCGGCGGAAAACTCACGATTCATGACCCTCCACCTGTTTACCCTGAGCTGGTCGAAGGGAGGCGAATTCTCTAGCTAATAGGCTTTGCCGTGTAATCTTTCCCACGCTCTTAATACTCCTTTTGCCTGTCTTATCATTTCCTTTTCTCTTTTAAGGCTAAGTTTTTTAACTGCTTTTCCATATTCAATCCATTCATAATCGGGGAAGCCCAAAATTTCCCCGGCCGAGAATTTAAAAACTAAAAGATAGTAAAGAAATTTTTGGGGTAAAGACCTTCCATTGATAACGGCTGAAGCACTCGCCCGCCCCACTTCCTCCAAAACCCTCACGCTCATTCCGGCAAGCTCCCCCAAAACTCTTAAGATAGCTCTGACCGAGGACTCTCCTTTTCGAACCGTTGCCTTGGGAAGCTCCCAGCCAATCTCTTCAGCATTTTTGACAACCAACCAATAAGTTCTGCCCCTACTTTCCTTAAAAAGGCAGGCTCCTGAAATTAAAATAGATTGTTCTTTGTTCATAATAGCGAGACGTACAAATTGCCTTGGCAATTCTACGTCCCAGCCACGTTTAAATTTCAACGCAATTTATTACGTGGCGGTGGGTACAGGATTTGAACCTGTGTAGGGATTTCTCCCTCGGGTTTTCGAAACCCGCGCATTTGGCCACTCTGCCAACCCACCTTGAGTGCGCCCACCCAGAGTCGAACTGGGATCAACGGCTCCGCAAGCCGCCACTTTATCCGTTAAGCTACGGGCGCAAAAAGATTATTGATTTCCAGGCAATTTCCTGGCAAACCAATTTGCCGCCTTGTCGAGGGCTGAAGGAGGTACCTCCTCTTCGGCAAGATACGTGGAGATAGCCTTTTTGACTTCGTCCTTAATCCCGTCTTTGAGGACAATCTCAAGCCTTCCAGGTAAGACCAAAGTTTCAAAAATCACTAGTTCGCTATCGAATCTCTTCATAAACCAGAATCTTGTCATTACACTCCACTCGGTCTTTCTCCCAGCAACTTTTACCCCTTTATTGGTAATTTTATATTCGACGTGCCCTGGTTCAACCGTGTTCATTACATAGAAAAGAAAAACCAAAGAAACGATTAGAACCACAGGCATAAAGCCCTCTACAAAGAAAAGAATCAGAGCAACAATCCCAGCGATGGCAAAGATAGTTACGTAAAATTGCCTGTCTCTTCTCTTAAAGGGTCTGGCTGGTGCTTCCCATGAAACCAACTCCTTTTCCGGCTCTGGTCTAAGAACGACCGGTTGGGGGATCTTACCCTCTTCTTTTAAAGTACCTTCTTTTTCGTCTTCGGCAGGCATACTAATTGATATTATACCTTAAAGTTGAGTTTCGTTCCAAAGCTAAAGTCTGATATAATTGGAGGCTAGTTTGGAGGGTATGCCGAACGGCTAAGGCATCAGTTCGCTAAACTGAGGTCGCGAAAGCGGCCGGTGAGTTCGACTCTCACACCCTCCGCAACGTACAAATTCTCAAGGAATTTTACGTTGCTGAGACGTAAAAATTTCCAATTTTGTACGTCTCGCGCATGTATTACGTTTACGTTCTTTTAAGTCAAAAGAAGAAAAGTTTATACATTGGCTATACTACGGACTTGAAAAAACGCCTGATTAATCATAATTCTGGTAAAAGTAGGGCTACCAAACCCTTTATTCCATATAAGTTAATCTTTTACGAGGCCTTTTTAAGTCCTAAAGATGCCAAAGCAAGGGAAGTTTACCTGAAAAGCGGTTGGGGACTGAGAAGCCTGAAAAAAATTAATAGGAGTATTTCGTTTAGGTGAGGTGCTAGAGCGGCCGAATAGGTCGGTCTTGAAAACCGATGTGGGGATTTATCCTCACCGTGGGTTCGAATCCCACCCTCACCGCAGCGTAATAAATTGCTTTGCAATTTAAACGCTGCTGGGACGTTTAAATTTTCCTAAAAATTATTACGTCTCCGCCAGTTAGCCAAAATATTCATATGCTTAGGAAGCTATTATTGTTATTATTTGTTCTTCTCGTCTTTGGAATATTACACTCAATTGTTTATTGGAAGTTATATAAAATCCCTTCCCCTCTTTCGAAACCGATTGATTGTAGTGGCGTGAGTATGCCAAGAATAACTTTTGGGTTCGAGAGATATGACTTACGGGAATATTTATTCGGGAGAAGATGTCTGGGTCATTAACAATATTGTTTCTAGTAGGCCCTAGATAATCAGCTAGGCGACGCTTAAGAAATCCCTCTCGCTAGAGTTAATCCCCAAATTTTTTCAACGTGAGCTCGTTTTAGAACCTTCGCCGCTTCTTTGAGAGTTGAGCCCGTTGTCCAGACGTCGTCAAATAAAACTAGCGTATGGGGTATAGGGTTTAGTGCATAGGAGGAATTTAGGGCGAAAACGCCCCTTACATTTTGTAGTCTTTCCTTACGCTTGAGAGCGGTTTGGGGAACTTTAAGCTCATGTCTAACCAATAAATCTGGAATAAACTTCCAACCAACACCCTCTGCAACCACTTTTCCAATCTCCTCTGTCTGATTAAAGCCCCGCCAGTTTTTCCTGTACCAATAAAGAGGAACGGGAACCAGGGAATAAGAATTAGGCCTGCCTGCCGGCGAGGCAGGAACTAAGAATGATGAATTGTAGGTTTTGATAGCTGCGAGAGCATAGTTAGAAAGTTCTTTGGCGACCTCGTCGGCATATTTATATTTGAGAGCTAAAATTGCTTTTCGGATAACCCCGTCGTAATTCCATAGAGCAGTAAGACCATCTAATCCCCAGGGTCGCAAACACTTTGAATGCGTCATTCCGTCAATCGAGGATTTAAGGCACCCGGGGCAAACGGGCTTTGGGGTTTTTACTTTATCAATACAGTTTTCGCAAATATACCTGCCCTCTTTACCACAACCAAGACAGGTTTTAGGAAAAAGGAGGTCCAAAATTCCCATCGCGCTATAATATAACCAGACCATGAAAATTACCAATAAGCGAGCAAATTATGAATACAAACTCGAGGGTGATCGGGTTGAAGCCGGAATTTCTCTCTCTGGCGGGGAGGCAAAAGCCATAAGGACTGGACATGCGGATATTAACCAGTCAGTCGCAAGAGTTGTTAATGACGAGATTTTCCTGATTAATGCCAACATTCCGATTCCAGAAGCCCAAAAGTATTCATCGACAAGGACAAGAAAGCTCCTTTTACATAGAGATGAAATAGTTTCATTAACCACAAAAATGAAGCAATTTAAATTGACTTTGGTGCCTACAAACCTATATAATAAGGGCCGCTTAATCAAGGTGACTCTTGCCTTGGGTAAACCCAAGCGTGAGTTTGAAAAGAAAGAAGCGATTAAGCGAAAAGATATCGAGCGCGAGCTCGAGAAAGAGTTCAAGTTACGTTAATTTCTTTGCCGAACTTTCTTTCGCAAAGAAAGTTCGAGTAAGGTAATGGGGGCGTAAAGGTTTCGACGGGAAGTTCTTTTAAAAGACAGCAAGCAGACTTTGATTAAAAGTCTCAAAACATAATCAAAACTTAAGCGTCAATAAATATGATGCTCCAGCGTACGCTTATTTAGCTTAAACTGGTGTCTACTAGCTTGATTCTCGACCGAACTAGATAGGCATAAACCAGTCGAGATTGACCAAAAGCTTTCGATTTAAAGTTTTCGGTTAAAAAATAAAAATCTTACTCTAATTCGTCCTGTTGGTTGGTAAGAATTAGAGGAAATAAAATAAACCAAATAAGCTTGTAGAAGTCTTTTAGTTGACTTTTCGGACGCGGGTTCAATTCCCGCCGCCTCCACTCTTCGCTCTGTACTAGACGTACAGAGCTACGAAGTGGCAAGCCATACTTTGTTATGATTAAAGCTATAAACTGATGGCGAAGAGTGTCCCGCGAAGTTTTAACGAAGTGGGACAAAATATGTACTACGTTTACCTTCTAAAATTAAATAACGGAAATTACTACACAGGCTATTCAGCTAATCTGGAAAAAAGGATAGTGGAACATAAGCGGGGCAAAATTTTGACTACTAAAAATGCCTTACCCCTAAAACTTGTTTATTATTCTGTTTTCTTTACAAGGAAAAGGGCTCTTGCTTTCGAAAAATATTTAAAATCAAGCTCGGGATTTGCTTTCAGGAACAAACGCTTAATCTAAATGTTTTATCTCTATCGAATAAAGTTTGCTCCCCGCAAGTAATATTATCTTTTTGGTACTTTCCGAAACGGCTAAATCGACTGCTTCTGAAATCGAATCTCCCATGTATTGGGCCTTATATTCTCCATTTTTGTCGACCACAACCACCCTGCTCCCTACTCTATCCAAGATGTAGATGTATTTAAGAGCCTCATTAGAATAAATCGAAGCCCCCGAGGAAAGTTCCGGGACAAGGCCGTTAATAGAAAAAGTGACTTTATTCCCCAGGGAAAATCTCGAAATTTCCCCGGAATTCGTTATAAGCCAAATGGAGCCGTCGACCGTAACTGCCGCCAAGTCGTTAAAGTTCAAGTTAATCTCGCTCGTGTTCCATTTGGATCTATCCCCAAAGCCCTCAAGCGTGCCCGGATATCGCCAAATAGTTTTTGCGTTTTTGTCAACTAAGTACATATTTCCAGCATAAGAATAGGGAAGAGCCTCACCTTCCCAATCTTTCTCGATAACTTTTTTGGGAGTTTGGCCGACTTCGCTTATGCCGTCCCCGAGTACAAAAACTCTATTTTCATAGCTGGCTAAATAGTCAGCCGAAGAAATCGCATCTGGCCCGGCCACAACCTCCGTCTTTTTTGCATCAAATTCGACCCCAACTACTTTACGGCCTTCTCTATCCAGTACAAAAAATCTATCTTCGCTTCCCGCCAAATCGTCTCCGCTCAAGCCCGAGGAAAGAATTGAAAGGTCTATAAAAAGTTCGGGTGTCACCCTATATATTCCCAAAATTAATCCCTCTTTTTCATCAATCTGGCTTTTGGCTTCGGCAACCTCTTGGTCTTCCACTCCCTCACTCTCAATTTCTGAAATCAAACTTCTGGCCGAGGCAAATAGTTCGCGGGCGCGAGCAGCGTCCAGGGAGTAAAGTTTCTCCGCTTCTTCAAGGTCGTGTTTAGCTTGGTTCAGGCGGGTTTCATACTTTTCTTTTTTTACGTTGGCCGCTTTTTGTTTTATCCCAAAAGCAATGCTCACAACCAAAAGTATAAGAAGAATTAGGCCGACAGATATGGCTAGACGCCTATTGCCAACTCCCGTTAGTTCCGCCGGAGGGGATTTAACAAATATCCTCCTTTCCGGCAAGGTGCGCCCGATTGCGCCGGTTACCCAAGCTACAACTTTCTCAAAAAAAGGTCTAATCAAGCTAGCCGGGCTTGTCGGGGGAGGTGTCGCAGCTTTTTTTTCAATAGGAGCCGAGACCTCTTGGGCAGGGGAAGTTTCTTCCTCTGTTTCAATTTTGGGAACATAGCTCTCGCCCCTCTCAAACTTCATCACCACTACCCCCACATTACCTGTGTCCTCCCTTGAGTGTATAAAGGGCGCGAGTGCTTCCCCGGCTTCCGCGGGGCTGCCCCCCTCAAGTGCGGCCTTAATTACTCCGTGGGGCAAAATTTGAAAGAAAGATTTCGTTCCCAGAAGAAAAATGTCTCCGTCTTTTGGATACCCGGATGCTGAAATTACACCACTTTCTTGACCAGCGCTGGTTAAAATTTTAGCAAGCATCCCATCCCGAAAAACTGCTGCCTCTGCGCCCCCCCCGACCGCGGAATAAACAACATCCCCGATGAAGCTTGCGGCGGCAATTTGGACGTCGCCCCAGGCAGAGGAAAACTCGGACGTAACTTTCTCCACAGCCTCTTTTAGGGCATGAAAGGCTGGCTTTTCGGTTTTGCCAAAATACTCTTCATGAAGTCTCCCGAGAAGTTCGCGTCCAGCCACAACGCTATCTAAATTTCCTCCTGGCTGTACTGCACCAGGGGCTTTTCCTCCTTTTGAGGTTGCGATAACCGCAAAAAGCTCGCCCCGGGTCTTAAGTTTATCTTCTTCCTCGGGCCTAAATTCGTGAACTTGAGCCCAGCCCGATTCACCCGGGTTACCCGTAATTTTTGCGGTAGCAAGCGTTAACGTCACGCCGTTTAGAGTATGATAAGGGCAAAAATTAAAACTGCAAAAGCAAAGAGCAAATGCATCACAGCCAAAAACCTTAGCGGGCCCTCAAAACCAACTTCAAGAGTATCTGTCATTAACTGAACCTGGCGAACCACGACCAGGGCAAAGGCGATATAAAGCCCGAGAGCAATAATCACGGCGATTTTAACAATTGGCCAAACTGATATACCAATAATAGGAATCATAGATACAATTTCCAATTTCCAGTTTCCAGTTTCCAATTAGTTCGAAGATCTCGAAATTTGAATTTATTAATTTGATAATTATTTGGTATTTGGAATTTGGTGATTGGAAATTTCATTAGCGCACTCTTCCTTCCAACTTTTCCTGCTCTTCTTCAATTCTTAAATCCTGAAGGATCTTTGCCACCCTATCCGGATTGGGAACCGCCGCAAACTCGAAATTTGGAACCTCGCTGGCTGTTTGAATTTCGACGTCGCCATAATTAAAAAAGGTCCTGGCAACTCCTCCCATTTTGTAAGTTACGTCCTGGATTTTATCAATATTGGCATCCGATACTTCCTTATATATCAGATTGTAAAAGTCTATGTCTACTATTCTCTCGTCTGTGACGATATAGACATTAAAGTACCAGGAAAGGAAATTTTCCAAGATATAAGCCGTCGTTACCAAATACCAGCCGAGGATGGCTATGAATTGGAAATTGGAAGGCAAAAAGTCAAGAATTGGGAATGCTACCAAGAAGAGTGGGGCAAGGACTAAAACTAGGGTAATAGCTATCCAGCGCAGATTTGTGATTGGGTGTTTCCGCAAGAAAAGGACTATTTTTTCTTGTCTTTCTCTTATTTCAAAATCGACGTTGTCGGGAAAATAGTCGTAAGAAGAAAGTGGATTGTGGGTATGTCCCGGGATGTGTTCTCGGGCGGCTGGTTTTTCAACCTTTTTTATGTCCTCTTCAATTTTCGTATGGTATTTTTCCGGCTCGGAGGCTGCTCTTGGGGCTTCTTTCACTCTATGTTTTTCGCCTACAAAAATATCGGACATTTTGCCCGATTATAACGCGCCCAGCGCGATATATCAAAATTCAGATTTTGCTATAGCACGAAAATAAAGTCAAAACTCAAAAGTCAAATGTCAAAGTTTAAACTTTAAAACTAAAAAGTTTGAGTCAACAACTTTTGAATTTTTAATTACAATTTTGAATTTTGAGTTCTAAATTTTAAGTTGATTACAGCTTCTCTATATTAAAAAGCGTGCTCTTGAGACCAATGTAGCCTGGGGCGCGAAGGTTAAAGGCGCGTTTTAACTCCTCGCCACTCACTGAAATACTTCCTTTATTGGTGCCGAAGGTAACCGATAGGGTGGAACCATTAGTTGAATAAATTACTGAAATTGAAGAAGCACTATTGTATCCTCCAATTCCCGCAAGTTCGCTTTTGGAGTAGGGGTTTCCGCCCCAACAAGCAGTATCTATGGGAGAAACCCTCGAAGCATCTCCCCCTCCTTGGTAGAGTACATGCCAAGCATTTAGAATGTCCGCCATCTCTTCCGAGGTTAGCCAAGGGTGGGAACGACCGCAGGTTGCACCTGACCTGGCTTTATACCAACCCTTATAAAACCAAGGCGAGGCCGAAACTTTCTCGTAAGCTGTACCCGGCCAATCGCCGGATGCGTCTTTTATTCCGCTCCAACCCCATTGGGAAATGGTAAATCCTCCGGAGGTTGAGGCATAGTAAGTCGTTGCAAAACTTCCCCCCCTCATCATCACCCAACCGCGAGTGGCTTGAACTGCTTCTCTCCACTTGCCGCTTTTTAACTGTGGCTTATACACCTGACAACTCTCGGTCGGACAAATTGTTCCCGACCCTCCATTTGTAACTGCCAAGGCATAAGAGCGTGCCGCGACTGCCTGGGCTTTCAAAGCCTCAAATCCGCCCGAGTTTCCCCAAGACTCTGGAACTTCGTAAATGCCTAAAAGGTAATTGTCTTCAAAGGGAATGCTTCCATAACCCGAGACATTTATAGTTGCCGGTGAGGGATAATCTTTCCTAAGCTCTCCTCCTTGATAGTATGCAGAAAGAATCGTCTCCGCAGACTGCCCCGACTTACTCCTTCCATAGGCTCCGTACTGACTCATACCGGTTCTATGTGGAGCGCCAAATGAGAAAGCGGCGAATGCGGGTCGAAAGCCCGGGTCGCAGAAATTGGAAGAGCCGGGGGCACCGGAGCAGGGTTCTAAAGTTGCCGGCGTATCCCCAACAGAAGTTGAAAATCCTCCTGCCTTGAGTGCCAAGAGCTCATTTTGGCGTGAAGTTAGAGAGCTTAGATAGGATTCTGTTTTCGCGACTTCCCCTGCCAGAAAGTCCGCCTGTTTATCAACTTTTGCCTGGAGCGCGGAAAGGGCTGTTTTATTTTTTTCTAAAGATTCTTTGTCGGATTTCAGGTTTCCAAGATCCTGGGCATAAGCCTCCATTGTGCGTCTATCCTCGTCGGCCGCTTTTTGGCGAAAGTTAATCTCCCGAAATGCTTCCGATGCGTCAGTTGAGGAAAGAAAGGGCATAAGGGGATCATAAAGACGAATAAACTTATAATGATTTGCGGCTTTTTCCTCAAAAATTTCTTTTGTATACGCCAAGTCCTCTTCTCTTTGGGCGATATCCGACTCAACCCTGGTTAGTTGGGCGGAGACTCCTGTAATTTGCTTGGAAATTGAGGCTAGCTGGGCTTTTAGCTTAGCCAGTTCCTGTTTATTTGTTTCTTGGGCCGGAGTTAGGGCGTCGAGCTGCTCCTGAATTTTTGCAAGGCAATAGTCAATGTCGCCAGGGCCGGGCGAGTCGCAGTTGGGCTCGGCGGAAATAGTGAATAGTGAATGGTAATTAGGGATTGGTCGGGGCAGGATGGCCAATGCAAGAGAAATGCTTCCGAAAAATAAAATTATTAACTTTGTACTATGCACTATGCGCTTTGCTCTATACTTTCTCACCGCCTTTCATTATACCAACTCCCATCCTCGCGTCGCCGCAAGGCGCGTTTTACTCCTCTTCATTTTTGTCCTAAAATGATTGTTAGATGAAAAAATTATTTTTGATAAGCGCATTTCTTTTCCTCGTTTCTTTAGCTCTGCCAAGCAAAGTCTTTGCCGACTGCGCCTTGGCCGACTGGAACGAAAATACAAGGAATATGCAGGTTTGTGTCGGAGAATTCAGTTCCGTGGCCGAACTTAGAGATACCACTGTTGAGTTTCATTGCACGGGTAATTCAAACATACCATATGGCTCTTTCTGTCGAGACATTGTAAACCCCACATTTTCCTTTGCTAGTACAACCGACCTCCCCGATAGCGAGATCAGGCAAGATCCAAACGGACTTTACTATGCCTGCATAACCGGGCAAGGACTCAATAGAGCCATCGGCTCATTAGATGTAATCTTTTGGAATGGCGGCTCTGAATACTGTCGAATAAATAATTTATATACCCGGCCACCCGACTGGAACCCTCTTACAGAAGGCGCTCCTTGGCAAAGGGGGACCAACAATCCTGCCCCAGTTCCAATTACGGTAGATATTGAGTTAATGTGTACGACGGGCGGGGATAGGGGAATTAATACCGCCATAGGCTGTATTCCGATTTATGATTCCACTGCCTTATTTGGTTTTATTCTTAAGTGGGCGATTGGAATCGGTGGGGGAATTGCATTCATCCTAATTCTTGTCGCCGGATTTCAAATAATAACCTCGCAAGGAGATCCGCAAAGACTCCAGGCCGGAAAAGAACTCTTAACGTCGGCCATTGTTGGGCTACTTCTTATAATTTTTTCGGTATTCATTCTGGAGGTAATAGGGGTGGACATATTGGGAATCCCGGGATTTAATCAATAAAATGCAACTTGCGCAAATAGATTTCGGACAACTATATAGGGAGTTAAGGCAAGGAAATGCGGGTTTTGATTTTAATCAGAGCCTGACACTCGGACAAATTATTAGCTCTTTAATCCCGTATATTTTTGTAATCGCGGGGCTACTTCTGCTTTTATATCTAGTTTTTGGCGGATTCGGACTTATGACTTCAAGAGGAGACCCAAAAGCAGTTGCCGCAGCCAAGGAAAAAATCACTTTTGCCGTTGCGGGGTTCGTCATCATTTTTGTATCATATTGGATAGTTCAGATTGTAGGGCAAATTTTGGGAATTCAGGATATCCTGGATATATTTGGCTAAAGCCTTAATACAATTTCCAGTTTCCAGATTCCAATTTCCAGTTAATTTCTAATTATCAAAATTTCGAAATTAATAATTTTTCCTTTCTAAAGTAAGTATTGAAGTTGTCAAAATCTTTATAATTTCCCCACCCTCATTTATTAGCGTCTTACACTTTATAACAACTTCCTCATAAGAGGGATTGGCCTCCAGGATTAATCGAAGCCAATAGATAGATTCTCTGGTCTCTTTCCTGCAGACCCTTAATCTATGAACAAAGTCTTTTCTTCCAAGTGCTTCGAGCGCTTCAATATAATTTGACCCGGGTGAAGCGGAAGATCGTATAAGCTGTTTTCCATATTCTCTGTTGTATTCGGATTTTGGAAGTTCGAATATTATTTTTTGACAATTTTGTGCAAAAACTACGAGTCTTTCATAAAAGGCTTCTGAATCGAATTTGGTTGCCATGGGGCGAATTCTATCATTTTATTTGGAAACTGGAAATTGGAGATTGGAAATTATCAATTATAGTCTTGCATGGACACCATTTGCGGCGCTATGCTAAACTACACAAGCTAAAATAAAACGATGGCTAATAAGCTTCACATTAAAGCACCCCAACACGTTGCAATTATCATGGACGGCAACCGTCGCTGGGCGGCCAAGCGTGGCTTAGGGGCGGTCGATGGTCATAGGGTTGCGGCAGAAAAAACCATTGAGCCAATTGTCGAGCGGGCAATTACCCTGGGCATTAAATATTTAACCTTTTGGGCTTTCTCATCTGAAAATAGAGATAGGGACAAGGTTGAGCTCTCCGGACTTTTTAAAATTTTTAGGGAAGCACTAAAAACCCAAGTCAGAAGACTTTCGAAAAAGGGTGTAAGGATAAGAATGATAGGAGACGTGAGCTGGTTCCCACTCGACATCGTCAAAAGGGTAAGGGAGATGGTTACACTCACAAAAGATAATGACACAATAACGGTTTCCTTTGCCCTTAATTACGGCGGCCGCAACGAAATCCTAAGAGCCGTTAAAAAACTCATAAAAGAAGTTGAAGTTGGAAGAGTTTCGATAGAGCGCGTGGACGAAGCGGAATTTTCAAGACACCTTGATACGATTGGTATTCCTGACCCCGATTTGATTATTCGAACCGGCGGGGAAATGAGACTTTCGGGATACCTACCTTGGCAGGCGGTTTATGCAGAACTTTACTTTACTGAAGTTCTTTTTCCTGATTTTTCTCCAAAAGAATTTGATAAGGCTTTAGAAGATTTTAGTAAGAGGGACCGGCGCTTCGGGAAGGGGAGTTTCAAAGACTATATAAAGACTATATGAAGAAGACTTCGTCTTCACGAAATTCCAAATTCCCTGCCTCGCCGGCAGGCGGGCAATTACCCCGCCTACGCCAAGGCTTCGGCGGGCAGGCAATCTCCAATTAAATTCCAAAATCCTAATTATTAATTTGATAATTCTAGATTATCTGGAAACTGGAATCTGGAAATTGGAAATTAGTATATGTTTTGTTACACTTAAGTCGTGAGAGAGATTGCCCTGAATATCGGAACCTATTTTAATTCTCCCATCGGTAAAACCGTGGGTGCAGGGCAACTAGTTTCAATAATCCTTTCAAACGCATTACTTTTTGCCGGAGTTCTTATGGTCTTCTTCTTAGTTGTCGGGGGAATTGGGGTAATATCGGGTGCGGGAGAAGACAATCCCGAGAAAGCCGCTAAAGGAAAACAGGCCGTAACTTTTGCCCTCATAGGTTTTCTGGTAATTTTTGCATCTTATTGGATAATTCAGATAATAGAGCAGATTACGGGAGTCAACATTTTTAACCCGGGATTTTAGGAAGTCTTTATTTAGTATCTGTTTTGGTATTTAATAATATTAGATGCAAGAAGTAGCACAAGTTTTCGGAAACGTTAATGCGCCCCCTGGAGTTAGCCAATATGGAAACCTGACCGAGGGGGGGCCGACTTATTTCATAACCAATATTTTAAGGTTTCTAATTGTCATTGCGGGAGTATATGCGCTAATTAACATGGTTCTTGCAGGTTATGCTTTTTTGTCAGCGGGAGATGACCCGAAAAAGGTGGCTGGGGCTTGGGCCAAGATTTGGCAATCTATTTTGGGGGTTGTAATTTCGGCCGGGGCATTTGTTCTGGCTGCTCTTTTTGGAAGACTTTTGTTTGGGGATTACTCGGCCTTCTTAAGGCTTAGAATTTTCGGTCCCAATTAATATGGAAAACTTTATCGCTCAAAGAGAAATACCAATAAACGGTACTATCGAAGGGTTTGGCCCACTGGGGTTGGAGGGTAGAAATCCCCAAGAGTCAACGAACATATTTAATTTCTTCCTCTCAAGCACGATTGGGCTACTGACTATTATTGCTGCTATTTGGTTTCTTTTTGTGCTTATCACGGGGGCAATTAGTATTATCTCTTCCGGAGGCGACAAGGCTAAAGTAGCAGAAGCCAGGGGGAGAATTACAACGGGGCTTATCGGGTTAATAGTAGTTATTGCCGGAATATTTATCTTAGAGCTTATCGGAACTTTAATCGGGTTTGATCTTATCTTAAATCCGGGGGAGTTTATTCAAAGAATCCCGCCCTGGATTGTTGGTCCATAAAATGCTAGCCCAAGTTCCAGCTCCAAATAAGATAACTAACCCCGCCTTAGGGAATAATCTCCAAAACCTAACGGGCGCTGAATTTTTTGAAAAATTTGTTCCCATGTTAATTAGTCTTGTACTTATCATCGGGGTTGTCATCTTTACTTTTGTTCTAGTCTTGGGGGCGATAAGTTGGATTTCCTCCGGGGGAGACAAGGCTCAAGTCGAAAGCGCAAGGGGGAAAGTTACTACGGCTATTATCGGGCTAGTTCTTCTCTTTTCAGCCTGGGCAATTATTAATCTAATTGAGCTATTTTTCGGGATAAACATTTTAACACTTGACATTCTTAACTTAGCAATTCAATAATTAAGGAGTAGAGATATGTTAGCCCAAGTCAATCTATCACCTCAAGGCCAGTGGACCAATCTGGGTGGCCTTACAATCCCAGGAATCATAGCTGGTTTTATTACTGCTGTATTAATTATTGCCGCAGTTGTTTTCTTCTTCATTCTCGTAATTGGAGGGATAAGATGGATTACTTCTGGTGGAGATAAGGCCAATACGGAGGCTGCCAGGGGTCAAATTACCGCCGCCCTGGTTGGGTTAGTAATTGTCTTTGCCGCCTGGGCAATAATTCAGCTACTTCAGACATTCTTTGGCATGAATATTCTCCAAAATCTTACTATACCTACTGCAAACACTCCGTAAGACTTATCTAAGGCAGCGCCCGAAAGGGCGCTTTTTTGTTGGCAAAGGGCAAAATTGCTTTTTTTGTATCTACGCCCTAAACTTTTAGTGATATGTTGCCGCCGCCATGGTCGGATCCAACCGGGAATACCCCCGCAACTTTTAGTGACATCGAGGTCGCCTTTGCCAGGATCGTATTGGTAATTTTGGGACTTGCCGCAATTGTTCTTTTCATCATGCTTCTTGTCGGAGGATTTAAATTTATTACGGCCGGGGGTGACCCCAAAGCCGTGGAGTCGGCTAAAAAAACTTTGACTTACGCAATTGCCGGAATGGTTTTGGTTGCCTCGGCCTATCTAATCCTTCGCTTCATTGGTGTATTTACCGGCATTGACGTGGTTAACTTTAGAGTATTTCAACCCCTTCAACCCTAATGATATATGATTCAACTGCCCAAATTACCAAGATTTAGGAATTATGATTTACGATTTAAGATAGCACCTATCCAGGGACTTACACTCATTACATTTTCCCTTCTACTAGCGTCTTCACTTTTTCTCTCGATAAAACTTGCCAGCGCCCAAGTCCCCCCACCAACTGTACCTTGCAATCAAACGAATGAAGACAGGGGTTATCCCGACGAATTCCATTCACTCCGTCCTTACCAGGCAAGTCCCTGTAGCGACGAAACAGAGCCCTCTGCTCTTTTTTGCGGGAATGACCTGACTTTGCAAGACAGCTTTACGGTAAGCAGAAGCCAAGCATCTCAGTGCGACCCCATAAGTCCGGATACGGAAGAGTGTATTTTTAAAATAACCCGAAATTTGGATATTGCGGT
This sequence comes from Candidatus Woesebacteria bacterium RBG_16_42_24, assembly GCA_001792115.1. Lineage (GTDB taxonomy): Bacteria > Patescibacteriota > Microgenomatia > UBA8517 > UBA8517 > RBG-16-42-24. Next base: position 159,532 of record MGFX01000001.1, read on the forward strand.
TGACGTTTCGGGTGCAGAGCTACCCATAATGGGAAGGACTGAGGATGACGTAATCAATTCCCAAAATCAAAACGAAACCAGAAACGATGCTGAAAAAGTCAACGAGTATGTAAGTTGGTATTTAAATGGTACAAATATTGCCGCCGAATATGGAGATTTAGACGCAGGCAATGAAGACGATATCTCAAAACTCGTGAACTTCTCGGGTCCAATAAAAAAACTTCTTCCCGAACGAATAAAAAGAGATGAAATTAGAGAGACCATAGAGGCAAGACGAGCAGACAGGCACGACCAGGTTGTTGGATGTATAAGAAGAGAAGGATTTCTCGGAATTTATGTGGGAATCGTCGAATGTTACTCGGGCGGTGGGGGAACGGAAATTCGCCTTTCCGACCTGGCTGATCATATGCCGCCACAGGAGGAAGATCCACGCTTTGCCAATTATCAAGAGTTCCTCTGGGCATATTTTAGGTGGCGGGGCTACGAATGTCCGAATATCCCAATTGTCAATATTACCGTCTGCTTCGAGGCGCCCTGGCTGTTTAATTACTGGGCCGACCTTTATTACCTAACGCCCCTTTCTTCCACCGAAGACAGGCTGGGACAAATTCAAGTCGTCAATCCTTACGTGCAACCCGTGACTCCCGGAATGTTTATTTTTGTGAATAGTTTAGTTACAACTCCAGCAAAACTTTTTTTTGCCCACATGGAAGAATCGCAGGAGCTGGCCGATACTCTTCAAGATACTTTTGTTCCCAAGGGGAACCCCAAAAGCGGTCCGGTCTCAGGAGTAAGCCCGCCCGAATATTGCGACTTAACCGAAATTAGAACCAACCCGGGTGACGACCTTTTTGCAGGAGAGATTGGGGTGGACCTAACTTATACTGCCGACTTTTCCTGCACCTTTGATATATTCGACCCGCCGGACCCGGTTGATAGATACCGATGCAGCGAACTCTATGGGGGTGTCTGTGTATCGGATGATTACGATTGCGACGAAATGGACGGACAACTCGATTGTCCTTCGGGGTGGAGATGCGGTAGACCCGAGGGTAGCTGTAACGCCCAAAGACCTAACCCGTCTTGTCCGGCAACTGCGCAGGTGGTTCTGAATACAGTGACCAAAACTCCATTGGTAGACGATATTTGGTCTAGGCTTGTTGCCGGAGTTTCTGGGGTGTTCAAAAGAATTTTCCCCAAAGTAGCGCCGGGGGCACCCGTTGAGGGAATTCTTGACATTCCGGCGGCGACCGGAGTCACCTATAGCGCTGAAATTAATAACGTCCCTGTCCCGGTTGCCGCCGGGAATCCGGGAAACCAGCGTGGCCCAGCCGCGGAGCTTTATTTTCCCCATATAGGAGGAATTGAGCAATACTTCTTACAATGCATCCAAACTGCCCTTAGGCCGCAGGGTTTTGGGGAAGTTTGCCCCTCGGGGGAACCTCCCGAAGTGGTTACAACCTGTCCGTCCGTACCCGACTCAGCAATCGACAGTAAATGGCTGGGTGTACCTAAACAAAATTACTTAAGGATGGCTAATCAGAGAATGGCTGCCTGTCCCGGACCTGAAAATAACCTTGCGGAAGAATGCTACAACTACGTAGTAAGTGAATCGCTAGATGAAGGAGTTAATCCTGCCTTTTCCCTGACAATGTGGTTTAACGAAAGTGGTGCAAGCAATTACTGCACATCTCCTACTTTTGATTTTGGTATAAAAAATGGTGCACCTGCTGAAAACATCGTTGAACAACTCGACTTATTTTTGGTCCAACCATTCAGAATAACTGCTGCCTGCAGGAGCGACCCCGCCTGGATAGAACCAATGGAAGCGTTCTTGAGCGTTTTCCACGGAAACTACTACTGCGACACTTCGTATGATGACGGCGGCTATTATCAAAACACACTTAATAACAGCTGGATCCCGGTAACAGACGGGTGGGGCGGCTGCGGCGGAGGAACTTCTTTTGGCATCGACTGGCCGACGGATAGTAGCTGTCCATAAAGAGAAGATATTACGATATTAAGATACAAAGATATAAAGTGCTTTTAACACTCAAGTGATGTTTTTTATTTTAGAGGTCTGTAGTATTATGAAATAATCACCGTGATTAAAAAACTGCTCGCATCCCTGCTTTTGTCTATCTTCCTTTTGGTTTCTATCTTCCCCAAAGTTGCCTCTGCTCAGACCTGGTACAGCCAAGGACCCCTGGAGTGGTATACCAAGGTCTATGACGAAGCCCAATCTCCTCAAAATGAAATATTTGGGGAGCGCTATACTGCGGCTCAGGTAGAGTGGATCATCTATACAATCGTCACCTGGCCATTTACAAAAATCTTGGGTCCGGAGATCACTACCTGTGCCCTTAGTACCGATGTTGGTACGTGTATCACGGCTATTATTACAGACGCTAGCCCTCTCCCTAATCTCGCAGCCCTCCCGAAACCCAAAGAAGAAGGCCTATTAAAAGTTATGTTTAAGGATAAAGAACTTTCCGGAGTTACTTATGTAAAAAACGTAATCAGAAAGTTTCACTTAGTACCCCAGGCAGAAGCACAAGCGGGTTTCGGCTTCACAGAAGCACTTCTGCCAATCCAGGCTATGTGGAGGGCTTCAAGAGACATTGCATATGGACTCTTTGTCGTAGTTGCTTTGATTCTGGCATTCATGATTATGTTCAGAGTCAAAATCGCCCCACAGGTCGTTATAACCGCCCAGTCCGCCCTTCCCAAAATTCTCATTGCTGTCGTACTTGTAACTTTTTCCTACGCAATAGCCGGCTTTATTATCGACTTTATGTACGTCGTTATCGGGCTAATTAGTCTTCTGGCAGTTAACTACTTTCCCGACCTTCTCATAAAATCCATAGCCCCACCCCTCCCCCCCGTTATCACACCAACTGTGATATTTAATACCCTAACCCTAGGGCAGCCATTATCTCTAAACTTTCCTTCGCCATATGGGATATTTGGACTTTTTGCCTTTTACTTATTGCTTTTTGCCTTGTCAGGTGCTTTGGTTATTGGCTCTTCTATTGGCCTCATAGGGATTGCTCTGACAGGGGCGGTTGGGGCAGCCTTACTATTAAGCGTGTTTCCAACTGCTGGGCTGACAGCAATGCTGCTCTTAGTTGGGTTTATCCTCTTTCTAATAGTATTTATCATCCTTCTCTGGATGTTTTTCAAAACGTTATTTATGCTTTTTAAGGCCTACGCAGGGGTTATTCTATTGACTATATTTGCACCGTTTCAAATTTTGGTTGGAACAGTAGTTCCGAGCCTGGGATTCGGCAGGTGGCTTCGGAGTTTTGTGGCCAATTTAGCTGTTTTCGTGGTAGTTGGGGTTCTATTCCTCCTTGCTTATATTTTTGCCATTCAGGCAATGACTTTTGCCCTTCTTGCGAATGGTATTCAAGAAGACGTAATCCTTGGTATTCTAAACGGGATTTTCGGAACAAACATTATCGGAACAGCCCAAAACCTCTTTCTCGGCACCAGCTCAGCCGGCTGGCCGCCTCTTTTGGGAACATTGGGGGGGTCGGGAGACGCGGCCGTCTCCTTCCTATTTTTAGGAGTAAGCTTTGTCCTATTTACACTTATTCCCAAGGCCGCCGACATCATCCAGGGCCTCATCTCCGGCCGACCATTTGCATATGGAACGGCGATAGGTGAAGCCTTCTCTCCTCTTGCCTATCCATTCGGTGTGGCGAAGGGCGCAGCTGAGAAAGGAGTAACGGGATACGTTGGTGAAGGCTACATTAAGCCCTGGCTTCAGCAAAGATTTGGGCACGGAACACCTGAGGTTGGACGCAGAGGGCTTGGTGGAAAACCTCTCGCTGAGTAATTAAAAAGGAATTTATTTATGGATGATAATAAAAATATACCTAAATTTTCAAAGAGTAAATCTAAAGACATAACTAGGGAAAAACAAGAATTAAATCCGGATGAAGATTCCGGGCCCCTAGAAGATGAAACTAAACCAGGAGTAATAAAAGCGGGAGAACTTCCAGAATAAAAGTTAACCCCTAGTAGCCTTATCAAAAGCCGCACTCAAAGCCTTCTGTCCGGCAAGTTTTGCTAGTCTTCTATTAAAGTTAAGTCTACGCTTTATATCTTCCATAGTTATTTCTGTTAGAAATGTTCCTACCTCGGGAGAAAGCTCTTCCCGCGTTAATGTATTTATGAATTCCGCCAAAACTGTACCTATTGATTTACGCCCTATATCCAAGTCTTTATCGGCAAGGGCCATGTCTATTACACCGACTGCCCAAAGACCTCTTAGCTGCATAGGGCCCATTTTCTCGATTCTCAGATTTTCAGGTGCATCGGCAGTATTGAAATATACAACAGCTTCTTGCATAAAAGTCTTGTCCATTTCGGCAATCTTAGGCTTTCTATCTAAAAGAAGTCCACTTAGAAGCTTATATCTTGTCATAATAACGCTGCAATAAAACTGCCAATTGTCCTCTATTTGACTTATATCCAAATTGTCCACATTCATTTGGGTATCTACCCTAAAAGGAAGCCTTTCCCGCTGCCTCCCTTTAAATTTCTTTGTTTGTTTATCCTCTTGGGTCCATCTTAACCACGACGTTCCAAACCCCCTAATTTCATCCTCGTGTACTTGCGGGCCCCTTATTCTACCCTTGCTTCTCCTGGCTTCCCTCCACTTTTTCAGACCAAATATTTCAGCTACCTGGTCGTTGCCTACAGTATCTCCTCTATTGAAAACAGAGTCTTCAAGGGTGGCCCGAGATAGTTTTTCTGCAAGCTGAAGCGACTTTTTAGCGTTTTCTCTTCTTTCTTCTGGAGTATTTCCATCAACACTCTCACTCCTCGCAATTTCCTCTATAAGAAGATTCCTAACGGCTTCTTCTATTATTGGGTTTGTTTCTCTAAAAAAATTTACATTAGTGCGCGGCTTGAGTTTTCCTTCTTTGTTTCGTAAATCTTTATCATCTTTTGGAACCACCCTATCAACCCATTTCATATACTCCTGGTTATCGAAAACTGTATTGCCATCCTTATCTTCGCTTACATCAAAATGGTTTAGTTGCTGAAGTAAGTCCCACGCCCTGGGCACATCGAGCCCAGGCAATAACTCTCGTTTTAAAAACGTCTCTACTATCTCCCTATTTAACTGGTGCCCCCTTCTCTGAGCTTCTGCCGCCGCACTTCCAATTGCATATCCATGTCCCACTTTCTCTTCCTCCCTAAAAATCCACCCGTCAGCTTGTTTAATTAGCTCTGAACAGTCGTGTACGGCAAGCCTGGCTCTAGCTTCTCTCGCGATTCCTTTATCAATTTTTTCTATGGCCCCAAGTGATACCTCTAGCCCCCTTACAATATAGGTATTGCCAAAATCGAGAGTATCCCTGTTCGAATTCTCTATAGCATCTAATTTCTCTCGAACAAAAGCCCTAAGTTCTTCCACTTTTCCTTCGTATCTTTTAACGTCTATTTGATACTCCCCCATAGTCATCCTAGATTGTGATTCGGCGGCACTCCTCATCGCCTCTGCGGCAGCAGTTAACACATCTGCCGATTCTTTAGTCCCTTGTTCCGATTCGGGTCTAAATTTCTTCTTTGATAATGACGTCTTGACAAAATCGTGGGGTTCTACTCCCAGCTGGAAAAATGCTTCCCTCTGTACGCGCTTCTCTAGAAATTTCAAGCCTTCCTCTCCCTCTGATTCTCCGTGCATTTTTAACCACAAAATATCCTCCGGGGATCCCGCCACCATTGAAGGTCGCTTTTTAAATCGCTTTTCAAAACCGATTTTTCTAATTCTTAGCGCCTCCCCGGCGAATGCCGCACGCAGCATTCCTTCTTCTTCGGGTTTTAGGAAGCCCGTTGTACTTAAGGCTAAATTTTCTGCGTTAATCCCAAAGTTTTTAACATTGTCGTAAACCTCATCCCAAGTACTATCTCCAAGAATATTTAAATAAGTTTGTGTAATATCTTTAACAAATGCTTTGTGGTCCTGGTCTCGTTCGCTAAAGTTTTTCCACATCTCGTCCCTTTTTTCCATTGCTTTCTTTCTCGTCTCTTCTGATGTCTCATCGTCAATAATTATTTTTCGAAGGTCTTTAAAATTATCTGGTAATCTACCATCCTCTTTTGGGGGTTCCTCGGGCGGTTTTTCCGGAGGGCCTCCCTCTCCACCAGGAGGAGTGCCTCTAGCTTCTTTTTCCCACCCCCTACTTTTTATCCATCGTGCAACCGCTCCCGGAAACCTTTCGACAAATTCATCTGCGGCATGAACAGCTGCACCCCCCAGCGAAACCGGTAGGGCATTTAGCAAGCCTTCCCATGTTGACGCCTTTCCTTCCTTCTCAAGCTCCTCAATGTAGCGCATAAGGATTTTGCCCTGCCAGTGATGGCCCTCTGTCTCACTAATCTCATTTCTATTTACAAGCCCTTCTATAGTGTCGTAAGACCCTTGTAGAACTTCTTTGCTCACCATGACATCTGGCCTTCTAGCGAGGCTATGAATTTCTACTTGAAGTGTCTCATTTTTAATATTATCGACCTCTTCTCGATTCTTAACTAACCATGGAGCCCACTCTTCTCCCTCCGGTCCCTCAACCCGCCGATGGGGTAAAGATTGGTGTGGGTTGACAGGATTAGCCATAGCCCTTTTTCGAATCTCCCCAATTGAAGCACCTTTTGATTCAATAATAATTTCGGGGCCTTTGCCCCCTCCGCCTTCTGCCATATCCATATTTTCCCATTTTTAGGCTTTTTTTGCAAAAAATGACTTGTGAAAAAGCATAGTACTTGAATTGAAGTGTTCACGGGGTAAGCTAGAAACTAGTGCATAGTACATAGTTTATAGGCGATAGTACAAAGTACATAGTCCAAAGAAAAAATAAACCAATGGCGGAACCTGTCCAAAAAACTAGCTATAAAAACTTAATAGTTTATCAGAAGGCAAAAGCTCTAACGACAGATGTCCTTAGTTATTTCTCAGAACATAAGCTACCTTACACAAAAGAATTCTTAATAAGACAATTATTCCGATCCGTTAGTTCAGTTGGGGCAAATATTGCTGAAGGCTACGGAAGGCATTATCAAGGAAGCCTAAGGCAATTCTTCGCCATCGCACGAGGTTCGAGTTTTGAGTCAGATTACTGGCTAGAGATTCTTCAGGAAATGGGAGAATTTGACGGGAAAATAATATCAGATTTTATTAACAGAAACACAGAGCTTTCAAAAATGTTGACAAGTTTGATGAAAAAGACAGACGTTTCGCGTCAATAGTCTATGCACTTTGTTCTTTGCACTACGTACTAATTACTATTTACTAAATTAATGGAACAACAACACCCGATACCGCAACAAATCTCCTCTTACCAATTCCGACTGGTGGGGGATATGACCCTCAAGCAATTCCTGCAAGTCGGCGGAGGCATGTTAATTGCCCTAATTATTTACTCAACTCCAATCATTGGACTTATTAAGTGGCCTCTTGTAATTATTTCTGCCTTAACAGGCGCGGCCCTTGCGTTCCTGCCTTTCCAAGAGAGGCCCCTAGAGAAATGGATTTTTGCTTTCCTTCGCTCAATCTATTCCCCAACCCTTTTTTATTGGAAACGTCTGCCCTCCGAAACCGCTTTTTTCCAAGAACAACCCACAACCCTACCCACCCCCTCGGTAGTTACCCCGCCGCCTCCCCCCGGGTATCCTGAACTGGCTATAGAAATCACTCCTCCTGTCGCCCCTGCTGCCCCTCTTCCAGCCGGAAGTCCTCAAGGTTTGACTGCCAAGCCACCCCTTATGGTGCCAACAATTGCCCCTCTGGGTTTTCCTTCATCGGGGCCGGTGTCCCAGGCCCCGAAAGCTCCAGTGGAGCTTGAACCGGGATTAACAATCTTTCCTAACCTTGAGGAAGCAGAAAAAACTTTCTTGAGTAAAATCACGGGGCTATTTAGTCTTGCCCCAACCTTGCCTACCAATGAAGGTCCCGTTAGCGAGGAAGAGAAAAAAGGGCGCCTGAATGTCGTTCCATCAAAGCCAATCAAAATTGAGCCCATCCATGAGGAAAAAGAGGTCCCCGAAGAACCCGCACTAGAACCTGTTTATGTTTCTGTTGCACCAACCTTAACTCCCACAAGGAAGTTAGCCGAGGAATTTGCGCAATTTAGTGAGGACGCCGCTCCTCCCTTTCCTCCCAGTCTTCCAAATGTGATTGTAGGTCAAGTTATGGACTCAAATAAAAAAATCGTAGAGGGAGCAATACTTGAAATTAAAGATTCTGCGGGAAGGCCCGTAAGAGCACTCAAAAGCAATAAACTAGGACATTTTATGATCGTCACTCCTCTAACTAACGGCCGCTATACAATAGAAATCGAAAAAAATGGGTTTATCTTTGATACTGTAAGTTTTGACGCGCTGGGAAACGTCATTCCGCCGATAGCGATCAAGGCCAAGGAGATAACCAATGCCTAAACTATCTTTTCCTACTCTCCCTATTGCGAACCCTTTCAAGGTACCTGATACTCCGATTATTGCCACCTCCCAGGACTTACTACCAATAGCAGACATTGACCAAGATGTTGTGGTTTACAAAGAAGGTGGCGCGGCATTGGTGGTTGAGACTACTTCTTTAAATTTTGGACTTCTTTCGGAGAAGGAGCAGTATGCCGTAATTGCGGCATATGCGGCACTCCTTAACTCCCTTTCTTTCCCAATTCAAATTCTGATCCGCTCCCAGAGAAAAGATATTAGCCACTATATGGAATATCTCGCTCAGGCAGCCAGGAAGGGTATGGATCCCAAACTTGCCAAGATAATGGAGGGGTATAAACTCTTCATCGTTGACGCCGTAAAAAAGAAAAATGTTCTGGGTAAAAAATTCTATATAATAATCCCCTTTAGTCCTCTTGAGTTGGGTTTGGCTAAATCCATAAGCTCCCTTACCAGGTCCTCCGGCCCCCTTCCTTATCCCAAAGCATATGTAATTAAGAAGGCGAAAGACATCCTTTATCCCAGGCGCGACCACTTAATCAGACAGGGGGGGAGGCTGGGAATTAAACTAAGGCAACTTAGCACAAAGGAGCTTGTTGAGCTCTACTACAACATATTTAATCCCCCACCACCGGCTACTAAAAAGATGGAGGAATTTGCCCCGCGCGAGAGCGGTGGTTTGCCAGATTTTCTAAAAGCCGGCGCGGGTCTTCTTGGAGGCCATAAACCCCCTACCCAATCCCCACCCGAAGCACCAGTCCCGAGCGGACTTGGAGGATCACCGATCCCGAGTGGAAATGGAGGACCAACGGCCCCGAGCGGACTTGTCCTGAGTAAAATCGAAGGAGTCGAGGGACCAACGGCCCCGAGCAGAGTCGAGGGGCAGATTGGCCCATGGGGTGAAAAGCCGAAGGTATTTTCTCCAACAATTTCTCTTGCCCAGAAAAATATGGGCCTTTTGGATGTCATTGCTCCTCAATCAATTGAGATTGATTTTGACTTTATTAAATTAAACGGCGTCTATATCCGCACTCTCTATACAGCCATTAGACGCAGGTACGCTTCCCCCGGGTGGATTGAGCAAATTATCAATTTTGATAGTTCTTTGGACATTTCATTTCATATCTATCCAGTCGAGGGTAAAAGCGTACTTGACGACCTCAGACGCAAAATTGCCGAAATGGAGGCGGAAATGGAAACGGACATTGAAAGAGGCAAAATTGTCAATCCGGTTACTCAGGCTCAGCTGGAGGATGCATTGGCTCTCCAGGAACAATTGGTTAAGGGAATTGAGCGGTTTTTTGACTTCTCCTTCTATATCAGTATTCCGGCGTCGGACTTAGAGGAGCTTAACCATCTAACTTCCCAAGTAAAATCGACCCTTCGTTCGCTACAGATCGAGGGAATTCCGGGCGCCCTTGATTGTGCCGACGCTTTTATCTCAGCCGGGCCATTCGGGTTGGACAAGATGGCCGTAACCAGAAACATGGATACAACCAGCCTGGCAACGACTTTCCCGCTAACGAGTGCGGAGTTATCTTCCGACAAAGGAGTACTTTACGGAATAAATTCACAAAACGAGTCTTTCATTATTTTTGATAGATTCTCCTTGGAAAACTCCAACATGACAATATTTGCCACATCAGGAGCCGGAAAAAGTTATTTTGTAAAGCTCGAGGCCTTAAGAACCTTAATGCTAGGAGCTGAGATTATCGTCATTGACCCGGAAAGTGAGTATAAGACTTTGGCCGAGGCCGTCGGAGGAGAATTTATTTCCTTCTCCTTCTCCTCCCCTTCAAAAATTAACCCATTTGATTTGTCAGCTGTATATGAAGAGGGTGAGAACTCGTTGGGACTTAAGATTCTGTCCCTCCACTCTCTTTTTAAGGTCATTATGGGGGCACTCACCCCAACCCAGGAGGCGCTTTTGGATCGGGCCCTAATCATGGCCTATCGCGGAAAAGGAATTACCCAAGACCCAGCCACCCAAAAGAAAGAGCCCCCCCTAATGGAGGACCTTTATAAATCACTCGTGGGGATGGAAACGCCGGATGCGATGGACTTGGCCGCCAGAATCGAAAAGTTTGTAAAGGGAAGCTTTGTGGGAATATTTGACCAGCAGACAAATATCGATATTAAAAACTCCTTTACTGTGTTCTCCGTCAAGGACCTTGAGGAAAGCCTTCGGCCTATTGCTATGTTTATTATTCTTGATTTTATTTGGACCAGGGTTAAAAGGGACCTTAAAAAGAGGGTTTTAATAGTGGATGAGGCCTGGCACATGATGCGCTACCCCGACTCTGCCCAATTTTTGTGGTCTGTGGTTAAAAGGGCTAGAAAATACTTTCTAGGTTTGACCACCATTACGCAGGACGTGGAGGATTTTTTGGCCCAGGATATCGGAAAAGCCATTGTTACAAACTCCGCCCTCCGCGTACTTCTCAAACAGTCCCCGGCCGCAATTGACAATATCGGCCAAGTATTTTACTTGTCTGAGGGAGAAAAACAGTTGCTTCTTGCCGCAAATATCGGAGAGGGGATCTTTTTCGCCGGTGCTCACCACGCTCCCATTAGGGTTGTAGCCTCGCCCGAAGAGCACGGCCTAATAACCACCAAGCCGCAAGAGCTTTTGCAAAAAGAGGCGGCGTCTGCCCAAGTCGCCCCTTCTGAAGCCGCATCTATCGCCCAAGCAACTGTCCAGGGGCTAGGAAACCTTTAATTAAATGGCAAAAGAAGTCTCTTTAAAAATAACCTACTCACAAGCTCCGGGGGTAAGAAAGCCTACAGTCGAAAAACTTCATCAAGATATCAAAGAGGCGGGCTACGGCTTTTTCCAAAAAAACCCAGAATATGGGCCTTCTTTTTTACTCTTTTCCTCGGGTGTAAAAAGTAACCAATTAGCAGGTGAGATAAAAAAAGCTCCCGAGAAGGGGCTTGATATTGAAAGCATTTCTCTTCTTGAAGACGTCAACTTAAAATTAAAAACTTTTGAGCAAGAAAACCCTGAGCTTTTTCGAGACCTGAGCGAAACTTACTACGAAGGCGTTTCTCAAATTGAAATCACCGAGGAGGTCGGGGGTCCAGGACAATATATCTCTCTTAAGCCTTCCGCTGACAACACATATTATGAATTTTCCCCGGGGCCATCCTTAGACCAAGCAGGAATCGATATTGGCCCCGCCAGAGAGGCCGCCTCCTTCGCCCTTAACAAAATTGCTGAACCGGTCAAAAAGAAAATTGTCGAAGCCGGAGTGAAAGTCGCTACAAAGGCCGTCACAAAAGCCGCTGTTGGGACCGCCACAAAAGTAGGGGTACAGGCTGCGGCTCAAGCCGTCGGTTCAACCGTTCCGATAATAGGAAATATCATCGCTTTTATTACCACAACTGTTATAGCTGGCATTATCGACCGGGCTTTAATCGCAGCCAAAAAAAGGGCAAGGGACGTTGAGGACGCCGTAGGGGGGGCTATTATAGCCTCCTTGCAGTTTTTGGGTCTTCTGGGGGGAATCCTTTCGGCAACTTTTTCAACAATTCTTGGAATGGTCATCGTCATAATCATCTCCATACCGTTCACCATCGCCTATATACTCTTCATCATTAACTCCGGCGCCTACCTTGTACCACCCTCACAAATTTTAGCTCCTGGTGAAAATCCCTATATAGAGATAACAAAAGTGGCTAGCGAAACGGAATTCGAAAATTCAGATTTACCAATTAGCGTCACTTATACAATTACCGTCACTCCTTTAAGGGGGTCTTTAACAAACATCTCTATTTCCCACGTATGCGAAATCTTAAGCCGCAGGCCTACCGACGATTGTCCCGCCCCTACTGATCCAGCACCAGTTTTGATATCACCAGCGACTCCTTATGTATATACGTATACGGTAACTTACACTCAGGCGGATGCTGATTATCGCGATTCCTTGGTCCTCAATACTTTTTCTGTTACCGCAGACACCGACGAAGTTTCCCAAACTACAGCAACGGGGGCGGCCTCGGTCATTATCGGAAATCCTCCCACGGAGTGTTATACTTTTGATGGTAGCTGGGACGCCAGTTCTCAAGCACAAGGTTACAAAAACACGCTACTAGGTGCCATTACCACCCTCACTTCTAACTATACTCCTTTTGCCCAAAAGGTCTGTACAGGCGGACAGCTAGTACGGCTTGAATACACACAAAACTTAGGTTGTCCTGGCGCCTGGGCTTGTGCCTTCAGAAGCAGTGTAATAAGATTTAATGGAGGCGGACTGAATAATCCCAATAGTGCCTTGTATATTTTGACTCACGAATCCGGTCATATTGTTAACTACAGACTGGACTCCCTTTACCAACAATATGAAGATTGGCCGGGGGTAGATCAGGAAAGACCGTCTATCTGTTCCTATGCTCCAGCAAGAACGGAGGCTGCGGAGGCGTTTGCCGAATCGGCTGCATTATATGTAGCGTCGACCCGCTGCACAACCCCGTCTACCTACCCCTCTCTTTACCCTGCACATTACTCATTTGCTGACCAAGTATTATTCTAGATAAGATTGTAGGAGGTAAATGAAAATCATAGAATTTATTAAAAAAAGAAAACTAATCCTGATTCTTGTTCTGGTTCTTACCGCATGGATAGCAAATTCTATTCTTTCAAGAATCCCTGAGCGGCCCCAGGGTCCGGGGGAGCCCGGTGTTAGCTACAGGAATCTAGTTCCCGGGGTAAGTAGCCGATCTGATGTTATCGAAAAAATGGGAAACCCTGTCGATCAAGCCGCCAAAGGAGAAGAAATTTTACTTAGTTTTAAGTCTACAAGTCCTACAAGAACCCATGAAGCGATAGTAGACAGCGGCAACACTCTTTCTTTCATAAAGGAGATTGTCTCTGTAAATGACGATAAACATATCGCTGATATCACCTCCCAACATGGAGAAGCCCCCCATACCCTTTACGGGCCGCACTCTATCAATGGTTTTGATCTGTTCGTCTATCCCGATAAGGGCCTTGCCTATATCGGTAATCCTTATGGCACCCAAGGAACTATTCTGGAAATCTGGTATTTCCCACCAACGACAATTGAAAATTTTAAGTCGACTTGGGCACCGGGCTATTCGAATACTTATCAACCGTCTCAATAAATCTCTAAACCTGAACCCTTACGGGCATTATAAGATGAAGAAAATTGACGTCGGAGGGATCGGTAAAAACTCCGGGAGCATTCTCGTTGGAAAGCCCTATGTTAACATCACCACCGCTTACGGCGTGCAAGAATTCCTCTAAAAATCTATAGTTAAAAGAAATTTCAAACCCGCCCGTCGGTAACCCTTCAACTTTTGCCTCAACCTGACTTTCTTGCCTCCCCGCCATCTGGCTTTCAGCGGCAATTACTACTCCGTCCTTTTTAAGTGAAAACCTAACTATGTTGGCTGAATCCCTGGCAAAAACCGAGGCAAGCTTTACGGCTCTTAAAAGATCATCTTTATCAAGTGATACCTTGATATTTGTCTCTTTTGGAATTATTTTTTCGAACTCCGGAAAATCACCTTCTAAAATCCGCGTTGATAAAATCGTATCCCCTACTCCAAAAACCACCTGATTATCTTCTTCTCTGAAAGATAGTTTTAAATCTTGCTCCTCAATCCCTATTCTTGCAAGCTCCGACAAGGCGCTTTTAGGAAGTATTACTTTTTTTTCTTGATGAAAGCCTGCGTCTTGTAATTTTTTTTGAGAAAGCCTAAAACCATCAGTCGCCACAAGTGAGAGCCCCCCTTTTTTAAATAGAAAGAGAACTCCTGTCAAAATCGGTCGGGTTTCGTCAGTTGAGGCGGCAAAGACAACTTGAGAAAGAGCCTGTAAAAGCGCTTCTTTCGGGAAGGAATATGAAGTCTTGCCCAAAGATTGAGGGACTTCGGGAAAGTCTACTGCATTCATTCCGGAAACACTCGAGTTAGTGTTGGATGATGAAATTTCCAAAATTTCTTTTTCAGAATTGAGCATTATTGCACCGGGGGTAAAATTTACTACAAGTTCGCTAATTACTCGCGACGGGATAGTAATTTCTCCTTCGCTAGATACTTTTGCTCCAATAGAAATGGCCACAGAAACTTCGAGATTAGTCGAGCAGACTAGGAGTTTGTTTTTCTTGGCCGAGAGGTAGATATTTCCGAGAACAGGCAGTTGAGCCCGAGAACTTGCAAAGCGTGAAGCGGTTGAAAGTGCTCTTGAAAAATTTTCCTGAAGAACTTCTAATTTCATAAAAATAAGCTTTACCCTTTTATCATATATTAACTAGTAGTTCTAGTAGTAGGGGCGGTGGATATGTTGAAAACTAGCCCCCTTTTGGAACAGTCTTCGGTAGAAATTCGTGTGTACATTGAGCTAGTCGAAATGTTGATATATTTGTGGATAAAAGTAAGGCCAGTGTTGATAAGTTGATAAGCGGGCGGAGACTTCCTCAAAGGCTATTTTTTATCCCCAATAAATCCTCACGAATTTGCACATCCTCGCTGGCCAAATGTGTGATTTTTTCAACAGCGTGCATAACGGTTGTGTGATCACGCCCTCCGACCAGGCGTCCAACCTCGGTGAGAGGGAGCCCGAGCTCTCTTCTTAGAAGATACATAAGTATTTGTCGTGGTCTGGCGATGGGGCGGACCCGCGACTCACCCAGCAAATATTTTTTACCCACAGAGAAGTGTTTAGCAACCGCCGAAATGACATCCAAGGGTTTTGCCCTTATTTTCAGGGCTATCGACTCCGCCCCTTTACCAATTAGGGAATTTACAAGATCTTCGGAAATTTCTGTTTTTCTAAGGCGCGCTTGACTTGCGAGTTTGACCAAAAACCCTTCAATAGGCCTGGCAGCGTCAATGTTTGCTGCGATAACTTGTACCAGATCCATGGGAAGCTCAATGCCCCTCTCTTTAGATTTAATTTGGGTAATAGCACAGCGCAGTTCAAAGTCGGGAGGCGCAATGTCTACAATTAGACCTGCCTCAAAGCGGCTTTTTAAGCGTTCCTCGAGTTTTGAAATATCTGACGGGGGCTTATCCGAAGTCATAATTACTTGTCCACCGGCGTTAGTTAAGGCGTTAAAAGTGTGGAAGAATTCTTCTTGGACCGCGTCTTTCCCTGCGATGAATTGAATGTCGTCTATAAGAAGCGCTTTAAGTCTTCTATATTTGTCGCGAAACGCTGTCGTTGTTTTGTTTCTGATTCCTTCGACGATGCCATTTGTAAATTCTTCCCCAGAAACAAAGAGAATTTTTGCCAAAGGATTCTCTGCAAGGAGGCAGTATCCGATTGCGAGCATTAAATGTGTTTTGCCGACCCCTACTCCACCCCAAATAAAAAGCGGGTTATAAGCACTTCCAGGTGTATTTGAAACGGCTTCAGCCGCCGCGTGGGCCATTTGATTAGATGAGGAGACGGCGAAATTCTCAAATGTAAAACCTGGCCTGATATGTGTTCGCAAGAAGGCCTCATTAATTTCCTCTTTGTCGTCTTTCTGAAAAAGTGGGGTGTCGAGGGTGTGCTCAAAAGTCTTTTTATCAGGGTTTTGCCTAACTACAAACGTTAAGTCGCAGGAGGCTTCTAAGGATTTGACAAGTGAATCTTGGAGCATTCCAAAATAACGACTTTCAATTGTTGTTTTTATAAAGGGGGAAGCGCAGCCGACCTCTATGACAAACCTAGTTCCCTGTTTCTCGATTTTTGCAAGGAATGTCTGCGAGAACCACGTTGAGAAAATTGCGGGGGAAACTGAAACTTTAATACTTTCGAGTGTATCGCGCCAGAGTTTTTTAGTATCAAGCATGATAGTAGATAGTGCAGAGTACATAGTGCATAGAAGGATTTTTAGTAGGACAGGGGTTAATGTTTTTTACTTTGCACTATGCACTAATGACTATGTACTATTTATTGAGTTATCCACAATTAGTCAACCCCCAAAATACACGAAATTCCAAATTCTAATTTCAAAATTCCAGTTAATTATCAAAATTCAAATTTGACAATTCGAAACTTTGCAACAAATTTGGAAACTGGAAACTGGAAATTGGAAACTATATAATATCAAAGTGCCTAAAAGAACTTTTCAACCAAATAAGGCAAAGAGAGCCAAAACCCATGGTTTTAGAAATAGAATGGCCTCTCGTTCTGGCCGCGAAGTACTTGCTAGAAGAAGACAAAGGGGTCGGAAACTTCTTACCCCAAGCTGAAATTCTCCGTGGGTTTAAAACCCACGGTTTTTCACCTAAGTGAGAATTACATACGGGTTCAATTCATCCGTAAACTAAAGTTTACGGTTTTCTTGAATCCTTTAATAAAATGCTTGCCAGAAAGTTCATCCTCACAGGGGAGACAGAATTCGCTAGAGTAAAGCAAGAAGGCAGAGTTATTCAGTCGGAAAGTTTTGGCACATCTTTTATTAAAAAAGAGGGTTTGTCGAAATTTGGATTTATAGTTTCGAATAAAATTAGTAATTCTGCGGTTGCCCGTAATAGAATAAAAAGGGCACTGAAGGAAGCGGTGAGACAAACGATTGATGAAAAGGGGAGGGGGCTTGCGGTGGTTTTCTTTGCAAAACCACAAGCATTGAGGCGATCAAACGAAGAAATAGCCAATGAAGTAAAAAGGGTTCTAGCCAAAATTATCTAAAATGGAAAAATCAGCAACATCTTTAATTTCTTTTTACAAAAAGGTTATCTCCCCTATTTTGGTGATTAATTTTGGCCACGCCTGTAGATATACACCAACCTGTAGTGAGTATTCCAAAGAAGCAATTAAGAGGTTCGGACTGGTCAAAGGGATAACCCTTTCTTTAAAGAGAATTTCAAGGTGCAACCCATTTGGCAGATTTGGATACGACCCAGTACCTAGTTAAAAATTCCAAATGCCAAATTCCAATTTCCAAATAATTATCAAATTAGCAAATTCGAATTTAACTGGAAACTGGAGACTGGAAACTGGAAATTACCGAGTATGAATATTTTTACCACCCTACTTACCCAACCACTGGCCAACGGATTGGTGCTTTTTTACAAAGTCTTGGGCGACAACATGGGCTTGGCCATAATAGGCTTCAGCCTTTTTTTAAGAGTGATCCTTAACCCCCTAACTAAGCCATATATGCAGTCGATGAAAAGAATGAAAGACCTTGCCCCGCGACTCGAAAAATTGAAGGCAAAATATAAAGACGATAAGAAAGGAATGGCTCTCGCGCAGGCCGATCTATATAAACAAGAGAAAATTAATCCAGGAGCGGGGTGCCTCCCCTACCTACTGCAGATAGTAGTTCTTATTGCCTTCTTTAATGTATTTACCAGAACACTTTCTCCGGATGGAGAAATTGCCGGTCGTTTTAACGAGCTACTTTATGGGCCGCTAAAATTTTCTGCCGACCAAATCGTTAACACGAGATTCCTCTATCTTGACATAACCAAACCAGATGCCTTCCCGGTCTCGGGTCTTCCATTTGCCATTCCAGGACCGATACTTATCTTGGCGGCTCTTATACAGTTCTTTTCAGCTAAAATGATGGTTCCCTACGTTGCGGCAGAAGAGAAGCTGGCAAAAAAGACTAAAGAGGGAGCCGACGATATCCAGGTGGCTATGCAAAAAAGTACGATTTATACTTTTCCCCTTTTTACGGTGATTTTTGGTCTTAGATTTCCCTCGGGACTGGCTCTTTATTGGCTTTTGTTCTCCGCTTCTCAAGCTTATCAGCAGTATAGGACTTCGGGTTGGGGCGGAACGACCCCTTGGCTAAAGAAGGTAGGTTTGCTAAAATCTTGACCTATGGTACAAAAGAAAAAAGAATCTAAGGGTGAGACGGCTAAGAAGTTAACCGAAGAGCTTTTAGAATTAATGGGAGTAGCGGCGAGTATCGAGGTTGCCGAGGGTGCTGAAAATGATGCCCTTGTTGTTGACGTCTCCTCTGAAAATGAAACCGGTCTTTTAATAGGGAGACACGGGGTCACACTTCTTTCTTTACAGGCGGCAATTGGAATGATGCTAAAGCAAAAGCTTGGGGAGTGGGTTCGTGTGATTGTCAATGTCGGCGACTGGAGGCAAAAAGAGGAGGAACACCTGGGGGGGTTGGCGGAGGCAGCAGCAGAAAGAGTAAAGACGACAGGGGAGCCCCAACCGATTTACAATCTTACACCGAGCCAAAGAAGAATTGTTCATTTGAAACTATCCACCGACCCGAGCATAGCAACAGAATCTCAAGGTGAAGGAGAAGAACGATATCTGGTTGTTAAGAAAAAAGGATAGCAAGATGTCTAAGCTGGGAAGGCTCTATCTTGCCCAGCAAATAGTTTTTGCTATTCTCATCTTTTTAATCCCAACCCAGCTGGGTTACCACATTTGGCTCCCGAGTTCTTACTTTTTTGGAATAAGGGTTGACTATTTTGTACCTACAATTTATCTGACCGACCTTGCCACACTGGCATTATTTGGGCTTTATCTTTTACAGAAAATTAGAAGCAAAGAACCCGTATTTAAAAAGCGCGACTTTATTTATCTCTTATTGTTTCTGGGCCTGGCGCTTTTAAATACATTCTTGGCTACGTCTTTCGAACCATCTTTAATAAAATGGATGAAATATACAGAGCTTTTTTTGTTGGCGCTTTATATAAAAAACCAATACAAGCTAGAGGCAAATTCGTGGGTGTTATTGCCTTTACTGCTTTCTGGACTTTTCTTTTCCTCAATTGGAATCGCCCAATTTATTTCTCAGAAGACTCTCGGAGGCCCGTTTTATTTATTAGGGGAAAGGGCATTCAACGCGGGTACGCCGGGCATCGCTTTAGCCCGCTATTTTGGTTCTTATCTGCTTAGGGCATATTCCACCTTTTCTCATCCAAATTCCTTCGCTGCATTTTTAGGATTTCTGTTAATAGCTGGTTATTTTTTTATACCCAAAGGACCTCTGGCCAAGATACTCCGATGGGTTTCATTAGGTTTGGGAATAACCGCGCTCTATCTGACTCTTTCAAAGTGGGTATATATTTCTCTGCTTATGATTTTTTCGACGATATATTTAAACAAACAGAGAGTAATTGATATTAGAAAAATTATTCCTTGGATTTTGGGATCAGTTGTTGTCGCAAGCTTGCTACTAACTATTTTTTCAAACAAAATTTTAGAGGCGGATAGACCCTTTTCCGAGGCCTTTTTAGAAAGACTTTATCTTGCCAAAAGGGCAGGAGACATTGTAGTAAAAAATCCCCTCATTGGTGTTGGTTTAAATAATTACATACTTAATTTACCAAGGAGCGACGTTGTTGGCTTCTCATGGGAACTTCAACCGGTACATAATATTTTCCTTTTAACGTTTTCTGAGGTAGGACTTATCGGACTTCTGGTGTTTACCCTGCTTCTTGCGAAGGGTTTGCAGAATTCAAAAGGGCTCGTGTTTTGGGCGCTTTTATTTATTGTTTTTTCAGGATTCGCCGACCATTATTGGTTGACTCTACAACAAAATCAGTTAATTTTCACTCTAGTCCTGGGCCTTGCCTTAAGAGAAACTTGAGTCTTTTTTGACCCACTACTTATGTTAAACTGACTCCGTGGAAAGCGCGATTTATATAAATTGCGATGGAGGAGCAAGAGGAAACCCTGGCCCGGCCGCCTCGGCCTTTGTTGTTAAAAAAGAAGGCAAAGGTATTTACAAGCAACAGAAATATTTAGGAAAAACGACAAACAATGTCGCTGAATATCAGGCCGTGATCTCAGCCCTTAAATGGCTCACTGAAAATAAAAAAATAGCCGGTGGAGCCGACATAATTTTTCTCTTGGACTCGGAACTAATTACAAAACAACTTATGGGAATTTATAAAACAAAAAATCCTACACTAAAAAAACTATTCACGTCGGCGAAGCTTTTAGAACAGGGATTGTCGAATAAAATTTATTACAAAAGAATCCCTCGGGAAAAAAATATGGACGCGGACTATTTGGTAAATACAGTTTTAAGAAACTATTGAATTTCACGTCATCGAAAAATAATAATCTTTTTTAACTTACTGTCACCTGAAAAAATAATTTTTTCTCGTGAACTTTAGCAATGAAATGCGAAAGCAATTTTCCTCCAACGGAAGACCCGTTGCTGTCTTTGTAACAGAATTAGACGACCTATCTTTTTCTCTTTGTAAAAATTTAATTAAAAAGTCGTGCAAAATATTTTTAATTACGAAAAAAAGAAAAAGGTGGAAAGAAATAATAAGAAAATTATGGGGACCGGGAAACATAGCGTTCCTCAATATAAATGAGATTTATAAACTTGAAAGGATAGATTATTTTCTTTATCACTACAATCTTTTCAGAGCCCTATCTTCTAACCACCTGACGGCAAAAAAAGAAATTAAGAAGGAAATTTCAATACTCGCACAAAAAACCGCTTCTTTCAGGCCAAAAAACATACTTCTACTTCCAGTTGTTCACGGAATGTTAATAAATAGAGAATCGATTGTCGGTAGACTGGTTTATTTTTCAGAATCATTCGGACCCCACATGATTTTAACAAAAAATCTTTTTATTTTTTCTGCGCTGGAGGCTTACGCGAAAGAAAAAAGACTTATGCTTCCTAAAGAAGATGAAACATTTAGACCTGTTTTTTCCGACACGCTTGCAGATAAAATTTTAAAGATATTGTTTTCTATAGCCTACCCTTACGAAATTACGTTGGTCGGTGAGACAATTTCTGCCCAAACATTTCTTACAAAATTGAACTTTGATCCAGAAAAAATAGAGACTAAAAAGAGAAGTTATAAAAACTACTACGAAAGGAGTATTGGGCAAAAGATTTCTTTGGGAGAGATTGCCGGGCTTAGCCAAACCACCCAGTTTTTAAAAGATGGTGGAAGACCCCCCGTGAGAGCTAGTAGGAAAGTTAAATATTCTTCAGGTATAGCAATATTCATTATTACGCTAGTATTATTACCCTTCTTTACCCTGCTTATTTCTGGGACGTTGCTCGCAACGTCATTTCTACTCGCAAAAAAGGGGCAATTCTTTCTATCAAAAACTGCTCTAATAACTTCAAGAGATGCGTCAAAAATTTCCGAATTAGGGTTTGGGATACTTTCCGGCATTCCGGGGGTCAAAAGACCCTTCGCTTTTTTTGCAACCATATCGGAAATATTTGCAAGAAGTGCAAACCTAGGAGAGAAAAGTCTATTACTTGTAGAAAACGCAAATTCGCTTTTTGCAAAGTTTATAGAGGGGAAGCCCTATAGCGTCTTGGAATATTCCCAGCGTTTATCAACAGAACTTGATTATGTATATAGAGAGTCTGGGTTTATCTTGGGTGAAATTTACTCTGATCCTTATCTAGCTAGCAACATTGAAAAGATTAGAGGTTTTACCGAACTATCCAAAAAAAGAGAATATCTTGTTTTTCTAGCGCAACTTAGCGAGGACCTACCTCAACTCTTTGGGGAAGCGCATCCCAGAAAGTATTTAATACTTTTACAAAACAACATGGAACTAAGACCAACGGGAGGTTTTATAGGTTCTTTTGCTTTGGTTTCGGTCGAGAGTGGAGCGCTTACAAATTTAGAAATTTGGGACGTATTTGAAGCGGACGGTCAGCTCAAGGGTCACGTCGAGCCCCCTCTCCCGATAAAGGCCTACTTAAACGAGGCAAACTGGTTTTTGAGAGACTCTAATTGGGATCCGGATTTTGGAATATCGGCCGCCCGTGCAGAATGGTTTTTAGATAAGGAAATTGACGAGAAGGTAGATGGAGTAGTTGCGGTCGATCTGGAATTTGTTAAGCGCATGCTTACGGTTACGGGGCCACTTACTATTAGCGACTACGACGTTGTAGTTGATGAGAAAAATTTTTATGAAGTCACCCAAAAAGAAGTTGAGGAAGATTTCTTTCCCGGCTCGACCAAAAAGTCTGGTTTCCTCACGGCAGTCTACAAAGCTCTGTCTGAGGAAGCTAAGGAAATTGATGCGAAGAAGGGGATTGCCTTGGGTATAAACGTTTTAGAAAATCTACAAGAGCGGCACGTCCAAATATTTGCCCACGAAAAATCAACTGCGAGGGCCATAAAAGAACTTGGTTGGGATGGAAGTATTTCAAAAATAGGTGCTTGCGGAGATAATTGCTATTCCGACATTTTGGGGATTGTTGAGGCAAACGTTGGAGTCAATAAAGCAAACATTAACGTTACAAGGTCATTTTCCGCTTCAATAAATTTGTTAGAAGGAAAACTAAAAAGAGAATTTACTGTCCACCTAAATAATTCTAACGATAAGGGTTTGGGGGAAAAAGGAATATATAAAGCTTATATCAGGGCCATAGCATCCCAAAAGGCCTCTTTTAGAAGGGCAAAATTAGTGAGAGGGGGTGGGGGGATTGAGGTTACACCCGAACTTGAAGATGTGAGAGACCGCAAAGAAGCGGGGGTGATGGTCATTGTTGCTCCACAAGAGACGGTTTCTTTAACTTTTTCCTGGGAAGAACCTACGGGAGTAACCCCCCAAAAAGGAGGAGAATATAGGTTTCTTATCCGTAAACAGGCTGGGACCTCGGCCGACCCCATTGCCGTAAGTATTACGGGTCTCGGGAATTCCTTGACCGGTCAGCCAAGCTTTGTATATAATACGCTACTAGCGAGAGATTTTGTCTCTCGCGTTTCTTGGTAAACCCCCATACCAAGATTTGGTGCTAGGGGTAAACATGGATATACACAAACTTTCCGCTCAAAAAAGAGAAATTTTAGGAAGAAAAGTAAAGACTTTAAGAAAAGAAGGTCTTCTTCCTGCTAACCTCTATGGAAAGAAAATAAAATCTGAGTCACTGCAAGTCAAACTTACTGATTTTGTTCCGATATATAAGGAAGCGGGAGAGACTGGGGTTATCAGCTTGACAGTTTCCGGCAAGAGCAAGGGAAAGGGCGAGGAGGTTTCGGTTCTTGTTGCCAATCTGCAAAAAGATCCAATTAGCGATAGTCCAATCCACGTTGATTTTAGAAAGGTAGACCTCAAGGAGAAAATTACCGCAGCCGTTCCTGTTGAATTCACCGGAGAAGCTCCTTGCGAAAAGACCGGGATTGGAACTGTTGTTCAGTATTTGGACGAGGTTGAGGTTGAAGCATTACCTACTGACCTCCCCGAAAAATTTGAAGTTGACGTTTCAGTTCTTACCGAGGTTGACCAGGCAATTTACTTGAAAGATCTTAAAATCGACAAGGCAAAAGTGACCCTCAAAGACGACATTCAAAAAATTATTGCTAAAGTCGAACCTCCTCAAAAGGTAGAAGAAGAAGCGCCACCAGCGGAAGAAGTTCCCGTAGAGGGAGAAGTTGCCGGAGCTCCGAGTGGGGAGGTTCCCTCTGAAGAAGCAACGGAAGCACCCGTGCCAGCCAGTAACGAAAAGCAAACTCCATCAGAACCCTAGGGATTTTTTTGCTTCATTAACGCTTTTGGAGTTTGGGCTTAAGTTATGGGCCGATAGCCAGTAAACTGCCGCTTTATTAGTATTTCCCCTTCTTGCTTCGAGAAGCGAGAGCCTGACAAGTCCATCTACATAGGTGGGATTTTTATTAATAAATTTTTCCCAAAAGAGAATTTCATCATCGGCATCATAGCTTGCTGAGAGTACCTGGGTCGTCGGAGTAGGGTGGGGTTTGAGAATAAAAAACCCTAGTGAGATAAGAATTAAAGAAAAAGACACAAAAGCTAAATTAACAGGACCTCTTTTTTTATGCTTCAACATTTTATATTGACTTTCAAACTCACTACTAGCTACTATGATTAGTATGGAAGAAAATAGCGGGGGGAATCAAGGAGCTTTCGGGGGGGAGGAGGTGGGCCCACTCACCTCTACTTCGCAAAACCCTCCACCGACAAACCTCCAAGTTTCTGGAGTGAGCCATATTCTAGAAACGAATGTAATGGGGACGGTAAATTCTGGCGGTAGAAACAGGTCGAAAATATTTATCTGGCTAATATTAGCTTTTATCTTGCTTCTTATAATGGCGTTAGCAGCCTACTTTTTGGGTTCTGGCCAAACCCCAAAGCTTCCAATCCCCAATATTTCTAAAACACAAGATGGCTCCGGGCCTACCCCTTCGGACCAGAACGTAGTACCCACTTCAACTCCGCAAGTTGTGGAAGGGATAGAGGGTTGGCTGGAGTATAAAAAAGGAGGACAATTTTCTTTTAAGTACCCTCCCGAGGCCGAAACTAAAGAGTATGATGATGGTTCCTTTGCAGTTACTCAATGGGGACCAACCCAAAAAGAAGGTACAGAGTTCTACGACGGAGTCTCTATGTCCTTTAGGGCCTTTGACCCAGAGGGAAAAACCTTAAAAGAAACGGCTGATGTGCGCTATTTAGAACTAAAAGATGTTTTTGAAACTACCCAGCCGGTGGTTACATCTGTAGCCCAAGTGAGTGGTTATACTTTTCGCGTGAGGGGTTTCGTTGACGCAGATTATTATTACGTGGTGATTAACCCGACACTTTATTTGGAAGTTATTAATGCAACAAAAGATCCGACTGACGCGGGCTTTACCGAAACTGCCGGGAAAATTCTGATGACGCTAGTTCTTAACCCCTAACTATTTCGGCCAAGGGGCAGAAATTAGGATGGGGGAGTCAAATCGCTCTTTGCCCTCCTGCCAAATTACTTCGGTCACAAATGGCATGAATGGATGTAGAAGTTTTAGGCTTTCTTGAAGAACAAGCTCCAATGTTTTTTGGGCTTCTTCTCGTCTTTCTTTTGTTTTTTCAATATAGACATCTGCAAATTTATGCCAGATAAAGTCATAAATTTCCTCGGCAGCTTCACTCAGACGATATTTTTCAAGAAGTCTCGTGATATTACGGGAAGTGACCTTTAGGTGTTTAATTATTTCCAAGTCATCTGTGTTTTTCTTGGCCTTTTTTGCTGGGGATTGCATAAAAACAAAACGTGCAACGTTCCAAATTTTATTGGCAAAATTTCTCTGTCCTTTAATATTATCCTCGGAAACAGAATTGTCGTTTTCTACAAGCGATCCCCAAATTAAAGCAACCCTTAAGGCGTCTGCGCCATATTTTTGAACCATTTCGATTGGATTAATTATGTTGCCTTTAGATTTGCTTATTTTTACTCCGTATTTGTCTCTGACCAATCCATGAAGCAGAACCTCTTTGAATGGAGGCTTGCCGGTTACATAAAGACCAAGCATAATCATTCTAATGACCCAAAATGGAAGTATGTCGTAGGCTGGATTCATGACGCTTGTTGGATAAAAGTATTCAAAGTCTCCCCGTTTTGTCGTCTGTAGGGTAGCAAACGGCCACTGGCCTGAAGAAAACCAAGTGTCAAACGTGTCAGGATCTTGAGTTAACTTAGTATGTGAACAGGATTCGCATTTTTCAGGTGGAGGGCCTTCTGTAATGGTCCACTCGAGACACTTGTCACATCGAAAGGCCGGAATTCGAATTCCCCAAACAATTTGGCGGCTTATGTTCCAATCTCTCAAGTTTTTCAGCCAGTAGACTGCTATTTTTTCATACTTTTCGGCTGTGAACTTAACTTGACCGGCATGGATAGCCTTTAGAGCCGGTTTTGCTAGGGGAGAAATTTTGACAAACCACTGTTTCGAAAGCATTGGTTCGATTAATCCCTTATCGCGGTAGCAGACACCAACAACGTGTTTGATAGTCTCAACCTTTTTAATTAGGTGATTCGCGTTAAGGTCCTCTACCACCGCTGCCCTTGCTTCGGGGGCTTTCAATCCAATGTACTTTTCAGGAGTATTTACAATGCGACCGGAAGAGTCGATAACAGATACCGCCGAGAGGTTATGCTTCTGTCCAATTTCAAAGTCGACTGCGTCGTGTCCCGGGGTAATTTTTAAAGCACCCGTACCAAAACTTTTATCCACTAAGGAATCAGAAATTATTGGAACCTTTCTTCCAATAAGCGGGAGGGTAGCGGTTTTACCTACGAGGTTTTTATATTTTTTGTCCTCCGGGTTAACCGCAACCGCAACGTCGGCAAAAATGGTTTCGGGCCTGGTTGTTGCGATACTAATTCCTCCATAGTCTAAATAATAAAGAGGATCTTCCCTCTCAACAGAGTCAACCTCAAGCTGTGAGAAAGCAGTACCACACCTAGGACAATAATTCACAATCCGCTCCCCACGGTATATAAGTCCATCATCGTAAAGTCTTTTAAAAGTTTTATAGACAACCTTAATTATTTCTGGCCCTAGAGTGAAGCGGTTTCTACTCCAGTCGCAGGACGCACCCAGGGTCCGTAGCTGATTTTCCATTGTGGATTTATTTTCTTGGACATAATCCCAAATCATTTTAAATAAAGTTTCGCGGTCGAAATCGAATCTGGATTTACCTTCTTTTTGGAGTTTTTTTTCGAATACAAATTGGGTTTCGATTCCAGCGTGATCGGCTCCTGGAAGCCACAATGTCGACTCTCCTCTCATTCTGTGATAGCGCGTAAGAATATCTTGAGTAGCGACTTCTCTAGCGTGACCAATATGTAAGGGGTCGTTGGCGTTTGGCGGAGGCATGATTATTGTAAAAGGTTTCTTTTTCTTGTCCACTTTGGCAGTAAATGCCCCAGAATTTTCCCACTGTCTATAGATATCTGCCTCGAATTTTGTATGGTCGTAAACTTTGTCCATACTTATGGTCGAATTATACCAACATTCGAGAAAACTCCAAAATTAGATTTTGGGGATGAATCGAACGTTGGTATGCCATTTTCATTTAGATGCTTAAGCCCCTCTCCGAAGGTGAGGGGAGAATGTCATACGAAAATTATGGTTGTGAGGCGATGGTAAGTTCGGGATTAACCGCAACTCTCTCCCAAGGGATGGGGGAGTTGTTGTAGTAGGCGTAAGCGGCGATATAGGCGGCGTTATCGGTACAGAGGGGGGGAGGAGGAACTCTGAAATCAATTGAAAATTGAGAATTGATAATTGATAATTGAAATTTCTCTCGGAGACGGGAATTTGCGGCGACGCCGCCGGCGAGGAGGAGAGATTCGGGCTTAAACTTTTTGACAGCCCGAAGCGTTTTCTCAACTAAAACGTCAACAATTGCTTCCTGAACTTCGGCTGCTAACTTAGGAATTAAAGGAATGAGTTTAGAATCAAGTTTTTGGGTTTCGCGAAGGACGGCGGTTTTTAATCCGGAAAAGCTCCAATCAAAGTTTTGTTCGTCGATTATTGGCCGAGGAAATAGAGTTAACTTTGTTTTAGGATTTTTACTTAAAAATTTGGCAGCCTCTTTTGAAATAGATGGGCCACCGGGGTAGGGAAGTCCCAGAAGTCTTGCGCTTTTATCGAATGCTTCACCTGCGGCGTCGTCGCGGGTTCCACCAATCCACTTAAGTTTTCCCCGCCCTTTCATTAACACCAAATCCGTATGCCCGCCGGAGACTACTAGTGCAAGAGCTGGGAACTTCGGTAACTTATACTCTTTTACTCTTTTACCCTCTTGCTCTGGCGCAAGCCAATTAGCGTATATGTGGGCAACCAGGTGGTTGACGGGAATAATCGGTTTCTCCCAGAGAAGGGCTAAGGTTTTTGCGGTTTCGACTCCAACCAGAAGAGATCCGATTAGGCCGGGTCCAACCGTTATTGCAACTGCATCAATATTAGAAATTTGGCATTTGGCATTTAGCATTGCATTTTGCACGACAGGCAAAATACTTCTTATCTGCTCCCTGGCTGCTTTCTCGGGAATAATCCCGCCTGTTTTTGTATGCATTTCGACCGATGTGGCAACGATGTTTGAGAGGATTTTTCTTCCGTCTTTGACTATTGATGCGGCAGTCTCATCGCAGGAAGTTTCGATTCCGAGGATATTCATAAACTAGTTTTTATGTTGTTTGATTGCTCCAAACTCTTGGCGTGCTTTAAGGTAGAGAAGTACCACAACCCCAGCGAATATTAACCAGGAGACAATTCCCAATCTTGTTATGGCCCATTCGAGCTGGGACCTTTCACTTCCAGCAAGGTAACCGACGACCACCATTAAAGAAGACCAGGTGAGAGAAGCGACAGCTGAATAGAAGAAAAATCTTAAGAAGCTATAACTCTCGGCTCCGGCTATATAAGCTATCCAAAAGCGCGTCAGGTTAGCCAACATGGAGGTCGTTAAAATTGTGGGGCCGTGTTTTTCCAGAAGGATTTTTGCCTTTGCGGCATTTTTCTCCTGACGAAGCTTCTTAACAAGGGCATAACCCGTAGAATTGCCCAAAAGATAGGCCAAAATGAACGTTGCCCAAGCCCCTAACCAAGAAAAAAGGAGTATCCCGAAAAGGGATAGGCGTCCTGAATAAGCATAAAATCCACCAAGGGCAAGAAGGAGTCCTCCGGGAATACTCCAGCCCATAGGGGAAATTTCAATAAGACTTGCCAAGAAGGCAATAGTATAACCGTAAAGAACATATACACCCTCAAGCGCATTGATTAGGTCCAAAATCTCCACTGCAAACAAATTATATATGAAAATTGCTTATTTACATCAGTTTGATATGGTTTCAAAATAAAATTGAGATGCAGGGCGAACGGGGACTGTCCTTCGTTGAAAGACTTGGAAGAAGATTTCGTATCGTCCGACCGATGGTTTTATCTTCTATCCAAGATTTACCACAAAGAGGAGCGACACAAGAGTCTACACCACCTTCTATAGTGGATATAAACAGTCATCTGGATGCTACTAAAGAATTTGGGCACTTACCCCTCAGGGAAGACCGAAGAACTGGAATCTCATATATTGACATATTCACTAGCACAAGAAAGTTGAAGGAAATTTCAGCCGAAATGCGCGAAGCCCTGGGCATTAATGGTAGGAATAAGGAAGTGACAATCACATTTGCTTACGACAACATGGGAATTGCAAGAAAAATTTCTGTCCAAGGAAGGTCTAAGGCGGCGTCGTTTGTTATAGCGGCAGACCCCGCCCGCCCGGAATCACCCCTCCAAGAAGTGAGGAGGGAGGAGGGTGTACTCACACCAGCGGATGCATTACTGATTGCGAAGTTTGGAAGGAGGATGGCTAGGGCGTAGGGCCGACTCCTCTTAGAAACACGGCCTGCCAGGGGCGAAAGTTTGAGAGGAAAGTCTTTTCGTAAATTACCTCTCCGCCCCGCTCAACAGTATAGTCAAAAGTTACCTTTGCACCCCAGGCCTTGAAATCTATTTGTTTAATTTGTCCAGCCGGGAGCGTCGGATCATCGACATATAAATCCTCGGGCGGAGGAGTAACGCCGGTAACAACAGGTTTGGTAGTTTTGGCAACCCTCCCGTCGCTTGTTCCGTAAAATTCAAAATTTAGGGTCATGGCCTTTGGGTCAAAGATGGGCTGAATCAATATATGTCCGGGTGTATCGTTTAGAACCTTTAAGTCTGTGGTGGGTGCATAAACAGTTGCGTCAAGACCGGGAGGATACCCTTGTTCATAGTAACTTACCCGGTAAGAGTGGGCACGCCTTTCTACTATTGGAAGTCCAGCCGCAAGGGCTGCTCTAAAGAACGTACTCGAGACTTGGCAAACGCCACCTCCGTCACCGAGAACGGTTTTTCCATCTTTTATAACAAAGGCCTGCTTATAGCCTGTAAGTGAAGACACATCGCCCAAAGCTTCATTAAACGAAAAAACTTGACCTGGGGGAATTAGGATACCTTTAAATTTAGAAGATGCGTGGCCGATATTATAGACTCTATTTGCGATAGAACCCCGGAAATTTGAAGAGCCTTTGCCGATAAGTTCCTTAATTCCAAGGTTATTAACGTCACCAGTACTAATCTTTGGTGGAGTTCTCTCAAGAGGAATTTCAAGAGTTAGTTCGCTTTCCTCCTGTCTTTCAAGATTCAAAAGTGCTTCTAAAATTTCCTCTACTAATTTTTCTTGCCTCACTTTTAGGCCGTCTTCGGCAGGGGCAAATTCCTTAACCCTACCTTCTTCAAAAATAAATGTCGGATTTTGGGGTTCACGGTTTAAGCTCGAGGCTATTTTTGAAACTTCCGAAGCGATAGCCTCTTTTTTATAGCCCCCCAGTGGGTCGAGTGTCTCAAATATCTTAACTTCCTTCCACTCAAAAACTTCCTGGGGAGACGTAAGGATGAGCTTTTTGCCTAATAAGCTTTCAGCCCGCGTTTTTAGATTTTCGGCTTCAGCTTCATTGATGGTTGGATCTATATTTTTAACCGTGAGATAAATAGTTTCTTTCTTGCTGAAACTTAGATTTTCCTTAATGGTATCTTTCGCTGCTTTACTATCTAGTATGCTTCCGGGAGTACCCCTATCCACCATCACCTCGCCCTGAACCAGCTTTGCTGACGGATAAACCGGGTCTTGCGATATTTCCTCCGCGATTACCCCAAGGGTGTTATCTAGGAATTCCTCGTCGAGATTTATTACTAAGCCTAGATATACTTTTCTTACGGGCGCCAGCGCCCTTTGATAGAGGCTGGAAATTAAATTTCCTTGACGGTCGAAGTTATAAGCCCCCTCTACTGATTCCTGATAATCGGTTACTACACCCAAATCTTGTGTAGGGATATTAAAAACTTGGTCTTGGTAGGTAAGGCTGATTTCCTTCGGAGGCAAAGTCGCCTGCGAAAGAATGGTTTCTGCCTCTTTGAGAGTTTTGCCTCCGATAGAAACCCCAGCTACATAAATTCCCGGGAAGATTTTGTTCCAAAAAAAGAAATTATAGGCAGAAAATATCAGGAAAATAAATATGGGCAATAGGAACCAATGTGCCCACTTTGGTGTTGAAAACCAAAGCATTTTTAAGTTTTTTATCTGGTATATTTTCTTCTTCACCATCTCACAAGTTGTATGATAACATTATTAATAATGCCCGACCAAAACCCAAGTTTCCCGACGGAAGAAGCTCCAGCGGCCCCATATGGAGAGATGAAACAACCCAAGGAGATTGCACCACAGCCAGAGCCCCTTCAAGGCCCGTCCCAATCCCAACCTTGGACTGGAACAGCCACGCCTCCCAAGGAAGCTGGGGGGGTAAGCCCCGAGACTCCGAGTCCGGCGCCAGTAAGTCCCGCCGGACCCGTTAGTCAACCGCCGGTACCAGTAATTGCTGAAGGACCAACCGTTACTACAACGGGGCGAAGATTTCCAATAAAAATTATTCTCGGAATACTTCTCGCCTTAATACTTGCGGCCCTGGCTTACTTCGGGTTCAAGTTTTTGAGGAGCAGAACGGGGGCTCCATTAACTACCAACACGATTACCTGGTGGGGCCTTTGGGAAGACTCGGGAGTTGTCGCGCCCCTAATCGAGGAGTACCAAACCCAGAACCCTACTATAAAAATCGAGTACGTAAGACAATCCCCCAAAGATTACCGTGAACGGCTTGAGAGTTCCCTTTCCGGGGGCGAAGGCCCTGACATTTTTTTCTTCCACAACAGCTGGGTGCCCATGTTTAGGGATAAGCTCGACAAAATTCCTGCAGAAGTAATGGGTGCCGGGGAATTTGCCCAGACATTTTACCCGATTGTCTCTTCGGACGTCACTAGCGGAACCGGGTTAACTGGAATTCCCTTGGGGTATGACGCGCTAACTCTTTACATAAACCAGGATATGTTTGACGCTGCTGGTAAGACAGCACCAGAAACGTGGGACGATTTAAGGAAAGTAGCAAGCGAGTTGACGATTAAAGACGAAGACGGCCTAATTTCGCAATCGGGCGTTGCTTTGGGGTTAACATCAAACATAGACCATTGGCCGGAGATTTTGGCTTTAATGATGCTTCAAAACGGCGCAAATCTGGCCGAGCCGACGGGTGAGTTGGCCGAGAAAGCTCTTGAGTTTTATACCTTTTTTTACAAGACAGATAAAGTTTGGGATGAAAACCTTCCCAACTCGACGGTCGCCTTTGCTGCAGGAAAAGTAGCCATGATTTTTGGTCCTAGCTGGCGAGCCTTTGAGATAAAAGAGCAGAACCCGGAGCTAAGATTTAAGACAGTTGCCCCGCCCCACCTTCCTAAAGAAGATACTAATGAACCAGACGTCGCATATGCGACATATTGGATACAAGGGGTCTGGGAGGGGAGTTCTCAAAAAGAAGCGGCTTGGAGTTTTCTTAAATTCATGAGTCAAAAGACAAGTTTGGAGAAGCTTTTCGCAAACGCCAGTAAAACCAGGCTTTTTGGTGAGCCATACCCGAGGGTGGATATGACCGAACTTCTTAATACGCACCCAATGCTTGGAGCAATAATTACCCAAGCCCCTAATGCGACCAGTTGGTATTTAGCTAGTCGAACTTTCGATGGACCGACGGGAATAAATTCACAAATAAATAAATATTTTGAGGATGCGGTGAATGCAGTTAATGAAGGAACGAGCGCCGAAGGTGCGCTTGCGACAACCGCGGAGGGAGTTGCCCAAATTCTTGCCCAATTCGGAATTTCTTCTCCATGACATCCTCCCCGCCCTAAAGAGCGGGGGTATCCCTCCAAAGGAGGATGATATATCAGGTGAATAACCAACGCCCAGCGTTGTCAATTCCTCCACGGATTGAAATCCGTGGTATCCTTGAAACTGTTATGACATTCTCCATGGACTAAGAGCCCACAGTTTCACTTTTGAAAGAGAATGACATATCAAGTTCAATTCCTCCGTGAGCTGAAAGCTCACGGTTTCCTTGAAATTGTTATGAGGCAAGAGACTAAAAGAGATTTTACACTCTATTACCACGACATTTTTGAATACCCGCTAACGGACGAGGAGGTTACTGTCTGGCAGCCTGGCAAAAAACTTGGGGGAGAATTGAAAAAACGAGTTGAGACTGAGAAAAAGGGAGGGTATTCATTTTTAAAAGGTAAAGGGAGACTCGTGGAGGAGAGGCGGGAAAGAGAGAGCATCAGCAAAAGAAAAATTGAAATGGCAAAAAGGGGTGTTGGGTTTATCTCGACAATTCCCACGGTTAAGATGGTCGCCCTTACAGGGGCCCTGGCAATGAGTAATGCCAAGGTGGATTCCGATATAGACATTTTCATTATTTGTAAGGGGGGAACACTTTGGGCGACGAGGATGTTTACGATTTTTCTACTGGATATTTTTGGAATTCCCAGAAACGCTGGAGGCAAGGTCGATAAAGATAAACTCTGCTTGAATATGTGGTTGGATGAGCGCGATTTAATCTGGGGCAGGACAGATAGAAATTTTTATACAGCTCACGAAATCGCCCAGATTATTCCTCTTGTAAACAAAAGAGGGACCTACGAGAGGTTTATCTTTGTTAATAGGTGGATTAAGGATTATTGGCCCAATGCAGTCAAGATACTAAGTGAAGAAGATACTAAGATACTTGTGGGGAAGAGCAAAAAAAATCACTTAATATCTAAGTATCTTAGTATCCTAGTATCTTTGCTATTCGAGCCGATTGCCTTTCGGTTGCAGTATTTCTATATGAAGTCGAAGATCACCCGTGAGGTCGTAACTCCCACCCGGGCAATTTTTCATCCCCGAGACTGGGGAAAAATCGTGATGAAACGACTAACCCAGGTTTAGGTATTGACAAAGTAGATTACGTTTTACTAAAATAGCACTCGCTGTTAGATATTGCTAACCCTTCGACCCTGCTCAGGGTAAACTTCTAATAGTTTTTTATTTGTATGCCAGCTAAAAAGTCGAGATCTAAATTAAACCTAACTCCTGCGCCCGGATATCTTCTTATTGAACCACTTGAAGCCGAAACTAAAACCACTTCTGGAATATACTTGCCAGACACAGCTGGAGAAAAACCCCAAAAAGGAAAGGTTTTGGCGGTTGGTGGAGATGAAATTACCGATTCTGGTGCCAAGAGAAGTGCACCAGCCAAAGTGGGAGACGTTGTAGTTTATAAAAAGTGGGGCGGAAACGAAGTCAAAATCGAAAACAAGGAATATTTATTCTCAAAATTTGAGGATGTTTTAGCCGTTGAAGGCTAAAACATGGTGAGCAAAGCGACAAACAATGGCTAAACAACTTAAATTTTCAGACGAAGCAAGGCAATCCCTAATGAAGGGAATAGACATTGTTGCCAAGGCTGTTGTTACCACTCTTGGCCCCAAGGGGAGAAACATTGCTTTAGATAAAAAATGGGGAGCCCCGAATATAGTCCACGACGGAGTTTCCGTTGCCAAGGAAATTGAACTTCCGGACCCATTTGAGAATATGGGCGCGCAGCTTGTAAAAGAGGCGGCTGACAAAACCAATGACGATTCTGGGGACGGAACCACCACGGCAACACTTCTGGCCCAGGTAATGACGGGAAAGGGAATGAAGAATGTGACGGCCGGGGCCAATCCAATGGTTGTCAAAAAGGGAATGGAAAAAGCGGTTTCCGCGGTTGTTGAGGAGCTAAAGAAAATTTCAAAACCGATTAAAAACAAAGAGGAAATAACCCAAGTTGCCACGGTTTCTGCGGGGGATTCTGAAATCGGAGCAAAAATAGCCGAAGCTCTTGATAAAGTCGGAAAAGACGGAGTCGTATCGGTTGAGGAGGGTAAAGGACTCACCATCGATATCGAATACAAAGAAGGGATGGAGTTTGATAAGGGTTATGCTTCCCCCTATTTTGTTACAAATCCGGAAAAAATGGAGGCAGAGATTGAAGGGGCTTACATTTTAATGACGGATAAGAAAATTTCGGCAATTGCAGACCTGCTTCCCTTTTTGGAAAAATTCGTCAAGGTTTCCAAGAATTTGGTAATTATTGCCGACGAAATCGAAGGAGAGGCTCTTGCCACTCTGGTTGTCAACAAGCTTCGCGGTACTTTCAACGTCTTAGCGGTTAAAGCTCCAGGTTTTGGAGACAGGAGAAAAGAGATGCTTGAAGACATTGCGGTACTTACCGGGGGAACCGTAATAAGTGAGGACACCGGTAGGAATTTTGAAGCTATAGAGGTTACCGACCTTGGTCAAGCCGACAAGATTTGGTCCGATAAAGATAACTGCCGAATCATTGGAGGAAAAGGAGAAAAAGGCGCAATTAACGCTCGAATCGCTTCAGTAAGGAAACAGATTGAAGCTACGGACTCGGATTTTGACAGAGAAAAATTTGAGGAAAGATTGGCCAAAATGAGCGGGGGAGTCGCACAAATAAATGTAGGCGCCGCAACCGAGATTGAACTTAATGAGAGGAAGGAGCGGGTAAAAGACGCAGTGGGGGCTACCAAAGCGGCCGTAGAGGAGGGAATTGTTCCCGGTGGGGGAGTTGCACTTCTTCGGGCAAGGAAAGCCCTTGATAAGGTGGTCGCCGAGGGAGAAGACGAAAAAGTAGGAGTAGAGATCGTTAGAGAAGCCCTCGAGCAGCCAATCCGCTGGCTAGCCAAGAATGCAGGTGAGGACGACGGATATGTCCTCAAAAAAATCGAGGCGGCGAATGATTCCGACTACGGATTTAATGCTCTAACGGGTGAGTTTGGTTCAATGACCAAGCTTGGTATTCTTGACCCCCTTAAGGTAACCCGAACAGCCCTTCAAAATGCGGCTTCAGTTGCTATGATGGTTCTTACTACCGAAGGTCTCGTCACCGACATCCCCGAAGAAAAGAGTCCTCCAGCCGGTATGCCCCCAGGCGGGGGAATGGATTATTAAATAACTTCGCCAATTTTTCCTTTTGCTGTATAATCTTTTGCTCTATGGGAGAAAGGATTCTTACATCTACTGGGCAATTTTCTTCCCTGGAAGAAATTTTAGGACTTCAACAAGTTGGAGGCAGGGTGGCTAGTGTGTGGATAAGGGAAAAATTACTTAAGTATGGCGAGGAGTATGAACTGCAGCTTTTCGAGATACAAACCGGAAAATTTGAGATATTTGAAATTAGTGCTGATTCTGAGAGAAAAACCATAGTGGCCGAAAGAGCAATTGGCGAAGAAGCAGTTAGATTTATGGCGAATTTTGTAAGAGGTGAACTTAATTTTGTCGCTGTTATCTTGGACCTTGAAGGAGTCTTAGATTGGGTAAGAAGGGGGAAAAGAGGGGAAAAAAGACAAAAAAAGGGTTTGCGGAAACTGACAGTAAAAAGCTATTGTTAGGAGAACTACATGATGGCGAGTAATATTTGGAAAGATGCTCAAAAATTTCTCTTCAAGGATAAATATATAGGGAGTTTGATTAAAAAGTATGGTTCTTGCAAAATAAGACCCAGGGCCAAAAAGTATTACTTCGAAGACCTTATTGATGCAATAGTCGGCCAGCAGCTTTCCGGCAAGGCCGCAAAGACGATTTTTGAAAGAGTAAAGGCAAGGTGTGAAGGAAATATTACTCCAGATAAACTTATTAAACTAAGAACCGAGGAACTAAGAAAATGCGGGCTATCTTATGCAAAGTGCTCTTATGTAAAAGATTTGGCGGAAAAAGTTAAAAGTTCAAAGTTAAAAGTTAGAATTTTGGATAAACTTTCGGACGAAGAAA
Organism: Candidatus Woesebacteria bacterium RBG_16_42_24; assembly: GCA_001792115.1. GTDB lineage: Bacteria > Patescibacteriota > Microgenomatia > UBA8517 > UBA8517 > RBG-16-42-24. The sequence goes on from MGFX01000001.1 coordinate 196,391, forward strand.
TACTTAACGAGTTAATTGCGGTCAAAGGAATAGGGAAGTGGACGGCAGAAATGTTTCTGATGTTCACACTTGCCCGTCCGGACGTGTTTCCGGTGGACGATTTGGGGATCGGAAAGGGAATGCAAAAATTACTCAGAAGGAAGATTAAATCCCTAAATATGGCTAAATACGCGGAACGTTGGAAACCCTATCGTACAGCCGCCGCATGGTATATTTGGAAGGTTGTCGATAGCAAGTAATCAAAAAACCCAAAACTCTAATTTACCGTGGCAACACGGTATACGGGCTAACAGGGATTCCGTTTTTGCGAACTTCTAGGTGCAAATGATCGCCCGAAGAACGGCCACTTGAACCCATTTCTCCAATTACAGTATTTGTGTCAACGACCTCACCCTCGAAAACATCAATTTTTGAGAGATGGGCGTATAAGGAGGAAATTCCCTCTCCGTGGTTAATAAGTATTGCGTTACCGTAAGCATATCTCGAGGTCGAAATAAGCTCAATTATCCCATCTTTTATGGGATGGATCTCATCTCCAGTACTCCCGTCAAAATCGATTCCAGGGTGAAAAGTTCGATAACCTTGCGTAATTTTTATCTTTTTAATCGGGTACTGGACAACCACCTTGGTTGTTAAGTTAATTTTATTTTCAACGACGATTTCGACATTAGCCGTTTCTTCTTCAAAAGCGTTTGTCGGAATAAATGAAGCTGCAACTAGCATTAAAGCCAAATTTCCACCCATAAGAACTTTAAGTTTTTTATGTCCAAAGACGGCTCTTCCCAATAGGACCACCTGCCTTGAAAACTTGGAAAGAAGGCGAGCAAAGGAAAGATTTAATAATTTTTCTAACATAAGACCCCGTCACAAAGGCTGACGGGGCAAACCCCCACACCATCTTGCCTCTCGCCTTTTTGGTACTATTCGTACACGGCTCGAGGTGCGATTGGGTGGGGTAAATAAAAAATCCCGACTGAGTCGGGATGAGTCGCAAGTATAGCTTGTGAAAGTCAAAAAAGCAAATTCAGGGGATTAGAAGAGGACTCTGCCCCATCATGGCTTTTTCAAAAAGACCGACAAAAGTTCTTGTGTCCGAGACCTCTCTTGCACTAATACTTCCTTGCTCTTGTCCAGAAGCAACAGAGAATAAATGTCTGGCACTTTCTAAAACCCGGGCTTTTTCTAAGGGGCTCACACTTGTCAGGATTTCATCAGCAAGGAGAAAGGAATCAATGGCTTCCGAGGCTTCCGAATCAGGATTTAGAACTCCCTCCGAAACAATTGCTCTTCCCTTATACGCCTGGTCGCAGAAATTCTTCCACTCGACTATTGTCTCTCGAACAATTTCGTGATCTTTTAGGTACCAATCTTGGGGGTAATGTGAGATTAAGTCTGCGGTATCAAGTACGGGAAGTATTTTGGCAGCAGGATAGCGGTCTTTTATGTGTAACCAGTTTAAAATGACTTCGGCGTTCATGCGGCGATAATCTCATAATATTTGGGGGAAGTCAAGAAGTTTGGAAAATCTTATTTGGAGGCCGGAGCGGGAATTGAACCCGCGCATAGGTGTTTTGCAGACACCCGTGTTTCCACTTCACCATCCGGCCGACTAGTGTATTTTACTTTATTTAATCCTAGTTACAAAATTTCCGGTTAAGTGTTTAATTTGCTTGGGGGCACTTTATCTGGTTACAATTACACATCTAAAATTTTTCAATGTCTATTGAGCTTGCAAAAACTTTTAAATTCCTGCGCCACGCCGCCGGTATGGAAGATGAAAGGTGGTTTTATAGTGAGGTTTATTGGCCTGAAAGAGCGTTTTCCTCTGCCGTTTTCGTAGCCTACCCTTTAAGAAGATTTTATGGTTTGGGCCAACCTGAAATTATCGGAAGCGGCACAATTAGGGTTCTTAGTGCGTATTCCTCTTTAATTCAGGCATACGATAGATATTCGGATACCGCGACTATTTTACCTTCTCTTACAGAGATTAAGGAAAACCTTCTGCTCGATCAAATGGCGCAAGAAGTTATTAGGCAAGTGGATGGTACTGGACTAGACAGGGGGCAGAAGAGAGATTTAATCAGGATGGTAAATAGAAGTAGATATACTTTATATCAAATAGAGCAGCAATATAGTGGGCGCCAGCTTTCTTCGTCGGAGGCCTTCGAGTGGAAGAAAGCTACTGGAGGAACACTTCTTTCTTCATGTGTCGCGATATTCAATAGGTGCCTATCTATTGGAGTTGAAGGAGCAAGTGTCGAGCAATCAGCTTTTTGGTACGGAGCAAATATTCAGCTATTAGACGATACGGTAGATGTTGGTTCCGACATTTTAGCAGGAAGACAAACTCCGGTTATTTCGCTATTAAAAGAAAAAGGAGAGTATCGGGGAGTTGTCGATTATACTAGCAATGGTAGAAGATATTCTTTTGGGGCATTGCGTAATTTAGCTCCCCAGACAGTTTCATTGGTTGAACAAAAGAGACGGGAGTATCTAGATCAAGTTCCGCCTCTATTTACACTGGATGGATACCAGGAAATCTGTGACCCTTCCCTTACGCCTATTATTTTCAGGCTTTATTCGGCTGCGTCGAGGCGGGTTTCACATTGATTAAAAGTTCGAGCTTCGGCTTGTCAAGCTAACGCCTTTTTGTTAAACTTTCCCACACTCATGAGGAAGATAAGAACGATAATCTTAATCCTTTTAGGATTTGGAATTTTGACCGGCGCTGGATTGGCTCTATTGGGTTATCTTAGAAGCGGAAATGCGGGGCTTCTCGTTGAGTCAATACCTTCCTCTTCAGTTTATATCGCCGGCGAACAGGTAGGCCGTACTCCGTATGAGGCAAATCTCGATCCGGGTGAAGTAGTTGTGAAGTTGATCCCCGACGCAACCGATCGGGCATTAGCCCCATTTGAGACAAAGGTAACATTGAGTTCTGGAATAAAAACCAATATCAGAAGGGAATTTGGGGAGACGGAAGAAACCTCTGTCGGCGAGATTGTTTCTTTTGAGAAAATTGGAGGTAAAGAGGTGAGCATTTCGGTAGTAACAACTCCAAATTCAGCCCAAATATCAGTCGATGGAACCGTCCGAGGTTTTGCCCCTTATAAAACCACCTCTATTACCCCAGGAGAGCATTCGTTGGTTATTTCTTCCCAGGGATATATCGATAGAACGATTACAGTTAAAGCGACAATTGGATACAGATTAACGATTGTTGTTAAGCTTAAACCCAGTGAGGAGGCAGAGCCTCCTGAAGAAATAGAAGGGGAGGCGGTTGAAAAGAAGGTAATGGTTGAAATATTATCCACTCCGACCGGGTTTCTGAGGGTTAGGGAAGCAGCCTCAACCGCGGCTAAAGAATTGACACAAGTAAAGCCGGGCCAGAGATTTCCATTTGTTGAAGAAGATACCGAGAATAACTGGTTTAAAATTGAATACCTGCCTGCGCAGGCAGGCGAAGAAGGAAAAGAAGGTTGGGTAACCGGCCAATATGCTAAAAAGGTTGAAGTTGAGCCGACAAAGGCGGCAAGTCCGTCAGCTACCCTCACCCCAACCAAAAAGCCTACGCCAACCCCGACACTAGTCCCTTCAGTTACTCCTTAGACAAAAGAGGAAATACCTCCATAAAGTATGAAGACGACCATGGCGATCCAGACGCCAACTGCCACAAGTAGTGCAACATCCGTTAGAAGAATTTTCTCCGGGGATTCGCTTCTATCTTCAAAAATCAGACTTTCGTAGCGCATTATCCCGAAAATTACAACGGGAATGGTAACCATTAGAAGTTTATTGACAGTAGTTGCTTTTGAAATCTCGGCAAGGAATAGCCAAATCGGAAGGGTTGCAGGTGGGGATTCAAAAAATGTAAAAAGGGACCAACTCATCCAAGAAGCATTTCCAAACATTGTAACGTAGGAGTTAAGGAGTTCACTTTTGTAATGAGTTAGGCTTTCTCGCGTTGTTCCACTCTCGGGAAGGATGCTAAGTTCCGCCCTTCTTTTACCAGAAGCCAAAAAAAGCGCAACCGATATAACGCAAAGCAGGAACCAAACGGACAAGTGTGCGTTAATTACAACGGCACCGGCATACACTCTTATTACAAAACCCGATGCAATAATGAGAATGTCTATAGTTGCAAGCCTTTTTAGGCCTAGGCTATATACAACTTGAACGACAAGGTAGACAAGAACCAGGAGAAAAAAAAGAGGGTGAAGTAGGCGTGCAATATAAAGAGATGAAAGGGAAAAAAGAAGAGACATGAGGAGCGCAAAAGGAACTGAAAGCGTGCCTTTAGCAATAGGTCGATACCTTTTTATCGGATGTAACCTGTCGTGTTTAGCATCCATAATGTCGTTTAAGATGTAAGTTCCCGAAGTTACAAGGCAAAAAGAGACAAAAGCCCAGACAACCTGAATGAAATACGATTTGATAAAAAAGGTTCCGGAAAAAATTAAAGCGGCAAAAAGCGCGAGGTTTTTAACCCAGTGAAGGGGCCGAGCTATTTTGACGATTTCGAGCGGTAAGTTAACCATAAAGTAAGTCCTCCAAGAAGCGCGGCAATACCGACCATTGTATATAACTTTGAGGCAGTCTTCAAATTTAAGGCCAAGATTCCCAGGATGAAAGTTATCAACCAATAAAAAACTGCCACTTTAGGCTTCCCCCAGCCGATATCAAGGAGTCTATGGTGAAGGTGCCCCCGATCTCCCCAGACAGGAGATTTTCCCGCTGCAACTCTTCTAATAATTGTATAACCGGTATCAATGAGTGGGACTCCTAAAACTACCATCAGGGTTCCAACCTTAGTTGTCGAAAGGATGGAAAGAACAGCAAGCAGGTATCCTGCGAGAGTAGCCCCTCCGTAAGAAGGCATTATTTTTTGAGGGTAAATATGCCAAGGAAGAAAACCAAGATATGCACCAGCTGTAATTACCGCAAGGATAATTACCGGCCATTGGGCAATATCCGCTGAAAATCCGAGAGAAAGAGCGGCGATTGTCAGGGCAGCGATAACGACGACTCCGGTTAGTTGCCCATCCACACCTTTAGCCCCCATATTGAGCATATTCATCATGAGTACTATCCAAATCAAGGCGAAGGAGTCAGAAAGGACCCAAATATTCCTTGCCTCTCCCAGTAGATTCAGACTAATCTGCGGGTGTGAAAGGTCGATAATCCCGCCCGATGGGTTTGAGATGAATGAAATCCCAATGCCAGCGATGATTGGAGCGGCAGCTGCGGCAAATCCGGCGAGCAACCTCAAGTAGGGGTTCAAGTCGTATTTATCATCGGCAAGGCCCATAACAATGATGATAGTTGCCCCGGCCAAGATGCCGACGAGATGTTTATCAAGGGGTAGGAAAATTAAGGCCGAGATAAGGACCCCAAAATAAATTGCGAGTCCCCCGCCTCTGGGAGTAGGATATGTGTGGATTACTTTTGGATGGACGTGCTTGGCCGGGTCGTCGATCATCCCCCAAGCTTTGGCGAGCTTGATTACAAGGGGCGTGGCCAGGAAGGAAACTATCGCCGCAAGTGCAAGTGGTAAAAGTACAAATTCGAATAAATTCGGCATTTATATGTTTCCGACAAGAAAAACGATTTTTAGAGTCGCAATGGTTGAAAAAAAAGAAGAAGCAACCCCCGCCAGTATCAGGGTTTTTTTAAGAAATTCATCCTCAACCACCAATCCGAGTAAAAAATTGATACCTAAAATTCCTGAGGAGGTAAGCGAAGGCAGGATTAGTGCCCAAGACGGAGCAACCACTTTTTCAGCCTCGGCCATACCGTAATATAAAGGTATTTGGGGAGGTAGAATAGGTTGGATAATAAAGGCGATCACCCCTACCGCAAAATTTAGAATAAATGCAATGATAATAAATTTCATTAAGGGATAGCCCGCAACTTGTGACTCGGTAAGAGCATTTACCTCCCAAAACGTTTTCATGGATTGTCCGATTGTATTAAAAAGGGTGTCAGCGAGCAAGGAGAGCCCGGATAGTGGGATTTGCTAGGTAGTAGATTTGGGCTCCATCTACCTCGTCGATCAAAATGTAATTTTTCCTAGTAAATAACGAAAGCTCCTTAAATCCCGGAGCATTTGGGAGAATTACAATAATGGCGGGGTTGTCGAATCCTAATATCCTAATAGTTTCCTCTTGCGAGAAAAAGTCGTTAATGTGATAAGTCGCGACGTATTTTAGGGGCGGGAACCTCCGGGTAAGTGCGTAAATTGGCGGGCTATCACCCCAGACGAAAATTTTATCCTTTTTACTGGTTGACTTTAGTACTACGTCGGCAATTTTGTAGTTCCTGTTTACATTTCCATCGAACTTTGCGAAATACGCTTCCTTACCTATCCTGCCGACTGCGAACTCTAAGAATCGGCCGTAGTAACTAGTTGTTGGGTAATAGTAGAACTTGTAGTAAACAGGAACAAGAAATGTGAGAGTTAGAGGAATTATTACCAAGACCTGCTCAAGAGTCTTGTCGGCTAGTAGTATTGCCAAAAGGAAAGATAAGGGGGGAACCGATTGAATCAGGTAGTGAGTGTATGGACGCTCAGAGAGAGTTGCCGCAAAAAGTGAAAAAAGTACCCAAAGACTTAGAAGCACAAAGGTTTTTGAAAGCTTTGCACGCTTAAGATAAAGAATTAGAGTTCCCAACCCGACTACCCCGGCCCGGATAAGAAGTGGGGCATTTTTGACCAGGAAAGGTTGGGAAGAGACTACCGGTCTCCAGGAAGACAAATATCCGACGTTTTGTAAGAAAGCGGCAACGACATACTCGGCTAGCGCTCCCTTTAGGAAGTACCAGAGGAGACTTAGAGCGATTGGTGAGAAGAGTCCAAGTAAAAGAAAGAAGGTTTTTCGGACAAAAGCCTTGATTTCTTCTTTCCCGCCTTTCAGATAGATTAGCCAGAAGGCAAGTATCACAGGTATATCGAAGGCAGCAGGAACCTTAAAAAGTGTAGCCGCGGAAAAAAATAGTCCTGCAAGAAATAAGTTTTTGAAATCAAGCTTGCGGGTCAGAAGAATCAAAAAAGCGACAAGAGTGGGCCCTATCATAAAAACTTCGGCATTGGCAATCTGACCTTCGAGAAGAGGAAGGGTTGTAAGGAGGGCGAATATTACCGTGGCTACTTTCTGAACTTTTTCTCTTTTAGGAAGGATTACTTGGGCTAGCTTCCAGAAAATATAAATAGTCGCCAGATTCCAAAAAGCCAAGATCGCTCTTAACCAAAATACGTTTCCGGCAATTGCCGCAATGATATAAAGAAGCGGAGGTTTATTGTCGTGGATGTCCCTATAAAGGGTCATTCCCTGCCTCATCGCCTCACCGAGGGTTAGATAAATCATTTCATCCCCATAAGAGAAAGGTTCAAAAAACGAAGGAATCCTTAGGATGATGACAACTGCGAAAAGGATTATTAACCAATTAGGGGCGTGAATTTTATCGAGAATATTTCTCATAATTTTTCATTCCCCACACCATTTAGTGTGGGGGTGTACCAGACGAATTTCAGCGTTCCAAAAACCCTCTCGCTTTCTTTAGTATAACCAGGCAAGCTAATTTCCTCAATGGGGCCGCTCGTAACTACCCCTACTCGTCCAGAGACCGAAGGAAGGGTTGTGATAATATCGTCTTCCTCCATAAGAGCGGTACCTACAAAAAATGGAAGTTCACCTCCTCCTGGCACATAAATAGGCCCTCCTATGCCGTAATATTTAGTTTCCCAGATATGGTGCGTTCCGTTTGAATACCAGTTCACGATAAAATCGCCGTCATCCAGGGTAGCTTTGACGTAAGTTGCGAGGTCCCTAAAGGGTCTTTTAATGGGATGGGTGAAATAGTAAAAGGTGGCTATTAAGAAAAAAATTAGAGTAATTGCGATAAAATACTTTGAGAACTTTTGCATTTGAGATCCCGCAAGGAGCATGGCTCCGGGGATTGTGTATAGAAGGTACCTGTCAAAAAATATTGACGAGAATTTTTGCGAAATTAACCAAGCGAAAGCTATGGGGCCGGCAAACCATAATAGAAGAAATACACTTTTTTCCAAGTTTTTCTTCCAGTCTCTGAGAATTAGGGCAATGAGGCTAATATTGAGGTAGGTAAGAATTAATTTTCCCAGGTCTGGGACGCTCGGGGTTCCCAACCAAAAACCCCCGCCGACCATTCTGGTTTGGTTATATAGCGGGATTAGCCAAGGAGTATATAAAATTCCTATCGCTACGAAAGATTTAAGAATAGAATACGCGACCTTTTTTTCCCCCCAAAAGAACTCTTTTAGGAACCAAAGGCCTTGAATAAAAACCGCAAATATTGAGAAATGGTGTGAATATAGTGCCGCGGAAGTAGCCAAAACGTATCCGACCCACTTTTGGGTGAGAAAGAAATACATCGAAGCAGTTACAGCCGCAGCGAGGATCGAATACATCCTCCCTTCAAAGGCATAGATAAAGAAGAATGGGTTAAGAAAGGTCAAAACCGAAGCAAGAATTGCCGTTTTTTTATCCCAGAGATGGTTGGCAATTTTATAAACAAAAAAGACCGCAATTAGATAGTAGAGGAAGGAAAGACTTCTTACTGCAATTTCGCTTGTCCCAAAAATCTGAAACCAGATGTGTTCAGTGAGGTTATATAGTGGAGGGGAAGTATCGCGGGCGATGATACTAATGATTTCGGGGATAGGCTTCATAGAAAGAATTGCAGAGAAAGCTTCGTCTCCCCATAAACTGGCAGTAAATTGATTCACAAATTCAGTTTAGCATATGGAAATTAAACGAAGGACTGATATACAATTATTTGATGGACCCCGTACCTCCGTCAGTCCCCATGCCCCAACAGCCGCCTGCGTCACCTTCAGAGCCTACTCCTAACCAAATGCCCGCCACCCCCCAAAGTAATATTTCGGGAGGAACAAATAAGGGAGGATTTATCGCCAGAGCAGCAGCATCAATTGCAGACGGATTTGTAATAGGATTTGCTACGACCCTACTATCCATGCTTCTAAAAGCCGTAGGACTTGGTTCCTCAATTTCACAAATAGTTAATGGGCTTATCTATATTGTTTATGTAGTTTTGGCAATTGGGCTTTACGGTAAAACCCTGGGTAAGGCCGCATTCGGCTTAAGGGTGGTAAATTACGAAAACGTAAGCCCCGGAATTCCAATGGCAATTTTACGCGAAGTAGTTGGTAAGTTTATTTCTTCCTTAGTATTAAATCTAGGATTCCTCTGGATTATTTGGGATAAAAATAAGCAAGGGTGGCACGACAAGATTGCCAAAACTTATGTCCTCCAGGAAGTGCCATTTAAAGGATTTAAAAAGGTTCTGGCTTATATCCTGGTATTGGGTCTGCCGGTCTTAGCCATTCTAGGGATAATAGCCGTTGTCGGTGTAGTTACCCTTCTTCCTGGTCCCAGTGGTTGTGGTTTCCGTGGTTGTTTATAACCTACTTGCCATTAGACCTTCTCTGTAACTCTATATTCCAAATATTTCCCAAGCATAAGGCGCGTGTGGGCGTCAAGGCCGGGAAGGGCCGAGAAAAAGAATCCCGCAATGGGCATTAAGACAAATTCAAGGGGGGTAAGAAGAGCCCTCCAAGCGGGGATTTCTTTGGGCCTTTTGGGTTTATAGATATTGTCGATAATAAACATCACAACCAAAAAACCAAGTGCCAGTGTCAGAATTAGAGAGGAGAGTTTGGGAACCATATAGCCGAGAGAAGTCCTCCCGAAAGCCGGATTTAAAATAGTTGGAAGGGTAACTCCGATGGTTATGATAAACCAGTTAACCGGCCAGAAGAAGTGGGCCTGTATAAAATATAAAACCCTCATGGTTTTTTCAAAAAAGGGGACGTCTTTACTTAAAAGATAATTTTTGAGTATCCAAGGAGTATCCGAGACTCCCCAAGCCCAGCGTACCTGTTGTTGATAATAGCTTTTGAGTGTTTGAAAAAGAGTTTGTCCTTGGGCCGCGTCGGAATAAACGGGTAAATAGAGAGGCTCGACTTCAATGCCCCCTTTCTTTGCAAAAAACGCCTTAAAAAATATTCCCCAATCCTCTGGAATTTTATCCGGGTCCCAATAGCCGACTTCGTCAAGTAGTTTAAATGAAAGCGAATAATTTTGTTGTGATAGGAGTCTATCGCGTCTAGGAAGTTGGGAAAAATTCCAAATGGTAGAAAGGGTGTTGGGAACGCGGGTAATTGCGGGAAGTGCCCAAATATTGTTATAAAACATTACAGCCGGTTGCCAAAAAAGCTGGTACCTTTTGGGATTATCTAAGAATTTATAGGCGAGGACCGCAAAGTGTTTTGGATGAAATATGTGGTCCGCGTCACTACTGGTTATTGTCATGTAGCCGATATCTAAATTTCGTTTATCTATAAGTTCCTTCTTAGTCCAAATTGCCGCATGGCGCTCATTTGAGGATTTTCCGGTGACCTCGCCGATCTCAAGTTCATGAACCGTTACAAAAAGGTTGGCAAAATACCTCTCAAATTTCTTTTTGAGCGTATTCACCTTGGCTTCTCTATCTTGTCTGGGTTCTTTTCCTTCCATAGCCAAGACAAGGGTCATTTGTTTTGTGGGAAATTCTTGGGCGACTAATGAATTGAAAGTCCGCTCAAGGATATGAAGGGGTTCTTTATAGGTAGGAATTATTACAACATGATGAACTCTTTGGGCATCTGGGAAGCCATTGACGTCCGCCATCCAGTTATACGCCATCGCAGCTTGGATTTTTAGGTGGGAAATAGTCGAAGTAACTGCGATTTGAAGGGACTGATAAAACCAATAGATGTTAAAACCTAAAACAAAGTAAGCAACTAATGTTGGAACTAGGAAAATCCCCCAATAAGGGAAAAGAATAATATTCCAGGAAAAAAATCCGGGAAGAATTTCAAGAATTCTATAAACTAACCGTTCGTTTTTAGTAATAAATCCCCGCATGACTAAAGCCTCGGAAAAAGTGCTGGCCCAGATTTTATTTTAGGTCCGAGAAATTGTTTTTCAATTTTTTCGGAAGTTTCCGGTAAGAAGGGCTTGAGGTTATAGCTCAAGTTTCTAATGATTGAGACTGCGCCGGTTAAGAATTTTTTAAGAGGGTTTCCTTCAAGCCTCCAAGGTTCTTCTTTGTTAATTGAAGAATCAAGTCCTGAGATGAATCTGTCAAAAAGATATTTGAGGGCTTCGTCAAAGCGATAATTTTTAATGTTTTCCTCAACCAAATCGTCAAATTTAAGAACCTTTTCTTGGGGAAATTCAAAGCCTGAATTTTCGCAGAGCTTAGCTATACGAGAAACTAAATTCCCGATACCATTTGCCAAGTGGGCGTTATATTCTTCTTTAAATTTCTCTAGCGAGATGTCTCCGTCTGAACCAAAGGGATATGCAGAAACTACGAGATATCTTGCCCCGTCTACTCCATATTTTTCTACCAACTTTTGTGGAGAAATGACGTTTCCCAAAGATTTTGACATCTTAGCCCCATCAATTGTAAAGAACCCATGGGCAAATATTGTTTTTGGAAGGGGAATACCGGCTGCAATAAGAATGGCCTGCCAAATAACAGTATGAAACCAAAGGATATCTTTTCCGACTAAATGTAAGTTGGCCGGCCAGAAGTCTTCTTTTCCCTTAAGAAATCTTGTTGCTGAGTAATAGTTGATTAGGGCGTCTACCCAGACATAAATTGTTTGAGATTTATCCCAGGGAATAGGAATCCCCCAAGAAACTCCGGCCCTTGATATTGAAATGTCTTCCACACCTTGTTTTATTCGTGATACAACCTCCTTTTTCTTCTCTTCCGGCAAAATTTGATATTCACCGTTTTCGATCTTTTCAAGAACTTTATGAGACAACTCTTTGAGTTTTAAGAAATAATTTTTCTCTTCCTGGTGGATAGGTTCTTTATTCGGATGAAGTGGGCATTTGCCATCTACTAACTCACTTTCGGTGAGGAATTTCTCACAGCCAACACAATACAAACCCTTATAAGTTCCAGGGTAGACGTAGCCTGCGTCATAGATTTTTTGGATGAGATCGGTAACCACACTTTCGTGCTTGGGATCGGTTGTTCTTATAAAATAATCGTAGTCAATATTGAGCAGTTTCCACGCTTCTTCAAATCTTGGAGCTACGGAATCAACAAATTCTTTGGGGGATAAGCCCCTTTCTTTAGCGGCTTGGGCGACTTTTTGTCCATGCTCGTCCGTTCCAGTAAGGAAAAATACATTTTCTTTCCCATTTTTTTGTCGCCAATATCTAGCTACCACGTCGGCCGCAATAGTCGTATAGGCGTGCCCTATATGGGGAACGTCGTTGACGTAATAAATTGGCGTAGTCAAGAAAAATTTGCTGGTCATGGTTAAAGTATAGCCTCTCTTAAATTAAAAAACCTCCTTACGGAGGTTAATTTCTCACTAAAAACCCTCCGCTAGGCAGTCAGCCTTTCCTTCATCGTGGAGGTTTTAGTTATCATCCGGCTATTTTACCACATTGAAAGCCAGGATTTAATAAGCTTGGCCGCTTCCTTTTCTTTCTCGGAGAAGCCATGATCGGCGTCGTCTACTATTTTTATTGTTGCAATTTTACGTCTTAGGTGTTTATCGAACCATTTAGCAATTTTAACCATAGATCTATCACGAAACTCGTCTTTCTCTGCAAGTACGACGAGAGTTGGGACTTTGATTTTCCTAAGAGCATGGGGGCTTTTGGTTGGTTCTACATAAGTAAAAATTTCCTCTTCACTATTTGGAGTATTTAGACTTAAAAACCTTTGTGCGCTATTTAGATCAGGCCAGACTGAGAGTGGGAGTAGTTCGTTTCCCCCACCTTTCTTTACAAGTTTGGTTGCAAAGTTTTCGGCAAGATTAATTTTTTCTTGACCATTTGCTCTTAAGGAATCAGCGTAATCACTCATTGGAGAAAGCAAAATGACTCCTTTAACCTGCCTCTGTTTGCCCCTTTTACTTAAATAAAAAATGGACTTCTGACTTCCAGTTGAATGCCCCATTAGAAATATCTCTTTTGCACCTTGAGTTTTAGCAAATTTGACAGCTCCCTCTATGTCAAAAACACAGTCGGAGAATTTTTCGAGGGCCGCGCCCAGAGTTTGGGAGGAATATCCTTTCTTTTTTCTTTTATCAACTCTTTTTGTTTTCGCAACTATATCGTGTCCCCGATTATTAAACGATAAGAGCGATGTAGCACTATTTATTAAAAGAGGCGCAAGGCGGATACCCGTACCGGATAAAAAGCTGCCAGTTAGGCCGTGGATAAAAACGATTACTCTTTTTGGTTTTTCCGGGCCGAACCAAAGTCCGTCTAGAAGAAATCTGTCAGGTGTTAATAGTTTTACTATTCTAGCTACGGGCTCCATACTTAATTATCTAATAAATTTCTTTACGACGCAGACGCAAAGAGGTTTATTTTATAAATTTCTTTATCTTTTCCGCCCAAACACTGGCCCATTCTTCTGCCTCTAATTTTTTGAGGGCGAGGGCAAAACCGGACCTTTCCATCTGGGACTGAACTACCGCGATAGTTGCGCTTGAAACCTTAAGATTCTGCTTTATATTTTCCCAACTTCTTTCTTTTTTCAGCCAGTAGGCAATGGCTAGCCTTTTGGCAAAAGTAGTAAGTTCGGTTTGATTAAAGAAATGACCCAGGAAAGCTGTCATTTCTCCCTCGTCTTTTAAGTCAGAGATAGTTTGGGCGAGGGCTCGGACTATTTGATTCTCTAAAGAAGGATTTAGTTTTTGTCCAGATACTCTCATAGTTTATTGGTTTAAATTAGTCGCAGTATAACACTTGTTATGGGCTGCGCAATAGATTTCGGGTTCTCGGTTATCAGAGCTCGGTTCATCGGTTTTTCGGTTTTATGATCCGATTAACTGATTATCTGATATCTGACAGCTGAACAACTGATAAGCTGATTATTTTCTCAGAAAATATATCTCTAAAGCAATTAAGACTCCAATGATTAACAAAAGATTTAGGACATTACCGACACCGAAATAACGAAGAATAAGAAATATTGTAATCGCAACCGCGAAAATTACCCCGCGTCGGGTACTAACAAAGAGGAAAGAAAAGGTAAAAAGAAGGGCCAGAAAAACCAAAATAAAAAATGCCGGAATTGCACCGAGGGCAAATGGGTCGACAAAATATATAAGGCCGGCCAAAAGCGTCCACAGAACGATTGTTATTAAGAGAGTAGGAAAGAAATTTTTTCTTAGTTTTACTTCCTTCTGGCGGGCATCCTTGCGCATACTTTCATGATACAATGTTTTACCTATGGACCCGACGGCTTTATTGGTAATTGTTATCGGAGCTCTTGTTATTATCGCCATTTTTATCAATAAAAAACTTTCCGATTTGGCCGAGAAGCAAAAACCCCCAGAGGAGTTAATGGAAATTATCAAAATGCTTCAGTCCGGTTCCAAAGAGGATAGAAAGGTGCTTCTTGATTCCCTTCAAAAAAATACACAAAGCCTTAATGAAAGATTAGATAATGCAGCCAGGGTTATCGGACAGGTACAAAAAAATTTGGGGGAAATGAGTGAGGTAGGAAGAGGAATTAGATCTCTCCAGGAATTTTTACAATCTCCGAAATTAAGAGGAGGGTTAGGGGAGGAAGTTTTAAAAGAAATGATAGGTCAAACTTTTCCCAAAAATGCTTTTCATCTGCAGTATCCTTTTAAGTCAGGCGCAAAGGTTGACGCAGTTTTAAAGACCGAGGCGGGACTTCTTTGTATCGATTCAAAGTTTCCCATGGAGAATTTTAACCTGATGCTTAAGGGAGAGACCGAAGCCCAAAGGAATGCCGGCAAAAAACAATTTGCCGCCGACGTTAAAAAACACATAGAAGATATCTCTAGAAAATATATCTTACCCGAAGAAGGAACCATGGATTTTGCTTTGATGTATATTCCGTCGGAGGCGGTTTATTATGAGGTTGTAAATATCCAGGAGCTTAGTAATTTTGCCAGAAGACTTCGTGTCTATCCTGTATCTCCAAACACTCTCTATGCGCATTTGCAGGTTTTACTTTTATCTTTTGAAGGAAAAGATTTAGAAGCAAAATCCAGAGAAGTTTTCAGAATATTAAGGGCCGTTCAAAAAGATTATTCCAAGGTTGACGAAAATCTAGGAGTTTTACAAAAGCACTTAAATAATGCCTACAATATAATGTCCTCTGTTATTACCTCATTCACCCAGCTCGGGCAGAAAATATCTTCGACTCAAACTCTCGGATCGGGGGTAAAAAAAGAAGCAAAGGAAATAGAAGAATGAAGCTCTTTCGTCCTTTTGGACTCTTCAGTAAGGGCACACACCCTTAAAGAACGTGTGGAATGCATTTCATCTCGTCGGCAAGAAGATGAAAGAGGCCGGCTCCACACGGGCCGTTGGGCAAGATCAGGTACGATGGAGGGCGCCGAAATCCCGCATGGTGGTGTCCCAAAACGCCTTGTTCTCCGCGAAGGCTCGAAGAATTGCCTTGTTGGAGATTACGAACAGGACTTCTCCACCATCGACTACCGGCATGTGCCGGATGTCCTTCTCCGCCATGAGTTGGAGTACCTCGGCCACGATCGAGTCGGGGATCTTAGTGTGCACCTCCCGGGTCATGACTTCGGTGATGGGCGTTCGCGCGGCACTTCGTCCGACCCGCTCACCCTTCCGGGCGTAGTCGCGCTCGGTGTAGATACCCAGAACTTGCTTGTCCTCAACAACGAGAACCGAGCCGATGTCGTGGTCGGCCATGGTGTCAAGCGCATCCAAGACCATTGCCCGGGAATCTACGACAACCGGCGTAATCGGACCCAGCTCCTCGATCAGGTCCTTGACCCGAAACGGTGGTCTGTAATCCATCGCCACTCCTCCTTTTGCCGACAAGGTGCGATGCGTGCGCTAAGCAAATTCTAGCGTGCATCTCGTGTGGGTATTATACATTAAAAGAAATGGAATTTTTGTTAGAATTGGACGCATATGGGCGAAAGGGTTGTGGAAGAAAAAAGATTAAACAAGGAGCATAAAAGTTTTTTACTTGAACTTTTATTATAAAACCGCCAAAAGTGTATTGGTGGCAAATTCACCAATAGTTAATCCAACTTCATTGGCTTTTTCTTCTAATCTCACCTCTTCTTCTTTGGTTAATCCAACAGATATTTTTCGGTTTGTGTTAACAAGTACCTCCCCCCTCCACTGAAAATACCCCAATCTTAAGTTGGCGTCTACGAAACCCCGGACACTGCTATGACCTATCGGGTAATCCATAATTGACTCGAGCTCCCCTCTTGAAAGCCCACCCGAGGCCAATTTGCTGCTAATATACTCATAGAGAACTATTTGGCTTCCGTTCTCGATCTCGTTCATTATTCTGTCCTCACCCCCTTTCCCTTAATAAGATATTTCCTTATCGACCCACAAATAAGCTCTGAAGGTAGGAGTCCTGTCTTAAGAACAATTCTTTTTAGAATCTTTTGTTCTTCGGGATTTAGAAAGATCTTTAATTGACCGTAATTAAACGATAGTTTTTGGTCTATCCATTTAATGTCTCCAGACTTGAGTCCAGTTTCAATAAGGTCGCCCAGGGTTTTATTTGGGGAGATTTTGAGATTCCGCTTTGATATGAATTCAAAACTAGTTAGCCCATCTAAAAATATCTTTCGATTTAATTGGTTTCTTAAATTCGAAAAGATATTCATTTAATAGGATGGTACCGGTTATACTCATATGTTGATATAACACGATGGTGATAGTAATTAGCCTTTATTTGACTCTCTCCGAATAGGAAAGTTGAAAAAAACACTTGACGAAACTTAAAATTAATGACAATATCTAGTCATGTATTGCCCATTTTGCAATAGTACTCAAGTTGCTGTCGTTAACTCCAGGGCTACAAAGAAAGACTCGCAAATTTGGAGAAGGAGAAAGTGCCTTATCTGCAATGAGGTTTTTACCACATACGAAAAGATAGATTTATCACACTTAATAATAATTAAGAAATCAGGGAGAAAAGAGAGATTTATTAGGGCAAAACTCTATGCTGGAATTTACGGCTCAACAATTGATAAGAAAAACGCAGACAAAGGAGAAATGAGTGAGCTCGCTGAAGAAGTTACTAATAAAGTAGAGCAGGATATAGTTGCCCTCAAAAGAAAAAAAATTCAATCAGTTGAAATTACAGAAATGGTTTTAAAAATTTTAGGGAAGAGAGCCCCCGATGCACTTTTGAGATTTTTAGCCTACCGAGAGGGGGAAAATAAGAAGAGGTTAGGTAATTTACTTGATAAATACTTCTAGATAAAACAGCCTTAATTATTTGTTACAATTGCTACGTGGTAAAGAAAAAAATTGAGGACAAGAAATTTAATAAAGAGCAAATTGAGGCAATTAAGTATGGAAATGGTCCACTTCTTATTATTGCAGGGGCGGGGACGGGCAAAACCACAGTTATCACCGAGAGAATTAAATACCTCATTCTTTCCAAGAAAACCAAACCCGAAGAAGTTCTCGCTTTAACCTTTACAGAAAAAGCAGCTAAAGAAATGGAGGAAAGAGTGGATGTGGCAATGCCTTATGGTTATACACAAATGTGGATAAGTACCTTCCACTCCTTTTGCGATCGGGTGCTAAGGCGGGAGGCGCTCCACATTGGCCTTGACCCCAAATATCACCTGGCGACCGAGGCAGAGACGGTTCAGTTTATTAGAAATAATCTTTTTAAATTTGATCTCGAATACTTTAGACCCTTAGGCAATCCCACGAAGTTTGTTGGAGGAATGTTGCAACACTTTTCAAGGCTTCAGGACGAAGATGTGACACCCAATCAATATATTGATTGGGTGAACTTAAAACCCAAAACTCAAAACTCAAAAGTTTCGCAAGAAGAGAAGACAGAACTTAAAAAATGGAAAGAACTAGCCCGAGCATACAAGACCTACGACGAACTAAAAACAAAGGAGGGTGTGATGGATTTTGGGGACCTGATAGTTAAAGCCCTGAAACTTTTTAAAAGTAGGCCAAATATTTTGGGACAGTATCAGAAACAATTTAAGTATGTTTTGGTCGATGAATTCCAGGACACTAACTACGCGCAAAACGAATTGGCAATTTTACTTGCAGGGAAAGGTAACCTGCCTGCCGGCAGGCAAGGAAATATTACTGTCTGTGGGGACGATGACCAGTCAATATATAGATTCCGTGGCGCCGCAGTTTCAAACATTATTCAATTTAGAAAGAATTTTCCAAAATCAAAGATTGTTGTTCTTACCAAGAATTATCGATCCACACAAGAGATTTTGGATAGGGCATATCAGCTTATTCAACATAATAATCCGGATAGACTCGAGGCGGTCGAAAAAATAGACAAGAAGTTAGTATCCCAAGTTGAAAAAGAGGGCAAAGAAATAAGTTTTATTCATGCGGATAGGGTAGAGAATGAAGCGGATGTGGTTGCCAAAGAAATTAAAAAACTCAAAGAAGATGGGGGCTACGAGTGGAAAGATTTCGCAATTTTGGTAAGGGCCAATAATCATGCGGAACCTTTCGGCAGAGCTCTCGCGCGGCACGCAGTTCCGTACCAATTTCTTGGGCCAGGGAGACTTTTTAAGCAATCCGAAGTGGTCGACCTTATTTCTTATCTCAGGGTTCTTTATAACCTGGAAGATTCTGTTTCATTTTATAGGCTACTAGCAATTGATTATTTTGATATTAACGCACGCGATCTTGCGACAATCGGAAATAGCTCAAGAAAATTAAATAAAACTTTTTTCGAGGTATGCGAGAATATCGACAATCTTTTTGTATCGAAAGAGACAAAAGAAAAAGTCAAAAAGATTTTAGAAATAATTGGAAGGCACTTAAAACTTGTTAGACGCGAAACAGCGGGGCAGCTCCTTTATTATTTTCTCTCCGACACGGGACTTATGCAAAAAATGCTTTCGCCCGACTCCG
This sequence comes from Candidatus Woesebacteria bacterium RBG_16_42_24, assembly GCA_001792115.1. Classification (GTDB taxonomy): domain Bacteria; phylum Patescibacteriota; class Microgenomatia; order UBA8517; family UBA8517; genus RBG-16-42-24. The sequence continues at coordinate 215,368 of MGFX01000001.1, forward strand.
CCGAGGCGGAAAAAAAAGCGACAAATATTTCCAAATTTTTCGACAAACTGAAAACCTATGAGGTGGACCACGAGGACGCGACCGTTCCTGCGGTAGTTGATTGGCTGGAATTATCTTCCGAGCTAGGGGAGTCACCCTTGGCGGCAGATGTCGATTGGGTTAATGTAAATGCGGTTAACATTCTGACTGCTCACTCCGCAAAAGGCTTAGAATTTCCGGTCGTATTTTTAGTGAACTTGGTTGGCCAAAGATTTCCAACAATTGAAAGAAGGGAACAAATTCCAATCCCAGACGCACTCATAAAGGAGGTTCTGCCGGTCGGCGATTACCATTTGGAGGAAGAAAGGCGGCTTTTTTATGTGGGGATGACGAGAGCTCGGGATATTCTTGTCTTTAGTGCGGCCGATTATTACGGGGAGGGTAAAAGAGAAAAAAGGCTGTCCCCTTTTATTTTTGAGTCGCTTGGAGATTCGGCTGTTTCAGCCGAACAAACACCCGAAAGCGGTCAACAGTTAAGCTTTCTGGATTACCGACCGATTGCCGCCGAATTAACGAATCAACGAATTAACAAATCACGATTACATATCGACTACTTGTCCTACTCCCAAATCGAAACCTTTAGGATTTGTCCCTTACATTACAAATTAAAATATATTTACAAAATTCCCACTCCACCTTCTTCCTCACAAAGCTTTGGGAACAGTTTCCATGCGACAATGAAAGCTTTTTACGAGGCCTTAGTGAGAAAAGAAAAACCTTCGGAGAAACTAATGTATAGGGTTCTAAAGGAAAACTGGATAAGCGAGGGTTATCTAAATGCTAGACACGAGGAGGGGTCGTTTGAAAAAGCCAAAAGATTTTTAAAATATTATTTGAAAAATACTTTTGACCCGAAAATTTCACCCATTTCTATGGAGCAGCCTTTTGTTGTTCGGCTCGACGGCCTTCGGGTCGGTGGAAAGATGGATAGGGTGGATGTGCATAAAGATGTGCTAGAGATAATCGACTACAAAACCGGTGCAAATCCGCTCCCCCAAAAAGAAGCAGATAAGGATTTGCAACTTTCCATTTACGCCCTTGCGGCAACCTCTATCCCGGAATTTCCTTTTGCCAGGGTTCCGGAAAAGGTGAAACTCTCGCTATATTATTTTGACACTCCGCAAATTGTTTCGACAACTAGGACGAAAGAGCAATTGAAAGAAGCAATAAAAATTATCGAGGATTATAAAAGGCAAATTGAACACTCGGACTTTAGATGTTCACGCGGATTCCTTTGCGAAAACTGCGAATACTCATTTTTGTGTAGGACCTGAAAATAGGTCTTGACAAAAGACCTAAATATAGTACTATTTACATATGACAAGCGTATCCATTACTGACCTGAAGACAAAACCAGCCTCGGTTATTTTAGCTTCGGAGGATTATCCTGTTGCAATTAAAAGTAGAGAGAAGACCAAAGCCTACCTTGTAGGCAGAAGCCTTTTTGAGAAGATGATTGCGTACATTGAGGATGTTGAGGACGTTAAAGCTGTTGAGAAAGCAGATTTAAGCAAGGCTACAGATTTTGAAGAATTTGCCAAAGAGCTGGGGATATGAATCTTAAGATTATTCCTCAGGCGAAAAAGCAAATCAGAAAACTTTCTAAAACTACCCAAATTATAGTTGGCAACAAGATAAGACAACTGGGAACAGGAAACTTTAGCAATTCCAAAAAACTGGCTTCCTATAAGGATGTTTTTAGGATTAGATTGGGTGATTATCGGATTGTTTATATCCTTAGATCAGATAGTGTTTATATAATCCTAGTTACACACAGAAGAGAAGCTTACAAAAAGCTTGCTATTTATTACAAACATTTTAAATAGACTACCTAAACCCTATTATTTGATATCCGTATTTTCCGATGTCTTTTTTTGAAAAGAATTTTAGACCTTTCGTTTTGAGAACATAAGTTACTTTTTTCCCGATTTTTCTCCCTGTATATTTCTCTGTTTTCGGATCCCATTCGCGGAGAATTAATAAGTCTCCAGGTTTGCACTTCCAGTCTGCAAGTCTAACTTCGAAATTTTTCTTGCCATCTTTTATCTCTTTGAAAAATTTCGGCCAAGTTTTCTTTTTTAAAATCATCGAGGATATTCTGTTAATAATTTCTGGAGGTATGCCAATAGGGGGGCTCGCCAATCATCCTCGAGTTGAGTTTTGGCCATCTCAACTACTTTTCTATCCGAGATTGAAAGATTAAGTTTTTCTAATTTTCTGCAAAGGTCGAGGATTTGAAAATCGCCTAATTCGTCAAATATATATCTTCTTTTTTCTTCTTCTGTTACATCAAAATCTTTGAATAGTTTATTTTTCTCTTCGTCTGTCATTGGCTAAATGGTAGCAGATTTTTTACAAAAGTTCCCGGATAGGAAACTTCGTACCCCCCAGAGGATTTTTTGAAATGGGTAAAACCCTGCCAGCTTTTATTGGGAAATCGTTCATCAAAAATTCCTTCAAAATCAAACATTTTGGCCCCTTTAGTTTTTGCCCAGAGGATTCCATCCCAAACAATTTTATACTGAGCCAATTCCTTTCTGCCCTCTTTGTTAGTAAATGCCTGCCAATAATATGCCAACCCATCTCCAATCAAGAAAATCGCTCCGGCGGAGGAATTATTGGTTGTTAAAAATAGAGCCTTGTCCTTAAAAGAATTCTTAAGGGCAAGAAGGTGGGTCAGCGGGGGGACATAGCGTTTCATCCCAACGGATTTTTTCCAACTTTCCCGAAACTTTTTTAAATCTTTGAGCTCTTTTGTCTCTAGGTTCTCTGTTTTTTTAATTGCAGTACGGGCATCTTTTTTCATCCCCATAATAAGTTGTTTCGCTGATTTTGTCAGGTCCAAAAGGAGTGTTTTTGTGGGAAGATAGGGAGACTTACTTAATTTAAAACCAACAGAGGTTAAGAATTTTGCGTCCAACTGGGTCCTCGGTTCTACAATTATTTGGAAAGCATGATATTTTGTACTTAATTTCTTAATATCGTTATATCGTATCTCCTCCGGCCTCTGAACTTTTAAGACAGATCCAAGTAAGGGAATTTTTTTGATGAAGTAATTAATCTCGGCTATCCTTTCAACTTCCCAGCCGATTTTTGATAAATATTTTGCATACTGGAGTGCTTGTCTTATATCTATCATTTTCAGTTTCACTTTCTGACAAACTGGCTATCTGAAGTCAGCCACCCGACCAACGGATAAACCGAACCTAGAAACTTGGTTTGACGAATTTACTTTTGGCGCGAAGAACTATCCAACGAATGGATTCGACGACTCGATAAGCATAATAAAGAGGTTTATTTATAACCAAGTCCCAGGTTCCCAAGAATTCTACAACCTTAGGGCTATACCCTTCTTTAAACCGGGTAAAGCCTTTTCCTTCCTCGCGACCCCAGAGGTCAAAAGTTTTAAGTCCCAAAGATTTCCCAAAACGTATTGCCTCCCACATAATTAGATTGTTTGCCATGACGTTTTTGTATTTTTCGGTTGATGCACCGTAAGGATAGTAAAGGAAATCTTTCCAAACAAAAACAATCCAAGTGGTAATTATTTGGCCTCCTCGCCCGCCATCGCTACGCTCAGGCGTTGCGGGCGGGTTATATCTTGCGACAAGAAGTCGGGCTATTGGAGTTTTTGAGTTTTTGAGTTTTTGAGTTTTATGTAAATACTTCCACATCAGCCGGTGGTATTTTTCGGAATGGGCGTAAAAACCTTGACGGATAACTGTTTCGCGGGTAAGTTTGATATATTTTTCAAATGCTTTCTCGGAATTATCCTCCACAACTTCGACTCCATTTTTCTGGGCGAGTCGGATGTTATAACGGGTCTTGGGATTAAAGCTTTTTAAAAGTTCTTCTTCTGGTTTGGTTAAATCAATCCAAAAAGTAGTTGGGGTAAATAGGGTTTTGCCAGGAACGCAGCCATTTTCGCGGAGAAGTTTAGTTAATTTATTCTTCGTTAATTCGTTCGGAGCTACATGGTTGGGTTCAAGTTTTATAAAAATCAAATTTTCGTCTTTTGCGAGTTTTTTTAATTCGTTAAGCGCCTCTTTTGTAGGAGCAGGCCCCTTTTCAAAAGCGGCTATCTTATAAGGAAGAAATGGAATTTTATGAAGAGTTAGTTGTCCGAAGGGAAGCCTTACCACTTCGTTTCCCCAGGCTTTTCTAAACTCTCCCCATTCCCAAGTTTGAAGTGGGTGGGACGCGACATTATTTAAGACCTCTGGTGATATTTGGTCAGCCATGTCTATATGATACACTGGAAGGGATGAAACGAAAAAATAAAGGCTTTTCGGCTATTCTGGTTCTTATTTTGGTTTTACTGGTCGCAGCAGCTGGCGGAGTATTTTATTTAAATTCAAAAAAGGAATCGACTGGTGTCCCATCACCTTCACCAACTCAAACGTTGTCGCCGACTCCGACGTCCAAACCCAGTACTAGTTGGAAGACATATACAAATAGTGAATTGGGTATAAGCATAAGTTACCCTCCCAAATGGACAATATCTAAGGTCGAGAAAGTAGAAGGTGTTTCGACCTTCTGGCTAACTAGTGATTCGCCAAGTAAAACCTATACAGGGGGGAATTTGCAGATAGTAATTGGAAGTGCTCTTGTTTATTCCACATCGGGTGCGTTATTTGGAAACGCATTAAGTTGCGAAGGAGAAGGACAGTTTACAGATAAACCCTTCTCGGTAGAAATTGAAGGCGAGGTTTATACCACTCAGATCAATGGGAAGTCTTGCATCAAAACGGGAGATGATTTGAAGTTGGAGCATTACCGTTTTCAATTCTATGAAGAGGGAAAGCTTCCATATGTAACAGGAACTTATTTTACCATGGAGGAACGGGAGGAGATTGTTAGTATGCTCTCGACTATCAAATTTTTAGATTAGTTTCAAAAGTTTATATCGTCGAACTCTCCCAAACTTTTTAATAATCTATCTGTTCCTGTTCCTTGAAGAAGAGTTTCCGGAATATCAATTATAAACCGACTAGGGGGATTTGAAATCTTTTCCCCGAAGTAAAGTCTACGGGTGGCGTAGGAAAGATACAAAAGATTTTTGGCCCGGGTTATTCCTACATAAGCCAAACGCCTTTCTTCTTCGAGTTGGCTTGAGTCCCAAAGAGAACGGGAATGGGGGAAAAGCCCTTCTTCCATTCCGACGATGAATACAACGGGAAATTCGAGACCCTTGGCCGCATGTAGAGTCATCAAGGTGACCGCGTCACGTCGTGATACGTGATTCGTATTTTGTGATTTGAATTGTTCCGTCTCGACAAGTGCAACATTTTCCAGAAATTCGTTGATATTTGGAAACTCCGTTGCGACCGAGCGGAGTTCTTTAATGTTTTCGAGTCTCGCCAAGTTTTCCTCGGTTTCTTTTTGATAAAGGTCCAAGTACCCAGTTTTCTCTAAAACTATGTCCAATAAATCGAGGGTTGTGAAGCTTTCCAGGTTTTCTATTTCTTCTTTCAGGCTTTTAAACTTCTCGATCCTTCTCACTCCCAATTTTTCAATTCTTCTTTTGGCTACAGTGTCTTTAGGGTTAATCAGGAGTCTTAGAAAAGAAAGAACGTCTTTAATTTCTTTGCGGCCGTAAAATCTGACGCCACCAACCAAAAGGTAAGGGATTCCAGAGTGAAGCAGCGCTTCCTCCAAAACACGAGATTGGGCATTAGTTCTATAAAGAACAGCAATATCTTGAAAAGTGATTGGTGATTGGCGACTGGTGATTAGTGATTGAATTTCGCCCACGACAAAACTTGCTTCATCCAAGCCATTACGAGCTGTATAGAGTTTTATTTTTTCTCCTGCACCTTTTAACGTCCAAAGTTTTAGAATCGGGTGGGTTTTGTTTTTGGAAATAACCGAATTTGCTGCACTTAGAATGTTTTGGGTGGAGCGGTAATTTTGCTCAAGATTAATAATTTTAATGTCGGGGAAGTCTCGAACTAAATAGTTTATATTTCGGTAGTCCGCTCCTCGCCAGGAATAAATTGATTGTGAAGCATCCCCCACGGCAGTTATATTTTTTCCTCTCCCAACAAGTAATTTTGTCAGAGCATATTGGATTTTGTTTGTGTCCTGCCATTCGTCGACGAAAATATGAGTTAGCTTTTCCTGCCATTTATTAAGTACTTCGGGAACTTCCTTGAAAAGCTCGACAGTCTTAATAAGAAGGTCGTCAAAGTCCAGAGCCCCCACTTCTTTTAGGGCTTTTTCGTAAGCGACGTAGACCTTAAAGACCGTTTCACCCCAATCACCGGGGGCAAGTTCTGCGTATTGGGTCGGTGAAAGCATTTGATTTTTGGCATCAGAGATTTCCCCTAAAATTGCAGCGGGATTATATGAGTCGGTGGACAGGTTAAATTCGCTAAGAATCTGTTTTACCATCTCCTTTGAGTCATCCTCGTCATAGATTAAAAAACTTGGGTAAATTCCGATATGCTTCCCGTCGATTCTTAAAATTTTTGCGCAGAAAGAGTGGAAGGTTCCAGAATAGGGCGGGGTAGAGCCGGTCAGGGACGCAATTCTTTCCTTCATTTCTCCGGAAGCTTTATTGGTAAACGTTAACAGAAGCGCATTTTCTGGTTTAAGAGTCTTTTCGGCAATAAAATATGCAACCCGGTGGGTTAAAACTTTAGTTTTGCCGCTACCCGCTCCCGCCAAGACTAGAAGTGGTCCCCCGATATAAGTTACGGCTTTAACCTGCTCTTTATTTAAGCTGGAAAGTAGCTTGTTTCCCTTTTGCATCTAAAATACAATAGTCTCTACGAGCATAATTCTAGCATGGAAGACCCGACCGTTCCCCAACCCAAGCCCATAAGTAAGGCTAAAGTGACTTTTTCTAGGCTCAAAAGGAGAATTTTGAAACATACGTGGGCGGTAAGAGCAGGAATTCTTGGACTAATTTTCGTAAGTATCTATTTAATTTTTACTTTAATCGGATTTATATTGGGCCACACCCCATTAGGCAACTTTGTAAAGCTGTCTGGAGACTTTTTATTCACCCCAGAAGGGAAAATAGAAATTTTAGACGGAAGAACGAACATTTTGATTTTGGGAAAAGGCGGTGTGGGACACGAGGCGCCAGACTTGACCGATACAATTATTCTTGCCTCAGTCTCTTACAAAAATCCCGAAATAAAATTGGTTTCGCTTCCTAGAGACATCTGGATACCCGATCTTAGGACAAAATTAAATAGTGTCTATTACTGGGGAAATCAAAAACAAACTGGGGGCGGAATAATTTTGGCAAAGTCGACAGTTGAAGAAATTAGCGGACAAAAGGTGCAGTACGGAGTTGTGATTGATTTCTCTGCCTTCAAGGAGATAATTGATACCCTCGGTGGCGTCGAAGTGGACGTAGAAAGAGAATTTACCGATACAAGATATCCAATCGTCGGGAAGGAAAATGACGAGTGCGGAGGGGATAAAGAATTTAAATGTCGTTATGAAACTATACATTTTGAGAAGGGCCTTCAGGCTATGGATGGGGCGAGAGCCCTGAAGTTTGCCAGGAGTCGAAATGCCCAAGGAGACGAAGGGACGGATTTTGCCCGCTCTCAACGCCAACAAAAAATAATATCGGCAATTTCCAAAAAAGTTATTTCGACCAAAATTCTTCTTTCTCCTAAGACCCTCTTAAAATTATGGGAAATTGTTAGAATTTCCATCGAGACCGATATACCCGATTCTTCTGGGGCGATTTTGGCTAGGCGCTTACTTGCAGCTAAAAATAGCCTGAATTCCCAGGTTTTACCTCAAAACCTTTTAGTGAATCCCCCTGAATCTCCCAGATATGATAGCCTCTATGTATTTATTCCGAGAAGCGGGGACTGGAGCGAAGTTCATTCGTGGGTTGAGTGTGTCATCTCGGGAGGGATTTGTAATTAATTTTATTCTAAATTTTATTTAAGACGAGAGATATTATACTGTTGAAAATTATAGACTTGGCTGAGTGGAATGAATGAAATTTTCTCTATCAGACTCACCGCGGCGCGATGTAAAGTACTTAAAGACTAGTGATTTTGTAGCCTAAATCTTCTTGGATAGCAGGAAAATGGCCTTCTTCGGTATCATTTGCCGTTCGTTCTCTCCACCTACCCCCTCTCCATCTTAGGGTATTTATATCTATCCACTCGATATAGAACTGCCCATCTCTATACAACCCTCCAATATATTTCAACTCTTTACTGAAAAAATTGTAGGCATATAGATGATAAGAAGCATCACATCCCCAGCAGGAAGAAACTGTTAATAAAAGTATGTTTTTATCGGGAGACAAAGACCAGGTCTCGTTTCCATAGACTGCATAGATTACGTTGTATTGGACTCCTGATATCCAGTCTTCCTTGTTTGGAATGTCAAGAGGGTCTAGTAAGACGTTAAATTTCTTTCCAGTTTTATCCACCATAAAAACCCGCGACCCCAAATCCTTTTTCGGAACCTGACCAGAGTAATCTTCATACGAAATAATAATTTGCTTATCGAGATCCAATCTCCCCGTTTCTTCAACCATTGGATAATAACCATCCAAAGTTTCTCGGTAGACGTTATATTTACCATCTTCCAGGCACGCGGCGAACTCTTTGTCGTTCTCATTTCCCGTAAAAAGGGTAGAACTTTCATTAATGCAGGTTGCCGGAGGGGATTTCGTAAGCGGACTGGGCAAAGGCGTTATGGATAAATTATATATTTTCGAGTTATTTTGTTCTTTGTACCCGGCAAACTTATTTTTCCAATAGTTCCACTTAATAAGAGATAAACCGGAGACAAGTGTAATAATTACTGAATAGACAAACAAAACTATTAATAACTTTGGAGAATTAATAAAGCTAAAAAGCTTCTCCCTCATGAATACTCTCATGGTGCTCTCAGTCCATTATATACGGAGTTCATCGAATTATTATAGTTAATACACACATTAAAAGTGAGACTGAAGTGATATCCATGTCTCGGTTAGGTGAGTTATTTCAGGGGGCCTTTGTATTTAGTATATTAGCTGATAAATTTTGGTGTTGCCCGAAGTAAATACAAGTTTCGCTATTTGTGTAAATTTCTCCTCATTAAGCATGGGGTATTTTTGTCTCTCAAAAGTTCCAACTACGACATAGGAAACTTTATATTTAGAAAGGAGATTTTTTGCTTCCTCCGTGCTTGACGTCAAGTAAACTTGGCTCACCTCGTTGGCTCTAACTTGCGGGAAGTCGGGGGTTCCTCGCCAGAGCCACTCATGGACAAACCAACCAGAGACGGTTGGGAGACCGGAATAAGCAGAAATAACATTAAAATCGGTGTAGCTGTCCCCGGCAGCCTCTAAAATAACCGGTTGACCGGCGACATTTTCTCTAAAGAATAAGAGAGCTTTATACTCTCCAGGGTATTCTCTTTCAAGCCATGCTTCACCATTAAGACCACGATAGTTTCTAAGTTCCCCATAGAAGGATTTAACTCCAAAATAGGGGTAGATTAGAATTGAGGCGATAATAACTGAAGAAGAGCAAACTGCTAATAATTTTAAGAAGAATTTCTTTATAGATAAAAGGACAGAAACAATAATAAAGCCTGATAAAAGATAGAAAATTACAAAACCCTGATAGGTGAGTTTAAACATAGTATTTGCTCTATGGTGGGAGGAAATATAAATGTCTTTTACAAAAATGACTTCCGGCAAAAATATCAAAATCCAAGCGGCCAGAAGAAGCGAGAGGATAAAGACTTTTGATTCATTTAATTTTCTTTCCCTAAGAAGATTTATAACAAAAACTGTAGTTAGAAGTGCCGGAAAACCCCAAAGAATGGCTAGCTGCCAAAAGGGAGTTGACGCCCTCACGAAACCTATGCCTTCGGCAATCGAGGAAAAATTTAGTATAAAAGGGAGAGTTGTCAAAAGCCCAACTAAAATTAAAGTCAGAAGTGTTTTTGAAGTTTCAAAAATAAAATCCCAAGAAAGTTTCTTTTTGACAAGGTTATGAATTGCGATTGTTACGCCGGCGACAAGAAGGTAAATTCCGAAATCCCAGGTGTTGGTCATGAACATTATCCCAAGGGCTACCCCCAATCCTAATGTAATTAATAGTTTCTCACCCCTTTCTTTTGAGAAGAGAATAAAACTTGTCAAAAGGGCAAGGAAAGTAAGAACAACCGGTAGATCCAAAAGGTGTCCGTGAAGATCCGACACGATGAATGAATAACTGGGGAATTCATGAATTGTTTTGTCATTTGTGTCCGGGTTATAGCCGATAAAGCGCGTAGCATCCGGATACCAATATTTTTCGTACCCATTTTTGAGGACGTAATAGGGAGTATGGAAATTTCCTCCCAGGCCCAAAAGAAGGGCAGACAAAATCCCTCCGACGATAACTGCTCTTCCCCTTTTACCCCCAAAGGTATTCGCCAAAAGAGACGTTGTGATACTAAAGGCTGAAGAAAGTGTAAGCCCGAGAATTGTTCCCAACATGAGGTTATATGTTATAGCGCCTGGAATTCCCGAAAGTTTAGTTAAGGTCGCTGTCATTAAATGCCCAAACCAGTAATAGTTAATGGGCTTGCCCCCTGCCCACATATCCGCGGGAGGCAAAAATTCACCCTTTAATATTGAATTAATAAATCCATAGTCCATAAATTTTTCCAAGCCCCTAATCTCTGGTTGGTGGGCGCGAACATAACTCCAAGCAAAAAGTCCTGCAAAAAATAGAAGTTCTTCTAAAATAAAAACTTTTATTTTTTTCCTGAATGCTTCCTTGATTTCTTTTTTGTATTTCGTGTAAATAATGAAGTTGGCGACTATGCTTAATCCGAAGACTCCGAAGACGGAAGATAGGCCAAAAGGGAGAATATGCAGGACTGATATGAGAAATACCAGATATGAAGTTGTGAGAATTCCTATGATTTTTGAAACCCCATATCCCGAGTCAAAAAATTTGCCCAAAATCCTCCAAGTGAGTGGAAAACTAAATATCCCTAAAGAAAACAATATTACCCACCAGATAAAAACCGAAAAAAAATCGCTTTGCATCATACCTTTATCCAACCCATCCAGCCCTGATAATAAGAGAAATCTAAGTAGCAATAAAGGAGAGATATAATTATCAGAAAAGCCAGAAATAATTTATTCTTTCCGGTCACCTCATAGAGTTTATAAAGACCAACCGCAAAAAGTATATATATTGCCGGAAGCATAATGAGCCCCCGGGCCCCATTGGGAGGATCGACAGTTAGAATTTGGCCAAAGACAATTCCAAGAATATAGATCAAAAGCCAGACAGCCACTTTCTTAGGTTTTACTAATGAGGCCAATAGACCAAGCAAAAATCCGATTCTCACAAACGTGTTTACGGGTGGTTCTTTTAGAGGAAGATACCTGGGGTTTTCCTCTCTTCCTCCGTCGACCGCGTCCAGAAATACCCAGGATTTTATGGACGTTAATACTTGATATTTAGATATCTCCTCCCTTTTGGTTAACCCGTGGTAGGGAATACTTGCGTTTTTTATTGAAACTACCCTGAATCTTAGATTATATTTTTCCCAGTTCCTGGAAATTTTCATGGCCCAAGGGAGGCTTAAGAGAATGGCTACCGTGCCAAAGCTAGCAAGAACCTTAATAAACACTTTTTTAGAAGCTCTTTGGGCCCACAAGACATAAAGGAGATAAAAGGGCGAAACAGCGAGAATAATGGCTCCACCACGGTATGAATAGAAAATTATTGCGGCAACTATCCCTCCAAGGGCAGACCAAAAGACACTTTTTTTACGGCCGGCAATTTCTAAAAACCAAATAAGATAAAGACCAAGGCAGGTTACTCCTATTATGTCATTCCAACCTACTCGGGAGAATTGGAGATAATAGTAACTGAAGGATAGAAGTAAGGTCGTTGCAAAAGAGATGGCTCGATTGGTAAGAGATTTAACAATGAAGAAAAAAGGAATTAGTGCCAGAAGACTAAGGAGTGAGGAGGTTAGGCGAAGAGCCAAAAACGACTCCTGCCTTCCCAAAAGACCAATAAGTGAAAGTGCAGGAAGGTATACCAGTTGTGATTTGCTGAAGTCCCAATGAAAATCTAAGATATTATAGCTTCCTAAATTAAAAATCTTATCTATATCTCTTAAATTTGCAGGCTCGTCTACCACATACGGTGGATATTGTTCCAATTTCCAAAGTCTGGGCAGTAATGATAAAGATAGAATAATAAAAAGGTAAATAAGAGTTTTATAATTATTCTTTTTCATTTAGGAACCTTCGCAATTTTGAGAAGTCTGGAATATCACAAAGTCCCCGTTTTTATAAAAGGATGTAAACTCGCGTTGAAAAAACTCGATATCGATATCGGGATAGTCGGGATCCCCACTTGTGTCCTGGACCGTAAAGTAGTCAAGGTCGTTTTCCCTTAGCAATGTACAGATTTCCAGTTTATCTTGGCTCGTATAGATTTTTTCCATTGTTTTACCTCTTTTGTCGGTGTCATATCCGGCCGACCAAGAAAAATAAGGCCAACCCATAAAAATTTTTCTGCCGGCAAGTGAGGCCGGGTCGTAGAGGTAGGAGGAGTTAAGAAAGACGCTGTCTTTGGGGGTATTGGCAAGAATAAATTGGGAAGCTCGGTTACTCCCAACGTCGGGAATTTCAATATAGCGGTCGTTGATTATCGGGAAGAAATCGATTATCCCGGAGAGTGTCAGGAAAAAAAGGGAGGCTGCGGTCAAGACTTTTCCAAAGATTTTTCTCTTCCAAATATAAATTAAGGCGTACGCAGTAAAGAAGTTCGCTCCAATCAAAAATAAGTTAAAGAATTTATGGTTTGCCGCGACCTCTGGCGAGAAGCGAAAAAGGTTTCCTACGACAAAAAGGGCAAAGAAGGGATAGAAAACTTTCCTAACCTTCCTCGAGGCAAGGAAAAATCCGATTGGAGCAAGTACGACGGTCAAACCTAGATTCAGGACCCAATAATTTACAAAATTTACAAAATTTAAGTTCTGTATCAAAAAACCGGGATCGAAAAATTTTACGTCTATTTGAGACTTACCCATATAAAGGATTTGAGGGATGGCAAGCGCTAATGAAAAAAGGCCGATCAGAAAGATTTGGTATCTTGTCTTTGGGTAAATTAGAAAGAAAACTCCAAGTGCGACAATCATCATTCCAAAAACTGCGAGATGGAAAAACGGGAAAAGACCAATAAGAAGCGAAAGTAAAACGACTCCCTTAGTGGAGAATTTTTTGTTTACCTCTATGAGTCGATACAGGAAAAAAACCAAAAGTAAAAATGCCGCATACGCCAAAGACAGGTGTCTCTGATTCGTAAAAATATTAAGACTCCAAAAAGCAGAGACTACTCTGCCGTCATAAGGCCCAAAAGAGGCAAATTCGCTTGTATTGATAATTTCATTTATTAAATTTGGAGAAATTGGATGAGTCTTGAGAAATTCCAAAAAAGAAAATGACCCATTAAAAAGAAAAAGGACAATGGAGAGTACTCCTACGGCTTTATTTTTAAAAACTTTTGTAGCCAAAAAATAAATTATTAATATCAGCGCAAAGAAAGATATGGCACTGGGAATATTTAATGCCCAGTCGAGTCTTACTCCAATTTTTTCCAAAAACCCCACAACGAGATAAAAAAGAAAGTGGTAGCGGATTGGGGGTCCGGCAAAAATTGGATACTGGGGAGGAAAATTATCACCCAAAGAGAATGATCGAATAAGCGGGATGGTTGCGGCGAAGTCACTCCAGAGTTTGAGGGCTAGTTTTAAATTACCATCGGGAGTTATCTGAAAGGTTTTAAACATTAGAAAGAACGAAAAGACCAAAACGGGAATAAAAAAGAGCGCCTCTTTTGACCATAAATACTTTTTCATTTGTCGATTCTTAAACCAAAGTATAGCGGAAAAGACGCCTGTTGGGGATCAAATGGCTAGAAGAATGCTTGCGATGACAAGAATCAGACCGACTGATACTCCAATGACTGTAGGAAAAGAGATACCTGCGTCGGGTAGGGTTTCGGCAGATGTGGGTGTAGCCGTAGGTTTTTTCGTTGGGGTAAGAGTCGCAGATATAGAAGCGGTTGGAGAAACGCTAACTCTCGGAGTTGGCGTAGGACTTCCGGTTAATCTAATGGTGGGTGTGGGAGTTACCGTAGGAGTTAGGGTGGCAGTTGCGGTGGGCGCTTGGGCAAGCGAATCTTCCTCGGGTGCAACCGGTGAAACATTCCCCTCCCTTGATCGAAAGATTCTAGTAGCCGTAAAAACTGCAATCCCGGCGAGTATGATTGTAGCGGCGGCGATTCCGATTATAGGGAGTCTTTTCTTTAAGTTTTCATTCATTGTTTAACCCCTTTTTTTAAAAGAGAGAAAAGTTGTCAAGCCACTAAATATCAAAAGGGAAATCCCAAAAAGTATTAAAGCCAGTGTTTGAATAGAACTTCCTGCGTCGGGAAGAGAGGATCCAGTTGCCGTTGGCGTCGGAGCCTTGGTTGGAGTAAGTGTTGCCGAAGGAGTGGCCGAAACCCTTGGCGTCGGTGTCGGGGTTCCCGTCGGTTTCGGTGTAGGCGTTGGGGTAGAGGTTACTCTGGGTGTCGGTGTTGCCGAAGGAGTGGCCGTAAATGCAGGTTCTTCAGCAGCTTGAACAATAAATGATCGTGTTAGAGTTCTTAAAATTCCTTGGGCGTCTCTCCAGGAGAGAGTAATTTTATGGGTTCCGGCGGAAAGATCGTCCGGAGGACTCCAACTCCACTCTCCGTCGGCCCCGACCGTTACCTCATCAATAACGGGATCTGATTCGAGGGTTACTGTGATAACTATTCCTTTCGGTCCTTCTCCGAAAAATTCGGGCTGGGCCGTCGCAACAGTCTCCCCACTATTTACGCTAGTAAGAGTTACGGCGCTAGCCGCGGGAGTTGCCGTTTCGGATACTTCAAAACCCGACTCTTGTATATCTGCCTCTGGAATTTCAATGTTTGCACCAGGTGTTTCTCCCGGGGTAGATGCGGGGAGATTTCGGTAGTCGTGTACCTGACCCAGGGTTATTGGCGGTGCTGGTTTTGCCGCTATTGGGTAAATTTGAGCCGAGGCAACACCACCCTCACCCCCTTGGATAGAAATTTCGGCCAAGGTATTTTCTTGGTCAATTGTGATTAGTGAGGTTAGATCGAGAGTTCTTGAGGTTGAAATTGGAACAACCCAGTTACCATCATTTGAAGTTAGGGTAGAAAGGGGAGTTCCTCCGCCTATGGCAACGTAGACCAATACTCCCCCCGCGGGACTTCCCTCGGCAGTTAAAACCTTGCCTGAAATGACCACCGAATCCTCGCCCGGTGTTAGTTGCGGTCCGGTTGCGGCTCGCCAAGCAACACCGTTATTATCGAACTCTGTCTCATTAGAATTTATTTTTAAAAAGTAGTTTGTTTCGGGTTCAAGGCCGGTCAAAACCGTCGAGTGTAGTGTGGATTGGCCTTCGATTTCGCTTAACGCAGTTTGCCCTAGCGTCTCATTTTTCCCAAAAGAGACCGCACCCACAGTTTCCTTATCCGTAGTCCAGGAGAGAGTTAGAGATGATTCAGTGATGTTTGTGATTCTTACATCATTGGGCGTAATTTCTCCGCTCGCACCCAGTCTGAAGATCTGTCTATTTCTAACCATAAAAACACCAACAACAATTCCTATTACCAGTATTGTCAAAACTATTAGTGTGGGTATTTTTCCTTTCATGGCGTAGGCGTTAATTCCCCTGAACCAGTTGCTTCCGGAGTTACACTAGGCGATCCGCCAGCTGGCGGAGTCAAAGTAGGATTTTCTTGGGAAAGTTCTTGAGTAATCTGCGGGCCCTGATTTACAAATGTCTCTGGCACATCTGTCTCTCCAAAATAGGTTCTTGCGGCAAGGGACGCCAAAGTTTCCCTGTCTAGATCAGGCGAAATAGGCTCTAGGATTTCAGGAGGAACATTGACTGAAGGTTGAGTTATAAGTGCCCTATAGACGCTAAAAGCTATCCACATAAATATTGTGATTACCGTGAGGATTGCTGTACTAACCAAAGCCGGGGTTTTTTTCTTCATCTTTATTACTTAAGATACGGCGATCGGGCATTTATGACAAGAATCAATTCTCTGCCCGCCTCGCTTTCCTCAGTATTAATATATAATGTGTCTAATTTGTAAGGCCTCCTTAACCCTTCCATAGCTTGGACAAAAGAAGCAAGGAGGGGATAGTCAGAGGTTGAGCTTAAGGAAAACGTTAACCCCTCAGCCCCTACTGGGAGAACATCGAGTTTGGTAGATGTATCTAAAGTACCATCTCCCAGAATGTTAACTTTTCCCATTGAAAGGGAAAGTATTGTGACTGGATTTTGGCTGGCAACCCCCTCCAATTGTCGAACAAGAGCCTCCGGCTCGCCCTTTTTAGGAATAGCTAGTTTAAGTAGATCTATATTTGCTCGCTCTTCTTCATAAAGCACCTGGGCGCGATTTAAATTCTCAATTTTCTGATTCATGATTGACAAAATTTGCCTTTTACCCTCTATTTCTTTAATCAGTTCTGCCATAGCGACAAGTGTGGGTTTTATGGCAAAGATGCCAAAGATGGAAATAGTGGCTAGAGAAAGGAATAGCTCCATAAAAACTTTAAGGTCTTGTCGCTTTTGATAGTGACCCACGACATCTAGAAAATAGGACTTGTAACGCAAGTAGTTTGCCCTCCAACCAACTGCCATGTTAGATTTCCTCCTTTGCTAAACTCACATCGAGGCTAAATTCAAGAAGAGAAGGATCGTTACGGTTTGTCTCAACTGATTTTAGGGTTGTTTTAGGGTAGCCTGCGTTTTTCTCAAGGTTGACTGCGAATTGGACGATACTTCTCTCACTCGGCGAAAGACCATCGACCGTAAGGCTTTCTCCAGAGAGTGAGATTTTCGATAAAAGTACATCTTCCGGAATATTCACTGAAATATTGCTGAATATTTTCGAAAAAGAGACGCTATCTGACGTTAGAGTCTTATATATAATTAACCTTTTTTGAACTTCTATAAATTCCCTTTCAAAATCCTTAGAGCTGGCAATTAACGACTGTTTCTGTTCTATTTCTTCAGCTAAGTCCGCATTTTGAGCGTCCAGCCAGAACCTTGAAATGAAGGCTAAGATAACCACGAGCTCTGTGACAATAACGATATAACGAAAGGTGGAAAGAGCCCAGGAGAGAATTCTTCCGGTGGTTGTTACCGCAAATTCCTCTGAGGGAAGAAGATTAATCAATCGTTGTTTCTTTAGGGCAGCCATAGAGTCGCTTACGCTCCAATTTCTAATTTCCAAACTCCAAATTCCAAACTGGTAACAGAATCGAATTCTATTCCTCAATATACCACATGGAAAGGGGTGAGAGAAGCAAAAACTCTACTTTTTCGAGGTCCTTTTAGCGGGCTTGGATTTTAATCTTGCGCCAGACTTACCTTTAGGTAATAACTTGGAGAGTGTACTTTTGATTCTGGCGGCTTTATTTTTGTGTATAACTTTCTTTTTAGCAGCTCTATCCGCTAAAGATATTGCACTAAGGATTTTCTCAGAAGATTTTGCCCTTTTGGCAACACGAATAGAAACCTCCAATTTTTTGAGAATGGATGAATTTAATTCCGACTTTCTTTTGGAGGACCTTAAGGCCCTTTTGGCTGTTTTTGTTACAGGCATGGGCAGAGTATAATCTAACAAGATTTAAAAAACAATGGTTGGGAAAATTATTTCAAAAGGGAAAAAGCTTATCTTTTCGGCCCAAACTTCGGTCCTTTCTGCCGCCACGATAATAATGCTTATGGTTGTTGCCTCAAGGGTCTTGGGGTTAGTTCGCCAGAGGGTCTTGGCACACTTTTTTGGTGCAGGGGAGCTTTCTTTATTCTTCGCGGCCTTTAGACTTCCCGATCTGGTTTTTGAAGTTTTGGTTTTTGGAACATTTTCTTCCGCATTTATTCCTGTATTCACAAAAGCCTTAAGAAAAGGGAGGAAAAATGCATGGAACACTGCAACTTCTGTTACAAATATTGGGGTTCTAGTCTTTCTTTTTGTAGGGATTATTCTAGCTGCCTTTGCAAATCCTTTATATAGCCTTTTTGCACCGGGTTATGATCTCGCCCAAAGAGCCCAAGTAGTCAAAATTGCCAGAATTCTTTTTGCTGCGCAGGGTTTTTTCGTTGTGAGCTACGTGTTAACCAGTGTTCTTGAGTCTCTGAGGCGCTTTTTAGTACCAGCCCTAGCGCCCCTTTTTTACAATTTGGGAATAATCCTTGGCACCATACTTTTGGTAGGCAAATATGGACTTCTTGCCCCCGCCTTGGGAGTACTTTTAGGAGCTTTCCTTCACTTCTTAATTCAACTGCCGCTCGCGATAAAGCTTGGTTTCAGATTTTTTCCGAAAATTGTAGTTACTAAAGACGTAAGAACCATCGGGAAACTCGCCCTACCTAGAATTATAGAGGTTAGTTTCCTGCAAGTCTCGAAATTGGTCGAGCTTTCTTTAGCTTCAATTATTTCAACGGCTTCTTATACATACTTCACATTCGCAAGCACTCTTCAATTTCTTCCCGTTGGTCTTTTTGGAGCTTCGGTGGCCAAAGCGGCCCTACCTACTTTAGCCAGGCAGGAAAATGATCCTTCGGAATTTCGAAAGACTCTTTTTGGAGCACTCTACCAGATAATATTTTTTGTTGCCCCCATGGCAGGCGTTCTAATTATTTTGAGAATTCCTTTGGTGAGGCTTATTTTCGGTACAGACATCTTTAGTTGGGAGTCAACGGTACAAACCGGACTCGTTGTTTCGGCATTTGCGTTGGGGGTGGTTTTTCAATCCGCAGTTTCAATCCTGGCCCGGGGTTTCTATGCCCTTCATGACACAAAAACCCCAGTTGTCGTTTCAATCTCCTCAATATTGGTCATAATCGTCATGGATTTTGTTTTTATCAAAGGTTTCTCCCTTCCGGTTTGGGGACTAGCGTTTTCTTTTTCAATAGGAGCCGCTATACAAGCAACAATCCTCCTTTATCTCATCAATAAAAAGACTTCAGGGAAATCATTCTTGGCCTTGCTTGTTTCTCCTTTCAAAATTTTGTTAGCTTCTCTCGGTTCAGGAACGACGATGTTTTTTCTACTTAAAATATTCGATAGAAGCGTTTGGGTGAAGAGGCTTTCGTTCTTAGGGCAGATAGAGGCGACCAGAATAATTCCCTTCGAAAGATTTGTTCTTGATACACGCTACACCGCGAATCTTATTGCACTCACGTTTTTGGTTACTAGCGTTGGAGTATTTATTTATCTTGCCATAAGTATGCTGCTTGGTTTGAAAGAGGTCTGGGGTTTCTTTGGGCTGGCCAAAGGGATTTTAATAAGACATAAAGTTCTTGCAATTCCCAAGAAGGAAACAGAACCCGTTTCACCCCCACCGACGGATACTCAGACCTAGGTTGCTAACCCATTCGACTTCGCTCAGGACAAGTCGGCCTCGCTTCCGCCGGTGTCCTGAGTGTAATCGAAGGATTTCTTGCGCGCACTTCTTATTCCCCTTATGGCGTAATGTTGAATATAAATATTTAAATGCTAAAGTCATGTTACATGTTTAAGCTTAAAGACAAAGATATTATTAAATGCTGTTTGCCAGTCCTGGAAAATCTGTTCAAGAAGCACAAAGAGACATATATAAATCTTTTCTTTTGGGAAAGAGATGTGGACATTAACAATCTAAATCTGAGACCACTTTTAGATACTGGACTTATTAAAAAAGTGGGTAATAAATTTAGGGCAAATGTTTTTATCTTCCCTTTATCGGGAAAATTTATTGTCTGCGATTTCTTGATTTCTCACCACAGAGTTAAAGATGGTCGCTATCTTAGAAGAAAAGATGACGTATGGCCTATTTTTGCATACGAATCGCCATATATTGCCAAAAAAGCAATTGTCAAAAAAGGCGACTATGTTCTGGATTTGGCGACTGGCTCAGGAATAATTGCTCTTTTTTGTGCTGAGAAAGCTAAAAAAGTGGTAGGGATCGATATAAATCCAAAGGCTATAAATTACGCTCAATTTAATGCGATATTAAATAATTTGGAGGATAAGGTTGAATTTAGATTGGGAGATTTATTTGAACCCGTCAGCGCTGAAAAATTTGACTTGATTGTGTGGAACGGCCCAACAATTGCTACACCGGATTTACCCAATAAATACCCAATATATTGTTTTGGAGGAGCAGACGGCTTAAATTTTACAAGAAAATTTATTGATAGAGCTCCTAATTATTTAAGTCCCAAAGGAAGAATGCAGTGGCTAGATCCATGTTTGGGAAATGAGACCAGCCCTAAATCTCTGAAAATAATTAAAGAGATTTGGGGAAATAGCAGTCTTAGTGTGACTTACGAACAAAGAGTCAAACCCAATCCTCTTTACAGTCTTTACGAAAATGTCGGTAAGTTTCTTCTTAAACCGACAAAAGGGTTACCTAGACCTTTGTGGATTGAGCCTTTGACAGGCAAAGAACTTTCCGACTGGCTAGATTTTCTCAAAAGAAATAATTTCACCCATATCCACGCCGGAATGTATAGAGTTTATCCTTCAGAAAGCTTTAGAATTACCAAAACTAGGCCAAAGAAGATTTTGTTCCCTAGAATGAATTATTTACCTCAAGAGTGGCACTTTTTAAGCTTTTCAAGGATCAAACAGTTATTGAGAATCTGTGAGGGATATTGACCCCAAAAAAACTCTGTCAAATTCTAATTTCTCCCGTATTTTCGGCATTAGAAATTATATAAATATATATATAAATATGGGGTATATAATTCCGCCGATATGGAAAGAAAGATTAGAAGAACATTTAGTCGGGAAGCCAAAGCCAAAAAGGAGAGGGAAATGGAATATGGAAGCTTGGCACGGGATATTATCGATGCTATTGAAGCCAAAATCCTGGAATCTGGCAAGCATGAATTTAAAATTCCTTTCGACTCTTATTTGGTTATGGGTGGAATAGCTAAATGTGGTGTATGGACGTCCGGAGTCGGCACACGAAGGGTAGTGATAATCGAGGAACCCGAGTTTGCTGATATAAGGGCCGAAAGAGGTGTAACAATTATAAGTGAGGATTCTGACACTTTTTTCCCCTTTGTCCGGTTTAAAGAGGAAATTTATGAAGGCAGTAACTTAACAAAAAGTATTTACTCTGACAAAGATGCTACGTTCGATCTCCGACCAAGAATGTTGCGTTTTTTGGAGGACATAAAAAGGTGGGAAATAGTTGCTTAACAACCGACTGCAAAAAACGATCTATTCCGCTGGCGCCAGCAAACCCGAGCGAATATCCTTTTGGGCAGTGCTGAGCGGAGTCGAAGTACTTGACCCATTCGACTAAAGCTCGGGGTCGACGCCCCACCCATTCGCTCTTCGAGCCGTTTACGGATAGTACTGACCACGTCCGCATCGCGTACGCGAAGCGTTTCGGGCGGGAAAGGTAAGAAGTATGAATGTGTGGGGCTTGACATCTTTTAGCACTCGTGATAAGTTACTGCTAAAGTAGCAGGGTATAGTGCAGAGCGCATAGTACATAGATTTTCTCTATGCACTATCAACTAATTACTAACCACTGCGAGAGAAACGAGCTTATGACTGACGGACTTACAGCTAGGCAAACTCAAATTCTTAAGGCTTTGATTGATGAGTATATAGAAACGGCGGAGCCCGTTGGCTCATTCGCCCTGGAAAAGAAATATAATCTTGGAGTTTCTCCGGCAACTATCCGAAACGAGATGGCGGAACTAACCACTTCAGGATTTTTGCGCCAACCCCATACTTCTTCCGGTCGCGTTCCAACCCCAAGGGCAATGAAATTTTACGTTTCGCAGCTCATGGAGGAAAAACAGATGAGTTTGGCTGACGAGGTTAAGGCCAAAGAGGAAGTTTGGGATGTACGATCCGACGTAGACAAACTTTTGGAAGAGGCTGTGAGAGTTCTGGCGGAGCGGACCAGAAACGTTGCAGTTGCAGCAATGGACGAAGGAAAGACTTGGCATGCGGGCTACGCCAATATTTTTGCAAACCCAGAATTCTCCGACTTGAGAGCCTGTGCCAATCTTTTTTCCTTTTTAGACGAAACCCAGAGACTTCATGAGCTTTTCTTTGAAAGAGCAATCTCCGGAAGCCCAATAGACATCCTTTTTGGCGAAGAGCTCGGCTGGCCAGGACTTTCTCCTGTTGGAGTTGTGGCGACTCACTTTAGCATCAGGGGAAAAAACGGGGCCCTAGGTGTAATCGGGCCGATTAGGCTTTCCTACCCGACAGTTGTCCCAATGTTAAGATATTTTGGTAATCTCATTGAGGAGGTTTCAAGGTAATGAGAGTCGTTAAAAAGGATAACGAAGCCGCAGTTCTTAAAAATCAACTTGCCAGGTGTCTTGCCGACTACGATAATTTAAGAAAGAGGACAGAGGCGGAAAAGGCTCTTTGGGGCCAGTTTTCGACGGAGAGGGTTTTGATTAAACTTATTCCCATTCTTGATTCTCTTGAATCAGCCCAAAAACACTTGAAAGATAGCGGATTGGCAATTGCATCTGGCGAGTTTAGAAAAGTTTTTAAGGAAGAGGGTATTGTTGAAATTCGTCCGCAAAAAAACGAGGTTTTCAATCCGGAATTACATGAAGCGATTGAGTTGGTTCAAGGAGGCAATAAAGGAAAAATTTCGGAGCTAGTTTTAGTAGGTTGGAAATTTGAAGATGGTAATATTATTAGACCGGCAAAAGTTAAAGTTTTTAGTGACGCAAGTAATTAGGAGAAATAAAAAATGAGCAAAATTGTAGGTATCGATTTAGGAACGACAAATAGCGTAGTAGCCGTAATGGAAGGGGGACACCCCAAAGTCATCCCCGCGGCCGATACCGGCAGGAACATTACCCCTTCGGTAGTTGAGCCGGTGAAAAATCTTGTAGGGGATGTTGCCAAGCGTCAAGTGATACTAAATCCCAAAAATACGATTTATTCCATAAAGCGCCTTATGGGTCGAAGATTCCAAGACAAAGAGGTCAAAAGGACCCAAGAAATGGTGCCATATGAAGTGAAAAGCGGTAAAGACGGTATGGCGGACGTTGAAATAGAGAATAAAAATTATACGCCCCAGGAAATCTCTGCAAGGATTTTGATGAAGCTTAAAAAAGACGCCGAAGCATACCTTGGCGAAAAAGTGGAAAGTGCCGTCATAACCGTTCCCGCATATTTCGACGACGCCCAAAGACAGGCGACTAAACAAGCGGGTGAGATAGCGGGATTTAAGGTTGAAAGAATAATAAATGAACCTACCGCGGCCGCTCTAGCCTATGGACTTGACAAGAAAAAGGCCGAGAAAATTGCAGTTTATGACCTTGGGGGCGGGACTTTTGATATTTCTATTCTTGAACTTGGGGATGGGGTTTTTGAGGTAAAAGCAACCAACGGCGACACGCATTTAGGCGGAGACGATTTTGACGAAAGAATAGTTGACTATATTGCCACTGAATTCAAAAAGGAAAATGCTGTAGATTTAAAGGCCGACAAGCAGGCGCTCCAGAGAGTCAGAGATGCGGCAGAGAAAGCCAAGATTGAACTCTCCGCGGCTAACGAGGTCGAGATAAACCAACCGTATATCACCCAAAAAGACGGGCAACCGATGCACTTAACTATGAAATTGACCCGAGCCAAGCTCGAAAGTTTGGTTGAGGATTTGATTGAGAGCACAATGAAACCGGTTCAAGATTGTCTTAAAGACGCCAAACTTGATCCCCACGACATAAACGAGGTTATTTTGGTTGGAGGAATGACCAGAATGCCCAAGGTATTTGAGACAGTTAAGGAGTACTTTGGTAAAGAACCCAATAAGTCGGTAAATCCGGATGAAGTGGTTGCGGTAGGAGCCGCAATCCAGGCTGGAGTATTGGGCGGAGAAGTTAAAGATATCCTTCTTCTTGATGTGACTCCCCTAACCCTGGCAATTGAAACCCTAGGGGCTGTTGCAACTCCCATGATTCCCAGAAATACGACCATACCGACCTCAAAAACCGAGGTTTTCTCAACAGCCGCTGACAACCAAACTCAAGTCGAAATACACATTACCCAGGGAGAGCGTCCGATGAGTGCTGACAATAAGAGCTTAGGGCGGTTTATATTGGACGGGATTCCGCCTGCGCCTCGAGGAGTTCCCCAAATCGAGGTTACTTTTGACATGGACGCATCCGGTATTTTGACGGTCACTGCAAAAGACAAAGCGACCGGCAAGACCCAGAATATTAAGATTACAGGTGCGGTTGGACTTTCGGACGATGAGGTCAAGAGAATGCAGGAAGAAGCCGAGAAGCACAAAGTTGAGGACTCCCGAAAGGCTGAGCTTGTCGAAGCCAGGAATAAAGCCGATGCTATGGTCGCGGCCGCTGAAAAAGCCCTCAAAGACGCAGGCGATAAAGCCCCGGCAGATGTAAAAAGTAAGGTTGAAGAGAAGATTAAAGCTCTCAAGGACACCCTTGCCAAAGAAGGAGCAACAAAAGAGGAATTGGACGCTGCCACAAAAGACCTTTCGGATACTCTTTCTTCTATAGGTCAGGCAATGTATGGTTCGACAGGCTCACCACAAGGCGGCCAAGAAAAAAAGAAAACCGAAGGTCCTGAGCCTGCCGAAGGAGAAGGAAAAAAGGAAGACAAGAAAGGGGAAAAAGTTGAAGAGGGAGAGGTAGTAGAATAAAGGTGTGGCTGCAAAATCTGATTACTACGATATCCTCGGAGTCTCCAAAAACGCCTCGGCGGATGAGATAAAGAAAGCTTATCGCAAGCAGGCTTTGGAGTGGCATCCGGACAGGCATAGGGACGAAAAAGAAGCCGCGGAAAAACGTTTCAAAGAAATAAACGAGGCTTACCAAATATTATCAGACTCTCAAAAACGCTCTGCTTATGACCAATTCGGACACTCCGCCTTCGCCCCCGGTGGGGGTTTCGGTGGACAAGGACGCCCCGGCGGACCGTTTTCCCAGACAGGCCGCTATGGCCCCTTCACTTATACATACACCACAACCGGTGGCGACGGTGGAAATCCATTTGTGGGATTTGATTTCGGCGACCCCTTTGACATTTTTGAGCAGTTTTTCGGCGGCGGCAATCCCTTTCGTCAGGCTAGGCAAGTTCCCCGATACTCAATGACCCTGGACTTTATGGAGGCAGTGAAGGGGGTCGAGAAGGAAGTTTCAATAGAGGGTAAAAAGCGTAAAGTTAAAATTCCGGCCGGGGTTGATGAAGGCTCAAGGATCAATTTTGGCGACTTTTTACTCTCGATTAACGTCCGTCCGGATAAGGTTTTTGAAAGAGACGGAAGCGATATATATGTCAGTGTTGGCATCCCCTTCTCTTTGGCTACTCTAGGAGGAGAGATCAAAGTACCAACAATCGATGGAGATATCAAAATAAGAGTGCGATCCGGAACTCAATCTGGAACGACGCTCAGACTTCGAGAAAAAGGTACCATAAACATTCGGGGTCGCGGCCGGGGAGATCAATACGTTCGTATAAATGTGTTAGTTCCGGATAAATTAAACCGTGAACAAAAAGAAGCTATTGAAGGTCTCCAGGCCGAGGGACTTTGATTCTTCGTTGACTTATTCAGGCTTAAGGAGTAAAATTCTAAATTAGAAATTAGAGCTAGAGATTAGAAATGGTGGGATTTTTGCCCGCCATTTTTTGTAAAAGACATATGCAGACACCGAGGACAGAATTTGCTCAAGCCCTAAAGGCCATAGCTACAGAGCGTGGCCTCGACCCCTCTGTTATTTTAGACACCATCAAGCAAGCTATAATTGCCGCATATCGTAGAGACGCAAAAGAGCGAGGAGAGGATACGGAGGAGCTTGATTTTGACGTCGAAATAAATCCCACAAACGGGGAAGCCAGAGTTTTTGCTTGGCCGCTTGAGAAGCCCAAACAAAAGAAGGACGTCACACCTCCAGGCTTCGGTCGAATAGCGGCGCAGACGGCAAAACAAGTAATCCATCAAAAGATTCGTGAGGCAGAAAAAGGAGCGATAATGGAAGAATTCTCGGGTCGTGCAGGAAATTTAGTTTCCGGTATGATTTTGAGATTTGACGGTCCCAATGTTCGGGTCGATATGGGAAGAACCGAGGCGACAATGCCGGCAAGCGAGAGAATTCCCAATGAACGTCTTACCCCTAATCAGAGACTTACTTTTCTTCTTAAGGAAATTATAGAAGGTACAAGGGGGAAGGAAATTATCCTTTCTCGTGCAGACCCCGCCTTTGTTGAGAAGCTTTTCGCAAGGGAGGTCCCCGAAGTTGCTTCTGGAAGCGTTGTAATTAAACAAATTGCAAGAGAACCAGGAGTGAGAACAAAAATTGCTGTAGCCTCCGAACAATCGGGAGTAGATCCGGTGGGTTCCTGTGTTGGCCAGAAGGGGGTTAGGGTTCAGGCAGTCACCAATGAGTTGGGAGGGGAGAGGGTGGATATAATTCCCTGGAGCCAGGATTCAGCCGAACTTATTTCCGCTGCTCTTTCACCAGCAGAGAACGTAACTGTGGGCCTGGATGAGAAGACAAAGGTTGCCAAGGCGAAAGCCCCCGAGGACCAACTGTCACTTGCGATTGGAAAAGAAGGACAGAATGTGCGCCTCGCGGCGAAACTTACCGGGTGGAGAATCGAGGTTGAAGGAATTCCACAAGAGAAAGAACAAGTCTCGGAAATTAGTTTAATTAAAAAGACTAGGACTAAGAAAGTAACTAAGAAAAAAGCTTCCCAGACGGCCGACGCGCCGCAGGAATGAAAATTTCATTAGAAAGACAAAATGATGGAAAAAAGTGCTCGAGCTCCAATAGTTTGCGTATTAGGCCATGTAGATCATGGAAAAACTACGCTTCTTGATGCAATAAGGACGACAAATGTTGCATCAAAAGAAGCTGGGGGAATTACTCAAGGTATAGGAGCGTCAGTTGTAACCACAAAAAAGGGAAGTATAACCTTCATAGATACTCCAGGCCACGCAGCTTTCTCCAATATGCGCTCCCGGGGAGCAAAGGTTGCAGATATTGCAATATTGGTAGTAGATGCAACAGCCGGAGTAAAACCACAGACGAGTGAAGCAATTCAATTAATTAAATCGGCCAATATACCTTTTGTTGTGGCAATTACGAAAATAGACCTACCTTCAGCAAATATTGAGGAAGTAAAAGGACAACTTACTAAAGAGGGAATTTTATTTGAAGGCCGAGGAGGCGATACACCTGTAGTTGCCGTTTCTGCCAAAGAGTCAAAAGGACTATCCGAGCTTCTTGAGACGATAAATCTGGTTGCAGAGGTAAGTGGGGTCAAGGGAGAGAGAAACTCCCCTCTTGAGGCGGTTGTTATCGAAAGTAGCAAAGATAAAAGAGGGACAGTTGCGTCGATAGTAGTAAGAGCTGGAAGGATTAAGGTTGGAGATCAAATTTCTGCAGAGGCAATTTCTGGCAAGGTGAGGGCTCTTTTTAACGATAAATTAGAGTCTGTCAGGGAAGTAGGTCCCGGAGAACCTGGCCAAGTTTTGGGCTTCGAAGAAGTTCCGCCGGTTGGGGCAAGTGTCAGAATTGGAGAAGTAACTCAGGATTTAAAGGTTCAACCGCAAAAACAAGCCGAGGTAGCTGAAGGAGAAATCCCAATCCTAATTAAAACTAAAGATAAGGGCAGTATTGAGGCGATCGAGGGGGTTCTTCCTTCTCTTTATAAAGTGATTAATAAAGGAGTTGGAGATGTAAACGAATCTGATGTTTTAGCCGCCAAAGCGGCAAGTGCCAGGATTTTTGTCTTCGGCTCGAAAGTTACTTCCTCCTCCGCAAAGCTTGCCGAAACAGAAGGTGTGGTAATTGAAAAATTCGAAATAATCTATGAACTTATTGAAAGACTTGAGGAAATACTGAAAAAGGGTGAGGTTGAGATATTCGGGAAAGCTGAGATTGTCGCAACTTTCCCCTTTAATAATAAAAAAGTTGCTGGGTGTAAAGTAGTGTCTGGGCGGATTAAGATTAAAGATCATCTAAAACTGTTTCGAGGAGATAAAGATATCGGAAAAGTAAGAGTGATTTCCATGAAGAAACAGAAAGAGGAGGTGACGGAAGTCGGGGCAGGAGAGGAATTCGGAGTAATTTTTGAACCGCAGCTTGATTTTTCAAAGGGTGACGTGTTAGTATCGGTCGCCAGTAAGAAGTAATACTTAAGCACGATGGAAAACTCATTCGGATCACTTATTAACTCTGCCTCTTCAGTCTTAATTCTCCTTCCCGTTAGGCCCTATCTTGACCAAGTTGCCGCAGGACTCGCCCTCTACCTAGCTATTCGGGATCAAAAAGACGCAAGTATTTCTTGCCCCACCCCTATGACAGTTGAATTTAATCGACTTGTCGGGGTAAATAAAGTAACTGCGGATCTGGGAAACAAAAATATGGTCATTAAATTTATCAACTATAACGCAAGAAATATCGAAAGAATCAGTTCCGAGGTGGAAGGCAACGAACTTTATATGGTAGTTATTCCTAATCCGGGTGCAAAGGCCCCGGCAAAAGAGAATGTCGAGATATCCTTTTCGGGCGTATCGGCCGAAACAATCATATTAGTGGGAGGAGTAAATGAGTCTCATTATCCACAATTAGCATCCAAAGATCTTATGGGGACAAAAGTAGTTCATATAGGCACAAGGTCCTTAGCTCTTTCCCCCAATAGAAACATTCTCTCTTTTGCCAGACCGGCTTCCTCGGTTTCCGAATTAGCGGCAGCACTAATTGAGGAATTGGGCATAACCATAGATACCGATATTGCTACAAATCTTTTGATGGGGGTTGAAGAAGGCAGCCGTCAGTTTAAGGGGCCAGATGTGACTGCCGAAACTTTTGAATTAGTTGCTAGACTTCTTAAGAAAGGTGGACAGAGGTTGCAAGTACAGGTTGACAAGGCTCAATTTCCGTCCCCACGTCAAGCCCCCCCGACCGCTCCGCTTCCAGAAAGAGTGGAGGAAGAATCTCCCAAAGAGCCGCCAAAGGATTGGTTAGAGCCGAAAATCTACAAAGGGACTTCAATTAGTTAAAAGTTCAACCCATTCGGCAAGCACAGGGTTGATGCTGAGCTTGGTTATTCTTTTTGAGTTTTTAATTTGTTTATGTTATTATTCCTACGATGTCTACAAGGTTTTTCCTTCGACTCCTTTGAGTCGCTCAGGATTTACTTTGTTCAACATGTCTTATGGCACTACCAACTGAAGAAAAACAGGAGATTATTAAAAAGTTTGCTCGCGAGAAAGGCGACACAGGGAGCCCCGAAGTACAAATCGCACTTCTTTCAGCGCAAATCGATAAACTTATTTTGCATTTGAAGGAACACGCAAAAGATGTACACTCGAGAAAGGGACTTCTTAGTATGGTTGCTAAAAGAAGAAGGCTTTTGACCTATCTTCAAAAGCGCGATGAGGCGCGGTACAAAATCCTCATAGGAGAACTAAAACTCAAGAAATAACCTACTAGGATATTTCACCAAACATTTTAATGAAGAAAGCTGAAAAAAGTATAGAACTGGGTGGTAGAAAACTCACCCTCAAAACGGGCGTTCTGGCTGAACAAGCAACAGGCAGCGTCCTTGCTTCATATGGAGAAACAGTTGTATTGGCAACGGTTGTTGCCGCTCCCTTAAAAGTTGATCTGGGTTATTTTCCTCTCATGGTCGAATATCAGGAAAGGCTTTATGCGGGAGGCCGTATCAAAGGAAGTAGATGGGTAAAAAGAGAGGGCAGACCCACGGATGAGGAAATTTTGTCTGCAAGGTTAATTGATCGCTCAATTAGGCCCCTTTTTCCGGAAACGTACAAAAAAGAAGTTCAGGTTGTTTTGACTGTTCTTTCGGTTGATAGGGAAAACGACCCTTCGATTCTTTCAGCAATTGCAACATCTGCGGCTTTGGCCGTCTCAAATATTCCCTGGAAAGACCCGATTGGAATAGTAAGAGTTGGGATGAAAGAGGGTGTTTATTTTGTCAACCCGGTTGACACTGAAATGGCAGTTTCGGAGATGGATTTGGTTGTTTCGGCAACAAAAGACGCGGTGCTTATGATTGAGGCCGGAGCCAAGGAGGTAAGCGAAGAGTCTATTTTGGGGGCGGTTGAGTTTGCCCAAGGGGAAATTGGCAAAATTGTTAAGGTAATTAACGACTTGGCTAAAGAGGTGGGGAGTGAAAAAGAGGTAGTAAAAGAAGAGAAAATTGATGTGAAACTAGTCTCAGCCGTCAAAAAACTGGTCCAAGATAAACTTCCAAAGATAGTTGAAGGAATGGTTTTAAGGGAAGGCGGAAGGACCGAAGAATATCAGGAACTTCTGGGTGCAGTTTTAGACAAAGTTTCAGAAGAAGAGCGAATTTATGTGCCTGCTATTTTGGATAAACTTAAAAAGGAATATGTTCGATCATTAGTCCTCTCCGGAAAAAGATTGGATGGAAGAAAGCATACGGAAATAAGAAAGCTTTCTTCCCAGGTGGGAGTTCTTCCGAGAACCCACGGAAGTGCGATTTTTCAAAGAGGCCAAACCCAGGTTCTTACAGTGGCCACCCTTGGCGCCCCGTCTTTGGAGCAGCTTCTCGAGTCGGCCGAAGGAGAAGCGTCGAAAAGGTATATGCACCACTACTCCATGCCCCCTTACTCATTGGGAGAAACAGGAAGAATGGGATTTCCTTCAAGGCGCGATATAGGACATGGAGCATTGGCCGAGAGGGCGCTTCTGCCTGTAATTCCTTCTGAAGAAGCTTTCCCTTATACAATTAGGGTAGTTTCCGAGGTTATGAGCTCAAATGGTTCTACTTCCATGGCATCGGTCTGTGGTTC
Organism: Candidatus Woesebacteria bacterium RBG_16_42_24; assembly: GCA_001792115.1. GTDB lineage: Bacteria > Patescibacteriota > Microgenomatia > UBA8517 > UBA8517 > RBG-16-42-24. The sequence continues at coordinate 246,265 of MGFX01000001.1, forward strand.
AACACTTGCCCTTATGGATGCAGGAGTTCCTATTGCCTTTCCCGTATCCGGGATTGCGATGGGGCTTGTAATTGAGGACCTGCCTGCCGGCAAGGCTGGCAAAAAAGTTGCAATTCTCTCGGACATTATTGGAATGGAGGACTTTAATGGCGACATGGACTTTAAAGTCGCAGGTACCCAGAAAGGAATTACTGCACTTCAGATGGACGTAAAAACTCTAAACCTTACAAAGGACGTTCTAAAACAAGCCCTTGCCCAAGCCAAGGAAGGAAGGGCATTTATCTTAAAAAATATGCTGGAGACTTTATCCTCTCCCAGAGAGAAAGTATCCTTATATGCACCCAAAATTAAAGTCGTTAAAATTCCCGTTGAAAAAATTGGGGAACTTATTGGCCCCGGTGGAAAAATGATTAGAAAAATTATTGCAGAGACTGGGGCACAGGTTGAGGTTGAAGACGACGGAAGCGTTAATGTTTCCGGGTCAACGGATGAAGCTTTGGCCGCCGGAGTGAGCAGGATCGAAGCTTTGACAAAAGAAGCAATCCCCGGAGAGATTTACCAAGGTGAGGTTAAAAGGATTCAGCCATTTGGGGCATTTGTTGAAATCCTACCTGGCAAGGAGGGATTGGTACACATTTCGGACATGAGTGAGGGTTTTGTCAAAGACCCCAATGAAGTGGTTTCATTAGGTGCAAAAGTGCAAGTTAGAGTTAAAGAGATTGACGAGCTTGGAAGAATAAACCTTTCGATGTTAATGGATCCTTCTAAGGATAAGCCGAAGGCAGATCGGGGAAGTTTTGGTGCGAGGGGGAGACATGATTTTCAGAGAAGACCTCGGTTCAGGGAACAAAGAGAAAGAGGGGGTCCACATTTTCCAACAACCAGGTTTTTAGAACCTAATAAAAAAGACTTCAATAGGTAACCCCTAAGTGCTAAAGTTTAAGGTATGGATGCTGCTGCCCAAGAAATTTCTAAGCTAGCTGAAAGGGTAAGAGGTTCGACTCTTCCAAATAAACTCCTAGAAGAGATTTCAGTAAGACTCGATCAACTTTCGAAACTGACCAATTCACCGACATTTTTGCCCGAGTTTGACAGAATAAGCAAATATATAGATTGGGTAATCTCTCTTCCTTGGGAGGTAAGAACTCAGGATACCTTAGATTTAGAGGCGGGCAGGAAGATTTTAGATAAAAATCACTATGGGCTTTTGGAAGTAAAAGACAGGATCCTGGAGTATATGTCTGTAATGAAACTCAAACAGGAAAGGGGTGAGGGGGCGGATATTTTTCGAGCTCCCATTCTTTGTTTTGTGGGTTTGGTTGGAACTGGAAAAACGACCATTGCCTACTCAATCGCCCAAGCCTTGGGAAGGCGCTTTGCAAGAATTCCTTTCGGTGGTATGGGAGATCCGTTAGATCTTAGGGGACAATCAAGGATGCACCCCGAAGCAGAGCCCGGGAAAGTTATTAAATCTCTAAAATTTGCGCAAAGCAAAAATTGCGTGATTCTTTTAGACGAAATAGACAGGGTAACTGAAGCCGGAAGGTCCTCCATTATGGGAGTACTGGTTGAGCTTCTTGACCCCGAGCAGAATCACGAGTTTGTGGATCACTATATTGATTTTCCATTCGACCTCTCTGAGGTTCTTTTTATAGCAACCGCCAACAACACCACCAATATCTCAACAGCCGTTCTTGATAGACTAGAGCCGATTGGTATGCCTTCTTACTCGGATAATGAAAAAATAACAATTGGTTCCCAATACGTTTTCCCGAGGATAATGGCTGCTGCTGGGCTACCCGAAGGTTCAGTTACCCTAGATAATGAGGTTTGGCCTTTAGTTGTAAGACCTCTGGGATTTGATTCGGGTATAAGGACGTTGGAGAGGACAATCGAGGGAATTGTAAGAAAAATTGCTAAGCTAATAGTTGAGGGAAAAGGCCAATCATTTAGAATTAATACCCAAAATGTTAAGGAGTTTTTGCCCCAGTAAATCGCTTTTTTACAAATTTTTTCAACTTTGCTACACTTAAACCTGCCTGATTTGATCAATTCGAAACACTATAATATAGACAAGCAAGAATCCTTGAGAACCTTAAAGGGTACAATGCTGAAAGACAAGAGCTTGCCCTTGAGACAGGGGGCAACCAATTTAGTTTTTGGCGTAGGCAATCCTGATACCAAAATATTATTTATTGGAGAAGGGCCTGGGTATTGGGAAGACCAAAAAGGCGAACCCTTTGTAGGAAACGCGGGAAAACTTCTAAACTCTTTACTTCAATTAATCAAACTGGAAAGAAGTAAAGTTTATATAACAAACGTGATACACCATAGACCCCCAAACAATAGAGACCCAGAGCCTTCCGAGATTGCAGCTTACGCTCTTTATTTAGATAAAATTATAGAAATAATAAAGCCCAGAGTAGTTGTAACATTAGGAAGATTTTCGATGGGGAAATTTTTACCGGGTGTAAAAATTACAGCTATTCACGGAAGGGAGTTCAGTATAAACTGGAAAGGGAAAGAAACTACCATAGTGCCCATGTTTCATCCAGCTGCGGCATTAAGAAGCACAGAGGTTTTAAGGGCAATAAAGGAAGATTTTATTAAATTACCCGAAATCTTAAATCGGGTAAAAGAAGAACCTAAGGGAGAACAAATGAAGTTTATATAAAATGGCTTTTCTTAAATTTATAGCTTTATCTGGTACGACGGGTGTAACTCAAAACCATTACGTTTACGAATACGGCAATGACATGATTGTTGTTGATGCGGGAGTCGGTTTTCCTGAAGCCGAGATGTATGGGGTCGATTTGGTGATTCCGGATTTTAGTTATGTAAAGGAAAACAAACACAAGCTTCGAGGTATTCTAATTTCGCATGGACACGAAGACCATCTTGGGGCCCTACCCTTTCTTCTTCCCCAGGTTAACACGCAGGTTTATGCTACCCGCCTCGTTGCGGGTTTTATAGAAGACAAACTCAGAGACTACCGTCTAAAGGGTTATAAATTGAATGTTTTTGACCCTGAACGAGATACTCTAACTTTGGGCAGCTTCAAAGTTACTCCCTTTAGAGTTTCACATTCGGTTCCGGATGGGGTTGGTTTTGCAATAGATACTCCCGAAGGCAGGGTATTCCATGTTGCCGACTACAAATTTGACTGGACGCCGGTTGACGGACGGCCTTTTGATATAGCCAAGTGTGCAAACCTTGCCACCGAGGGTACGCTAGCCGTTGTTTCTGATTGTCTGGGGGCCAATTCTCCTGGCTACACCGAGTCCGAAGCCCAAATTGAAGAGAAGATAGAAAATCTGGTTTTGAACTTTGGCAAGCAAGTCTTTTTCAGTACGATTTCTTCTAATATCTCAAGGATGCAACAAGCCTTAAACGTTGCTCAAAAGGCAGGAAGGAAGGCGGTTTTTATTGGAAGGTCTATCGAAAAAAAAGCAGAGATAGCCAGATCCCTTGGATACCTGCATTATGATGGGAGCTTGGTAATTTCGATAAAAGAAGCAAGGAAATTACCTAGCGATAAAGTTTTTTACATCATTTCCGGAAGCTATGGACAACCCGGGAGCGCTCTTTATCGACTTGCAATAGGCGAACACGACTTTCTAAAGCTTTCCCCCGACGACCTCGTGATTTTCTCATCAGACCCTGCCCCGCCCGGTTCAAAGGCAAACGTCGATTTTTTGGTGGATAAGCTGATCGAGGCAAATGCGGAAGTTCACTACTACGATATGCAGGAGGACTTGCACGTTTCGGGACACGGGAGCCAGAATGATATTGAAATGCTTTTCGCGCTTCTTAAGCCTAAATTTTATATCCCGATTGGCGGCACAATGAGACACATGAGGGCCTATTCCCAGATGGCCCAAAAGATGGGGGCGAAGAAAGAAGACGTATTCGAACTTCTTCCTGGAGAGACAGTTGAGTTTAGCGGCAAAAGCGCAAAGAAGGGGGGACGGGTGCCAGTAAAAGACGTCTTGGTGGACGGACTCGGCATTGGAGATGTAGGGAATGTGGTTTTGAGGGATAGACAAGTTCTTGCCAAAGATGGGGTAGCGATTGCAATGCTTCAGGTTGATAGGAATGCAAGAAAGCTCGTCGGTGCTCCGGAAATAATAAGTAGAGGGTTTGTTTACGAGGCAAAGCATAAAGATATTCTTATTGAGGCAGGCAAAGAGCTCGCTAGTGAGCTCGAAAAAAAACCAAGTGTGGACACCCACATTACGAGAAACATAACCATTGAGTATCTCGAACGCTATTTCTTCAAAAGGACCGGACGACGCCCCATGGTCATCCCCGTAGTGGTTGAGCTCTAAGTTCCTACGTAGTTTTCTGAGATTAGCTTGTGATATGATTTGTGTGACTGAAATGGAAGTACAGGCCGACGATATAGGAAGAATACTCAGTCCCGAGGAGGCGGAATCTTATGAATCGTATCGAGATTCGGGTGCTGACGTTTGGCGGCACCAAGGGCAACTGACATTAAAAGGTGATTTTGTTTTATATTTTCCACCCAAAGACGGTCAGTTAACCTCCGAACGAGAAATTATTACACCACGAGCATATAGACTGGGTTTGGCTGTAGAATCCCCACAGACAATGGATGAGAAGGGTAGAATCGAGGGCTTAAAAATACCTTCCCCCTTAATATGGGAAGTGTTAGAAGTGTCCGATGAGAATAAAGCTGTTGATTTTCCTTCGACAACGGCCGTTAGTCTTCTTCCTTATCGAGGGGACCCCTTTGCAAACCTTGCGGATTCTAGGGTAGTGCTTTTTACGGAAAAGTCTAGAGTGGAGGGAAACATGATTGGTCGGATTCAATCCTTAGCAATTGAATATATCAATAGACAGGTTCAAGAAGGACAAATGCCGCAGGATTTACTTGATACGGCAATCGGACTATTGAAGTATACAAAAAAAGCACCCGAGGACCCGTTATTGTATAAACTGAAACAGAAAAGTGAAGCAAGTGGGCGGAGCCCTGAAGAGCCTCTTGTAACAATAAAGGGTAGTATCGGGCGGCCAATTGGGGGCGAGATTTTAGAGGAATATGGTGCAAGAGTTTATATCGACGGCAACCGTCTTGTATACCAAAGCGAGAGACTTAAAAGGAATAATCAAAAAAGGTGCATCACAATTGCAGTTGGGGATAATCAGGAAGGAGATGAGGGAAAATTGCTTCTTACCAAGGCGGCTTGGCATATTATTGGGATTATTCCCGAGAGAGTGCCGGGGCAGTTGATGGATGAGCATTTGTTCTATAGACCAAGTGGTGAAAGGGAGCTTACTTTCAGCGAGGCCATTCAAGACAAAAGAGGAATCTGGGTAGTAGAAGCAAGGCCTTTTAAAACGGATACCAGAACACTCGTGGCGATGCAGGCCAAAATCCTTGATTATGTCAGAGTAAAGGTAGAAAATGGTCAGATGGATCCAGAGGTCCCTCAAATAATTCAGGGTGTATTCAAATATAAACACGCCACCTTGAAACCTGTTGGCCACAAAGATCTGCTTCCTGTTTATCGTGCAAAAGCCGCAAAGTTCTCGAGAACTTAATGTTAATCTCGTAAAGAGGAACCCAAGTAGGCATATTAAGGTATGTTGGGTATAATGTAGTCATGGCAAAGAAGCACCACAGGGTTCCCAAAAGAAAATTTAACCTAAGACTTAAAAGGGCGACAATCTTTTCCATTTCCCAAATTGTTTTTTTTGCTCTAGCTGCATTAATTATTATTTCCTTTACTAGGCGAGGACTAATTCTGGTTAAACTAAACGACCTACTCGTTGATTCATTTTCTTGGGCAACAATATTTTTGCCATTTGTTTTTCTTTCCCTTGCCTTCCTTCTTTCTAAAATTAGGATACCCTTGAGCCAGCCGAATGTTCTTGTCGGATCCTTACTTTTTTTTATTTCAATAGCGACCCTAGGCAGAGCAGGGAGTCTCGGAAGACTTGCTTGGGAGGGTGTAGCTTCTTTAATAACTAAGATAGGGGCATTCATTGTTCTTTTAGGAATGAGCCTTACCGGCCTAATCATTCTTTTTAATACCTCACTCGACGCTGTATTCGCCCTTATAGTAAATATTTTCTCGGCTTTAAGACGTTTTATTTATGGCGAAAAAGGATTCGATAGGGGTCTTGCGAGACGAAGTTTAAAAGTTACTGGGGGAGCACCTTCCCTATCGGCTGGAGGAGTGGTGAGGCCCACGACTTTATCTCCTGAGGGGCAGTTACAGGAGAAGTTGGTGAGTAATGTGCGGGGAGAGGAAATGGTTTGGAAATATCCGCCAATTAACCTTCTATCTGACTTAGAAACCGGCAAGGCTGATAGGGGTGACATCAAAGGCAATGCGGCAACAATCGAGGAAACCTTGGAATCTTTCGGAATAAGAGCGAAGGTCGTAGAGGTTAACCTCGGACCAGCAGTAACCCAATATGCTCTCGAGGTAGCGCTTGGAACAAAGCTTTCAAAAATTACAGCCCTTGAGAGAGATTTGGCCCTAGCGCTTGCCGCGCCCACCGGAACCATAAGAATTGAGGCTCCGATACCAGGACGAAGCTTAGTGGGGATTGAACTACCAAATAGAAGCCCTGAATTTGTGCCCTTAAAGAAAATGATGGAGGCAGAAGTTATGCGCGGAAATTCTTCTAAGCTTGCAGTTGCCTTGGGGCTTGATGTTTCTGGAAAGGCCATAGTTACAGAAATCGGCCGCATGCCCCACGTTCTTATTGCGGGCCAGACAGGGAGCGGGAAGAGTGTTTGTATCAACGCGTTTTTGGGTACAATCCTTTTTCGGTCTGCACCTTCGGAAGTGAAGCTTATTTTGGTTGACCCAAAGAGGGTCGAACTAACACACTATAACGAAATTCCCCATCTTTTAACACCCGTGATAGTTGAGCCTGAAAAAGTAATCTCGGCCCTCAAATGGATACTTTCTGAGATGGACAGGCGCTATAAACTTTTCGCCCAAGCTGGTGCCAGAAATATCGATGGTTATAACGAAATGTCCGGCTTCCAGGCTCTTCCTTATATAGTCCTTGTTATTGATGAACTCGCCGACGTTATGCTTTTTTCTCCGGTTGAAGTCGAGGATGCAGTAACAAGAATTGCCCAAATGAGTCGGGCGACAGGAATACACATGATTTTGGCGACCCAAAGACCTTCGGTGGACGTTATCACCGGACTTATTAAAGCCAATATTCCGTGTCGAATTGCTTTTGCGGTTGCGTCTCAAGTCGACTCTCGGGTGATTCTTGATACTCAAGGAGCAGAAAAACTATTAGGACGGGGAGACATGCTTTATCTTCCGCCGGAGCAGGCCAAGCCAATTAGGATTCAGGGTGCCTTCGTCTCTGATAAGGAAATAGCGGCACTCGTTTCATACCTTAAAACTCAAGGAGTGGTACCTCAATATACAGATGAGGTTATTGCCATGGCGAAAAGCGGTAGATCCACTGTCCCCGGGTTGACAGGCGAGCCTGATGAGTTTTTTATGGATGCGGTTCGTCAAGTAGTGAGTTATGAGAGGGCCTCTGCTTCACTTCTTCAGCGACGCTTGTCGATTGGCTACGCCAGGGCCGCAAGGATAATAGATGAATTAGAAGGAGCCGGCGTGGTTGGTCCGGCAGAAGGTTCCAAGCCACGAGAGGTTTTAATCAAAGATGCAGAAGAATTTTTGGCAAAACTTCGAGATGCTGAAGCGTCTGCCCCGTCGTAAATAAATTGATGAGAACTATTGGTCAAGCTCTCAAGGAAGCTCGCGTCCGAAAAAGATATTCTTTGGCGTTCCTTGCCGAGTTAACGAAAATAAAAAAAGATTTTATTGAGAATTTAGAAAAGGAAGACTGGGAAGTGCTTCCCGAATCTCCTGTTCTAACGGGTTTCGTAAAAAATATCGCCAAGTTTTTAAATATAGATGAAAGGGGAACAGTGGCACTTCTTAGACGTGACTATCCCCCCAAAAAGCTGTCAATAAATCCTAAACCGGATATCGCGGATAAGTTTGTTTGGTCGCCGAGATTAACATTTTTAGTTGGGGCAGTCACTATTATCACAATTGTATTGGGATATTTGGGTTTCCAGTACACCCGCTTTGTTTCTCCGCCGCCGTTAATAGTTAACCGCCCGAAAGAGGACGAAGTGGTCAGAGAGAGGGCGCTTAGGGTTTGGGGAAAAACTTCTTCCGACTCGACGGTCAAGGTCAATAACCAGCCGGTACTGGTAAGTGACGAGGGAGAATTTGTAGCAGAAATTGAAATATTTGAAGGAACGAGCGAGATAGTCGTGCAGGCAACTTCCCGGGCTGGAAAAGAGACGGTCGTGCGGCGCAAAATAAAACCCGAATTATAGGAAGGTAGGACAAGTAAGATAGGTAGTAAAAGTAGAAAGGGACAAATCTACCACTTGCCATACTTGTACTACTTGTTCTACTTTTAGGAAATGGATAATATTCAAACGCTTTTAGTTGTTGTAGTAATATCTTTAACCCTTCTATTGGTTATTGTGGGAATTCAGGTTTTCTTGGTGATAGTAGATCTTCGAAAGTCTATTAAGCGTCTAAACAGTATTTTGGAGGATGCGATTTTGGGTGGAGGGTTAATAAGACCCGATAAATTAACTAGCGTTTTAGAGCTTCTTAAGAAGAATAAAAACCTCCAAACCCACGGTTTGGGCGAAGAGCACCCTAGGACTTCAGGTTAAATTCGAATTAAGGCCAATTTTGTTGTAACCTGATATAAAGGTATAATGCGTAGCCATGACGTCGGATGAAATTAGAGAAAAATATCTTAAATTTTTTGAGGGAAAAGGACACGCAAGAATTACTCCGGCTCCATTGGTTTTAGAGAGCGACCCCACTACCCTATTTACCTCCGCTGGAATGCAGCCTCTTGTGCCCTATCTCAAAGGTGAACCTCATCCTAAAGGAAGAAGACTTGTAGATAGTCAGCCAAGCTTTCGTACAGTAGATATCGACGAGGTTGGCGACAACCGGCATCTAACCTATTTCGAAATGCTCGGGAATTGGGGCTTGGGTGACTATTTCAAGAAAGAGCAACTTGAGTGGTGTTTAGAATTTTTTACTAAAGAGTTAGGGTTTTCAAAAGATAAGCTTTGGGTTTCGGTTTTTGAAGGCCTGCCTGCGCAGGCAGGAACAAAGGAAGTTCCCAAGGACACAGAATCAGCCGAAAGGTGGAAACAGTTGGGAATTCCGTTAGAAAGAATTCATTTTTACGGGGTAGATAAAAACTGGTGGAGCCGAAGCGGCCCCCCCGATAAAATGCCGCCGGGTGAAATTGGAGGGCCGGATTCCGAAATCTTTTTTGATTTTGGGACACCCCACGACCCTAAATATGGTGAGAAGTGTCACCCGAATTGTGAGTGCGGAAGGTTTATAGAAATAGGAAACTCTGTTTTTATTCAGTATGAGAAAAAAGAAGACGGAAACTTGGTCGAATTACCGCAAAAAAATGTAGATTATGGGGGAGGCTTGGAAAGAATTACTGCGGCCGTTTCTGGAACCCCTGATATTTTTCTGTCGGATTTATTTGAATCGACGATTCGAAAGGTCGAAGAAGAAAGCAAGGGATCGTATGGCAATAATTCCGAAAAAGACCGAAGTTTCCGGATTATTGCCGATCATCTAAGGGCGTCGTCGGCGGTGATGTCGGAAGGGATAGAGCCTTCCAATAAGCTCCAGGGGTATGTTGTCAGAAGGCTTATAAGAAGGGCGGTTTTCCACCTTTCTCTTCTTGGGGTTAAAGATTTATCGGCATCTATTTCGAGAATTTCCAAAGCCCTTTGGCCCAAAATTTCGGGGGCGATGGTCCAGGAGTCGGAACGCTTTGAAAAAGCTTTATCCAAGGGAACCGCCATTCTGACAAGGAGGCTAGAGACCTCCGGTGTAATTGACGGAAAATTTGCCTTCGACCTTTATCAGTCCGGAGGTTTTCCTTTGGAACTTAGTCTGGAAATACTAAAAGAAAAAGGCAAAGAGTTTAGCGAAAAGGAAATAAGGACTTTCGAGAAGGAGTTTGAAAGCCACAGGCAAAAATCAAGAACAGCCTCGGTAGGGATGTTTAAGGGGGGGCTTGCGGACTCTTCCAAAGAAGTTACCAAACTTCATACTGTGACACATTTACTTCACGCGGCCTTAAGAAAAGTTTTGGGTGAGCACGTAAGCCAAAAAGGTTCGAATATTACAGCCGAGAGGCTACGCTTTGATTTTTCCCACTCCCAGAAATTAACCGAAGAAGAAACTAAGAAGGTTGAGGATTTGGTGAATGAGCAGATAAAGAAGGATCTGAAAGTAGAATTTGAGGAAAAAACTCTGGACGAAGCCGTAAAGGAGGGCGCGCTACACTTTTTTGGAGAAAGATATGGGGATAGAGTGAAGGTTTATACAATCAAAGATCCTTCGGCAGGCCCAGGACCTCCTTTCAGTCGGGAAGTCTGTGGAGGTCCCCACGTTAGTCACACGGGTGAACTTGGCCGTGTTAGAATATTAAAGCAAGAAAAGTTAGGCTCGGGGGTAGTGCGTATATACGCATCGACATCTTAATAATTAGATTAGTGTAAAATTTCTATTCTAATGTTAAATAGTCACAATTTCCAATTTCCAGATTCCAGATTCCAATTAGTTATCGAATCCCAAAATTTGAAATTATTTGGAGATTGGAGATTGGAGATTGGAGATTAATTCGAGATGGACCTCAAAAGTTTTCTGCCGCACACAGACAAAGAAAAAGAAAAGGAATACTTCTGGTCTTTAATTATTGAGCCCGGGTGGGTACAGGCAGGCGTTTGGGATATAGAGGGGGAGAAGGCCGAAGTAATATCCATAAGCCCTACGACTGCATGGGAAACTGAAGGAGAACTGCTTGGTGCTGCTGACGCGGCTCTTTCTGCGGCTGTTCAGAATCTCCCAGATACTATGGTAGAGCCAACAAAGACTGTTTTCGGAGTTAACCCTTCGTGGGTGGGAGAAGGGCAAATAAAACCGGAGTATTTAGAAAGAATTAGAAAAATTTGCTCCGACCTATCGCTTTCCCCAGTAGGATTTGTGGTTTTACCGGAGGCAATTTCCCATCTAACTAAGGTCCAGGAGGGAGCGCCTCTTAATGCCTGTGTATTGGGTATTGGCAAAGATACTCTTGAAATAGCTCTTTTCAGGCTGGGAAACTTGGTCGGCGCGTCACAGATAGCAAGAAGTGTTTCTATGGTCGACGACGTTGCCGAGGGATTGGCCAGATTTTCCGGGAGTGAGGCTTTTCCCTCAAGAATCATTCTTTATAACGGGAAAGAAGGGGAACTGGAAGAGGTAAAACAAACGCTTCTAAATGTTTCCTGGGAAAGTTTTGAAAAAATTAAATTTTTGCACTCTCCTAAAGTCGAGATAATACCTCCCGAGAAGAAAATACTAGCGGTTTGCCTGGCGGGAGCTTCCGAAATTGCAAACGTGACGGGGGTTTCCGCTGCCAAGGTTATTGGAGGAGTGGTGAGGGAAGAGGTGCCTGGGCAAGCGAATATCTCTCTGCCGGAGGAAGATGTAAATCCGGAGGAGTTGGGATTTGTCTTGGGTAAAGACGTAACTTCTATCCCAAAGGTTGGTCGAGTTTCGCAGACGGCAGAACTGCTCCCCAGCCTTAGAGAAGCGTCTACCCCAAAAGCATTACCGCAAAAACTAGAGGTAGAAACACCGGCGGTCGATAGATTTGGATTTGTCAGAAACTTCAGATTTCCACAGTTTGCCTTCTTGAAAAACTTTAAGGCCTCGCTACCCAAACCAGGATTATCTTTCCCCGGCAAAAAAGTTCTTACTTTCGGAGTTATTTCACTGGCCATAATTTTTATTTTGGGATTTGTTGCTTGGTGGTTTTTACCAAAAGCCCTGGTTACAATTTATGTTTCCCCCCAAAAACTTGAGGAAAGAACCGAAGCTACGGTCGACCCGGAAGCAGACGCTCTTAATTTTTCGGAGAAGATAATTCCCGGCAAGGTTCTTACAACGAACGTTTCGGGGGAAAGGACCAAGGCAACTACTGGAACAAAAACAGTAGGAGACAAAGCAAAAGGAAACGTAATAATCCAAAATGGTACGGCGTCAGCCATAAATCTTGCAGCTGGCACAATTTTGGTTTCCAACTCTGGGTTTAAGTATGTACTAGACGCTTCCGTCTCAATCCCCGCTGCAATTTCTCCTTCAAACCCCGGGACTACTACGGTTGACGTTGTCGCAGATAGTATTGGAGCAGAATATAACTTGGCCAAAGACGAAGTTTTTGACGTGGGAAATTATCCCAGAAGTGAGGTAGATGCAATTGCAACCTCCGATTTTACTGGAGGGTCCAGCCGTCAAATTCCGGCTGTTTCAGACGAGGATCAGAGCATGCTGGAAGAAGAACTTCTCGACGAACTTATGGCTAAAGCAAAGGATGACTTGTCCCAAAAAGTTGGCGAAAACGAAACGTTTATTACTGAATCCGCAGTAAGTACTCTTACCGAGAAAACTTTCGGCAATAAAGTAGGAGATGAGGTGGAAATTTTGAAACTTGACCTCGCAATAGACGTTAAAGGACTTTCTGTATCTCAAGGGCAACTAACAGATTTGGCCATGGAGACTCTCAAAGGAAAAGTTCCCGACGGATACATTTTAAGAGAGGGGCAGATTGCAAGCGAATTTGAGTTTCTAGAAGAAAGCGGGGGCGGGGCGAAAGTTATGGTTCTTTTTAGGGCCAACCTTCTCCCAGAAGTTAACCCCGATGAAATTGCAAAAGAAATTGCCGGAAAGTACCCGTCCCTCGCCGAGGATTACCTAACCAATATAAGGGGTTTTTCCCGAGCAGAAATAAAAATAAACCCGAGCTTGCCAGGGAAACTCAAATCCCTGCCACGCATAAGTCGAAATATAGAAATAGAAATTGCCGCCGAGTGAGCTTACTCCTATGGGCAAAAGCACAGCTCTTAAAATTCTGGCCACCCTCTCCGGATTTTTGGGGATGGCGATTCTTTCTTACACTTTATACCCCCTGGCGGACTATGAGTTAACGGCGAGACAGAGTTATCCAACACTGCTTTCTCCTCTTCCAGATAGCGAAAGATTCCCAGACCTCTCTTCCGAATACGACCTAACGCAAGCTAGCAATTGGTTTCCGGGGGGCGCGAAAAAAGAGGACTTTGTGGCGTCACAGGTTTCCTATTACACAATTTCTATTCCGCGCCTCAAAATTGAAAATGCAACAGTAGCCATTGGCGGTGAGGATTTGTCCAAGAGCCTAGTTCAATATCCCGGTACCGCTCTACCGGGAAAAAATGGGAATACGGTTATTTTTGGTCACTCAATCCTCCCCATTTTTTACGACCCGAAGGATTACTTGGCTATTTTCTCTACACTTCCCACACTCAAAAAAGGTGATAAGATTGAGGTTAATTACGACGGAGTAACATATAAATATCAAGTGACCGACTTATTTGAAGTGCTACCTGACGAACTCGATGTTCTCACACAAGATTCTTCAAATTCATATATTTCTCTTATTACATGTGTCCCACCCGGACATCCTCTTAAGCCAAGAAGGTTGGTGGTGAGAGCCAAAATAGTACCCTTTAACTAAAATGACAATATTAGGAATTGATTGGGGAGAAGCAAAAATTGGACTCGCGATCGCCACGGCGGCAGTTGCAGAGCCGTATGCGGTAATAAGATTTAGGACGATAGAGGAAGTGTTTGAGAATGTAGCAAAGGTAGTACAGGTAGAGCAGGTAGAAAAAGTAGTGGTTGGAGTTTCGGAAGGAAGGTCGGGGGAAGAAGCTAAAGATTTCAGTCTAGGTTTAAGAAAAAAATTGACGATTCCGGTTGAAACTTTTGACGAAACACTATCTACTCAAGAAGCCCAAAAATTAGCGATCGAGGCGGGGATTAAAAGGAAAAAGCGTAAGGACCTCGATGATACTTTTGCAGCTGCACTTGTGTTACAATCCTATTTAGATAGCCATGCTTAAAAACGTTATTGCACCGATTCAGGCCTGGCTTCTTTCGCAAGCAAGGTGCGTCGGCTGCGGGAGACCACTCTCTGAAGGGAAGAGAGAAAGAAGGAGAGACGATACAGAGAAAGTTACTTGTGTTTGCGGCCGAATATTCATCTACGACCCCAAAACTAAAAAACATAGACGGGCGCTTCTTGAAGAGGTTTAAGCTTAAATGAAAAAGCTCCTGATCCCTCTTGTACTCCTGATTCTCATTTTAGGTTTATGCATTTTAGGGTTTTTGTGGTGGAATAAAAATTCCCAGAAGGTTTCTGACGACACTCGACAAGTCGACTTTCTGGTTGTAAAAGGAAGAAGCGCAAGTCAGATTGGTGAATCTTTATATCAAGAAAATTTAATAAAAGATCCTTTGGCTTTTAAAATATATGTACAAGTCTCGGGGAAAACAGCAAAATTTCAATCTGGACAATTTAGAATTTCGCCAAGCTACTCATTGCTCGAGGTAGTTGATACTCTCATGCGCCCCCCGGCGGAACTTTGGGTGACTATACCCGAAGGGCTAAGGCGGGAAGAGGTTATTGAGAGGTTTATCAAAGCCCTGGAAATTAAGGAAGCTGAGGCCGAGGCTTTCAGGGAAGAATTTCTTTCAGAATCTGAAAGTCTTGAGGGCTTTCTTTTTCCCGATACCTACCTTTTCCCAAGGACGGTTTCTGCAAAAACGGTCGTTTCCCGAATGCGCTCGACTTTTGATTTAAAAATGAAAGTTCTCGAGAAAGATTTGGAAGCATCAGAATTTACTCTTGATGAGATTGTAATTTTGGCCTCGATTGTTGAAAGGGAAACGAGGACCGATGAGGAGCGCCCGGTTGTGGCTGGAATACTTATGAATAGATTGGATATTGATATGGGTCTTCAAGCTGACGCAACGGTCCAATATGCCGTTGCAAGTGGCAGTTGCCGAGCCGGGGAAGAATGTAATTGGTGGCCGATTTTAACAAAAGACGACCTTTCTATAAATTCGCCTTATAATACCTATCGTTTTCGTGGTCTTCCGCCCGACCCGATTGCTAACCCCGGGCTTTCCTCGATTAAGGCGGCGCTTATTCCAGAGGAAACAGACTATCTGTATTATCTCCACGACTCCGATGGGAGCATTCACTATGCCGAGACTCTGGCCGAGCATAATGAGAACGTAAGGCGCTACATAGGAAAGTAGTTGTTGACAGCTATTTCCGTTTCGGGTAGATTAGCTTTCAATTAAATGGCCGAGGAAACCATTACTCCTTCCCCTTACGCAAATCCCGAAATCCAAGTCAATGGTTACCCAGTTTCAATAGAAGTAGCGCCTCCCGGGGCCAAGATCCCTGTTTTACATAGAATTAAAGACGCGGCACATTATGTGGGACCGGGTGAATTTGACATTCTTGTTGACTTTCGTGATACCTTTGTCAGAAACGGTATGTGGAATTCATATGTTCCAAAGGAGAGGCAATGGAATGCCTTTAATTTGCCAGAAGGAATTACGGTGCTCGGTTTTATCGACCCTGACATTAAAGAGGCAACTAATGAAATGGAATGGATAGCTCAAAGGGATTTTTATGAGAATGACAAGGATTGTGAACGATATTACATCCTAAATAAGACTATATTCGGAAAGATTTCCCGATGGTCTAGACCAAGAACCAAATCGGGCAATTTAGAATTTATTGGTCTTATCAGGGCAGGAGTGGTTGCAAGCGAGATGTTGGGTATAAGCGTCGAGGAACAAGTATTAATCCAAACAAAAAGATTGCCATTAATAGGTCAGTCACAAGGAGACATTGCAATAGGACTTACTCCCCATAATTTAGAAACGCTTTCTAGGCTTAAGGAAAAACATTGGGTGTTTGCCGACGTTGCCGGCGCGACACTCGCTTCCATTATTGCAAATGTGAGATATCTGATTCACATTGGAATTAGGCCAGAGAAAGTTAGCATTTGGAATGCCGTTTTATCCCACAAAGGGGGTCTGTTTGGCCTACAAGCTCTAAGAGAGTTGGGAATCGATGCCCAAATTGTTGCAGGGGGATATTCCCCTAGACTGAATAAGGATTATTATCTCGAAACTGATTACGGGTCAGCTTCTGTAGGAGACGCCGGAAATGCGCTAGATAGATTCTTACCCGAGGACCTTAGACTTTTGGCTTTTAACAAATGAATATTGACAACATACACCCATTCTGTATAATCCCTGCTTAGGCGTACATCAGTTACGCTGGTCCCGCATTTTTATGTGGGGATTTTGTGTTGAAACGCCGAGAACAACACCCAATGGCCGCCAAATTCTTAAACCGCCGAAATTTCGGAAAAAAAGAGAAAAATTTGCCCGAACTTGACCTTTCCCTTGTCCAGCGAGAATCGTGGGAATGGTTTTTGTCTCAAGGCATCTCCGAGGAATTAACCGAGATTACTCCAATAGAAGATTTTACCGGAAAAAATTGGCAACTAATTCTTAAAGAACCCGGACTTTCAAATCCTCCAAGTTCTCCCCGACAATCCCAGGAAAAGGGACTTACCTATTCTTCACCCCTCAAAATTAATGCAACTTTGGTAAATAAAAGAACCGGGAAAGAAGTTTCCCAAGAAGTCTTTTTGGGAGACATTCCCCAAATGACGTCTCGCGGGACCTTTATCATAAATGGGATAGAAAGAGCCGTCATAAACCAGATAGTTCGCTCTCCGGGGGTTTATTTTTCGGGAGAACTGGAAGTCGCCTCAGGCAGAATGCTTTATAAAGCAGAAGTTCGACCGATGCACGGAACTTGGCTCGAGTTTGAAGTTGGAAGAAACGACGTCATTGCTGCAAGAATTGACAGACGAAGAAAAGTAACAGCTACGGTACTTCTTAGAATATTGGGCCTTGCTACCGACGCCGAGATTATGGAGGCATTTAGCGACGTCGATACTGACGCAAATCACAAGTATATTTCAAAAACTCTCGAAAAAGATCCATCCAAAGGACGCGAGGAAGCCCTTCTAGAAGTTTACCGAAAAATGAGACCTGGAGAACCGGTAGTTTTGGAAAACGCAGAGGCTCTTGCCGACGGACTTTTCTTCGACCCCCGCCGCTATAGCTTAAGTCGCGTCGGTAGATTCAAAATAAATAAACGTTTGGGGCTAACTCTTCCCAACGAGAAGGGAACATGGATACTCACACGTCAAGACGTTATCGGCGCGCTTTCGTACCTAATTAAACTCCAAAACGGCCAAGGTAGGGTCGATGATATTGACCATTTGGCAAACAGGCGCCTTAGACGAGTTGGCGAGCTTGTTGCAAGCAATGCTTTTAGGGTAGGGCTTTTGAGGCTTGAGAGGAGCGTCAAGGAAAAGATGAGCCTTATTTCGCCAAACGATAGACCCTTGCCGGCGACTTTGATTAATGCCAGACCCTTAATTGCCTCTTTAAATGAGTTTTTCCGCTCGAATCAGCTCTCGACAATTCTTGATGATACAAATCCACTTGCCGAAATTGAAAATTTGAGGAAAGTTTCGGTATTGGGACAGGGAGGGATAAACAGAGAAAGGGCCTCTTTCTCCATAAGGGACGTCAACTCTTCACAGTACGGCCGGATTGATCCGGTAAAATCCCCAGAAGGGCCAAATATCGGATTGGTTACCCACCTTGCCCTTTACGCGAGAATTAATGAGTTTGGTTTTATAGAAGCCCCATATAGAAAGGTAGAAAAGACAAAATCTGGCAGAAAAACCCAGGTCAAAGTTAGCGACGAGATAACATACCTTACCGCAGACGACGAAGAAGATTATTATATTACACACTCTGGTATAGGCATGGACGGGCGAGGCGTCGTAACAGATATTAGGGTTCCCTTAAGATTTAGAGGAAGTTTTATGGAAGGACCGAAGGAGCTCGTAGATTTTATTGACGTAACTCCCCGACAAGTAGTAGGGGCTTCTGCATCCCTAATTCCATTTCTGGCCCACAACGAGGGAAACCGTGCCTTGATGGGTTCAAACATGCAGTGTCAAGCCGTTCCACTAGTTGCCCCAGAGACTCCGGTTATTGGAACCGGCATGGAAGAAGAAATTGCAAGGGGAATGGGTAGGGTAATAAGAGCGCTTCATGCAGGGAAAGTTGAATACGCCGATTCCGAGAAAATAATTGTGAAGCTTGCTAAAAAGGCAGACGAAGTTAGCATGGAAGACGTTGAGATAGTTGAGGGAGGGAGACGGGAAGTTTATTATCTTTCGAAATTCAGGAGGACTTCTCATTCCACTTGCTATAACCAAAAAGTAAGAGTGGCGGCGGGGGATAAAGTTAAGGTGGACGATCTTCTGGCCGATGGCCCGGCAGTTGACGGTGGAGAACTTGCATTGGGAAGAAATTTAGTGATTGCATATACGTCTCTGGATGGCTATGGGTTTGAAGACGCAATATTGATTTCCAGTAGGCTCGTCAAGGACGACATGCTCACCTCAATCCACATAGAGGAATACGAGGCAGAAGTGGTCGATACAAAACTCGGTCCGGAGGAATTAACCCGTGACATTCCCAATGTTTCCGAAACGGAACTAGCTAACTTGGCAGAGGACGGAATAGTCGTTATTGGCGCCGAGGTTGGGCCAAATGATATTTTGGTTGGGAAAATTGCACCTAAGGGAGAGACCGAGCTCACTTCCGAAGAGAGACTCCTTAGGGCGATCTTTGGAGAGAAGGCTCGGGAAGTTCGGGATACCTCTCTTCGCGTCCCGCATGGAGAGCGCGGGATTGTAGTTGACGTTAATATTTTAGATCGCGAAAAAGGGGATGAACTTGGCCCTGGAGTGATTAGAAAAGTAATTGTTAAAGTGGCTCAAATGAGAAAGATTACCGTAGGAGACAAAGTCGCCGGGAGACATGGGAACAAGGGGGTCATTTCAAAAATTATGCCGGTTTCCGACATGCCTTATCTTGCCGACGGAACGGTAATTGACATAGTTATTTCTCCTTTATCGGTTCTGGCTCGAATGAACCTTGGGCAGCTCCTTGAATGCCATCTGGGTTGGGCTCTTTCTAAAAAAGGGGAGAAAGCGTCCCTTCCGGTTTTTGACAAAATTGGCGAGGAAGTAATTACAAAGGAGCTTAAACTAGCCGGACTTCCAATTACCGGAAAGGCAAGACTTCTTGACGGAAGAACAGGAGAGCCTTTTAAAGAAGATACCGTTGTCGGAGTCGGCTACATTATGAAGCTTCACCACATGGTCGAGGATAAGACTCACGCCCGCTCAACCGGTCCATATTCCTTGGTTACCCAACAGCCCCTTGGAGGAAAAGCTCAAATGGGAGGGCAGAGACTTGGGGAAATGGAGGTTTGGGGACTTGAGGCTCACCGTGCAGCTTACGTTCTTCAGGAAATGCTGACCATCAAGTCCGACGATATCCTGGGACGAGCTCGTGCATTTGAAGCTATTGTCAAAGGGGTCGACATACCAGAGGCTACTGTTCCAGAGTCTTTCAAGGTTTTGGTTAGGGAACTAAATTCTCTGGGGCTTTCAATCGACGCTAAAGGAGCAGTAGCAGCTACCCAGGAGGATGAAGTCGGAAGTCAGGCCCAAGAGTTGGCACAAGCCGCAGGGGCCGAGGTTGTAGCAACTAAAGAATTAGTGGCGCCAGAAGGCCCAATGGAAATAGAAGAAAAAGGCGTCTAAACAGAGGAATAATATTATGGAACAGCTATCAGACTTAAGAAATTTGGTTGACTTTAAGAGCCTGGTTATAAAGCTTGCATCTCCCGATGAAATTCGGAAGTGGTCGCGTGGAGAAATTACCAAGCCCGAAACAATAAACTACAGAACCCTAAAGCCCGAAAAAGACGGGCTTTTTGACGAGAGAATTTTTGGTCCGACTAAGGATTGGGAGTGCTACTGCGGAAAATATAAAAGAATAAGGTATAAAGGCGTTATTTGCGACAAGTGCGGAGTCGAAGTTACCCAGTCGAGGGTAAGGCGCGAAAGAATGGGGCATATAACCCTTGCCACCCAAGTTGTTCACGTTTGGTTTTTTAAAGGCGCGCCGTCAAAAATATCTCTAGTTCTTAATGTTGCTCCCAGGGCGATTGAACAAGTGATTTATTTTGCCAGATATTTGGTGGTTGAGGTTAACGACAAGGAAAAAGACGGAGCAATAGCTGCCCTTAAGAGCGCTAAGGAAAGTAGGGAAAAAGAAGTTGTTGAGTCGTTCAAGAGCAGGCACGATGCTCTTTTACTCGAGATTAAAGACGCAAAAGAAAAAATCAAAGGCAAGATAAAGGATAAGGAACAAGCCTCGCTTGCGATTTCCGAAGTGGACCTTGACGCTAGGAAGAAAGAGGCGGCGGTAGCCGAGGAAGAGAAAGGGATGCTCGATAAGACTGGTCAGCTTTTCGATAACCTCATCTCCTTGGTCAAGAATCTCCGCCCCATGTCTGTTCTCTCGGAGGAGGAATACGACGAATTAGCCGGACACCAAGCAGCCGATTTTATGGTAGCCAAGATGGGCGCAGAGGCAGTGGCCTCCGCCGTGGAAAAGGTGAATATCGAGGAGACGGCGGCTGCCTTAAGAGTAGAAATAGAAGACGTCAAAGGGGCTACCTCAAAGTATATAAAACTTGCCAAAAGATTAAAGGTTATAGACGGATTAAGAAGAACGGGAATAAATCCCTCCTGGATGATTCTCAAGGTTTTGCCGGTACTTCCGCCGGATTTGAGGCCCATGGTACAGCTTTCGGGTGGGCGCTTTGCAACAAGCGACCTTAATGACCTTTACCGAAGGGTAATAAATAGAAACAATAGACTCAAGCATTTAATTTCACTAGGGGCCCCTGAAATAATCCTAAGAAACGAAAAAAGAATGCTCCAGGAGGCGGTTGATTCTTTGATAGATGCTTCTCAAAGAAAGGCGACAAGACGCGGGCGCGGCAAACAAACACTAAGAAGCCTTTCCGATATGCTTAGGGGCAAGCAAGGGCGTTTTAGACAGAACTTATTAGGTAAAAGGGTTGATTATTCGGGCCGTTCCGTAATCATAGTCGGACCTGAGCTTAAGCTTTCTCAGTGCGGACTTCCTAAAGACATGGCACTTGAAATGTTTAAGCCCTTTGTCCTAAGAGAAATGATATTTAGAGGAATTGCTCCCAATGTCAAATCTGCCAAAAATATGCTTGATAAAAAGCCGCCGGAAGTTTTCGACATTCTGGAAGAAATTACCAAAAACCACCCCGTGCTTTTAAACCGTGCGCCGACTCTGCACAAGCTTTCCATTCAGGCATTTTATCCGGTCTTGATTGAAGGAAGCGCAATTAGAATTCACCCGGCTATTTGTGGAGGTTTTAATGCCGACTTTGACGGAGATCAAATGGCCGTGCACGTTCCACTTTCGGGCAAAGCCATCGAAGAGGCTAAAAATTTGATGTTGCCGGAGAATAACCTACTTAGACCCGCAGACGGTTCACCCATCTCCGCCCCTGCTTCCAAAGAAATGGCACTCGGCGTATATTACCTTACGAGTGAGGATTCAAGAATCCCAACTTCGGAAACCATCTTTAGTGATAGGCAGGAGGCAATACTAGCCTATCAAACCGGCAAACTCGAACTTAGGCAAAAAGTTTCTATTAGAATTGACGGAAAGATAGTAGAAACTACGGTTGGAAGGATACTGTTTAACGAAGTTTTACCGGAGAATTTCCCCTTTGTTAATGAAGCGGTCAATTCAGGGGTGATTAAGAAGCTATTTACTGAAGCTTATGCAAGCGAGGAAAAAGCAAGGGTTGTTGAGATGGTGGACGCTATTAAGACCCTTGGGTTTATGGCAGGAACGATTTCTGGCTTATCTTTCGGCATTTCAGACGCGGAAGTTTTGCCGGAGAAAGGTGAGCTGATTGCGGACGCAGAACAAAAGATTGCCGAACACGAAAAGAATTTTGCCCAAGGATTAATTACTGCCGAGGAAAGAAAAAGGCTTTCTCAGGAAGTTTGGATAGAGGCGACAGAGGAATTGGCGGATAAAACATGGGAGAGAATGTCCGATAATAACCCGATAAAAATCGTAATTGAGGCTAAAGCAGGAAGGGTATCAAGAGACCAGCTAAAACAGCTCGCCGCAATTCGTGGACTTATTGTTGACCCATTGGGGAAAATTGTTGAGCTTCCAGTCAAATCAAACTTCAGGGAGGGACTTTCGGTTTTCGAATACGTTACATCGTCCCGAGGTTCCCGAAAGGGATTAACAGATACTGCGTTAAAAACCGCAGACGCTGGGTACCTTACGAGGCGTTTGGTAGACGTAGCCCACGACATGATAATTAGGATCGATGACTGCGGTACCAAAGAAGGTTTTACAGTTAAAAAAGGTATAAGGGTCAACTCTTTCATTGCAAGATTAACAGGAAGAGTGGCGCTTGAGGACGTAGTCGTCGCAGGAGGTAAGGCGATTGTCGGAAAGGGAGAAATTATTACCGAGGGGAATGCTCAAGAAATAGATAAAGTGAAAATTACAGAAGTAGAGGTTCGTTCACCCCTTACATGTCTTTCTCGCTATGGACTGTGCGCCAAATGTTATGGTTTGGACCTTTCCAATAAAAAATCAGTTGAGTTGGGAACTCCGGTTGGGGTAATTGCTGCACAATCTATAGGAGAGCCCGGTACTCAACTTACGCTTCGAACCAAACACATGGGTGGAATTGCGGGAGTCGACGTTACACAAGGATTACCTCGCGTCGAGGAGCTATTTGAAGCGAGGACCCCCAAGGCCTTGTCCCCTCTTTCCGAAATCCCAGGTAAGGTAAGGGTCGCAGAAACCGAAGAGGGATGGCAGGTTACAGTTACTAATTCGGAAATGAAGCCAGTCGAGGAAAGGAGCTATTTAATCCCAAAGACGGTTAAACTCGCTGTTTCCGACAAACAACTCATTGACGCAGGTACCCAGCTTGCGGGAGGGGCACTAGACATTAAAGAAATACTCTCAATAAGGGGGCTTAGAGAAGCGCAGGAGTATCTGGTCAACGAAATCCAGAAAGTTTATGAGTCACAGGGAATTCCAATAAATGATAAACACTTTGAGGTGATTGTGAGGAAAATGAGTGACGAAGTTAGGATCGTTACTCCGGGAGATACGCACCTTTTGCCCGGAGAGATAGTCGACAAGGCAACCTTTGAGGAAGAGAACGAAAAAGTTCTGGCAGCAGGAGGCGGGCCGGCCAGCGCCCAGCAAGTTGTCTTGGGTATTACCCGTCGCGCCCTCTACACTGAGTCCTGGCTTTCAGCCGCCTCATTTGAACAAACTACAGACGTATTAACCGAAGCGGCTCTATTAGGACGCGAAGATAGGCTTTTGGGGCTCAAAGAAAACGTAATTATTGGTCGCCTAATCCCAGTTACCCCCGAAAGGGCGGCTCTCGCTATGCAAGTAACAGGGGGAGTAGCCGTGAAGGAAGAGAAGACTAAGAAGGAAAAGTTGCCGCAGGGGGCCGTCGTACAGTAAAATTCAAACTTATGCCGACAATTTCACAACTAGTAAGGCATGGCAGAAAAAGGATAGTTAAAAAGACCCAAACCGCGGCTTTAAGGCGCTGGTTTTCTGCCAAGGATAGAAAATTCGGAGAAGTAGCCTCGCCCTTTAAGCGGGGGGTGGTCTTGGCAGTCCGAACAATGACTCCCAGAAAGCCAAATTCTGCCTTAAGAAAAGTGGCCAGGGTCAGGCTTTCCAATAAACAGGAGATAACTGCCTATATCCCCGGTGAGGGACACGAGCTTGCAGAACACGCGATTGTGCTTGTGCGAAGCGGCAGGGTTAAAGATTTGGCCGGAGTCAAATATCAAGTCGTGCGCGGTAAATACGACACGACCGGTGTGGTTGGAAGGAAGCAAGGAAGAAGTAGATATGGAGCCAAGAAAGGAGGAAGCGCACCTCATGCTGCAGTGCCTGTGGTGGCGGCAACGCCCGCAGCTGCTGTGCCGCCCGAGTCGGCATAAATGGGGCCCCCAAGCGTAAGCTTGGGGAATAAAAATATGGGTAGAAAAGGCCCGGTTAGAGAAAGAAAAACTCCCCAAGACCCCATTTATGGGAATAAGGTAGTAACCAAACTCGTAAATAGAATAATGAGGGATGGGAAAAAGTCTATTGCAGAAAAAGAGGTTTACACTGCATTTAGCTTAATCAAAGAAAAAACGGGCGAAGAACCTCTGAAAGTTTTTAGTTCTGCACTCGAGAATATAAAGCCCACAATGGAGGTGCGTCCAAGACGCGTCGGGGGAGCTGCATATCAGGTTCCGATGTCAGTTAGAGGTCCCAGGAGGGAATCTTTGGGAATTAGGTGGCTTATTAAGGCTACACAAGACCGTTCCAATACGGAATTTCATACATTTGCCGAGAAGCTTGCGGCAGAGATTATGGCTGCCTCAAACGGGGAGGGAGCGGCGGTTAAAAAGCGCCACGACATAGAAAAAGTCGCCGAAGCCAATCGCGCCTTCGCCCACTTCAGGTGGTAACCCTTTCGTGTAAGATAATATTAATATGCCGGCGGAAGTAACTAAAAAGAAAGCTGCCATGGTTATGACGGTCACCAAGGACCGCGTGGTTCCTTTGGAAAAGATCCGAAATATCGGCATTATTGCCCATATCGACGCGGGTAAGACTACCACCACCGAAAGAGTCCTTTTTGAAACAGGAAAAACTTATAAACAAGGTTCGGTCGATGAGGGAACCACTGTTACCGACTGGATGGCGCAGGAGCGCGAGCGAGGAATAACCATAGTTTCAGCAGCAATTACTACTTTCTGGGATCTCCAGACGGGCTCTGCAATTGAAAACGGGCACTACAGAATAAATATTATTGATACCCCTGGGCATATTGATTTTACTGCTGAGGTCGAACGTTCACTTCGAGTTCTCGACGGGGCGATTATGGTTTTTGACGGAAGAACCGGGGTTGAGAGCCAATCCGAAACAGTCTGGCGTCAAGCCGATAAATATCACGTCCCTAGAATTTGCGTTCTAAATAAGCTAAACCTCATCGGAGCCGACTTTGAAGGCTCAATAAAATCAATCCATGAACGACTTGGGGCAAATGCGGCCCCTGTTACTATCCCAATAGGGATTGAACACGCCCATACCGGAGTGGTTGACCTAATAAGAATGAAGGCATTAACCTATAAGGGAATTGAGGATAACAAACTTACCGAGGGGGAAATTCCGGCTGACTTGATAGATGAGGCCAAGAAGTATAGAAAAGCTCTTATAGAAAAAGTTTCGGAATACGACGATGAGGCTTTGGCAAAATATCTTGAAGGTTCGGAACCTTCAGAGGTTGAACTTAAAAGGGCAATCAGAAAAGGAGTCATTGCCGGCAAATTCTTTCCGATATTCGGAGGAGACAATAGGACGGTAGAGGTGCGTCTTCTTCTTGACGGAGTTACCGAATATCTTCCCTCACCCCTAGATTTACCTGCAGTTTCCGGAACCAATCCCAAAACCGGAGAAAAAGAACTTCGGGAAAGAAAAAACGAAGCGCCCTTCTCGGCTTTGGCCTTCAAAGTAACGACCGACCCGCACGTTGGGCGGCTGGTTTATTTAAGAATTTACTCCGGGAAATTAGGTTCCGGTCAGGTTGTTTATAACACTACCGAACAGAAGCAGGAAAGAATAGGCAAACTCGTTCTTCTTCACGCAGACCAGAGGGAATTAATAGACTCGGCATACGCCGGAGAAATAGTCGCCGCAGTCGGAATTAAAGATACTACAACCGGAGATACACTCTGTGATCCGGGACACCCCATACTTCTTGAGTCAATTTCATTTCCCGAGCCCGTAATTTCACTTGCAATCGAGCCGGCGACGAAGTCTGACCAGGAGAAAATGGGTTTAGCCTTAAATAAGCTTTCTGACGAGGACCCGACATTTAGAATTAAATCTAACCTCGAAACCGGTCAAACAATTATTTCCGGAATGGGGGAACTACAGCTCGAAGTTTTGGTGGATAGGATGAAGAGGGAGTTTAACGTCGAGGCGGGAACGGGTGCCCCGCAGGTGGCCTACAAGGAAACTATCAAAAAAATTGCCGAAGGAGAGGGAAAATATATCCGTCAAACAGGAGGTCGGGGGCAATACGGGCATTGTCTTATTCGCGTTGAACCCAGGGGTCGAGGGGAAGGCTATGAATTTAAATCCGAAATCAAAGGTGGAGCAATTCCGTCTGAGTTTATACCGGCAATAGAGAAAGGAGTGCATGAGAAGCTCGAAAACGGAATACTGGCGGGCTTCCCTATGGTAGATATTTTTGTCGCGGTTTATGACGGAAGTTTCCACGATGTGGACTCCTCAGAGATTGCCTTCAAAATCGCTGGATCCTTGGCAGTTGAGGAGGCGGCAAGAAATGCCGACTTGATCCTACTTGAGCCAATAATGAAGGTAGAAGTATCTACCCCGGAGGAATTCATGGGAGATGTTATCGGGGATCTATCGGCCAAGCGTGCCCAAATCCAGGGTACGGAGAAAAAGGGAACAGTTACAATTATTAATGCCATGGCCCCCCTGGCCGAGCTTTCGGGGTATGCCACAAAATTGCGCTCAATTTCCCAAGGAAGGGCAAGTTATTACATGGAACCTTCCCACTATGAGGAGGTTCCAAAGAACATTGCCGAACAAATTGTGGCAAAAAGTGGCAAGGCTGCCCCATCAAACTAGTTATAATAAAGTGTGATTGAGAAGTTAAAGACTTATACTTCAAAACTTAGTTTCTGGTGGCCAATTGTGCTTGTTCCAATCTGGCAAGAATTAGTCTTTAGATATCTTCCGTATCGATTTATTTATCTTCCCATTGGTAAATTTTGGGAAGTAGGACTTCTGTCAAACATTGTTTTTGCTACTCTCCACTGGTACATAGGAAAGTGGTTTACCATCTGGGCATTTTTGTGGGGAATAATATTGTGGTGGGTAATGGGTAGGTACGGTTTGATTCCAGCAATTTTGCTCCACTCTCTTGTAAATGTAGTTGATCTTAGGTTTGGAATTAGAAAGCTTTTCAGAAATAAACATGGAGCTGAAATTAATGGGGGTCTATAAGTAACTTTTTAACATGAAACAAGTTTTTATTATCCACGGCTGGGGAGGGAGTTCCGAGAAGGACTGGATTCCTTGGGCAAAAAGAGTTTTGGTGCAGAAAGGCTTTGAAGTACATATACCGACCATGCCCGATACCGACAATCCCGTAATTGATAAGTGGGTTGGACACTTAGCCAAAGAGATTGGAGAAATTGACAAAGACACCGTTCTTATCGGGCATTCAATCGGTTGCCAGACTATCTTGAGGTATTTGGAAGGCTTTTCTACCGGAAGTAGGATTGGTAAAGTAATATTGATTGCCCCCTGGGTAAGTTTAAAGAATTTAACGAGTGAGGAAGAACCGATTGCGAGGCCCTGGGAAGAAACCCAGATAAATTTCGATTCACTCAAGAGCAAGGCGGGTTCATATGTAGCTGTTTTTTCAGATGACGATCCCGTGGTTCCTTATGAAGAAAATATAAAAGTCTTTAAAGAAAAATTAGGAGCACAAATAATCTCTAAGCACAAAATGGGGCATTTCAGCCAAGACGAAGGAATAACAGAAATTCCTTTTCTTCTTGACCTTATTGGAACGAGTTACCAATGAGGCCAGTTGCCTCTTGACAACCTAATTTGTGCCTATCTATAATACGCCTAATAACAGGGCTTTTATGCCCTGTTTAGTTTGTCGGACGATAAGCTAAATTTCACTCTTTTACCCTTTTACTCTATAATTAACTAACTATGGCAGCTGAAGCAAGACAAAAGTTTGATAGAACCAAGCCGCACGTAAATGTCGGAACTATTGGTCATGTGGACCATGGAAAAACGACCCTAACCGCGGCAATTACCACGGTTCTATCTAAGCAAGCAGGAAATAAAACAAAACCCCTAAAGTTCGACGAGATAGATAACGCCCCAGAAGAGAAGGAAAGGGGAGTTACTATTAACATTTCCCACGTCGAGTACGAGACAGAAAAGCGCCACTACGCCCACATCGACGCCCCGGGACACGCCGACTACATCAAAAACATGATTACAGGAGCGGCCCAGATGGACGGGGCAATTTTAGTCATTTCCGCGGCAGATGGTCCCATGCCCCAAACCCGAGAGCACGTAATTTTGGCCCGCCAGGTCAATGTCCCCGCAATTGTAGTTTTCCTCAATAAAGTCGACACGGTCGATGATCCTGAAATTCTTGATTTAGTCGAGGCAGATGTGCGTGACCTTCTTAAGAAATACGAATACCCCGGGGATAAAGTACCCATAATCAGGGGGAGCGCACTCAAGGCACTCGAGGGAGACAAAGAGCAGGAGGCCAAAATTCTGGAGCTTATGAAGGCGGTTGACGAATCTATCCCCGAGCCGGTCCGCGACACCGAAAAACCCTTTATTATGCCTGTCGAGGACGTATTTGCTATCAAGGGTCGAGGGACGGTTGTTACGGGCAGGGTTGAGCGAGGAAAACTTAAAATTAACGAAGAGGTCGAGATAGTCGGGCTTAGGGAAACCAAAAAGGTTGTGGTAACTGGACTTGAGATGTTCAGAAAAACCCTCGATGAAACAGTTGCCGGGGATAATGTCGGGGCACTACTTCGCGGAATCGAAAAGGACGACGTCGAGCGAGGACAGGTTCTCGCCAAGCCGGGCTCAATTACTCCTCATACTGAATTTGACGCGGAAGTCTATATTCTTTCAAAAGAAGAGGGAGGCCGCCACACGCCGTTTTTTACCGGTTATAAGCCCCAGTTCTACGTCAGAACCGCGGATGTTACAGGGGACGTTGCACTCCCTACAGGAATCGAAATGGTCATGCCCGGAGACAATGCCAAAATGAAGGTTAAACTCATCCAACCCGTTGCCATGGAAGAGGGACTTAGATTTGCTATTCGAGAAGGTGGTAGCACGGTTGGTGCCGGAGTTATCACCAAAATTATAGCTTAAGAAACGCTACACGCTAAAAATAGCTATTAGCACTTTAAAGGGCCATATATGCCGGTAGGAAGATTACGAGTCAAGCTAAAATCCTACGACCACCGTGTCATCGACGAGGCGGCAGGAAAGATATTGGATACGGCCCTGGCGACCGGAGCTAAAATAGTTGGCCCCATTCCCCTCCCCACAACACGCACCATAATGAGCGTTAAAGAATCCCCTTTTACCGATAAAGATGCGCAAGAGCATTACGAGATGCTGGTCCATAAAAGGCTAATCGATATCATCGACCCCAGTGAGCGCACAATTGATTCCCTCTCCAATCTCGACCTCCCCGCAGGTGTCAGTATAGAAATCAAAATGTAGTTTTACTACATTTTCTGACACCGATTGCCCCTCCGAATCGCCCTTCGAGCCGTGTATGAATAATACGGGAAAGGCGAGAAGTAAGATTGTGTGGGGCAGGAGTTGCGATCGAAATCAAGATGTAGGGCGAAACTCCGTTTGCCCCTCCGAATCGCTCTTCGAGCCGTGGCAGCTTGAATCTTTTCCGCATTTTCTTCATAGTGAAGAAGTATGAAAAAGAATTCTTCCGATGAACGGGGTAGCGTTCCTGTAATAATCGGAGTAATTATTCTCGCGATAGTCGTATTTGGAATATCTTATTGGACCTACTTCAAATACTACAGACTCGCCTATACTGACAAAACCTATAATTTTTCACTAATGAATCGCAGAGGGTGGCACGAACTTCCAAAAGAAGAAGGCGTGTATTATTCATTGGGCACATCCGATGTTCCAGGCGGAAAGGTGGTATCGACCTTCAGGATATCGCCGATTACCCGGAAGGATGATACTAGCATTACAGACTCTTCTTCATTCCAAAAAATATGCAGCGACCTAATTAAAGAAATAAACTACACAATCCTGGGCTGGTTTGATGTAAGGTATAGCGGTTTAGAGGGACATGTTTGTAAAAGTGAGGGAAAGGCTGCCGATATAGATAGAATAAACATTTTCAGTATCTATTTACTTATGAATCCGGGCGGGACATACGATTATATGATCTTCACGACTTATCCAAAAGGAAACCTAGTTGAGGAAGCGAAAGTGAATGAGATGTTGCGTTACTTCCACGCAGATTAAAAGTAGAGTTAATATTAATTTCCCATCGAGATTAAGATGTAGTTTCTCGCGCCAGCCTCGGAAAAGTTGTATAATCCGTCCCTGTTGTGACTAAAGAAGTCGCCATAACCCCTGAGAGCCAGCGTGAGCTGGTTAGGGCGTTTTTGGCAAAACTTGGAGGGGTTGCCATCGCGACGCCAGATATGAGTAGGGACTACAAATTTGTAGCCGTACTGCCTGAATTAGACGAATGGACTCGGCTTTTTTCGTATGACGGCGCTTCAGTAAAACCCGACTCTATATGGGAAAAATTACACATTCAGAATGTAAATATTACTGACTCGACAATGATTTTTTTACGAATAGATGGCAATGTTGCAAAGACAAAAATTGTCGAGGTAGATACTGCCGGATGGGATGAGACTGATTTACAAAGAGGACACGTTTTGGGATTTAGAGAAAAACCGTTAGTTTTTGATAGGGCACAAAGGATTCTTAGTCATTTGAAAAAAACGGCCTCAAGATTCTTTGTGGTGGGGTTTCCCATAGACAATCCCAACGACCATAAGCTTATGGTTCCTATCAGAATGGGTGGGGACGATATAGGCGAAGACGATTTTTAAAAAAGCAAAAACTATTTTCCGCCTTCACCTACATTTTGGCGGATGAAATAGAAAGAAGGTCGAAAAAATCGTAATATAATCAAAATGGAGAGAGAACAGCAGATTGTTGAAGCAAAACGAGTTTTGCGCCGACAACTTAGCCTTCGGGGTAAACCACATACGCGGCATATAAGGATGCACCGTCAGGCCGCCGAAGATAATCATAACAGACTCCCCGCCCCACGAATTTAAGTGGCAACTTTAGCTTCAAAGGGGTAGAATCTAGAAAGTGTTAAAGGTGAATGACAAAGCTCCCGAGTTTAAACTACCCGATCAAAAGGGCAATTTACACAGCCTTAGCGATTATAAAGGGGGTTGGCTTTTGATTTATTTTTATCCGAAGGATTTTACTCCGGGTTGTACCAAAGAAGCCTGCTCATTCAGGGATAATTTTTCGCGCCTTAAAGACAAGCTGCAACTAGTTGGCATAAGCGGGGACAGCGTAGAAAGCCACAAAAATTTCAGCGAAAAGTATAATTTACCTTTTACAATACTTTCCGATCCGGAAAGAAAAGCGATAAAAAATTACGGCACAAATGGACTGATTTTTGCCAAAAGAACTTCTTTTTTAATAAACCCTCAAGGAACAATTGAGAAAATTTACGAAAAAGTCGATCCCACCACCCACGCCGAAGAAATCCTTAAAGACATTTCTTCCCTGACAGCTTAAATCATCCTTTGAAAATCTGGCAAATTTAACCCCTAGAGAGCCTGCAACGTTAAAATTTTGGTTAATAATTATTTACGTTGTAAAATACGGGCAGAGTGACTGATATAGACGCTTTAACCAATAAATCAAAAAAGGTAATCGACACAATTGAATATATCGATCTTGCAACCATAACCGAAGATGGAAAGCCCTGGAACTCACCTTTATGGTTTGTAAGAGACGATAAGTACAACCTTTATTTTTACTCACCCAAATACACCCAACATTCAGAGAATATAAGAAACAACGGCAATGGATTTGTTGTTATTTACGACTCGAGAGCTCCGGAAGGCACAGGATTCGGAGTCTATATGACGGTTGAAGTGAAAGAGCTAAATACGGTTTCCGAGGTCGACGAAGCCCTCAAATGGGTTTATAAGAAAAAGAAAAAGAAAAGGACACCGCAGGAGTTTTTGGGCAATTCCCCTAGAAGGATTTACAAGGTTACTCCCAAGGAGGCCTGGGTAAATGACGCTGAATTGAAAAATGGTTTTTACCTAGACTATCGAATTCCAATAAAACTTACATAAATAAATATGGGCAGTGTGAATAAGAAAAAACTAGTAACTTTTTTAACCGGGGCTCGTGCAAACACCTATGCGGCTGGTAAGGGAAAGGTAAAACCAGTTTTTCCGGGCTCGACCCAGCTTGAATATAAGGAGGGAGACTGGCTATATCGCGACATTTACAATTTGGGAAATAAAATCTTCGTGGGTCTTGAGACAGTCTATTTCAAGGGGAAACCCGTCTGGTCGATGTGCTATTACGGAGATTTTAAAAAAATGACGGAAAAAGAAATTGATGAGATTCTGCGGGAAGCCTTAATTAAATACAAAGATAAAGTAAGACTTTGGTACCAGGTGGAGTGGAAAAACAAAAACTTCAAGTATATTTGCACACCCGACTCCCGAGAAGGCATAGAAGAAGTGTCCGGACTCGAGGAAATTTATAAAGACCGAGAGAAAGTTTATTATCTTTATTACGCCGGCGGCCTCATAGGCTAACGGCACATTCCTCGCCCCAGCCTCGGTCATATTTTTATTTGAACACTGGGAAATTCGAAGGCGGGAAGTGTTAAAATCAATTGTGAAATTTGACCCGGTTAAGCACTGGAACGATCGCCATTTCGAACTTCCAAAAAATAGAGATACTTCTTCTTACGCGAAAGACAAAGAAAAATTTTTTCCTCGAAATTCCCTAGTCTGTGATTTGGGTGGCGGTGTTGGAATAGACTCAAATTACTTTTTAGATAAAGGACATGAAGTCTACCTTCTGGACATTTCTGACTATGCGCTCAAGGCTGCCCGCAACACTGCGGTTTCAAAAGGCCTTGGCTCCCACCTCATTACCAAAGAGGTAGATTTTTCGGTAGGTATGTTTCCTCTGGAAGACGGTTTGGTCGATATTGTCTATTCAAGGCTTGCCCTTCATTACTTTCCCCTCGATCGTATGAAAGAAATATTTTCCGAAATTTATAGAATTTTAAAAAATGGAGGGAAGGCGTTCATAGCCGTAAAGTCGCCCGACGACAAAAGGGAAATGGGAGCCCTCAGAAAAATTGCAAAGGAAACAAGTCCTGGAATTTTTGACGAAAACGGCCTGATTAAAACTAGATTTACAAAAGTGCAGTACAAAACAGTTCTTAAAAAAGCCGGAGTGTTAAGTTTTGAAGTGCGAGATTGTGTTGAACATTTTGGTAAAGGTAAAGTTTATGTTAAATCCAAAGCAGAAAAACTTCTATATATAGAAATCATAATAAATAAAGTTTGACTTTCGGGATTTTTAAATTAAGGGGTCCGGCCCATTCATAAATCTCAATTTTAATCCTGAGTGAAATCGAAGGATTATAATCCCGAGCGAACTTGTTCTGAGTAACCTCGAAGGAGTCGAGGGACTTCTGGCAACTTTAGCCTCGAGAGAGTAGAGTACCTCAAAGTTATTTCATGGACAGGTTGGGCCATTGACAATATGACAAATTTATCATAATATAAATGAAGTTAATTTTTGATCCTAGGGCTGAAAAGTTCCTGGATAAAATTAGGGACAAAGAAAGAACAAAGGTATTTGAATATATTCTTTTATTCGAGGAATACGGATTTGAACTTGATAACAGATACCTTAAGAAGGTAACGAAAAATATTTGGGAGTTAAGGCCTAAAAATATAAGACTATTTTTTATCAAGAGAGCCACAAATTATTTAATCGTTCACGCAATGTATAAAAAATCCCAGAAAATAACCAAGAAAACGCTAAAATTGTTAGAAAAAAGAATTAAAAGTTACCTATGAAAGCAAAAAAAATAGACACATCGAAATTCATTACTTTCCACGAGCTTAGAAGAAAGTGGATGAAAGATCCGGAGTTTGTAAGGGAGTGGGAAAAGTTAGAGCCCCACTATCAAATAGCAAGACAAATGGTTGGGGCCAGAATCAAAAAGAAAATGTCCCAGGAGGAACTTGCCAAAAAAATTGGAACCGGGCAGGCGGTAATTTCAAGACTCGAAGGAATGAATGCCAAGCCATCAATTTCACTTTTGAAAAGAGTTGCCGACGCATTGGACACACCAATAAAAATAACAATTAACCCCGATCGGTAGGCCATTCTAGATTCTGGCAACTTTAGCTTCAACCTCGGGAAAGTAGTAGAATATCCAAATGCTAGTTTTTATCGATGATTCCGGCGACCCCAGTCTAAACATAGAAAAAGGAGCAAGTAAATTTTTTGTTATCTGTTGTGTTGTGTTTGATGATGATTTGGAGGTTGAAAAAACGGCAGTTGCAATCAAAGAGCTAAGACGAAAACTCAAGTTTTCCGATAGAGTTGAATTTAAGTTTAACGGGTCCAGTTTTAAAACACGTATTGCCTTCCTACAAACCATCAAACTATTTTCATTTAAGATTCGAGCCCTGGTTGTGGACAAAAGAAAAATAAAAAGTGACCAATTAAAAAATGATAAACAATCTTTTTATAGCTACTTTATCAAAATGATCCTGCGATATAGTGGGGGGTCAATCGTTAATGCAAAAGTAAAAATAGACGGAAGCGGGGACAGAATATTCCGTAAAAGATTTCTAACGTATCTAAGAAAAGAACTTAATAGTAAACAAAAGAAAATTGTGAAGAATGTTAGATTGGTTGACTCTAAAACCAATGTATTAATTCAAACTGCAGACATGGTTGCAGGTACAATTAGAAGGTACAAAGAAAAAGAAAAGTTAGATGCTCCCAAATACTGGAATATTATAAAAAATAAAATTGATGACTGTTGGGATTTTAAGTAAGCACAAAAAAATCCCAAATTTCTTTGGGATTTTCCGACCACGTCTCTAGACGGGTAGTTCCCGACACGCCACCATCCGGTAACAGTTCGAGATACAGGTCTTTGTATCTATGAATATACTAAATTTGGTATATTTGTCAACCCCGATTCCAAAACCTCCCTCTTTCTATGCCCTCAGCACTGTGTACTAAGACTATGTTATGAACTATGCTCTATGCGCTATCTATAGTAGAATACGGGCAGAATGAAAAAGCAAAACAGCACCCCCAAACTTCTTCCGGAAAAAGTAATTAGACCCCGGGTTTCTCCCGAGGAAGTCGGTAGGTACTATCTGAAATCAGAATTAGGACGCATCTTTCCTGGACAAAAAGAGATTAGGGAAAATCTGGACAGAAGGATTGATAAACTCGATAGCTTTGAATTCTGGAGACTCCTTCAGGCTCTATCCTTCGCCTACAGATTAAATTATATATTTCTTTTCGTGGGAAATTCCGGTTATTCATGGAGCGAGGAGACATGGCGTATTTCGCGCCTCACACTTACTGGGATAAACCCCGACATAAATGCAATCACTTTTTCCCCCGAAATTAGTAGGTCTCCTATCAAATTTCGCGATTTTCTTAAGAAATATTTTGCCGATCACCCCCAAGACGATCCTCAGAAGCTTAATGAGTTTCGCCCGAGCCAAAGGCCCATTGACTACCCCAGGATAATATTAAGGGAAGACGAAGCTAATATACTTCTTCTGGATGGATCAAATAGGCTAATTGAGCTAATGTTTAGACAAGAGGAGGAGGTAGTTGCTTTTATCGGCAGAAAGAATGGTAAAAAGGAGAAATTTAGAATAGGAGATAGCACCTTCTTACTTTTGAGAAATCTTTATGAAAAAGGGGATTCCCAGGAGAGGCGTGCGGTGTTAAAGGTTGTAAAGATGCTTTTGGGCATAAGCCTGGATGGCAGACGGGCGGTTGAGAATTACTGGGTAAGACATCCTCGTGACGAAAAGCTAAAGGCAGTCGGCCGAAGCCTATTAAAAGCACATACTTCTAAGTCGACATAACTTCCAAATCTTACCTTCCCTATGCACTCTGATCTATGTACTAAACACTAATAACATTCTGGCAACTTTAGCCTTAACTCCGGAAAAGTGCTAAAATGCGGGCCAAATGGCATATATTTTTCTCGACGAATCGGGTGACCTAGGATTTAACCCCAAAAAGAAAAGTTCAAAATATTTTGTAGTAACGGTTTTGACTACATCAGACAAGAAACCCATAGAAAAATTAGTTAAGAAGGTTCATTCTAAGCTGAGAAAGAAAATAAGAAAGTTAAGTGGAGGCATTCTCCACGCCTATAAAGAGAAACCTTCCACTAAAAAAAGGATCCTTTCCGGCCTTGCTGGTATTGATTGTCTAATAATGGCTATTTATCTAAACAAATCAAAGGTATACACCAAACTGAAGGAAGAAAAACATATTTTATATAACTATGTGGCCAATATTCTTTTAGATAGGATTATGAGAAAACGATTTACTTTCTCAAGAAGCAAAATATTCTTAATTGCCTCCAAAAGGGAGACTAACAAGTTTTTAAACGAAAATTTTAAAAACTATCTCAAAAATCAGGTATCAAATAGGCATAAAGTAGATATGGCAGTAGAGATAAAAACCCCAGCCCAAGAAAGGTCTTTGCAGGCAGTCGACTTTGTATCCTGGTCGATATTCAGAAAATACGAGCATGGAGACGAAACCTATTATAATTTGATTAAGAGCAAGGTAATTGAAGAAAATTCTCTCTTCTAAAACGCAAAACCCTGTGCGCTATTTCTGAGCAACCATCCGGAAGCCCACGCACAAGGATTTACTTGCAACCCCTATTATACATAGCTGTCAAGTCATTTACCATACCCTCTAAACCTGAATCATAAATCTAAGTTCGTTTGCTTTCCCTGGCAAATTTAGCCTCAACTCCGGAAAAGTGCTAAAATACGGGCAGGATGCAGAAGAAATATCGCATTGGTGAAATTGCCGCACTTACAGAAAAGATCAAAAAGTTTAGAGATGAGCGGGATTGGAAACAATTTCATAACCATAAAGATATGGCGATTTCCCTCGTTTTAGAGGCTACGGAAGTTTTAGAACACTTTCAGTGGAGAACTCCAGAGGAGGGTGAGGAACGGGCAAGAAGCCATAAAGAAGAACTCGCGGATGAACTGGCAGATGTAACCTATTTTCTCTTCGAACTTGCCGACAACCTCAAAATAGATTTAGGTAAGGCTTTAATTTCAAAATTAGAAAAGAACGTAACTAAATATCCTATAGAAAAATCAAAGGGTAAAAATTTAAAATATACGGAATTAAAATAAATAAACTGACCTCTTTGTAAAAATAGCCCCAAACCTTCTGGCAAATTTAGCCTTAAGGTCTTCACTAAAGATTCTGGAAAAGTGATAAACTGACCATTGACAATATTTCTAGATTTGAATAAATTGTAATAACCAAATAAAACCCGAATATGGATACTGTTCTAATTCCGACTACTCATATTAAAAGTACATACGAAGAAGTTCCAATAACCAATTTTTCATCTATAAATTCCAACACCCCGTTAGATTCGTTAAATTTAAATTGGAGGGAAAGAGACCTTCCGGAAAGAACTAGAACTAAGCACGTACATAGACTTCACCCGTATTTAGGTAAGTTTATCCCCCAGCTCGTAGAAATTTTTTTAAGAAAATACAAACCTAAACTTGTATATGATCCTTTCGTGGGCAGTGGTACAACCCTGGTGGAAGCAAATACGCTTGGCATTGATTCGGTGGGAACCGATATTTCTGCTTTTAACATTTTACTTTCAAAAGTAAAAACTGATAAATATAACATCCCGGCCTTAGAAAAAGAGGTTAATGAAATCTTGCGAAGATTGTCTTTGTATAAAAGCAAATTTTCAAAGGACGAGAAAGTAAACAAATTATTTCAGACAGATAATCCTTATATTCACGAGTGGTTTGCACCAAACACCCAGAAAGAACTGCTTTGTTATTTAAGATTGATAAAAGATTATACCTATCAGGATTTATTAGAGATTATTTTGTCCCGCGCTGCCCGTTCTGCCCGTTTGGTTACACATTATGATTTAGATTTTCCGAAGAAACCCCAGACGACACCTTACTTTTGTTATAAACACAGAAGAATATGCAAACCAACAGAAGAAGCATATAAATTTTTATATCGGTATACTATTGACACTCTGCAAAGAATAAAAGAATACGCAAAAATTAAAACGGGCGCGAAAGTGGTTTTGAATCATGGCGATTCTAGGGAAGTAAAACTACCGAAGGGAATTGATATGGTTTTTACCTCACCGCCTTATATAGGGCTTATTGATTACCACGAACAACATAGATATGCATATGAATTTTTAGGTCTAAAAAATAATGAGACAAAGGAGATTGGGCCTGCGAAAAAGGGCCAATCTGATCAAGCAAGAAAAGAGTATATGAAAGGGATAAATGATGTATTGTTACATACCCGTGATTATGTCGCTAAGGATGGGTTGGCAATTATTGTGGTAAATGATAAATTTAGACTCTATGCACCTGAAGAGGTGGGTTTTAAATCTGTTGGCAAAGTGGAAAGACACGTCAATAGGCGCACCGGTAGAAGAAATGGTGCATTTTATGAAAGTATTTTAATCTGGCAAAAAACATGACAAAAAAAGAAGAAATGAAGAAAGCCATCCAGTCTGTCATCAAATCGATGATGGATGGAGTTATGAATAAGGTATTAATTGAAGATCCTTTCATTGCGGAAAACCATAAAGCCAAAAAACCGCTATATGCAGCACTTGTTCCTGATGAAATTTTTAAAGGATCTCATTTTGAAAGAAGATTTGTAACTCCTTTCGGAAATGCCTGGGAAGAACTGGCAATCGTTGCGGCTAATCAGGGCCTTGGTTTTGGGGAAAGAGCACACAGTATAACAGGGAGAATAAATGCAGAAAGATTGCGTAGAATTCAACAAATATTAAACACTCTTGAACACCCGGAAAAAGGGAAGAAGAGAATTAAGCCCAATTGGACGCAGGAACTTAAATATGTTTTGGAAGGCAAGAGTCCTAAGGTCGTTCCCACAACTGTTGTTTGTGACATTTATGTTGAAGATAGAAAAATCGACAAAAAGTATACGTTTGAATTAAAAGCACCATTGCCCAATAGTGACCAAACAAAAGTCAGTAAGGAAAAGCTTTTAAAGCTATATAGCATGGATCCATTGGAAATTGATGCTGCTTATTATGCCTTACCTTATAATCCTTACGGCAAACGAGATGATTACTCCTGGAGCTTCCCTGCGCGCTGGTTCGATATGAAAAAGGATGAAGTTGTGCTAATCGGAGACGAATTTTGGGAAAAGATAGGAGGAACAGGCACCTATACAGCATTTATAAATGCTGTAAATGAAATTGGTAAAGAGTATAAAGATAGAATCTATAGAGAATTTTTAGGTATAGAGCCACCAAGCTCTTTAGCGATGGTCAAGCTTTGAATAATTCTTAAGCTTATCCAAAAAATTAAAATTTGACCTTTGAGAAATTTGCGTACGATAATCGTAAATTTGAAGCTAGCTTATATTTTATTCATCAACAAATAAAAGTCATACCAGTTGACAAGCCTTTCTATCGGTGATAGATTGAAAAGTGGAGGATGTAATTCCTTTCCGCTCTTTTAAATCTCACCCAGCTATCAATTAACCCTATCGCTCTATAAATGAGCAAACCAGCTTGTCTGGTTACTTATGGTGTCTGGAAAGACACCGCAGAGGTTTCGACCTCTGCCTTTTCAGGGGCCAAATATGGCACTCTGGAGAAAGTTATCGTTGATATCCGTGTAACCTCCTAGAAGAGGCACGTATAGCGACTTGTGCAAAGAAGTTTAGGATTGATCCAGTTTTTTCCTGCAGAGGGCCAAATTGAGGCACATGGTATCTGCAATACGAAACCATGTTAGACCGAGGTGAGTATTATGAAAAGAGTAAAATTAGACACGATTGTCGAATTCTTCGACAGTCTAGTTTCGGAAGAAAGGCTGGATCTTGAAACTAGGGGCCAAATAGCGAAAGCTATTAAAGATCTTTCACACGGTTTAGCTATAAAAGACCTGAAACAGGTAAGCAAAGCTGTGGATAGATTGTCAAAAAGCCTGCTCAATAATACGTTTCGATCCTAAGCTTTCTTATAAGGTTCCAAACTGGTGCTTTATAAGAGAGCTTAGTTTTTGGCAATCATGAATTACGGAAAAGCTATTAAAATATTGCGAAGCGCCAAGAATCTTGAACAACAAGAGCTTGCCAAGAAAATAGGCCTTGATTCTAGCTACATTTCTTTAATTGAAAATGGTAAAAGAAAACCAAGTCCAAAAACCATTGAAAAAATTTCAGAAAGCTTGTCTATTCCTAAACACCTGTTGCTACTTCTTGCTTCCGATGAAAAGGATTTGAAAAACGTTCCAAAAAACGAGTCCGCAACAATTGGAAAACAATTGTTAGAAATTCTTATTTCCTCCCAGAATGTCGGGGCATGAACACCAGCTAAATATCCCAAGTCCATTTCCAATTTTATCTGTCAATAAATTGGCGTTTATATTAAGAACAAAGCCAAATGAATTAAAGAAATTATCAGAAAACGCCGGAAACTACTATACCCCATTCGATAGGAAACAAATCAAAGATAACGGAAAGGTAAAGTGGCGGCATATAGATAATCCTGCACCTAAACTTAAGAAAATTCAGCAAAAAATTAATAGGGTACTTCTGAAGGCTAAGGTAGAGTCGTTGCCAACCGGTATGACTGGGGGTATTAAGGGTAGATCAATTTTTACGAATGCCGCCCAACATCTTAATCAAAAAGCTGTGGTGACCATTGATTTGAAGGACTGTTTTCCAAGAACCAGTAACAAGCGAATTTTTAGAGTCTGGAGAAACCATCTGGGTACCAGTGAATGTGTAGCAAATATACTGACAAAGTTAACTACATTTCAGAGAAGATTGCCTCAGGGTTCCCCCACAAGTTCCTCGTTGTGTAATCTAGCGCTCTTTCCTCTTTTCAAAAAGACAAAAAGGTATTGTCAAAAAGAAAAATTCAACCTAACGTTGTACGTAGACGATATCACTATATCTGGCCAAACTATTCCGATACGACTCGCGATTGGAAGAATTATAAATTTCATTCAAGAAGAGGGTTATGCTGTCAGAAGGAACAAGATAAAAATTATGACGGCAAGTGTTCAACAAAAAACGACCGGATTAATTGTCAATAAACAATTGTCAGTTTCTGCAAAAGCACGTGAGGAGATTCGAAAAGAAATATTTATTTTATCAAGACAAGAAATGTTTTCCTCTAAAAGAATGAGATCTCTTTGGGGTAAAATTAATTACATTAAGAAGGTTTCACCAAAACAGGGGGGGAAATTAGCCAGCTTAGCACACACTCTTTTGTTGGATACACTAGCGTCTCATAGTTATGAAAATGTGACTTCGGAGAAGGAAGTGACAAGAGAGTGTAAAAATACAAGAAGACATAAATATAGTCTATAAAAACTGGTTGAGTATTTTTTTTGATATAATTCTTTTGATGTATAAACCTTCGCCATACTTTCCAGAAATCTTGCTATAATCTTCTCATGAAGCAGACAGAAAATATCAATGACTATCAACAAAAAATGGCATTTGGAAAACAGGATGCCTGAAAATTTGACCCCATGGTTTTAGTGAATCGTGAATAGTGGCTAGTGATTGGGTTATATTCGCTAAAAATCAATTTTACTACCCCAGCGCTTTATGTATGATAAGATGATATATCATACACAGATTTGATTCAATTCAAAATTATTCAAAATCGATTAAATTTTCCACCTCGGAGGTGGTATAATCCTGATATGAGCGCTAATAAATTAGATTATTTGATAAAATTAACCTACGACAAGGACTATAAAGGTTATGTGGCCGACGTAGTGAATCTGTATGGCTGTATGTCTCAGGGAAAGACAAAGAAAGAGGCTCTGGAGAATGCTGAAAAAGCCATAAAAGCCTACATGGAAGCAGTTGCTAAAGAAGGAAAAAATATAGAATTTACCAAAAGAGCTGTAGATATAAACATTCCCCGCTCGTTAGTTAATGCCTAGATTTGCTAATATCTCCGG
The DNA here is from genome assembly GCA_001792115.1 of Candidatus Woesebacteria bacterium RBG_16_42_24. Classification (GTDB taxonomy): domain Bacteria; phylum Patescibacteriota; class Microgenomatia; order UBA8517; family UBA8517; genus RBG-16-42-24. Next base: position 288,215 of record MGFX01000001.1, read on the forward strand.
AAGAAAAGCTGTCAAAGCATTTCTGAAATTTGGCTACGTCCACAGTCACTCCTCCGGCGATCATGCAATTCTTCAAAAGAAAGGCGCACCTACCTTATCGATCCCATTACACAAGGAGATAGCTCCGTTTTTATTAAAGTCTCAAATTAAAAGAGCGAATATTAGGCCCGATGATTTCCTGAAAGCTTTAAAATGATCAGTCCGGTAGGTAACCTTTCCCCAATAAATTTGACCCCCTCCGTCGCTAAAGCTTTGAAGAGCTAGGCCATAATCCCAGGTTTAGTTTCAACACCATTGTCATTACCCTATAGTCAATTTGCTTTCCTGTGTGAGTCGTGCTATACTTCTTTTCTAGTTGGCAGATTGAAGAAATAGATCTGCTTAATTTTTGAATTTATTTTGAAGTCGGTAAGATAAAGATACCCCAAATCTTTCGTATTTATTCGTATCTTGTCCCCCACATCACGATTTTCTCATTTAAGCAGTTTTATTTCTTTAATACTTTATGTATAACAGGCATAACCATCGCTCAAACGGACACGGAGGGGGAAGAAGGTTCCAAAACAGATTTCCCTCCAGAAGCCAAAAAACTGACGCCGAAATCGTGAGAGCGATTCAAGCTATCCAAATTACAGAAGCCCAAGAAGGCGATAGCCCCCAGAGCGCCTATATCCCCAAAAACAGATTTGAAGATTTTGCAATATCCGGGCAGCTTAAGAAAAACATTTCAGATAAAAGGTATGTAACCCCTACTCCCATTCAGGATCAGGTAATACCGGCAATACTTCAAGGCTCGGACGTTATAGGAATTGCCAATACAGGAACGGGCAAAACCGCCGCATTCTTAATTCCTTTAATCGAAAAAGTCTGCAATGACAGAAGCCAGAAGGTACTTATAATTACTCCCACCCGTGAGCTTGCCTTGCAAATTAACGAAGAACTTTATGGCTTCTCCTATGGTTTGGGAATTAAGAAGGCACTTTGTGTTGGGGGAATGAATGAAAGAAAGCAAAGATATGAATTGTCATGCATTCCCAATTTTGTAATAGGCACACCCGGGCGCTTAAGGGAATTTATTGAAAGTCGGGCACTTCCTATTTCGGAGTTTAACAATATCGTAATTGATGAGGCAGACAGGATGGTAGACATAGGGTTTATCGCCGATATTAAGTATTTTATTTCGTGCCTTCCCCAAACTCGCCAGTCGCTTTTTTTCTCTGCAACAATTCCCCCTAAGGTAAAGCTGATTCTCGGATCTTTTGTTCGAAACCCGATAACGATTTCGGTAAAGCTAAAAGAAAGCATAGATAATATTAAGCAGGATATTATTAAGGTTACCGATAGCCAGGGGAAGGTGGACCAGCTAGAGAACATCCTTTCTCAGGAAGGCTTTAATAAGGTTCTTATTTTTGGACGTACAAAATGGGGAGTTCAGAGACTTTCGAATGAGCTTGTAAGGCGCGGCTTTAAGGCCGGGGCTATTCACGGAAACAAAAACCAAAGTCAAAGGCAAAGGGTTTTGGATGACTTTAAAAATAGCAGAATCTCTATTCTTTTGGCTACGGACGTAGCTTCCCGGGGACTCGATATTGAGGATGTAAGTCACGTAATAAACTACGATTTACCGAATACCTTCGAAGATTATATTCATAGGATTGGAAGAACGGGCAGGGCAAACAAAAAAGGCGTTGCCTTAACCTTCGTTTAAAAACCAAAAAATTCGCCCCCGTTCTGGTATATGATACTTATATGGATGATTCGCTAGTTTGCCCCTCTTGTCATATTGAAGTACGTTCAACCGATTATTTTTGCTACAACTGCGGCAAAAATCTTAAGCCCAAGCCTCTTTCTACTTCTTTAACCCAACAAATACTAATTTATTTGGGAAGCGTATTCCTGCCGCCCTTGGGGCTCGTCTGGGGAGTCCGTTACCTGCGCCAGGAAGATAACACTTCAAAAATTGTGGGGGTAATCTCTATTGTTTTAACCGCTATTACTTCGGTTTTATTAATAAAATTCACAAATGACCTGATAAAAACAGTAAACGAGCAGGTAAATAGCCAACTTCAAGAGATGCAAGGTTTTTAGGATAATCTTAGGACTATAGAAATATGTTCCCACATTGTAATTGTCACCTAATCCTCAGTATAATTTCATTACATTATGAGTGAGCGCGAAGCAGACTTACGTTGCCCATTTGATGAAGAACGTCCGTGTCTCGATGGGTGCGAACTTCGGCCTTTCGTTTTGAGGATGTTGGCTATATATCATCATCTAGCCCCCCCGGATGAAGTAAGAAAATCAATTGTAACTTGTCCCTCAAGACGAGGGGACGGCGAGAGAGCAATAACTGGAGGGGTAAACAACCACATCAAAGAAAAATTTTGCCTGCATTCTAGGCATTAAAAGAACTTCCTTCTTTGAAGCAAATTTGTGCTATACTTAGATATTGAACTCAGATTCTCCAGTTGCTAAATTGATCGATACTTTCTTGCAAAGAGGAGGAAGGATAGATAAATATTATCTTCGAGGTACAAACCAATCAAAACGCTCCCTGGTTTATCTACACGGATGGTTTTCGGGGCAGAATATCAAATCCGCAATCCTCAAAGCCTTCGGAAAGGTTTAGAATAGCTAGAAGCAACTTAATCTTCTTAACTTGCTTATGCAGCTTTTTGGGAGATGTTATGGGTTCTTCTTTCTTTGGCTTCCGTTTGCCTTCTTACATTGGCCAGTTCTCTCTCGTCTCTTAATTTTTGATCTTTGACAAGCTGTCTATCCACAATTGTCTGACAATCGGGATCGGGACAGGCAGTAAGCTTGGTAACAATAAGCGAACTACCTATGTATTCTTTATAAGTTTTTACAACAACTCTTACTTTTCCGCACCTCATACAGACATTTAATCCCGTATTCATATAATCTTTTAGAGTGAATTTTTACCAGCGCCTAGATTGCCTTTGCCCTCCGCCTCCTCTGTCATATCCCGCGGAACTTCTTTCCTCTCGCGGCCTTGCTTCATTGACTATGATTTTTCTTCCACCAAAATCCTTACCGGAAAGCTCTTTTATAGCTTTATCGGCGTCTGCGTCATTTTTATATTCTACAAAACCGAATCCTTTTCCTTGACCGGAATATCTGTCGGTAATGACTGTTGCGCTTGCAACCTCACCAATTTCTGCGAAAAATTGACTGAGTTCTGCGTCAGTAGCGGTGTAGGGAAGACCTCCTACGAATAATCTTTTTGCCATTTATTATCTCACCACCTTTGTGTACTTACGTGAGGATTATTCCATCTAAGAAGCTTTAAACCGCTTGGTAGAAGTAATCGTAACCTAAGTAACTAATGATACTTTATCATAAAAAATGTAAAATAGCAAAGTATGTATAAACTTTCTCCTTCCGATTTCAAATACCTTTACCAGGACTGCAAGCACTGCTACTACCAAAAGGTGAAAAAGGGAATTACCCTGCCCTCAATCGGAATGCCCGGAGTTTTTTCCAAAATGAATTCACTTCTACAATCGGCGATTATGGGAATGAATCTAAAGGATGTAAATTCCGAACTCCCATCAGGAATAATCGAAGTTAAGGAAGGATTTCTGCGATCCGCCCCAATTCCGCCCTCCAAAAAGTCCTTTATAAGTGGGCGATTCGACATTACTTCGAAACTTGAGGGCGGCTCAATTGCCGTAATTGACTTTAAAATTACCGACCCGACAGAGGAAAAAATCCAAAAATACTCAAGTCAGCTCCATGCCTATAAATTCTCCCTCGAAAACCCGTCTTATGGTGAGGCCAAAAAGGTGGCCAAGATGGGAATTATAGCCATAAACCCGGAAGACATTTCTTTTCCGGGGGATAAAGTAATTTTTAAGGCAACCCCGACCTGGTTTGAAATAAAGGAAGATATGGATAGTTTTTATAATTTCATATCCGAAGTAACAGAGCTTTTGGAAGGACCCACCCCTAAAGAAAATCCTGATTGTGCGTGGTGCAAATACCGCCTCTGTTTCGCCCACCCCGAAGCCACACAGGATGAGATTCCTTTTTGAGTTCTCCGAACCCAATTGACGTCTGAAGCTAAATGATTTATAATCTTGGCATCAATGGAGGTGACTAGCCAGAAATAACCTCTACATAAGAAGTAGGATGTGCCAGTTGAGGGCGCCTCCGGCGCCTTTTTTTGTGAGAAAAAGATGATCAATGCTATTTTAGCCTCAAAAGGGAAAATGGGAGCGGCCTTCGTCAAAGGCCGAAGGTTTGCTGTGACAAAAGTTCTGGCCGGCCCGTGCGTGGTCATCCAGGTTAAAAAAATGGAAAAAGACGGATATTGGGCGGTCCAGCTTGGCTTCGGAGAAAGAAGAATTAAGAATATTAGTAAGGCCATGCAAGGACACCTCAAGTTAAGTCAAAACTCAAAAGTCAAAACTCAAAGCTCTAATCTCAAATCTCAAAACACCCTCCCCAGATTTATAAGAGAGGTAAGGCTAGAAGAAGAACCAAAAATGAATGTTGGAGATGAAGTTAAAGCCTCCGACGTTTTTAATGTCGGAGATATTGTTAGTGTTTACGGCATTTCCAAGGGTAAGGGTTTTCAGGGAGTGGTAAAGCGCTGGGGATTTGCGGGGGGTCCCAGAACCCACGGACAATCTGACCGTGAGCGAGCACCGGGCTCAATCGGCCAAGGAACAACTCCGGGCAGGGTTTATAAAGGTAAACATATGGCAGGAAGAATGGGAGGGGATAGTGTTACTGTTAAAAATTTGCAAGTGGTTTCTATTGAGCCTGAAACAGGACTGATTGAGATTTCGGGTCCTGTACCGGGGGATACGGGAGGCCTTCTTAAGATAACGAGAACAGCTAAGGGCGAGCTTGAAGGAATTCAGGAAGTAGCGGCCCAGGTTGTAGAAGGAGAGCCCTCCTCCGCCGAGGCTACGGAGGACAAGGTCCCCGCCGACGCTGGCCTGCCTGCCGGCAAGGCAGGAGCTGTGGCGGGCAAGCCCGCCGACGAGGCTCCAACCGAAAGCGGCGCACCCGCCGCAACTAAAGAGGTCCCAGCTGCTAAAGGAGGTCAAAGTGACAAAAGCTAATGTCTATTCGGCAAAAGGCGTAAAGAGCGGAAGCGTAAATCTTCCCAAAGATTTTAATGAGAATCAGAATTTAGCGCTTTTGGCGCAAGCAATTCGGGTTCAGACCGCACGCGCCCATATCGGACTCGCTAAAGTCAAAACCCGAGCCGAGGTTGATAGAACCAAAAAGAAAGTCTATCGCCAAAAAGGTACAGGAGGTGCAAGGCACGGAAGCCGAAGTGCCCCTATTTATGTTGGCGGTGGAGTTGCCCACGGCCCCAAGGGAGTAAAAAGGGAGCTGACTCTCCCCAAGATTCTCGCCAAAAAGGCTTTAAATATTGCCCTGACGCTTAAGGCAAAAGACGGGGAAGTAGTTGTCGTAAATGGCCTGGGGGCAATAGCAAAAACAAAGGAAATACAGAGTTTAATCGATAAAATTAAAAAAACTAGGGAGTTAAAGAAGGGACGATTTACGTTTGCATTAGCTAACACTAACCTTGAGAGCCGAAGGAGCCTGAAAAATCTTGAAGGAGTTGCGGTCTTGCCTTACGAAAATCTTAACGCATACAGGGTATTTTACGGGGGAGTTTTGGTTTTAGATAAAGATGTTTTTACTAAGAAACCCAAAACTTTAAACTCTAAACTCAAAACCACTAAGATAGAAATAAATAAATGAAATTAATTCCAATAATTACTGAAAAAAGTTTGAGGGACGCAAAAGTTGGTAGATACACCTTTAGCGTTGACCGTCACTTAAGAAAGCCCGAGATAAAAAAAGCCATTGATGAGGCATTCGGCGTCCATGTGGTGAGCATTCAAACGTCAAAAATTGGCGGAAGCCAGAAAAGAAACATGAGGGGCTATCAACAAAGGACTTTGGCCGAAAAAAGAGCCAGGGTTACTTTAAAAGAAAAAGAATCAATTGATTTATTTGAAGAGAAAAAATCAGCCAAATGAAAAATTTAAAAAGAATATTGGCAAAAAATAGCGGAAGAAGCGCAGGATCCCTGACGATTAGGCATCAAGGTGGCCGACAAAAAAGATTTTTGCGAGACATTGACTTTGAAAGAGATAAAATTGGTGTGACAGGAAGGGTGGAGACAATCGAATACGACCCCAATCGTTCGGCAAATATTGCACTCGTTGTCTATGAGGATGGGGATAGGCGTTACATCTTAGCCCCAAACGGTATGGAAATTGGTCAAAAAGTAATCAGCGGCCCCTCCGCTCCCATTGAGATGGGAAATGCGATACCTTTGGGGAAAATCCCGATAGGAACAGGAATTCATAACCTCGAGGTCAGACATGGTAAAGGCGGGCAGCTGGTTAAATCCGCAGGGTCTCTCGCGCATGTACAGGGAAAAGAGGGGAACTTTGTACTTGTAAAGCTTCCTTCCGGGGAGGTAAGGCGTTTTGACCCAGAAGCGTATGCAACAGTCGGTCAAGTGGGCAGGGTTGAGGCCAAAACCGAGCACATAGGGAGTGCAGGAAGAAAAAGAAGGATGGGTATAAGGCCGACCGTAAGAGGGGTTGCCATGCACCCGGGTGCCCACCCCCACGGAGGAGGAGAGGGAAGAAGCCACATTGGTTTGAAGTATCAAAAGACTGTTTATGGAAAGCGAGCAGTTGGAAAAACAAGAAGAAGAAAGAAATATTCCGATAAATTAATCGTTTCGGGAAGGAGCTTCGGGCCCCACCATTAACATGAGTAGGAGTTCAAAAAAAGGACCATTTGTTGATGCCAACCTTGCCAGGAAGGTTGCGGTTGGCATGGGGACTAAAGAGGCCCCGATTAAAACTTGGTCCCGCTCGTCCCAAATTCCTCCGGAATTTGTGGGCAAGTACTTTCAGGTCCATAACGGCCGAATATTTATCGACGTTTTTGTAACGGAAGATATGGTGGGACATAGACTCGGAGAATTTGCTCCGACCCGAACATTTAGAGGACACGGAGAAATTGTTAAGCGAATTTTAGAAAAGACATAAAGAATATGGAAATAATTGCGACACAGAAATATTTAATCACTTCTCCCAAGAAATTGAGGGAAGTGGCGGCTGTTGCCAAAAAGCTTTCGCCAATACGGGCAATTGAGATCTTGCCTTTTATCGGAAAACGCGCCGCAACTCCCCTCTTAAAGGTGATAAAGAATGCAATCGCCAGTGCCAAGGCGAAGGGTAGCAGCGAGGGGGAACTTGCTTTTAAAGAAATTCAAATAGGCGAAGGCCCGAGACTCAAAAGGTTCAGGGCCGGAGCCCATGGCCGGGCCAAGCCTTATAAGAGGCGGATGAGCCACATCCGAGTTGTGCTAACAACTCAGAATTCCCAAATTCCAGTTTCCAAATCCCAAATAAATTCAAATGCCCAAAATTCTAGTGCGGAAAAGAAAAAGGAGGGGAAGAAATAACCCGTGGGACAAAAAATTAATCCGGTGGGAATGAGGATTGGGAGCTTTCTGCCTTGGAAGTCGCGTTGGTTTGTCGAAGGTGAAAAGTACAAAGAGTTTTTGTGGAAGACGTCAGAATTAGATATGCACTTATGGATAAGCTTAAACTCGCAGGAATAACGTCTGTTGAAATTGAGAGGCTTCCCAAATCCATGGTTCTTAATTTAACCGTATCGCGCCCCGGAGTTGTAATAGGTAGAGGTGGGTCCGGAATTGAGGAGGTTAAAAAATACGTTTTGGGAATTATAAAGAATGTTCGAGGCGAACTTCCCAAAGACTTGAAGATCGATTTAAAGGTTACCGAAGTAAAAAATCCTGAAATTTCGGCACATTTAGTTGCTTCAAGAATTGCTGGGGAGCTCGAGCGAAGGATGCCCCACAGGCGAGTGGTATCTAAAGCGACCGAAAGAGTCATGGCGGGAGGCGCCTTGGGAGTGAAGGTCGTCTTGGGTGGAAGAATCGGCGGAGCTGAAATTTCGAGAGTCGAAAAATTCCAGATGGGTTCGGTTCCGACGCAAACATTAAGAGAAACAATAGATTATGCTCAAATACCGGCACTATTAAAAAGAGGATACGTCGGAGTAAAAGTCTGGATCCACAGGAAGGAAGAGTAAATGCTTGAACCAAAAAGACAAAAATACAGGAAGGCTTTTAGAGGAAAAAGAAGGGGAGTTGCCACCCGTGGCGTGACACTATCATTCGGTGAGTTTGGCCTTAAGTCCTTGGGTCGCGGCTGGCTGGCGAGTCGCCAGATTGAGGCGGCCAGAAAAGCGATAACACATGTACTCAAGAAAGGCGGAAGAGTCTGGATAAGGGTTTTTCCGGATAAACCGGTTACTTCCCGTCCTGCAGGGAAAAGGATGGGGAGCGGCAAGGGGGAGATTGATAGGTATGTAGCGGTAGTAATTCCCGGGCGCATCCTCTTTGAAATTGCCGGAACTACAAAAGAAATTGCAAAAACGGCCTTTGAGAGGGCGTCAAATAAATTGCCATTTAATACTAAGTTCATATCAAAGGAGTAAAAATGAAGAAAAAGGACAAGGAAGTTATAAGGACAAAAGATATAGGCGAAGTCAAAAAGACACTCGCCGAGCGTAAAGCAGAGCTTAAAAAGGTGATCGCAGAGGTTTATGGCGGCAAGGAGAAGAATTTGAAAAAAGCTAAGAATCTAAGGCGCGAAATTGCCCAAATTCTGACGATATTAAGAGAAAGAGAAATATTAGACGTGGAGGCCAAAAAGGAATGAAAATTTTCAAAGGAAAGGTAATTGCGACAAATATGGCTAAAACCGCGACCGTCTTGGTGGAGAGGATTGTGATACACCCAATTTATGGCAAGAGGTTTAAAAGGGCCAGAAAATATCTCGTACATGATGAACTAGGGGCCCAAAAGGGAAATGCCGTAAAGTTTGTCGCCTCAAAACCTTATAGCAGATTAAAGAAATGGAAAATTCTAGAGATACTGGATAAAAAGGTAGAGAGGAAAGAAGCCCCCAAAAAATAAACGGGGATTAAAGTTATGATTCAATTAAGGACAATATTAACCCCTGCCGACAATTCCGGCGCAAAGCGCTTGATGGTCATTGGCGTGCCCGCCAGGGTAGGTAGAATTGCCAGACTCGGAGACGTGGTTTTATGCGTAGTTCAAAGTGCCGATCCGGCCGGAGTAGTAACCGATAGCGAAAAGGTAAGGGTATTAATTGTCAGGACGAAAAAAGAGGTCAGGCGTCAGGACGGAACATATATTCGTTTCGACGACAACGCCGGGGTCGTAATTGACAAACAAGGCCTACCCCGGGGAACCAGAATTTTGGGGCCGGTCGCGCGAGAAGTAAAAGAAGTGGGTTATAACAAAATTGCCTCGCTGGCTAGGGAGGTGGTATGAGAAAAATTCCAAATTCCAATTTCCAAATTCCAAATAAAAACAGGCAACTTGTCCTGAGCGACCGAAGGGAGTCGAAGGATGTTGAAGTTTAAAGTCGGAGACAATGTCAGAATAACTCTCGGGAAAGACAAAGGTCGGGAAGGGAAGATTGAGAGAATTTTCCCCAAGGACCTTACGGTTCTTATCCCGGGGTTAAATATTTATAAAAGGCACATTAAAGGCGCAAGCGGCCAAAAGGGCGGGATATATGAAATTCCAAGACCCTTTACATTAGGGAAAATCGCCCTTATTTGTCCTAAATGCAAGAAGGTAACCCGGGTCGGTTTTAGGCTGGCGGGCGAAGAAAAAGTGAGGATTTGTAGAAAGTGCAGAAAGGAAATAGACAGTAAGTAAGTGATAAGGAGTAAATATGGGAACTAAAAAACAAAGATTACAGGAAAAGTATGAGGGTGTGGTTGCGCCAGCTTTGGCCAAAGAATTTGGTATCAAAAACAAAATGGCGATCCCTAAACTTACTAAAATTGTGGTAAATGTCGGGATTGGCGAAATTGCAAAAAGTAAAGAGTCAATGGAGACTGCCAGGCGCGACATTGCGGTAGTTACGGGGCAAATGCCGTCGGTGAGGCCGGCCAAGATTTCAGTAGCCACGTTCAATGTGAGGTCCGGGATGCCGGTGGGCTTGGCGGTAACCTTGAGGGGAGAGAAGATGTATGCATTCTTGGACAAACTTATTTCCATAGTACTCCCCCGTTTTCGAGACTTTAGGGGAGTGAGCGGCCGAAGTTTTGACGTCAGCGGAAACTATACCTTAGGAATTTATGAGCATACTGTTTTTCCAGAGATAGATTTGACCAAGGCCCATGCACTTAAGGGATTTGAAATAACAATAGTAGGAACCGCCGGAAATCCCAAGAAGGGTAAAAAGCTTTTAGAACTATTAGGAATGCCCTTCGAGAAAAATAGTACATAGTAAATAGTGCAGAGTGCAGAGTTTCTATATACTATGCACTTTGAACTCTGCGCTGCGACTAAAAGGAGCAATATATGGCAACAAAAGCAAAAGAAGTAAGAGAAGATAAAAAACTTAAATTCAAGGTTCGTTATAGAAACCGTTGTGGCCGCTGTGGAAGACCGCGCGGTTATATGAGAAAATTCGGTCTTTGCAGGCTTTGTTTTAGGGAGTTTGCTTTGAAGGGAGAAATCCCAGGAGTGCGAAAAGCCAGTTGGTAAATAAAATATGAAAAAACAAAATAACAAAAAGGAAAAATTCGGAATGGTTGGTTATCCGGTTGGGGACTTTTTGATAAGGGTAAAAAATGCCGCACTGGCCCGCCAAAAGGAAGTGAAGGTTCGAAGGACGAAGCTAATCGAGGCGACGGCAAAAGCGCTGGCCAAGGAGGGATATATTAGCGAGGTCAAGAAAGTGGGCGATGAACTTTCAGTCAGCCTCACCTATCGAAAAAAAGAACCCTTAATGCTGGGTTTAAGACTCGTTTCCCGACCGAGTCTGAGAGTTTATGTTGGGGTTGAGGATTTAGAAAAAAGAAGAAAGCCGGAAACTCTACTAATTTCTACACCAAAAGGAATAGTTTCGGCGAAACAAGCTATCGCCGCCCGCGTGGGGGGCGAGGCGATTGTAGAGGTTTGGTAGTTGGGAGGATGTTCTATGAGTAAAATAGGAAGACAGCCAATATTAATTCCAGAAGGGGTAACCGTCAAAATTTCCGGCCGGGAAGTGGAAATTACTGGACCAAAGGGATCTTTGGTCCATACGCTCCCCCGTAGGATTTCGGTTGTAGCTGACAACGAAAACGTTGTCGTATCGTCTGAAATAAAATCAAAACAGGACCGTTCGCTTTACGGAACTACCAGGGCGCTTATTGCAAACATGGTTAAGGGTGTAAAAGACGGTTGGGTTAAGGAGCTGGAGCTTGTGGGGACGGGTTATCGCGCTGAGGTAGCAGGCGCAGATTTAGTTTTGACGGTAGGGTATTCCCACCCAGTCAAAATCGCTGCTCCAGAGGGAATTAAATTTAGCGTAGAAAAAACCCTTATTACCGTTGAGGGTAGAGACAGGCGGTTGGTCGGACAGATTGCGGCAAATATAAGGATGGTTCGCCCACCCGAGCCCTACAAAGGGAAAGGAATTAAGTATAGGAACGAGGTTGTAAGGAGGAAGGCAGGCAAGGCCGCAAAGACGGTCGGCGCACCCGCTTAAAAATGAAAAGCAAAAGAAGTAGAGAGATACAAAGAAAAGCGAGAACCAGAGTGAAAATTGCCAGAATCAGTAATCTGCCGAGGCTTAGCGTTTTTCGCTCAAATAGACACATAGTCGCTCAAATAATTGACGATATTAAAGGCGAGACGGTGGTTGCGGTTTCGGATAAAACTCTGGCCAAGGGTAAAAGCAAAGTTTCCGGCCCGAGGACGGCGGTCGCCGAACTTGTCGGCATGGAAATTGGAAAGAGAGCTAAAGCCAAAAAGATTTCCAAAGTAACCTTTGACAGAGGAGCTTATAAATATCATGGATTAGTCAAAGCTTTGGCCGATGGAGCCAGGAAGGGAGGATTAAACTTTTGATGCAATATCGAGGATGGGCAGGTGAGATAAAAGAATTTGAGGAAAAGGTGGTCGAAATAAATAGAATTTCTAAAAAAACGAAGGGTGGAAATCAGATAAGATTTTCCGCTCTTGTCGTTGTCGGAGATAAGAAAGGTAAGGTCGGAGTGGGACTAAGAAAGGCCCCGGATGTAAGGGGTGCGATAAGAAAGGCAATTTCTGCAGCCAAAAGAGGAATGGTAACAGTACCCTTACGAGGTAACACCATCCCCCTTTCTGTGAATGAAAAATTCTCAGCCGCTAAAGTACTTCTAAAGCCGGCCCCACCCGGTTCCGGAATTATTGCCGGAGGACCGATGAGGGTTGTTTTGGAACTCGCGGGAGTGAAAGATGCGGTTGGCAAAATTCTGGGTACCAAAAATAAAGTCTCAAATGTTTACGCAACACTTAAGGCCTTGAACACAATCTCTATTTTGAATGAGAGGAGGGCGAGTCGTGCAAAAACTTCTTAAGATAGTTAGCAAAAGCAAAAAAAGAGTTGGCCGAGGGATTGGGAGCGGAAAAGGAGGCCACACGGTTGGTCGTGGGCAAAAGGGTCAAAAGGCAAGGGGGAATTTGGGCATTCTTTTTGAGGGGATAAAAATGAAGAAGTCGTTTATCAAAAAGCTTCCCCTAAGACGTGGACGCGGAAAATTCGGCCCAAAGGCTAAGCCCATTGTAATTAATCTGGAAGACCTTAATTTTATACCGGCAGGGACAAAAGTCGATTTGGCCTTTTTAGTAAAAGCCGGTATCGTAGATGAGAATGACGCGAGGGTTTTTGGAGTAAAAATTTTGGGTGGCGGGAAACTCACCAAAAAAATAACCATCGCTCTTCCCATTTCGAAATCCGCAGCCAAGAAAATAGAAAAGTTTGGAGGAAAGGTGATAACTGAAAATCCTAAATCCAAATTACTAATTTCTAAGAGCACTTAACAAATAAGCTCTAATTTATGCTGAATTCTATCGCCCAGTTTTTTTCTAAAGTAGTCAAAACTCCGGCAATTAGGAAGAAACTTCTAATTACCGCGCTGGTTGTTTTGGTTTTTAGATTAGTAGCCCACATACCTGCCGCCGGAATCGACAGGACTTCCCTCTCGGCACTTTTTTCGGGGAGTCCACTTCTTTCACTTTTAGACGTTTTTTCCGGTGGGACTCTGGCCAATTTCTCGATAATGGCCCTGGGTCTTAACCCCTATATCAACGCGTCAATAATCTTTCAGCTTTTGACTTTTGTGGTACCTTCTTTAGAAGAACTCTCTAAGGAAGGAGAATTCGGGCAGGAAAAAATTAATCAATATACGAGATTTCTGACCGTTCCCCTTGCCGCCCTTCAGGCCTTTGGAATGTATACCCTTCTTAAAAGCCAAGCAATAATTCCTAACCTAACGCCACTTGCCCTTGCCGCGCTTGTACTAACCATGACTGCGGGAACCGTGTTTGCGGTCTGGTTGGGAGAGCTAATTACGGAATATGGAATAACAAACGGAATATCTTTTCTAATATTCACAGGAATCGTTTCAAGGTTGCCGGTTACCATAGGACAATCCGTTACAACAATTGGCTCTTCCGATTTACTTAAAGTCGGTATTTTCTTAGCTCTCGCCATGGTGATCGTCGGGTTAATAGTATTCATGAACGAGGCGGTAAGAAGAATTCCAATAAGCTACGCCAGGCGCGTTGGCAGGAATCTTCCGGGTTCTTCGTACTTGCCTTTAAGGCTTAACCAAGCCGGGGTAATCCCGATAATCTTCGCGGTATCCTTGGTTCTTCTTCCTTCTATGGTCAGTCAATTTTTGTCTAGCGCGGCAAACCCCAACATTGCAAAATTCGCCTCTTCCCTCGCCCTAACATTTAACCCCCAAACCCTTATTTATAATGTCGTTTACTTCTTTCTGGTTTTTGGGTTTACATATTTCTACACAGCAGTCGTTTTTAACCCCGAAAAAATTTCCGAAAATCTTCAAAAAAACGGCGGCTTTGTTTCGGGTATTAGGCCGGGAGGCGAAACTACGAAATACCTAAGCTATGTTTTATCAAGAATTACACTAGTCGGAGGAATATTTTTGGGACTTATAGCAATTTTGCCGTCATTTTTCCAAAACGCCGTAGGGGTAGCCAATTTAGCAATCGGGGGAACAGGAGTTTTGATAGTTGTCTCGGTAGTTCTTGAGCTTACCCGAGAACTCGAATCTCAATTGGTGGTTGGAAGATACGAAAGGTTTATTAGATGAATTTAATTATTTTAGGGCCACAAGGATCGGGCAAGGGAACACAAGCAAGACTTCTTGCCGACTCCTTGGGACTTTTTCATTTCGAATCCGGGGATTTTTTGAGGGAGGTTGCCAAGGCCGACCCGAAGATAGATGAGATTATAAATAAGAAGGGAGAGCTTTTTCCCGACCAAGAAATTTTTGCTTTGGTTACAAAATACCTGGAGGAGAAGTTGCCCAACCTTGAAAATTTCATTTTAGACGGGTATCCCCGCTCGGTTTGGCAGTATGAGGTGTTAAAAAATTGGCTGGCACAAAAAGGCCGAAAATTAAATTGGGCAATATATCTAACTCTTAGCCAAGAAGAATCGATAACCAGAATTACGGCGAGGCGCACCTGTGAGAAATGCGACAGGGTCTATAACCTGGTTACCAATCCGCCCCCAACTTTAGATAGATGCGAATGCGGGGGAAGGCTCCTCCAAAGGGAGGACGATACACCGGAAGTTGTTAAGAAACGACTTGAGATTTACCAAAAAATAACTGTTCCTTTAATTGAAGTTTTAAAAAAAGATTCGATTCTTCTAACCATAAACGGCGAGCAGCCCATCGAAGCTATCTTGAAAGAAATTGTTGCCACGATTGCTTAGAATGGGAAACACTTTGCTGGTCAAAAGCGAAAGCGAGCTTGCCATTATGACGGAAGGGGGAAAGAGACTGGGTAGGGTAAAGGCGGAACTTAAAAAAGCTGTAAAAATCGGAGGGACCGCGGCCGGCTTAGAAGGCTTGGCAAATAAGCTTATCGCCAAGGAAGGAGGAACGCCGTCGTTTAAGGGAGTTCCCGGATACCATTGGGCAACTTGTGTGAATGTGAATGCGGGGGTAGTCCACGGAATTCCCAATGCCGAAATTATATTTAAAAAGGGCGACGTGGTAAGTGTTGACGTTGGGATGAAATATCGAGGCTTTCATACGGATACATCTTTTAGCGTTGGTCTTTCCTCGGATAGAAAGACCGCGCGTTTCCTTGAGGTTGGAGAAAGGGCGCTAAAAAAAGCCATAGAAATGGCTAAACCAGGAAATAGGGTTTATGACATTTCCGAAACCATTGAAAGGCAGGTACGTGGGGCCGGCCTTACTCCGGTAGAAGATTTAGTTGGACATGGGATAGGGAAGGATTTACACGAGGAGCCGCAAATCCCCTGCTTTAGCCGGGGCAAGAGGGAAGAGAGTCCCCTAATTTCCCAAGGGGCGGTTTTGGCCATAGAAGTTATGTATGTGAAAGGTAAAAAAGACCTTGTTTTGGGCCACGATGGATGGACAATTTCAACCGCCGATGGTAAAATAGCAGCACTTTTTGAGGAGACCGTTGCGGTAACATCCGGCGGTCCCCTTATTTTGACGGAAGATAATTGACATGAAAGAATCCAAAAATAAATTTGTCGATGGGGAAGTAATAGAAGCTTTGCCAAACACCATGTTTAAGGTGTCTTTGGTTGACGGCAAGATAGTATTAGCGACACTCAAGGGGAGATTAAGGCGCGCTTATGTCAGGATATTCCCAGGAGACAAAGTCAAGGTTGAAATGACACCATATGATAAGGAAAGAGGAAGGATAGTTTATAAGTACTAATTTCTAAACATGAAAGTTTTATCATCCATTCAAGTTCGTTGTAAAGATTGCAAAATAGTAAAGCGCAAAGGGGTTCTTTATGTTATCTGTAAGAATCCTAAACATAAACAAAGACAAGGATAGAGCTAAAAATTCCAAATGCCAAATTCCAATTTCCAATTAATTATCAAATTACAAATTTCGAATTTCACTGGAATTTGGAAACTGGAAACTGGAAATTGAAGCCCAGGCGACTAATATGGCAAGAATTGCAGGAGTAGAACTACAAGATAATTTGAAAGTTGATTATGCTTTGACCAGGATTCGAGGCATAGGCTGGCCGTTGTCGCAGAAAATTTTAGCTAAGGCGGGGATTTCCGGGGAAAAAAGAGTTTCAACACTAAGCTCGGATGAGCTTTCAAAAATTGCAAACCAACTGGAAAATTATCCAACTGAAGGAGAACTCGCGAGGCGTGTAAAGGGAAATATCTTAAGACTCACGACAGTGGGGGCCTATAGGGGTGTTCGTCACCAAAAAAATCTTCCTGTGCGTGGGCAGAGGACTAGGTCGAATGCAAGAACCAAAAGAGGAAAGAGAAAGACCGTTGGAGCGTTTAAGAAAGAAATGTTAAGAGAAAGGAAGGGAGCACCGGAAGTTACGGAAAAGAAATAATATGGCAGAAAAAAGCAAAGTAAAATTAGGAAAAGTTTATATTTCTGCTTCGTTTAACAACACATTGGTGACGGTTACAGATGAAAAGGGAGACACGGTTTCTTGGGGGTCATCTGGTTCGGTTGGGTTTAAAGGGACGAGAAAGTCGACCCCATTCGCGGCGACAACCGCAGTTGAAAAGGTAATCAAGAAGGCAAAAGATGAAGATGGAATTGAGGATGTAGAAATATATGTTAAGGGTCCTGGACCCGGGAGGGACGCTGCCTTAAGGGCAATCCGCGCAAGTGGTGTAAAAATTTCGCTCATTGCAGATGTCACGCCCATGCCCCATAACGGTCCCAGGCCCAAAAAGAAAAGGAGAGTATGAGAACCAATTTTCCAATTTCCAATCGCCAATTTCCAGTTAATTTTGAATTTAATAATTTTAAATTTGAGAACTCGATAATTATTTGGAATTTGGAAACTGGAGATTGGAGATTTTAGAACCATGGCAAGATATACAGGACCAAAAGACAGATTATCCCGAAGAGAAGGTTTTGATTTGTATGGAGCTGGAGCAAAACTGACCCGGTTGATGGTACCGCCGGGGATGCACGGACCCAAGGGAGTTTCCACCCCATCACAATATGGAAGACAGCTTAGGGAGAAACAAAAAGTGAAAAGATTTTACGGGATAATGGAGAGACAATTTAAAAAATATGTTACTCAAGCTCTTAAAACTAGAGGAAACACCGGAGAAAAATTGCTTTCGATTTTGGAAAGAAGACTCGACAATGTCGTTTTTAGATTAGGGTTTGCCCCTTCACGGCCTTCTGCGAGACAGCTGGTTTCTCATGGCCACGTTTTAGTGTCGGGCAAAAGGGTAAATGTGCCTTCATATCAACTCTGCCCTGGAGATACGGTTTCCCTTTCGGGGAAGGCCATAAATATTCCCGGGGTAAAGGCGGTTTTGGAGAAGAAGGATTTCAAGATTCCTTCATGGTTGGAGAAGAAGGCGGTGGTAGGCAGAATGAATAGGGAGCCAAAAATTGAAGACGTTGCCGAACCCATTTCAGTTACCGACATAGTAGAATTCTACTCTCGCTAGCGCGTGAGTAGAAAATGCCTAATTACTAATTTCTAATGACTAAAATGTATCAAAATATTAAATTTTCAAATTTCAAAATTCCCCGCCACAGGCGGGGCCAGGGAGGTGACTAAAATTGAACGAACCAATGTTCAGTGTTGAACAAGAAAGTAAGAAAGATAATTATGGACGATTTATTGTTTCCCCTTTGGAACAAGGGTACGGAGCGACATTGGGGACTTCCCTTAGGCGCGTACTTTTAACTTCTCTTCCGGGGGCTGCCGTAACATCGGTGCGAATTTCGGGAGTGAAACATCAATTCTCTACCCTTAAGGGAATGAGGGAGGATATTGTTGAGTTTTTGTTAAATCTAAAAAAAGTCAGATTTTCCTATGATGGGGAGGAAGCGGCTCGCGGCACGATTTCGGTAAAAAGTGCCGGAGAGGTAAAAGCCAAAGATATAAAAGTTCCCGCGACGGTTAAGATAGCAAACCCAGAGTTGGTACTCGCAAATTTGGATAAGGGAGGGAAGATTGACGCCGAAATAACTATAGAGAAAGGTGCAGGATATTCTCTTGCGGAAGAGCGAGCGACTGGCGAGATTGGACTAATTCCACTTGACGCCTCGTTCTCGCCCATTACCAGGGTCAATTACAGAGTTGAAGAAACTCGTGTTGGAAGGTTGACCAACTACGACAAATTAATTTTAGAGATAACAACTGATTCTACAATAAATCCTAAAGAAGCACTTATTTTGGCTGCGAAAACTCTACTTTCATACTATAACCAAATAGTTAGTCCTAAGAAGGTGGCAAAAACCGAGGAGGCAAAGGTCGATAATCTAGGAGTGGTTGGAAATCTTTCAGTCGAGGAGATAGGTCTTCCTACAAGAGTTGCCAATGCATTAGTCAGAGCAGGCTACGAGACAGTCGAGAATCTGGTTAAAGCAAAGAAAGAGGATCTTATCAAAGTCAGAAACTTGGGAGACAAGTCTCTTAAGATTATTGCTCTCGCACTCGCAGATCGCGAAGTCAAATTTCCCATGGAGGAGGAAAGTTAAGTGAAAAAGAGAGTGTTCGGAAGAAAACTATCCAGAGGGGGTGGGGCAAGGAAGGCGCTGTTTGCTTCTCTAACTCGCGCTCTAGTAATTAGTGGTAAAATCGAGACCACAAAAGCCAAGGCAAAAGCTTTTGTTCCGGAGGCCGAGAGACTTGTGACTTTGGCTAAAAATGGAGATTCTACCAGAATTTCAGCTTTTTTTGGCAACGATAGGAAAATAACTCACGATTTCACCAATTTAGTTCGGCAATTTAGTCGAAAATCTGGATTTACCAGGATGGTAAATCTCCCGAATAGGGTGGGAGATTTTGCCGAAATGGTTAGAGTCGAGTGGGTGGAAAATATAGTCAAAAGTGAGAAGGATGATAGTAAAAAGTTAACAAAGAAGCCCAAAGAAGGAAAACCCGAAAAGGTCGCGGTAAAAGAGACGAAAACAAAAAAAGTTAAGTAGAAATATGAAGACTTATCAACCAAAAGTTAAAGAAATAAAAAGGTCGTGGCAATTGCTTGATGCCAAAGATGAGATTTTGGGGAGACTTGCAACCAAAGCGGCAACTTTTCTTATGGGGAAAAATAAAGTAACATACTCTCCACACTTAGATAGCGGTGATTATGTAGTCATAGTTAATGCTGAGAAAATTGAGCTTAGCGGAAGGAAGAAGACCCAAAAAGTTTATCGAGGACACTCCGGTTATCCTGGGGGATTTAAGGAAGTCGCCTTTGCCAAACTCTCAAAGGAAAACCCAGCCAGGGTGGTTGAGCATGCAATTGCCGGAATGCTTCCTGCGAATAGACTTAGAGGACCGAGACTTAAAAGATTAAAAATTATAGTTGGGGATAAAAATCCATACGTAGATAAGTTCAAAACTCAAAATTCAAAACTCAAAATTTAATAATATGCCGAAAACAAAAAAGGAAAATTTTACATACGCGGTAGGAAGGCGCAAAAGCGCCGCTGCCCGCGTCAGAATATTTAAAGGTACGGGGGAGACCCAAGTCAACGGAATTCCAATCGCCGAATATTTTCCTGGAGAAGTCTCAAAATCAGTCTGGCAGAAGCCGTTTGAATTGACTCAGACTTGGGGGAAATACTACGCAACTGTAAAAGCGGTGGGTGGGGGAAAAGGTGGGCAAGTGGAAGCGGTAGCCAATGCTTTGGCAAAAGCGCTAGTTCTTATTAATAGGCAAGATTATAAATCACCCTTAAAGAAAGCCGGGCTTTTGACTCGGGATGCAAGGGAAAGGCAAAGGAGAATGGTTGGAACCGGTGGAAAAGCAAGGCGAGCGAAGCAATCTCCAAAGCGGTGATGACGGCTAACGATTATCTAAAAAAATACTCCAAGGAGGCTGACAGATTTCTCAATAGTTTTTTTCTAAAAAAAAGAAGACTAGCGGGTAGAATTGATCCTGATTTAGTCAACATACTTCAAGTTTTTCAGGATTACACGAAAGGAGGAAAAAAGGTCCGTGGGGCTTTAACCGTTCTTGGTTACCAAGCTTGTGGGGGAAAAGATATAAAAGCGATTCTTCCCGTTTCCTGCGGAATTGAGCTTTTTCATAATTTCCTTCTAATTCATGACGACATAATCGATAGAGACAAAGAAAGACGGGGCAAGCTCACCGTTCACACGCACTTTGCTGCAAAAAGAGGCGAGCACTACGGGAATTCTAAGGCAATAATAGTGGGTGACGTTGGGGCTTTCTTGGCCTATGAGCTCATTTTATCCTCAGGTTTTTCTAAGGAGAGAACGCTAAGGGCTGTCGCAAAACTCAATGAATTTTTATTAAAAACCGGCTACGGACAACTTTTAGACATAGACTACGATTTTAAGAAGAATATAAGTTGGGACGATATACTAAAAGTCCGGACATATAAGACTGCTTATTACACAATTACGATGCCTTTAAGCGTCGGCGCGATACTTGCCGGGGCAAAATTAGAAGTGTTAAATAATATAGAGAAATACAGTATTCCAGTTGGCCTTGCTTTTCAGCTGGCTGACGATATTTTGGGAGTATTCGGTTCAATCGAAAAAACTGGAAAAAGTAACACCTCAGACATTAGTGAAGGTAAAAAGACATTCCTCTATGCAAAAAGTTTAGAATTGGCAAATGCCGAAGATAAAAATTTTTTACAAAGATGGTATGGGGTGAAAGATGCCAATGAGTCAAGGGTGAGGCGGATTAGAGAGATAATGGGTTTTTGCGGCGCACAAGAGTATTCACAAAATCTTGCATATGATTTGGTCAAAAAAGGGAAAAAATATGTGGCTATGATTACGAAAGTAAGGAAATACCAAGAACTCTTGGAAAGTTTGGCAGATTATGTAGTTAATAGGGAAAAGTAGCTGAAGTTTAGGGGAAAATTAGGAATTTCAAACCAATTAAGAGTAAAAACATTGAAATTACCGTTCTGAATTTTGCTTGAGGAATTCTGTTTACTATTTTTTTTGCAATCCAAGCCCCCAAGAAAGAAGCGGGAATAAAAGCAAGAAGACCCAAGGTAAGAGAGTGATTGATTCTTACTCCCCCCAGAAAATAGGTGCTTATGCGGGAAGCATCAATTGCAAAACCAGTGAGTCCCGAAATAAAAATATAAGCAGATTTGGGTAGGTTAAAGGCCGTTAAAACAACACTCCTTAAGGCCCCGCCACCTACTCCAGAAATTCCTCCCAAAAAACCTGATCCGGCTCCCCCGATCCCAGCCGTTAACATATTATCTTTAAGTTTGAAATCTGGCTTGAAAAATAAATAGACAATATAGACCAAAAGGATTAGTCCGACAAATCTGGAAAGAAGCACTTCGGGAAGGGTAAGTGCCATTCGCGCCCCGATATAAGCCATAATAATCCCGGGAAGGGCAAAGAAGAAGAGAAGTTTTGCATCAAATCCGTGTTTGAAAAAATACATTTTCCAAATGTCCCCGAACCAGTGAATAACTCCTACAAGAAGAAGCGTCTCTGGCAAGGGGAGAAAAAGTAGAACCACAGGAACCATGATGGTTGAAATTCCAAACCCGGTAATTGTTCCCACGATTCCGGCAAGGAATGTAAGGACAGTGAGAAATAAGATTTCCATTTATTAGGGTCTCTTGATGACATCCTCCCCGCGAGGATGACATATCAGCGTTCAATTCATTTCCAGGCCCAGAGCCTGGAGTTTTCTTGAATGCTGTTATAAAATATACCAGAATTCGGGGTGTAGTTTAACGGCAGAATGCGCGGCTGGGGGTCGTGCGGTCTGGGTTCAATTCCCAGCACCCCGACATAGAAAGAAAGCTAAACCGTAAAAGGTTTGAGGGTGTAGCTTTGAGTAATTACCGCTTCGTAGAGCAAAACTATTACCTCGCATTGCTTGATAATGATTTACTCTTCTTTTACGCTCAATCGCTAAGTTACCACAAATTGTATTTATCTGCCCTTTTGTAGATTCTGGAATCCTTGTAGAAGGGTCGCTTGAAACTTTCGGCTGATTATCTAATTCATTCGGCTGGTCATTATCCATGACCTTAGTATATCAATATCCTGAAAGTCGTTAGGTTAATTACTTTGAAGGAAAAATATCATCTGAGGTATTGTATTCGCCATCGGGGCCTAAACTTCTAAGTTCATACGATTGTCCATCATCAGAAACCTTGTAGTAAAATGGCTTCATATAGTGGTCTGAGGGAAACACAGTATATCCATCCTTTGATAGTTCCTCTAGAGTTTGAGGATAAGTCCCATTTTTCTTTTTGTATAGCTCCAAATACCCAGCATTTTGAGTCAAAATTTGTTCGCTCGCTTGCTTTTTGGGTGCGTCAAATGGTCCCCCCTTTGCAACAAAACCAAAATAGAATAGTGAACCATACATAACAATGCTAAATAAAATACCTAGAACTCCTAAAATTATTCCAGCAATTGCTAATTTTTTACCACCAACACCACCCTTTTTTATTTTTGAAAGTCCAATGGCTCCCAAAATAATAGCAATTATTCCCGTAAGAACACCCAGTAATGGCATGAATGATACTAGTCCTAGTATAAAACTAGCAATCGCTAATCCAGATTTAGGAAGTTTTTCTGGTTGTTGGGACACTAATGGTTGATTTTGAGGAGTTACCACTGGTTGAGTACTTGTGTCAATTGTCATATTTCATTAGGTAAATAATTACTACTATTTTAGTAAATCAAATTCATAAACATAATGCAACAGATTTCCATTATTGAAATCAGATCAATCCTGAAATCGTTAAGCTTAAAAAAAGTTAGAGTTTAACTTTTTATCAATTGTCTAGAACTTATAGACTTTTTAACTTTAACTTACTAGGTACTTAGACTATTTGGAATTCAAACAGATTTAAGTACCTTTGTGTACTTTCACCCCATACTTAATAGGTATTAATATAGCTCAACTACCTACTTCCTTAAATTACTTGGCTTTTTTAATTCCTCGTTTAAGTCAATTCTATTACCTTGATTGTCTGTAATACTGGTTGCGTTTTGCTCGGCTTCTGGGGATTTGGTATCTACCGACTGCAGTTCACTCATGAGTTGAGTTAATGCCTGAACTGTGTTTTGGTCAACATTTGAAATTACACTTTGTTCGTTTGTGGCGTTTTATTGCTGTTGAGTTACAATTTGCTGATTATCAGTAGACATAATTGATTGTATTATGGCGGATTTGATCTGGATTTTGTATCGGTTCAGAGGTCAAAAGTCGTGTATCAAAGGTGTCTGGTTGCCAGTGTGTTAAAATTGATTGCACAAGAGGCGATAAATGTTCAAACTTTGTCGCTTCTTCGCGACATAGAAAGAAAGCTAAAGCGGTAAAAGGTTTGAGGGTATAGCATACTGTATAGTGTAATACTAGCTTATGAAAAGAGGATCCGTGCCTGCCGTTACCGCAATTTTTCTTATTTTTCCTCTCCTTCTAATTGGCTGGTTGGTGCTACGCTCAGGCAGAATGTCTGGTTTCTTGAGGAGGTGGAGACAGAGGCAAACCCAACCCACACCTGCAATCAGCCCCAAACCCGGCGAGGGTCAATTTGACAAAACGGAAAATATAGAAACATTAAAAGACATTACCTATCGCACAGTCGACGGACAAACGCTCACCTTCGACATTTGCCGGCCCAAAGGATTGAGTAGCAAACGGCCTGCCATCATTCTCACCCATGGCGGCGGTTTTCGCACCGGTTCCAAGTACTCTCTCTACCCCGAATGTCAAGATTTGGCCAAGTTGGGATATATTGCCTTTACCCTTGACTACCGCTTAGCGCCAAAGTACCCGTATCCTGTTCAAATCGACGACGTTCAGTATGCAGTGCGCTTTATCAAGGCCAATGCCGACAAGTACCTGATAGACTCTTCGCGTCTGGGTTCGCTCGGCGGCTCAGCCGGAGGGTATTTAGCCAGCATTTTAGGATTGATGGACACGCGTGATCCCAGCCAAGGATTATCCAACTTTAGCAGCAAGGTGCAGGTGGTAGTTAACCGTTTTGGAGTACCCATGGACATGGCCGATCCAAATTTGGTCAGGAGTGACGCTCAAACCGCCGCGTTCCAGGAGGAGATCCTGGGGGATTGGCTTAAAGGGTACGAAATAACCGATGCTTTATACAAAGAGATTTCTGCTGTTACCTACGCATCTTACGACGATGCACCAATGTTCGCGCTCTATAGCGTCAATGACCAATTGGCGCTGCAGTCGCAAGGTCAACGCATTGTTGATGCCCTTAAAAAAGTGGGGGTAGCGGCAGAATTTGAGCCTTTTAATGGTAAAGGCCGTGGACACGGCTACGACAACGCCGCTCCGGCTGAAAAAACACGCATCTGGAATCTACAGATGGAATTTTTGCGCCGGTATTTACCCCCTATACAATCTTGAAGAGGAAATCGTAACTGGGGTTTTCCTCTTGCAATTTTTCCTCGGAAGTTGTACAAGATAGCGCAATGGCAAAGAGGAAAAAAGTTGAGACCAAAGCTCCGGTTCAAAAATCCGAAGGATCTTCGCAAAAACTTCAGGCGATAAGGCTCGCTATGGAGCAGATTGAGAAGCAGTATGGTCGGGGTTCAATTATGAGGCTTGGTGAGCGGGGAGACGCTCGACTCAAAATTGAAGTAATTCCAACCGGATCAATCGCGCTTGATTTGGCACTAGGAGTTGGGGGATTTCCCAGAGGACGCATCGTTGAAATATATGGACCAGAAGCCTCAGGGAAAACAACAATTGCTCTTTCCGCTATTGCCGAGGCTCAAAGAAAAGGAGGCCAGGCAGCATTCGTTGACGCCGAGCACGCTCTTGACCCGGCTTGGGCGGAGAAAATTGGAGTGAACCTTGACGATCTTTTAATGTCCCAGCCCGATACAGGCGAGCAGGCTTTGGAAATTACGGAAACCTTAATCCGCTCGGGGGCTCTTGACGTAATTGTCGTTGACTCGGTTGCCGCCCTTGTCCCCAGGGCGGAGCTTGAGGGGGAGATGGGAGACGCGGTGATGGGGATGCAGGCGAGACTTATGAGTCAGGCTTTAAGAAAACTTACGGGGGCAATTTCTAAGTCCAAAACGGTTCTAATATTCACTAACCAATTAAGACAAAAAATCGGAGTTATGTTTGGGAATCCGGAAACGACACCGGGTGGATTGGCGTTAAAGTTTTATTCATCCATTAGACTCGATATAAGAAGAATTGAAGTACTAAAAGACGGTGAAGCAGCGATTGGCTCGAGACATAGGGTGCGAGTTGTTAAAAATAAGGTAGCACCTCCTCTAAAGATAGCGGAACTTGATATTATGGCCGATAAGGGAATTTCTCGCTCCGGCGGACTTTTAGACGTTGCGGTTGAATTGGGCTTGATGAGTAAAAGCGGATCATTCTTTAATTTTGATGGGAAACCTTTGGCTCAGGGAAGAGAAGGAGCAAAAGCTTTTATTGAGGAACACACAAAATTTGCGGAAGAGATAGATAAAAAAATCCGCGATATGGTAGCCTCTGGGATAAAGCTTCCGAAAGAAATCGGCGAAGCCGAGGGTAAAGATTCTTAAGTAGTTGTCTTTCACTTAATATCTTTATATCTTAATATCGTAGTATCAAACGATGCCTTCTATAACCGCTATTAAACCCCAAAAGAACGGCAGGAGAGTCAATATTTATTTGGACGGTAAATTCGGATTCGGGATAGACATTGAGAATTTTGTAAAACTTGGACTCAAGGTTGAACAAGAGCTTTCTGATACAGAAATTGAGGGAATAGTTAAAAAAGCGGAGTTTCTAAAGACGCTGGATAAGCTCTTAAGGTTCGGAACCTTAAGGCCAAGAAGCGAGAAAGAGCTAAAAGATTGGCTTAAAAGAAAGAAAGTGCACGAGAGTTTGACCGAGGAGCTCTTTAATCGATTGAACCGATTGGATTTGGTGGACGATAAAAAATTTGCCGAGTGGTGGATTGACCAGAGACAGAATTTCCGTCCAAAAGCGAAAAGAATATTGAATATGGAATTAAGAATGAAGGGGATTAGAAAGGAAATAGTTAAAGATGTTTTGGATAGGCTTAAAATTGATGAAGAGAAAATTGCGAGAGAGCTTCTTGAGAAAAAGTTATACCGTTGGAAGAATCTTCCGAAATTAGAGAAAAGACAGAAAATGGGACAGTTTTTGGCGAGAAAAGGATTTGGGTGGGAGATAATTTCTAAATTGATAAAAGATTTTTCTTTTGAAGAATGAATTCTGCTTGTTTTCTACTTACCCAAAAAGTTATTGTCCATTTCTTACTTGCCTAAGAAATGGACGAAAGAAGGGCACCCATTTAAATTATCCAGGTTTTCTTCGCTAAAGCTCATACTATACCGCTAAACTTAGCACTCGAGTGCTGCGGACAATAGCGGTATTACAAAAGAATTCGTTCAACTCATCAAAACTGGAAATTTATGGGGTTAGAATCAAACTTCAAATGCGTTTGACGATGAAAGGCAAAAATAGTAAAATTACCTTTGGAGTCGAAGAAATCATGGGAAAGAATCCAATTTACGATTCTTCTTTCGCCAACCGCGTTATTTAGCGGTTGAGTATTCTTTGCTCCTATAGAATCAGTTTATCGGGTTCCCGGTAAATCGGATTTCAGTTAATCAGTTGTTCGGGTTAAATATCCAACAAACCGACAATCCGAGATCTGATAACTGACAAGCTGAAAAACTGAATTATATTATGACTACATCTGATGACATCAAAATATTGGTAGAAGATTTAAGAAAACAAAGAGAGGCTCTTGATAAAAAGGAAGAAACCTTGAAAAAAAGAGAAGCGGAGCTAGTTGAAAGATTAGAAAAGGCTTCAGGAATGACTAAAGACGAAGCCTCAAAAATTCTTCTTGATGAGGTTCAGAAAAACTTAACTAGCGAAATAGCCAAAAAGGTCCGCGCGGCGGAGGAAAGAGTTAAAGAAGAAGCTAATGAAAAATCCCGCGAAATTTTGGCAGACGCCATGAAACACGGTGCAACAAGTTATGTGGCTGAATATACGGTTTCATCGGTTACGGTTCCCAACGAAGATGTAAAAGGAAGAATAATCGGGGCCGGAGGAAGAAACATCAGAGCCTTTGAAAAGGAGACTGGGGTAGAGATAGAACTTGACGAAACAAATGAGATAAGGCTTTCCTCTTTTGACTCTGTAAGAAGGGAAATTGCCAAGAGGGCTCTTGAGATTTTAATCAGGGATGCCAGGATTCAGCCTTCGAGGATTGAAGAAGTGGTAAGACAGCTAAAGGGCGAGATGGAAGATGTGCTTTTAACTGAGGGCCGAAATATTGCCCAAGAATGCGGAGTATTTAATTTACCAGTTGAACTTCTAAGTTTAATTGGACGATATAAATTTAGAACGTCTTATGGGCAAAATTTGGGGTTACATACAATTGAAGAGACTAAAATCGGTATCGCGATTGCCAATGAACTAGGGGCCAAAGTGGATATCGTTAGACTTGGGTGTCTTCTTCACGACATCGGAAAAGTTGTTACCGAAGAAGAGGGTACCCACGTTGAGGTTGGGGTTTCTACACTAAAACGCTTCGGCCTTCCCAAAGAGGTGGTGGCGGCCGTTGCCGAGCACCATGAGGATAAACCTTTCTCATCGGTTGAGTCGGTAATTGTTTGGACGGCTGATGCGATTTCCGGTTCTCGCCCCGGAGCAAGATACGAGCCGCACGAAGAATACGTCAAAAGAATGAGCAAGATTGAAGAAATAGTTGGAGGTTTTCCGGGGGTGGAATCTGTCATGGCTTTTCAGGCCGGTCGGGACGTTCGGGTAATCGTAAAACCAGACGAGGTGGACGATGATAGGTTAACCATCCTAGCTCATGATATTGCCCAAAGGTTGGAGAAAGAAACTCAATATGCAGGACAAATAAAGGTTACGGCAATCCGAGAAGTAAGGGCAGTCGATACTACAAAAGCGAAATAAACTTCGAAAAGACCCAAATACTTGACAAATTTTAAGTATTACCATAATATCAGCGGGAAATGACGAAGAGGGAATTAATCGAGCAAGTTGCCCGAAAAGCCCATCTCACCAAAAGGGCAGCTGTGGAAGCTGTCGAGGTATTTTTGGACGAAGTCGGACGCGTTCTCTCCAAAGGCGAAAAAGTGGTTCTTTCTGGATTCGGAACCTTTAGGGTTATATCAATGAAGGGTAAAACCGTCAAAATCCCCAAGACGGATAAGCTCGTTACAATCAAATCTCACCGTTCTCCCAGATTTACTCCGGGGAAGAAACTCAAAAGGCAAGTATTAAGATAATCTCCAGTCTCCAAATTCCACTTTAGAAACTTGTTAATTAACTGGAATCTGGAAAATGGAAACTGGAAATTTGCCAGAGTATACTTGGCTTAATGGACAAGGCAATTTTGGTTGACCACTTAGTCAAAAATTTCGAAGTCACCGAAAAAACGCCGGGACTAATGGGTGCTTTCTCGACGCTTCTCTCGCCGAAAAAGAAAGTTGTCAGGGCCTTAAAAGACATCTCTTTTAGCGTAAGTAAGGGAGAATTGGTGGGTTTTATCGGCCCAAACGGAGCCGGGAAAACCACGACTTTAAAAGTCTTATCCGGACTTTTGTATCCGACAGCCGGAATTACGCAGGTTTTGGGATTTGACCCCTGGGAAAGGCGCCCCGAATATCTCAAACGGATTTCGCTTGTGATGGGACAGAAGAACCAACTTTGGTGGGACCTTCCTGCAATTGAAACATTTGAACTAAATCGCGCGATTTACGAAATCCCCAAGAAAGTTTATAAAGAGTCTTTGGATGAGCTAGTAACACTTCTTGAGGTAGAGAAACTTCTCAACATTCAAGTCAGGAGGCTTTCTTTGGGACAAAGGATGAGGTTAGAACTCGTCGCAGCACTGCTTCACCAGCCGGAAATTCTTTTTTTGGACGAGCCGACAATTGGGCTTGACCTTGTTGCCCAAGAAAAAATAAGGAATTTCATTTACGATTACAATCGTAAACACTCTGCCACAATTCTTCTGACTTCCCACAACATGGATGACGTAATTGATTTGGCAAGACGCGTGATTGTAATCGATGACGGTCGAATTATTTTTGATGGAATACTCGACGAGCTAATTGCACGGTTTGCAAAAGAAAAAATTATCAAATTGACTTTAACTAAAGAAATCGACACCAAAGAGCTTGAAAAAATTGGAAAGGTCAAAAGCATCCAGTTTCCAGAAGTTATTTTAAGAGTTCCCCGATCCGCAGCTGCAGTTGCCGCTTCCGAACTTTTGCAAAGCTTCCCGGTGGGAGATTTAACGATAGAAGAGGAAGACATAGAGGACGTCATTCGGGTGGTTTTTCGAGGGGAAGCCAAAAAGCTCTCCCGAAAATGAAAAAATATTTATCCGTCTTTAAAATTTCCTTCGCCCAGGAATTCGCCTACCGCTTAAATTTCATTATGTGGAGGGTGAGAAATGTCATGCAGATTATCTTGGTGTTTTTCCTTTGGGATACAGTTTTTTCAAACCCTGGAAGAGTTCTGTTTGGGTACGACAGGGCAAAAATTCTGACATATGTCTTCGGAATAATGATTGTTAAATCCCTGGTATTATCAGCAAGGGCAGCAGACGTGGCTGGAGATATTTACAGAGGCGACATAATGAATCACCTTCTAAAACCCATGAGCTATTTTAAATTTTGGTTTACAAGAGATATATCCAGTAAAGCGCTAAATCTTCTATTTGCCGTTGGGGAATTTGCATTTCTTTTTATAATCTTAAGGCCACCGTTTTTTTTACAGACCGACCTATTGGCACTTTTCGGATTTTTCTTATCTATAGCCTTGGCAATTTTTATTTACTTTAACCTTCTTTTTATGACTAGTTCTATCCCGTTTTGGGCGCCAGAGCTCGGTTGGGGTTCGCACTTTTTGATAACGGCAATAGTTATAGAATTTTTGTCGGGATCATTATTCCCAATCGATATTCTGCCACTCACGATTCAGAAAATATTATTCATATCGCCATTTCCGTATCTCATCTTTTTTCCCATACAAGTTTATCTGGGAAGGATTTCGGGGAGCGTCCTATTGGGCGGTTTAGCAATATCCCTTTTCTGGGCCATAACTCTCTGGCTAGTTATGAATTTTATTTGGAATAAGGGACTGCGTGCTTATCAGGCATCTGGAAGATGAAAAAGATTTTGCGATACCTAAATATCTGGTGGATAATGAGCAGGAATTCTTTTTCTATCTTTCTTTCCCTAAAGCTTTCGTTTTTAATCTTTTTAACAGGAAAAATCTTGAGATTCATTTTTTTCATTTCATTTCTTTTCTTTATACTTCAGGGAACAAAAACATTAGCGGGTTACACAAGCAACCAAGCAATCTTCTTTTTTCTTACTTTCAATTTGGTGGATGTAATGGCGCAGTTTCTCTTTAGGGAAGCTTATAGGTTTAGACCTCTTGTGGTTTCGGGCGATTTCGACTTAATTTTGGTAAAACCGGTGAACGCACTTTTCAGAGTTTTGATGGGGGGGGCAGATGTTCTGGATTTGATCACAATCCCGCCGATTATTTTCGCGGTCTATTATGTAGGTAGACTTCTTTCCCCCACAACAGCACACACTGTCCTTTTTCTACTTCTTATCATTAATGGTCTCCTCATCGCCACCGCTTTCCACATAGCAGTTTTGGCGTTGGGAATTATTACCCTAGAGGTGGACCACACAATAATGATTTATAGGGATATAACAAACTTGGGTCGTTTCCCTGTAGATATTTATAAGCAGCCTTTGCAGGGAATTCTTACCTATTTGATTCCGGTTGGGATTATGGTTACTCTTCCGGCAAAAGCGTTAATGGGATTGGTTACTCCATGGGGTATTGTGTCCTCCTTTGTACTAGGAATAGTTGCTATTATTTTATCTTTGCGTTTTTGGAGCTTTGCCCTGACCAAATACTCAAGCGCAAGTAGCTAAGATGAAAAAACTTTTAGTTATAGTAGGGCCGACAGCGATTGGTAAAACCTCATTGGCTATCGCCCTTGCCAAGAAATTTAATGGGGAGGTAATATCCGCCGATTCGAGACAGGTTTATAAAGGGATGGACATTGGGACAGGAAAGGACCTGTCCCGAAATTCCAAATTCCAACGAGAAAGTCGGTTACTCTTTCCAAATTCCAAATTAGAATTTAGAAATTTGGGTTTAGGATTTTACACCGTAAGCGGTGTACGAATTTGGGGTTATGATTTAGTCGAGCCCAAAAAGGATTTCAGCGTTGCCCAGTATATAAAAATTGTTCGAGTAATTATTGACGACATTTTTGCAAGGGGAAAGCTCGTTATTCTGACTGGCGGAACCGGGCTTTATATAGAAGCATTAATAGATGGAATTGAAACGGTTTCGATCCCGCCAAACCCTAAGCTTAGAAAATCTTTGTCCGAGAAAACTCGCGATGAACTTTTTGATACCTTAGCGCACATTGACCCGATAAAGGCGGCCTCGCTTAACTCCTCCGATAGAAAGAACCCTAGAAGACTTATCCGTGCAATTGAGATTGCCCTACAAAACTCAACCGCGAAGCGGGTTATTCTAACTCCAAAACTCCAAAAATCGAAACTTGATGCAAATACGCTTTTTATTGGACTTACTGCACCGAAGGAGTTTCTGTTCAATAATATCGAAAAAAGAGTTGAGGAAAGAGTTAGGGGAGGCATAAAAAAAGAGATTGAAGAACTTCTTGGCAAAGGTGTTTCATGGAAGGATCAATCGATGAGCTCTCTTGGATATAGAGAATGGAAAAGTTATTTTGAGAGTAATGCAGCCGACGCTGAAGCAATTGAAAATTGGAAGAAGGAGGAAAATAAATATGCCAAAAGGCAGCTTACCTGGTTTAAACGTGATAAGAGGATAGGGTGGTTTGATGTAACAGATGCTGGTTGGCAAAGAAACGTGGAATTTATGGTCGAAAAATGGTACATTTCTAGATAACCATGCCACGTAAGATTGAAATTTCTCACAGAACGATAGTTTTCATGGTCCTTTTCTTACTATTCCTGTGGCTTTTATATCTAATCCGAGACATTATTTTGGAATTTTTTGTTGCACTTTTAATCATGGCAATATTGGATCCGACAGTTACACGCTTTTCTAGATTTAAAATTCCCCGTGCAATCTCGGTACTAGTTGTTTATATTCTGTCAATTGGTCTTATTTCACTAACCATTGGGGCCATAATCCCGCCGTTAGTTGAGCAAACAGCGGCATTTGCCGTTGGACTTCCGAAATACCTAGCCAACCTTGGAGTTTCTCGGTTTGTTAGCGACGAAATTGTGAGGCAACTACTTAACCAAATTGGAATTATTCCGGCACAAGCTCTTAAAATCGGAATTTCTATTTTCTCAAACGTATTAGGAGTACTAACCGTCTTAATACTTGCTTTTTATCTTCTTTTGACCCGAGATAAATTGGACGAGGCTTTGGGATTCTTTTTTGGAGACGACAGGAGAAAAGAAGCAATTAAGCTCGTCGACGTTTTGGAACAAAAACTTGGAGGTTGGGCCAGAGGAGAGCTTGCCCTTATGGTACTGGTTGGGGTTTCTACTTATTTCGGGTTAATTCTTCTCGGAATTCCATTTGCGCTCCCTTTGGCCCTTCTTGCGGGGCTACTTGAAATTGTTCCTTATGTAGGGCCGATAATTTCTGCAATACCCTCTGTTATTATCGGACTCGGCATCTCCCCCATAATAGGCCTTGCGACGGCTGCACTCTATTTTCTGATACAGCAAGTCGAGAATTATGTATTTGTGCCAAAAGTTATGGAAAAATCGGTTGGGGTTTCCCCGATTATCACTCTTTTAGCCCTTGCGGTTGGATTTAGATTAGCCGGAGTCGTAGGAATTGTAATGTCTGTTCCTGTTGTAATCTCCATCCAAGTAATAGTTGCGCGATATCTTCTAACGAAAGAGTAACATTTCTGGAAAAAAGGCGATCTTTCTGCTATAATGCTTTCGCTCTGGAGGAAGGACGACTAGGACGTACACATTTGCTCAAAGCAAATTGTTACGTTCAGGAAAGTCCAGGCAGCAGAAGGCAGGGTGGTCGCCGCAAGGCGACACCCCGTTAGATAGCCGTAAGCGGCACCTAATGGGGCTAGTTAGAGCCACAGAGACTATGTCGATCTCGCCACTTAAAATGTGGCGGACACGAGTGAAAAGGGGCAATCCTCCCCGCTGCAACCTCCGAATAGGACGTTATCAGGAGCCTTCCCGAGTCCTGAAGTTTGAGGGCATAGATGGATTGTCGTTTAAAAACAGAACCTGGCTTACTCTACCCTCCAGAGCACGAAAGCGGCTCGCCAAAGGCGAGCCTTTTTCGTTTGTGTAAAGACTTGATTCTTCGTGAAAAATTGGTCAGAATGGTGGTTAGGGTCTTCTAAATAAAGGGGGCTTGCCCCCCGTAGCCGTATTAGTAATGAGACCCTCCTCCGCCAAGGCTACGGAAGGGTTCGCCCGTTATTTTTAATAGAATGAGCGGAGGGCGAAGGGGGGTGAGAAACTTTTGAACGCATTTTCTTCATGGCAAACAGCACTTCTTATTTCCTGGGGTGAGGTTTGGACAAGTTTTGTCAGGATTCTACCAAGCCTCTTGGGCGCAATCGTAGTTTTTGCAATAGGCTTAGTCTTGGCCTATTGGGTAAAAAGATTGATAGTTCAGGGGCTGAAATTGATTCAATTCGAGAAGCTTTCTGGATTGGTAGGGGTGGATAGGTATCTTGCCAAAGCCGAGATTAGACTATCTTTCACAGAACTTTTGGGGACAATTGTTGAATGGATTATAGTTTTGGTATTTTTCTTGGCGGTTGTCGATATTTTGGGTCTTTCGGCGGTATCGATGGTACTTGCACAAGTCCTTGGCTATATTCCGAACGTATTGGCTGCTGCTCTTATTTTTGCAGCAGGATATTTCGTAGCCGGGCTGGTTGATACTCTCGTTCGGGGGGCTTTGGTTTCTGTGGATCATGAACTCGCCAAACCGGTTGGAAGATTATCAAGGTGGGTAATATTAATAATTGCCTTTTTTGCCGCGGTCGACCAATTGCAAATTGCCCGGGGGTTAATCTCGACATTTTTCCAAGGACTTACTTATACAGTTGTTTTGATAGTTGGGCTTTCGGTGGGCCTTGGAGCAAAGGATTTGGTTTCGAAGATTTTGACCGATTGGTACGAGAAGATTAGGAAATAGGCTTTTGGATATTTTTTAATATTAAACTCCTTCGACAGGAGCAATGGTACTTTCTTTGCTTGCCCAAAACAATATATTACTTTCTTGCTCACCCAAGGTTGCACTCGCTCGTCTCGTCGTGGTAGCTGCGTTCAATGGGTTTTATACGAGGTGAATTTAAAAAGTGCTCCTAACAATTACAAAATCAAGATAAAATGGGTATAATCGATATTAGCTGCCCATGAAATTACCCATCGAAACTCTCAAGCAGATTGTTGTTGGGAGCGGTTTTGTTACAGAGAGAGATTTTACCGAAGCGGCGACCTCGGCAGTTGATTTAGGAAGACACGTAGAAGACGTCTTAATTTTTAGGGGACTGATAAGTGAAGACGCGCTTTCAAAGCTTATTGCCGAGCACACAAAGGTTCCCCACGCTGCCATCACCCGTCAGATTATCCCCGACGAGATTCTAGCCCTTATTCCAGAGAAAATGGCGCGCACGTATCGTATGGTTCCCTTTGGCAAAAAAGAGGGTAGTCTAGCGCTTGCCATGGAAAACCCCGAGGACTTTGAGGCTTTGGAATTTGCCAAGCGCCACTCGAGACTAAAGGTGACTCCGCACTTTGCTTCGGCAAATGAGATAAGGCAAGCGCTGGGACAATATAAAAGGAATATCAGGGCCGATTTTGACAAGATAATTGCCGAGAATGTCAAAAAGGCCTCAGCCGGAGAAAATCTGATTAAAGCGGCTGAGGAGCTTCCGATAATCAAAGTTTTGGATACAATTCTAATGTACGCAATCTCCGAGCGTGCTTCCGATATTCACATAGAGACACAGGAAAAAGAAGTGATAGTACGCCTAAGGGTCGACGGGGTATTAAGAGATATTTTGAAGCTTCCTAGGGGTATTGAGGATTCTTTGGTTGCTAGAATAAAAATTCTTTCAAACCTCAAAATTGATGAACATAGAATTCCCCAAGACGGCCGTCACAAATTTACAATCGACGAAGACGTTATTGCCCTAAGAATTTCAATTATTCCTGGTTTTTACGGGGAAAATGTGGTGATGAGACTTCTTCCCGAGTCGACCCGACCTCAGAGTTTAGAGGAATTGGGAGTGATGGGTAAAAATTTGGAAATTCTTAACGGCAATTTCAAAAAACCTCACGGAATGATACTGGTTACAGGGCCTACCGGAAGTGGAAAGACTACAACTCTTTATGCGATTCTAAATATTTTAAACACGGTTAGGGTAAATATTTGTACGATCGAAGATCCGATTGAATACGGAATGAATAGAATTACCCAAATCCAAGTTAATACCAAGGCTGGGTTGGATTTTGCAGCGGGCTTGAGAGCTCTTCTAAGGCACGACCCCAACATAATTATGGTAGGAGAAATTAGAGACGAAGAAACTGCAAAAATCGCCGTACACTCGGCTCTCACCGGGCATTTGGTTCTTTCCACTCTTCACACAAACGACGCGGCCGGAGCAATACCCAGGTTTCTTGATATGGGAGTAGAGGGGTATTTGGTTGCCTCAACAGTAAATGCAATTGTTGCCCAAAGACTCATAAGGAAAATTTGTCCGAACTGCATAGTCGAGTACGCACCCGAAAGGGT
Source organism: Candidatus Woesebacteria bacterium RBG_16_42_24 (assembly GCA_001792115.1). GTDB lineage: Bacteria > Patescibacteriota > Microgenomatia > UBA8517 > UBA8517 > RBG-16-42-24. Next base: position 324,143 of record MGFX01000001.1, read on the forward strand.
AGTTATTACCAGACTTACCGAGGAATTGGGGATCGACCTTAAGAGCCAGAAATTTTATAAAGGCCAGGGTTGTGAAGAGTGTCATATGAGTGGATTTCTAGGAAGGATTGGGATTTATGAAGTTTTGTCGGTTACCGAGGGTATTAGAGCCTTAACTTCCGAAAAGTCATCAGCGGATAAAATTCAAAAACTGGCAGTTTCCGAGGGCCTTATCACCATGCTTCACGACGGAATAAATAAGGTTGCCGCGGGATTGACTACAATTGAGGAGGTTTTAAAAGCCGTGAAAGAAGATTAAAATGCCACTTTTTGCTTACAAAGCACTCGATACAAAAGGTAAGATAGTTGAGGATACAATTCAAGCCACAACTAAAAAAGACGCTGCAACGATTCTTTCCGCCAATAATCTTAAGGTTCTCACTATCCAAAACTTAGAGGGAGGGATAGGCAATATTGTTTTAGGGGGCATTTCCATCTCCGAAAAGGCAAATTTTTGCAGGTTCATGGCCATAATGTTAAGAGCCGGTTTGCCGCTACCTGAAGCCCTCGAGATAATAAGACGAGAATCTTCAAACAAAAGGATGCAAAAAATTCTCGCCGATATTTCTTTTCAGACCAGAAAGGGAAGAAATCTTTCAGCGGTTTTATCGCAATACAAAGAAGACTTTGACCAAGTTTTTCTTACAATTGTAACCGCGGGCGAGCATTCAGGGACACTCGAGAAATCCTTTGACTATCTAGCCAAACAACTTATGGCCTCTTATGAGTTTACCCAGAAAGTAAAAGGTTCTTTAATGTATCCTGCTGTAATAATCGCCGCCATGCTGGGGGAGGCCCTTCTTATGCTTCTTTTTGTGCTCCCCAAACTCTCGACTGTGTTTATGAGTCTTGATATTGAGCTTCCACTCGCAACCAGGTTAATCCTGGATTTTGGCAAATTTGTTGGAGACAATACCGCCCTCACCCTAGGAGTATTTTTTGGCTTTATCGCCTTAGTATTATTTTTATTCACAAATAGAAAAACCAGAAGTTATCTATTTTCATTACTCACAAAGGTTCCTGTTGTTAAAAAGATGATTGTAGAGATAGACGTTTCTCGTTTTGCCAGGACTCTTTCCATTCTTTTAAAAAGTGGGGTACCCATAATTGAAACTCTGGAGGTTTCAGCAGGAGCCGTGAGTCAGCCAAAGTGGAAGGAAGCCACAAAACGCTTTTCTGCCCAGGTCGCACGGGGTAAAGCTCTCTCCGAGGTAATGCTTGAGGATGAGTTGTTTCCGGCGGTTTTAGCCCAAGCAGTAAGAACCGGAGAAGAAACAGGAAGTATAGATGTTGTTTTAGAAGACCTCGCCGATTTCTATGAGAAAGAGGTAGATTATTCTCTAAAAAGAGTCACTTCACTTCTCGAACCAGTTCTCATGCTTATTATAGGCATTGCAGTGGGGGTAATGGTGGTTCTTATAATCACCCCGATCTATAGCATAGTGGGAGGGTTGGATAATTCGCTTTAAATTTAATATGGATAGAAGCGGTGTAAATACTTTTTTCAAAGATATATTTAAGGATCGCTCAAGCTTACTCCTTCTATTCATCGCATTAATCTTGATTTTGTTGCCAATTTTAATTTTGCGTTCACCAAAAAAAGTGACGGATACAATAAGAGAAGATCAAATTAAAATACAAAAAGGGGACCGAACTCTAATTGTTAGTGAAGACGGTAGCGTTGAGTATATAACCCCCGATGGAGTCTACTATGAAACCTGGGATAGCGAGAGAGTGAGCAACTTTTTCAAGGAAATTAGGGCTTTGGCTAAAAGTAATCTAAACAAACCTCCCCCCAAGGAAGGAGCTCAAGGTTATTGGATAACATTATATATTGACGGAGAGCTGGTCAAAATTTTTGTAGAGGGGACCAATGAATATATTGAGGAAATTCTTCAGGAGCTTGAGGAATTGGCTACAGGGGAAGAAGAACCCACGTTAGAGGACGTTTTTTCTGGCAATACCCCAACTCCCACACCGCAAGCCATCCCGACCTATACTTTTTTCCCCTCTCCCACGCCAACTCCGGGTTATTTTGTTGGGGGCGGTAGTGTGGAAGAGGACTGTAGGCTTTGGCTGGAGCAGGGTTTAGGCAGTACAGTCATCTCGAACACGGTTTGCATACTCTCCAGCTCCCCGACTCCTACTCCCTAACTTCTTCCCAAGAAATAAATCTGTATTCTATTGTATTTGGGAAATATGGAGGCGGGTCAGTTCTCATGCTGGTGTCATAGTCCAGAGTACTTTTTATAAATCCCGCGGCAGGACTTTGTGGACCCTGGGAAAAATTCCAGTAAGAACTAAAGTTACTTATTAAAGAACCATAAAAATTAAATTCATTCTTCATCTTGTCGCTAGAGTGGGAGCATTTAAACCAATTATAGTGGTGGCGGATAATTCGGCCGTTTTGGGCAAGGATTGCTGCATGTAAATCAAAATACTCTGGGACGTCCCTACCTATAATTATGTCCTTTTGGGCAATTAACCCCAGTCTTGAATTGCCGTCTTTTGCCAAGTATGTAAGGTCGTTAGTTATCCAAATATTTGTTTCAAAAGAACCAATCGGAAACCTCGCGGCGACCAATGTAATTTCTCCATTGACCACGCCGTCGACCCAAACCGTATCTTCGGCAAAAACAATGTTCCTTTGTGAAATCTGATAGGTACCCAAAAGTGTTTCGGAGGTTATGTCCTGATAAAGGTTCTCACACCCTTTTTCTATAGAGTATCCCTTAAAAGAATTAACCCCGATAACCTTATAGACGGAAAAGTCTCCGTTATCTACGAATACTATGTGATAGCCTTGAGCAGCCGAGGGACCAAGATACAACCCATTTGTTTGGGAAGCAGCCTTTAATTTGGAGAAGTCCACCTTAATGCTGTCAAAGTCTATGGGCTTTACCGGGAAGCTCCATAGATCGTCAATCTCCCCGTTACCCCAGATGCCAGGTTTTTCTTCTGGATTGGTGCACCCGGTTTCTAGGCCGCAAATGTAAATTTCTTTTGAGGATTCGACGGTGGAGTTATTAGTTCCATCTTGTCTTATGCCGCCATTTGAGAATACCGGACCGTTAATTGTAACTCCATTGCCAAACCAAACATTGGAATTGTGTAAGAAAGAGAAGCTAGTTAGGGAAATGGCACCATAGCGAACTCGGATGGTTCTTCTGACTTTGGGATAACGGTTTGTCCAACCCGTCGAGGTGATTGTTACAATGTTTGAGGATTCGGCGGGTGGTGTCACCGTGAGATTGAACTGGCCAATCAATCCAACTTCAGGGTCTTCGTAGTCGTGGATACCAGTCCCGGAAGTAAAGTCTGTCGAATCTTGCAAAAGGTGCCAGCGGTAATAATTTACCCCTGCCTCTGCCATTGCTAAGGCAGAATCAGAGGCGACTTGGCGGTGCGAAAAGTCGAGTTGTTGCGAGATTGCAAATAGTATCCCGAATATGGCAACTGCAAAAGAAGCTACTATCACAAGAAGCGATGGGGTAATAGAACCTTTGATTAAGGCCGGACGGGAGAGATAATTCCTAATCATTTTCTTTAACCATTCTAATTTGTATAAATGATTCGATAGTATAATCTTTGACGGGGTCACTAGCTTTAGTATTAAGAGTCAATGCAATCTTTACAAGTTGGGTGTCCGATAGTCTGCTAGCGAGTGCCAGGGGGTTATTGATAGTATCTTGTGGCCAGTCTTTATTGTAATAATAAAAAATTGGACTCGCCCCATTTCGGACATAATTTGTAATAACTTTTATACTCTCGGAATTTACTGGGTAAGAAATTGGCGGATCGGTAGGTTCTATAGTTGCCTTGGTTAAGGAAGTCCCAGTTAGCGTATAGCGGATTCGTTCCACTTCTCCGTCAAAATCATAATCTGAATAAAATATTATTTCCTGATCGGAAAGAGTAACTAGGGGGAAAGAACCGTCGTCGGCTTCCTTCGCGTTTCTAAGTTCGCGGGCAAATATGGAAACAACGCTATTTGAATCCTCAACAGTCAGATAATTTTGAAAAACGGAAACTTGGTTTTGGCTGATTATGAATTGGATGCTTAAAACCGCTCCTGCCAAGATAGTAAGTAGGATGACGCTGATAAGAATTTCAATAAGTGTAAAACCTGATTCTTTTGCCTGGGTTAGTTTCATTTTTGTTATTCCGGCGTCAACACTATTTCGTCTTTGGTATATTCTGTGACAATAACCTCTCCCGTGTAATTTAAAAATCCCGAGGCAGTGGCTTCAACTTGATAGGTTTTCTCTTCCAAGCCAGAAAAAAGGGTTTGTCCAAAGTCCGGCGCGGAACTGCCCCCCGTAGTTTTGGTTTGGTCAAAACTGACCCCGTCGTAGACTTTTACATAGACATTTTCAATTAGGCTTAGGGTTGGGTCTTTGACAAAAGTCAGAAGGCTATGAGTGGAATGTGCGTAAACGACAAAGGTTAAAACATTTGTAGAGTCTGGGACGATGTTAAGAGGCAGGAGGGGTGTCGCACCTCCGATATCATATGAGGTTCCCGTATCCATGTATATTTGGTAGACATCCCACTCTAGATCCTGAATAGTGACTTGCCCACTAGCATTAGTCGTAAAGGGATCGTCCAGCTTATATATGGGTTGAGCATAGGCGTCTGTCCCTAAAATCTTTGAACCTCGGAGCTTAAAGGATACGTCGGGGGCGGGAGAGTAGTTTTGCTCCCTCCCGGTTACGGAAGATACGCTAAGAGTCGACGTCTTGTCGATTGCAAAACTTATTTGGGTCACTTGGTCGGCAAATACCCCCTGGTCTTGTTTTAGAGGATTAGTGATTTCAGAAATGGAGTAGGTTCGCTCTAAACTATAATCAGTTTTTGTAACCGTGATTCTATAACAGGCGACGCATTCGGTTGCGCCCGGAAGAGTAACTTCTCCGTCCTCGTCGGTTTCGTATGTTACGTCGATTGCCGGGGTGATGCCGCTTGAGACGATATTCACAGAGGCTTGGGGAAGGGGATTTCCATTGGCGTCAAAGACCAATACCTTCAAGACCCCGCCCTCAATCTCTGTTGCTATGCCAGATGAAATATCGGTTGATATTGCCACTGGGTTTCGGGAGGATGCGGCAATACCCCCCCAAGTCACCTCGACCTTTACCCTTTTGTAATCTGCGGGATCCGTATCGGTGGGGGCAATTGTGTCAAAGGGGTCGTCGATATAAATTATGATAGTTCTTACCATATAGTTAATTCCGTTTCTTTGGAGGTTCTCGCCTTGAGCAAGATTTCCAGGAGGAATGCCTCCCAGGGTACCAACGTCGTCGTATGGGAGGTTTCTTATTACCTCTATTTTCTCCTGGGCAATGTACTTTGCGGCAATTCTAGCCCGGCTATAAGAGATTATTTCGTAGCTAAGCGAGCTGATCCTGAATAGGGCTAAACCGAAGATTGAAAGTAGTGCAATTCCCAATAACAAATCGAAGTAACTTTGGCCCTTTAGTAAATTTCTCACACTAGGCAGGAATTTGGGCATATTTTTAGTATAGCATTCGACCTGTTTCTCAGGGAGACATTCCTTGTGTATAATCAAGGATAAGGTAGGGAACTACCTAATCTGCCCATGCAAAGAAAATCTTTTGTTGCAATAACCTTCACTCGGCAAAAACTCCAGGTAGTAAAACTCAATTCGGGCAAAACTCGCGTTGAAAAATTTGCCACGGTTGACTTGCCCCAGGGAATAATTTCTGACAATCAGGTTGTAAATCCGCAAGGGCTCACGCAGGTTATTAAAAATATATGGCGAGAGCTCGGGTTCAGAGAGAAAACTGTGGGGATTGTAATACCGGAGTTCTCCACCTTTGTGAAACCACTAGAACTTCCTAAATTAGAGGTTTCGGAACTCGACGAAGCTGTTCGTTGGCAGGCTCAGGAGTTTCTTCCCACTGGGAGTTCCGAGATGGTTATGGATTGGAAAATAGTTGGCGAAAATGGGGAAAAATACCACATTCTGACGCTCGCCATGAAGAAGGCAGTCTTGGCGGGCTATGTGGATGCGGTTTCTATGGCAGGACTTTATCCACTATTGGTTAAGACTCCGGCTCTCACACTAAACTCTCTCACGGGCAAAGAACCTTTGGGCAAACTAATTATCTATTCCAATTTCGGAGAAACAGTACTAGTCGTTGCTTACGGAGAAAAGATATTGGGAAGCTCGGTCTTGAATCTTGATGAAAAAGTGGACGTGGTTGAGAGTGCAAGCCTAATAGTTAAGCATTATAAAGAAGTCGAAATAAAAAAAGTTTTTGTAGGTGGGGCAGATATAACGCAGGCTTTTGCTGCCCAAGTCGGTAAGATTTTAGGTAGACCGGTCGAGGTTTTAAAATCGACCGTTCAGGGAATTCCGCCTGGAGAGCTCCAAAAGTATCTAGTTACAATTTCATTGGGATTAGCTAAAAGCGTGGGTCCTTCGGACGAGACTACAATCAATTTGCTGCCCGTAACTTGGGTGAAAAGATATGAGGGCAAAAGGCTTAAATCGCAAATCTGGGGACTATTGAGCTTATCGACCCTGGTCATTCTAGGCTGTTTAATTGTCACCGCAGGAACCTATTTCTATCTGGGGAGAGAAGCCGAAAGAATTGCAGGGGAAAATAAAACCAAGGTGACAACAGTTCCCGAAGAACTTACGGCGAAGATTTCTGAAATTAATGAAACTAGTGCTCGAATACTTGCGGTTTCTGAAGTTTCCCAGACCCCGCAAGAGGTGATAAACTCGATTCTCGCCGTAAAACCCCCCGAAGTGACAATTAAGGAGTATAAACTTGACCTCGACAACGGAAAAATATTTTTTAAGGGAGTAAGCCCGACTCGAGAAGCTCTGGTTAAATTTAAAGAAGGGCTAGAAGGGAATCCCGAGTTTGCATCCATTTCTATTCCAATTTCTAGCTTTGAGGCAGAAATAGACTTAGAGTATGAAGTAAATTTGATATTTGTTCCTGCAACTCGGAAAGCGGGGTCGACCCCCAAGCTTCCACAAAATGTTAAAAACACAAACACCCCAGGTATCTAATAAATCGAAGGTGAATCAGGCAACAACCCTTAAGGGAAGTCCGATAGATGTGACTAAACCTCCCAAGAGGGAGGCCGAAGAGGAAGTTATAGAGGTGTTTGACGAGGCTGGAGGGATTAAAAAAGGAAGTTTTCTAGGGAATTTACTTATAAGGGCAGCGATACTTGCCTTCATCAATCTGGTAGGCGTTGCGGGTATTATATATTTTGACCGAAGCATTGCCAAGAAAGCTATCGAGGTCAAAAATCTAAGGAGCGAGCAAATAGGCCTAAGCAATCAGAATTCAGAAGTAATCAGAAATAGCATTGAGCAATATCAGAAGAAGGGGGAAGTACTTGCACAGGTATTTCCCAATGACGCTGGACTTGTAGATTTTGCCAACGAACTGGATAGAATTAGGAAAGAGGGAAAAATTGTCGGATTTACTTTTGTGGCAGAAGAGGCAGTAAAAGATAAAACTGGTTCGTTAGGGATCCCCGTGTTAATTGAAATTAAAGGCACTTGGGCAGAAATTGACACCGACTTACGAAAAATCCAAGCTCTTCCGTTTTTGCTGCGCGCAATCCAGGTAGAAGCGGGACCGGCCCTCGAAGAGGGACAAATTGACTTTACATTTGGGGGCTTTTTATATGTTGGGAAAGACTTTAGGAAAAATTGACCGGTTCTATCCGATTTTGGTAATAGTGCTTATTGCACTTTCTGTCCTTGTGTTTTTTTCATTAAGGAGTGTATTTAATGGGCTTACTAATGCGAGCGAATTTGATCTGGGTGTTGCACCTTCAAATACAAAAATTAACGAGAAAAATCTTAACGAGGCATACAAAGAAGTATCTGAAAAGCCAGTATTAAAATTCGACTTGGCCCAATAAGGAATTGGGCGATATAATGAAACAAGTGAGAAAAGGATTTACACTTATCGAACTTCTTGTGACGATTGCCATAATAGGCATTTTAGCTACAGTCTCGATAAGCGCCTTAAATCCCCAGAGGCAGTTGGCTAAAGCTCGTGATACCCAAAGGAAAACCGATATTTATTCTATCGCCTCAGCCATATATCAGTTCGCATCTGAACACTCAGGAGATTTGCCCGATACAGACGGAAATCCTCTGACGAGTAACTTTCCAACGAGCCCAACTTGTGTTGGGACCGGTGGCGGTTGTTTCAATCTGGGTGCAGCAGGGGATACAGAACCCGTTGTCCCGACTTATATGGCAGCAATGCCCAAGGATCCGAAAACAGGAACGGACGCCAATACAGGCTACCTTGTAAATAAAGATGCTAACGGAAGAATAGTCTTAACCGCAACCGGCGAAGTCGATAACCCCATAACGGTAACGAAATAGGCTTTGCTTTCAATATTTATAACAGCATTCAAGAAAACCCCGATTAAATCGGGGATGAATTGAACGCTGATATGCCATCATGATTTATGAGAGCTGAACAGATTAACGAAACTATCCCTAGGTTATTAGTTAGTAATGAATTTGCCGGCTTCGTTTCTACAGGAAATTTTAATTATGAGCAGACGCAAAAATTGATTCTTCTTCATGTTGGTTTAATTGGCGAACATAATTTAAATACTCCCTATACAGCCTTTACCGATAAAGGTAGAGGTCTATCTTTCCAGCCCATAAGACTTGGTGAAGATTTAGTTTTAAAAACTGGACCGATAGGAGCATTTAGCGCTGAGGAGATAGCCGTTTTTATTCAAGAGCAATCCAGAAATTATGTGGATAGAACAACCATGGGTAGGGGTTTTCCGAGGGGCGATATGGGGGCAGAGCAGGAACTATTGGCGGTGTTTATAGACGGATTTAGTAGCAGTGACGTTTTTATAGTAATAGAAAAAGAGTTGCCGGAGGGAATTTCAACTATCGGTGGGGCAAGAATTGTAAGGGGTATTTCCCAAAGAACCCTGAAAGAAACAGCCTCTTATGAAGAATATTTAAAAAAGGGGCCCCTATCTTCTCTTCCGACATTTTCTGCAGTTAAGCTGAAGGGAGAAGATGTTTTTTCCTCAGACCTTTTAAGTGTGCCAGAGAAAGATTGCACTTGTATAACGAGATACTGGAGGGAGGATGATTATACCCTGGCGGCACTGCAAGTAAATAATTCGCAGATACCGGTGGACATAATAGCTGCAATGCCCATTGCCTATTCAGTCTACTTTGCTAAGGAAGCGGGGGTGAGGAATGTTCCGAGGGTCGCGGTTTATGACATTCATATGCGCGCAATTGCAGAATTTGCCAGAGATAATTTTGCATCTCAAATAATTGCGGATGGCGAGGGGGTAGTTCCGACTAGAGAGGTTTTAGATTCAGTTCTTAAATACCATTATGGCGGCCAGGAGTTAGAAGGTTATCGGGGAAAGATTGTGGTTGGCGGATTCCACACCTCAAGTTTCCTAAGTAGATCCCTCAAATACCTAGAGGGGAGGGTAGAATTAGACGATTCAGTTTTACAGATAGCAAAAGATGTGATAAAAAGTAGTGTAAATTTCCCGCCCGAATTGGCATGATTTATTCCACACGTCCCGAGTTTAAACATTTTTCTTGCGAGTCAGAAAAAGTTGATTCCGACCCCCTTTTTTGGAAGTTTAAAGTGATTGATCCTCATATAGACTCAGGTTTAGGTGAATTATTAAATTTAATAGGGGAGTACGCCATCCAAGAGAGAGATATCTCAAACAGGTCGTATATTTCCGGGTCCTCGGAAATAACAAATCTGGCAAACTTCTTCGAAAGCTCCTCTTTGCCAAGCGATAAGGAGCATCTGGCCTCTTTGGTTGTACAAAAAGTTAGGGAGCGTACCACTTATTTATCCGAAGAGGATATTAGAGAAACCGTAGAACATGGGCCACTGCTTGAGGACTATGCGTTTCTTATCGGAAGATTAAAAGCTTACAAGCAAAACCCCGCCCTTTTAGAACAGAATTCCAGATTTATCTTCGACCCGATAAAAAGGAGATTGGATTTATATTTAGGTCCCGATGAGCATAGGCTCCTTGCTATGTCAAGAGTGCTCGGACTGATCCCCTTTAGTGCGATCGAAAGATTAAGAGAAACGAAAATTAGAGTCATGGGGGCTTCGGTTGCGGCATCTACAATAGAAACCCTGGTTGCCTTGGGTGCAGAAAATATTGTTTTTTATGACTACGGATTTTTGGATCCTGCCAAAATGCCACAGATGCCCGGTGGAATGGGAGACTTCAGGAATTCAGGGGAGCCAAAAGTTAAGGCACTGATGGAACTTGTACAGGGCCGTAATCCCTATGGCATTTTCCTTGGTATTCCGGGAAAAGTTCTAATTCCAGGAGAGGCAAAGCAAAGTGAATTTGACGTTTACTTGGACGAGATTATAGATGATGCGGATTTATTGATAGAGGTGGTCGACCAATACCATATCAAAGCGGGCACGAGGGCGCATAGCGATAAACCAATAGTCTTTGTAGCAGACTTGGGCAGCGACCCGATTGCAGGTATCGAGGATCCAAAGTTAAATCTTTGGTTCAATCGGGAAATATCTGATGAAGATAAGGCAAGAATGTCTAAAATTCCGGCTTCCCGAGAAGAGGCAATAAGAGAAGGCCCCAGGGCAATTTATCTTATGGTGAATAAAGATTTGAATGATGATCATCGTCTGCAATTTTTATTAGCTAGCTTAGGCCTTATCCCTTTTTGGTCACAAACACCAACATCAACCAGAGAATCGGCCGCTTTGGCATCAAAACTCATTATTGAATGGACACAAAATAGCCCGGTAATGGGAAAAAATATCCATCCGAATGAGTCTCCAAAAACCTTAATCGAGATGTTTAATGCTAAAACATCTCTTAATTTAAGAAGGATTTGTGCGGAACTACTCGATATTCCTCCCTCGATTATTTAAGCAGGTTTTTAAATATTTACTACTTTAGTCAGCCGTTTAATGTTATATTTTTATTAATAGAGTGTTTAATACCTTAGGTCTTCTAACGGTTTCGCTGACAGTACTGGCGACATTTTTCATAACGGTAATAGTATTTATTCGAAATCCTAGGTCGGCCAGTCATATCCTTCTTAGTCTTATGGCTATTTTATTAATAGCTTGGGCGGCTACAAACTATCTCGCCCTTTCTCCTGGGAGTGAAGAAACCCGGCTTTTTTGGGTTAGAATAGTTATGTTTGTTACCACACCCCTCGCGCCATTAATTTTCTTATTGGCTAGCGTCTTTCCGGAAGCCAACTTCAATATTAAGAAAAGTTTATTTCTTGTAATTTTGTTTTCAACATTATTTACGGCCGCGATAGCCTTATCTCCTTATACATTTACAAAGTTGGTTAATTTACCCGATGGGAGTTTCCGACTATACCCGGGTTGGGGAATAATCGCATATGCCATAAATTTGATGGTTCTTTTGTCCTGGGGACTAGCTAAACTAGTTCAAAAATATAAGAAAAGTAATGGGTTATTGAGAAAACAGCTGGGGATATTTGTATATAGCATAGTAATTTCGTTTTCTTTAATGACCCTCACCAATTTCATCGCGGTGGTTGTATTTAAAACTATCAGTCTTACCATGTTAGGCCCCACTTTTACCTTGCTAATCGTTGCCGGAATTTCTTATGCAATTATCAGGCACGGCCTTCTAGATATTAAAATTTTGGCCACTGAGCTGTTTGTAGTCTTTCTACTTCTAATTCTTTTTGCCAAGATTGTAATTTTTACCTCTATTGGCGAATTAATAGTTGACGTAGTTATTTTTGTTTCGGTCCTATTTTTCGGCATTCTTCTAATTCGAAGTGTTATAAGGGAAGTTATGCAAAGGGAGAAATTACAGGTGTTGACGGAAAGACTGAAGGCTGTCGATAAACAGAAGGACGAATTCGTTTCCATGGCCGCTCATGAACTTAGGGCACCCATGACAGCGATAAAAGGCTACCTTTCAATGGTGGTTGAAGGAGACGCGGGAGATATTCCTGAAAAGGCAAGAGGTTTTCTGGCCGACACCGCCGCAATTAATGAAAGGCTAATTAGATTGGTAAACAACATGCTTAATGTTTCAAGGATTGAAGAAGGTAGGATGGTATATCAAATCGAGCAGGAGAATCTTTCGTCGGTTGTGAGAGCCGCTTTTGCACAGTTTAGGTCCGAAACGGAGAGAAAGGGTCTTAAATTTGAGTTAATAATTCCGCCTGAAATTAAGGACAGGATCGAAGTAGACATGGACAGAATTCATGAGGTCGTTGCCAATTTATTAAGTAATGCCATAAAATATACCGAAAAAGGTAAGATTACTGTCAGATTATCGCAACCCAACCCCGGGAATGTACGCTTCGAAGTTGAGGACACTGGTCCTGGAATATCTAAAGAGGAACAGGGTAAGCTCTTCCAAAAATTTGTGAGAGCTGAGTCTAGTATAGGTAAAACCACCGGGACAGGACTTGGACTTTATATTTGTAGATTACTTATCGAGAAATTTTACGGAAGGATTGGTCTAATCTCTGAAGAGAAGAAAGGAAGCATCTTTTGGTTCGAGATACCCCTAGTTAACAAAAAAGTGACAGCTTAGAGATTCGAGCTTGAAAATTGCCGCCATTACGAGTTATAGTTTAAGGACAGTGGCGCAAGATAAAGTACAACAGACAACTTCATTCCAACCCCAGGCTGTAAAAGAAGAGGAAACACAAAAAGGGCCAACGGTGCTTTTTATAGAAGACGATACCCTGCTATTAAAAATGTACAAGACTAAATTTGAGAACGAAGGCTTTAGGGTACTTACCGCTCAAGATGGAGAAGAAGGCCTTTCCATGGCGAAAGATCAGAATATCGATCTTGTCATATTGGACATAATGATGCCTATCCTCTCGGGCCTTGACATGCTTGCCCAGTACCGACAGGATCCAAAAGGCAAGAGTGTTCCTGTGATAATTCTTACCAATCTTACTCGTGAAGATGAGATGAAAAGAGCCAGGGAATTGGGCGTTAAAGAATTTATAGTCAAAGCGGATTACACTCCGAGTGAGGTTGTCAGAAAAATTAAAGATTACTTAGGGAAGTAAATTCAAATGGAACAACCCCAAGCGATTCAAGAAACTCTTCGCGCAGTCGCTTTGGGGGGATTTTTGACGGCCTCAACGCTAATTATCGGTATTAACTTTAAAGTTTTTAACAATATTTTTAAAGAGAATGCGCATAAATATTGGTGGTTATTTTTAGTTTCGGCTGTAATTCCCGTCGCAGTGGTTCTTTTCATTTTTTCCTTCTTTTTTGAGCGAACGTAACACTTTTAGTATGCCCCTTTTCCTAAGAGCACTAAGGGAACGGTTTTGACAATTATAGTCATATCAAGAAAGAACGACTGATTATTTATATAATAAAAATCGTATTCCAGATTTTCCTCCAAGGGTAAGTCCTTTCTTCCCAGAATTTGCCAGAGTCCGGTTAAGCCAGGTTTTACCTCGAGTCTTTTTTTCTGCCACTTACTGTATTTTGCGACCTTTTGTGGCATTTCTGGTCTGGGGCCGACCATGCTCATGCTTCCGGCAATTACATTAATAAGTTGGGGAAGCTCGTCGAGACTAGTTTTTCTTAAGAATTTTCCAATTGCCGTAATTCTTTCATCGTTAAGACTGCCGGGAGGATCTGCATACTTAGGCGTATTTTTTTTCATTGTCCTAAATTTCAACATATTAAACACTTTCCCTCCTCGCCCCACCCTTTTTTGCTTAAGTACAGCTGGCGAGCCGTCGCTAATAATAATTGCGCAACTTATGAATAACCAAAGAGGGGAGATTGCCACATAAAGTATTGATGCAAAGATTAAGTCGAAAATTCTTTTAGGATAACCCGGCCAGAAACCTTGTTGACTTCGCCAAAGCTCAAGTGAGGGAATACTTTCAAGTCTTGCCACATCGACAGTGCCACTAACCAAATCAAATATTGAAGAAACTACTCGAAAGCGTAAATTTTTCTTGGATACTTTGGTCATAAGGTCAAGGACTTTGGAGTGGGCTAGGGTAGGGTCGGTAATGTAGACTTCATCTACAGCGTACTTGTTTATGACCCTCGCGATGTCTTTGACCTTTCCAATAACAGGAAAATGTTTGCGGGATTGGGCTCTATCGTCTAAAAATCCTACCAGGCGATATCCTATCTGCGAGAAATCCCCAAGCTTTCTTGCAAGCTGCCTTCCGGGCGGCCCCGCTCCTATTATTAATATCTTTACCAGGGAGTAGCCCTGGCGATAGTATTTTTGCTCGATAATCCTAAAAAGATTTCTTCCTAAACTTATGAAAAGAAGGGTAAACAGATAGAATACAATAACTATGATTCTTGAGTAATCGTACTTATAAAGGTATGAGCCTACCATTATTAGAAGTACCCAGAAGGAAGTTGCTTTAATTACCAGAAAAGATTCTGGGAATACCTTGCTTCTTTTGGTCTGATCGTATAAACCGAAAATGTTATAAACCAAAAGTAGAAGAAGAATTGCAAAGGGTAGGGCTGCAAGATAAACTTTTAGGGGCTGGATAGATTCTAAAAAAAGCCTAAAAGGACCGTAGTTACGAAGATAGTAAGCCGTAAAAAAGGCAACTGCGGCCATGAGGGAATCGGTAGCTTTAAGGGACAGCGCGATTTTGGAAGCCCCGTTAACCCTCATTGTTTTGGAAAATAGACCCTTTTGAAAATATTGCCGAGATATAACGTAATGGGGAATCGCCAGGGGGGAATCATAAATTTATCTCTAATATACTTCTCTTGTCTTGCTTTAGCAAAAGTTTGAGTTAGAATACGTTCACGAATGCTAGCCAAGATAGTTTCCGGAGCGACAGTTGGGCTTGATGCCGTTTTGGTCGATGTGGAGGTAGATATTGCCGAGCAAGGACTTCCGAGTTTTACCATCGTCGGTCTTCCGGATAAGGCGGTAGAGGAGTCAAAAGAAAGAGTGCGTGCAGCCATTAAAAATTCTGGCGGGGATTTTCCCACATCCCGCATTACTGTTAATTTGGCCCCAGCAGATTTACCGAAAGCAGGACCTGCGTATGACCTTCCGATTGCACTGGGGATTCTTATTGCCTCAGGTCAGATAAATCCGAGAGTTTCTGATGCGTTATTTTTCGGCGAGCTATCACTTGACGGAGGGTTAAGGCACACAAACGGAGTCCTTCCGATGGCCTATCTTGCAAGGCAGATGAAGGTAGCAAAAGTATTTGTGCCGAAAGTAAATGAAAAAGAAGCTTCGGTCGTCTCGAAGATAGAGGTTTATCCGATTGAGTCTCTCTTGGAATTGGTACGTTTCTTTGCCGATACTATCCAAATTACTCCTGCCAAAAGGCTAAATTTAAAAACATTGCTAATTCGCGGTGGAGCAGAGTTTGACTTTAACGAAATCATTGGTCAAGAACACGCGAAGCGCGCAGCCGAGATAGCGGGAGCCGGCGGACACAATATTTTTATGAAAGGAACTCCCGGGAGTGGAAAAACAATGTTGGCCCGCGCCCTCCCCGGGATTTTGCCGACTTTAACGGAAAGCGAGGCACTGGAGGTGACCAAGATTTACTCCATAACCGGAAATTTGCCGCTTGGTGAGGCAATCGTTACGACGCACCCCTTTCGAAGTCCGCACCACACAACGAGTAGAATAGGACTCATTGGAGGGGGCTCAAATCCCTCACCAGGCGAAATATCTTTGGCACACCGAGGAGTTCTATTTTTGGACGAGTTCCCGGAATTTCCCAGACACGTCTTAGAAGCCCTTAGGCAGCCGATGGAAGATGGGGTAGTATCCATCTCGCGGGCAAAAGGATCGGTAACTTATCCAGCCCAATTTCTTTTGGTGGCTGCTTCAAACCCTTGTCCGTGTGGATATTTCGGAGATCTAAAGCGTGCCTGTACTTGTCTTCCGGGGGCAATTGCCCGTTATCAAAAAAGAATTTCTGGGCCGATACTTGATAGAATTGATATTCATATAGATGTTCCGTCTGTTGAGACGCAGAAGTTAGTAGGGAAGGCCGTTAAAGCCGAGAGCTCAAAAGAAATTCAGAAAAGGGTACAAAAAGCGAGAGACATACAGCTAAAGAGGTTTAAAGGAGCCAATCTAAAATCAAATAGCGAAATGGCCACGAGTGATGTCAAAAGATTCTGTAAATTGTCTGAAGAATGTCGCACAATGTTAACGACCGCCGTCGCGGCGATGAATCTTACAGCCAGAAGTTATTTCAAAGTCATAAAAATTGCCCGAACTATTGCGGATTTATCAGGCGAAGCTAGCATTTCGACTCTACATATAGCCGAAGCACTTCAATACCGCCCAAAAGAGACCGAGTTTTGACCCCAAAAATCAAACACGAGCGGCCAAGAGTCAAAACGAAGAAGGCCAAGGGCCAACCTCTCCTCTTTCGAGAGACTCCTCTCCCTTTCGAGTACAAAGGCGCCGAGACTGATCAGTTGGTGTTGCGATGTACAGAGTCGATCTGTGAGACCTTGTGGGCCATCATCGCACGCTCCTCGGCGAGATGGATGATATAGCAGTATTCAAGAAAACTTCCCACCAGCAACTGCGTAGCTTTGGGCGGGGAGAAAAATTGTCAAGATATTGCTAAAATGCCAGTATGCGGTTAGTTGTTCAGAGGGTTACACAAGCTTCGGTTAAGGTGAAAAAGCAAGTTGTCGGCCAAATTGGTAAAGGCCTTTTTATTCTGGTAGGGATTAAAAAGGGTGATTCTCTCAAAGATGCCGAGACGCTCGCCGCCAAGCTGTCAAAGCTTCGCGTCATGGCGGATAAAGAAGGGAAAATGAATCTATCTATCGTGGAAGTTGGAGCCGAGGTATTAGTTGTATCCCAATTCACCCTTTATGCAGATACTTCGGGCGGGAATAGACCTTCTTTTATAAATGCAGCCTTACCCGATGAAGCAAGAAAGATTTACGAACACTTTGTCGCTGAACTGCGTCGGCTTGGGGTTAAGCTCCAAACCGGTAGTTTTGGAGACTATATGGAAATCGAGGCCAAGCTAGATGGTCCAGTTACAATACTATATTGATATGTATCAATATAGTGAGGGTTAATGGATTAAGTGATTTTTCTCAAGAAACTTGGTAAGCTTCTTGCCGCGATATTGTTGGCCGATAGAGACGAATAGGCGGTTGACCTTGGACCAATATTTTTTAGGTAAGATACTTTCGAGAGCCTTTTCAGTTTGTTCAGGGGTTTTTGTTTTTACCCAGCCTAAAATGTTGGTAATTGCGTGAACGTGAGTATCCACCGCTATTGCCGGTTTTCCAAAAGCCCGATTTAAAACCAGATTAGCTGTTTTTCTGCCGACTCCTGGGAGCTTTATTAAGTTTTCTCTCGTTTCTGGAATTTGACCTCCAAATTCGGAAATTATCATTTCTGCAAGTTTTTTAAGCTGCCTCGCCTTTGTATTATAAAAACCAACTGGATAAATAAGTTTACGTAGTATCTTTATATCTAATTCACTTAATGTCTTCGCATTTGGCGCTTTTGCGAATAACCTTTCGGTTGCTTTGTGGGTGGTTGTATCGAGAGTGCGAGAAGAAAGAAGAACGGAGATTAAAATTTTGTAAGGGTCTTTGCCAAAAATCTCAAGCGGGATAGGTTTGTAATTCTTCTTAAAGGTAGTGAAGACCCTTGCGAAGTTTTTCACTTAAGTTATAACCAAAAGGGAACCCCCTGTAAAGAGGAACCCTTTTGATAGTTAACGTTCAAAGAAGGAAGATTACCCTCCAATTTTAAACATTGTTGTGCCGCAAACTTCACAGACGGCCTTAGTTGCCTTCTTGCCGTTCTTCATTGTGACACCTTGGGCATTCTTGCCCTCTCTTTTGGCGCGACACTTTACACAGTACATCATTTATAGTCACCTCCCTCCGTAGAGCAGATCGAACCTAAAACCAAGCTAAGTATATCACCAGTTCTGCCCCTAAAATGAGGCTAGCTATTATAAGACTCTTTCCAATATCTCGCTTCACCGAGGCTAAGCCATAAACTTGAGCCTGATTCACGGCCATTTTTAAGGTTCGAGGCACTTCGTTTTTAGCTTTAATGGGATTTTCCAATTGCCTCTTGACATTAGCCTTGGGACGAGCTTTTTTAGGTTCATTAGCCCAAGTATATATAAATTGGTGTTGGGCCCTTTGTTTGTCTTTTTTAGTGCGTCTCTTACCCATTTTTAGGTAGTTATAGAACTTAGCTCCTTGACACCCCTTTTTCAAGATGCAAAAATGTTTGAGTTAAATACTTACTCACAACTGCCCTAGGAATTAGAAGTGCAAGTTCAAATATTAGTATTGATAGCTATCGGGGCTTGGCTTATCGGTTTAACAGCCGCCCTTTTTTGGATTTTAAGAATCTTTAATAACCTTACTAAAGAGGCTAAAGGAGAATCTCTTATAAAAGTTCTAGAGAAGATTTTATTACGCCTGAGAACCGACTCTGAGGCCATAAAATTAATAAAGAAAGAGATTGCCGGCATTCGGGAAATTGACAAGTTTCATATACAAAAAGTCGGGATGGTGAGGTTTAATCCCTTCAGGGAAACTGGAGGAGATCATAGTTTTTCGATCGCGCTTTTGGATGCAAACGACACGGGACTGGTTTTAACCGGAATTCACACCAGGGAAAGAACAAGGATTTATACCAAAACAGTGAAGCTTGGGAAAGGAGAGTTCGAACTTTCGGAAGAGGAGAAAAAGGCCTTAAGTAAGGCCCAAAGGGTTAAGGACTAATATGAAGGAGTTTCTAGAAAAAATAAAGAAATTTATGAGCACGAAGGCATTTATGATCGGGGCCTCTTTTTTGGGCTTGTATTTGCTGTCAACCGGTGTCTCTCTTGCCCTCTTTTCGTATTTAGGAGGTGAACCGGGAGTTAATGTTGACCTTGGAGATGGACTTTCTGGTTCACGTTCAAAGATTAAGGACTTACCAAAGACAGAGGAGTGTCCAATAAACGGCGGCAAGTTTACTAAAATTGAAAAAGGAATTTGGGAAACACGCCGCCCCCTTGCAGTAATGATTGAAAACCATGCGGATTCACGCCCCGCTTCCGGAATCTCTAAAGCGGACGTAGTTTATGAGGCAGTTGCCGAGGGTGGAATAACTCGATTTTTGGCCATTTTCTATTGTGGAGCCTCTAGCCAGGAGGTTAAAATCGCCCCCGTCAGGAGTGCACGTATCTACTTTATTCACTGGGCCCAAGAATATGGCGGGAGCCCAATATTTATGCACGTTGGGGGTGCTAATGATTTTGCCGGCTACGGAGATACGGCGAGGGATGCAAGGGCACTTGAATATTTGGAATCGATCGGCTGGAGGATTCCGAAAGGAAACGATTTTGATACAACCTACGACTCGGGCTTCCCGGTTTTTTGGAGAAACTATGAAAGACTGGGGAAAGAGGTGGCCACAGAGCATACGATGATGGCCTCATTGGATGAGGCCTACGCCCAGGCCGAGAAAAGGGGCTATGACGCTAAGGACTCGGAGGGAGATTCCTGGGATGAAAAATATGTTCCTTGGAGGTTTGCTGACGATGCCAAGAAAGACCCCGCCGAAGCGACGAAAATTTCATTCGAATTTTGGAGTAATAAGCCCGACTATAATGTGATTTGGACGTTCGATAGCTCCCAAAACGGCTACCTTAGAGAAAACGATGGTCAGAAATTTACAGATTTTGAGGATAAATCCCAAGTCTTTGCAAAGAATGTAGTTGTTATGTTCGTAAGGGAGAGGGGGCCTGTTGACAAAAACTTGCATATGCTTTATACCACAACCGGAACGGGCGAAGCGCTCATATTTCAAAACGGAAGAGTGATAAAGGGGAGTTGGAGAAAGGATACTAAGGAAGCGAGAACTAAGTTTTTGGACGACAAGGGAGCTGAAATAAGTTTTGTTAGGGGAACAATTTGGATAGAAGCCGTTCCGGCGGGAAATGAAGTAGAGTATTAATAACTGCCTGCCCCTTAATCATGGCAGATCTAGGCGACATTATAACTTCAAAAGTACGGGTCAAGGTTTTGGAACTTTTTCTTTCCAACCTCAAAGAGATGTATCACGTTCGGGGAATTGTGCGCGAAATTAAAGAGGAAATTAATGCGGTTAGACGAGAGCTGGAAAGACTTGAGGGGGTTGGATTTCTTAAAAAAGAGGCCAGGGGTAATAGACTCTATTACTGGGTAAGGGACGACTATCCATTCTATGGAGATATGGTTGCGATGATCGCAAAATGTACGGGATTGGGAGTAGCGATTATTGAGAACAGAAATAAGCTAGGAAAGGTGAATTTCGTTATGTTTTCGGGAAGATTTGCAAGACGCAAGGAAAGAAGAAATGAAGACGACGTCGACGTTTTAGTTGTGGGTGAAATAATATTGCCCGAACTCGCGGCGCTGATTCGGGCGGAAGAGTCAAAGAGGAACAAAGAAATAAACTATACAGTTATGAGTAGAGAAGAATATGAGTTTAGAAAAAAGAGGCGCGATCCATTTCTTCTTAATATTCTTTCGGGGAGTAGAACGATGGTAATTGGGGATGAAGAAGAACTCATCGGCTAACCTCTTTTCAAATGACGCCAGCCAAAAAACTACTTTTTATTTTCTTGCTTTTTTTCGCCGCCTTATTTGTCAGTCTTCCCAATAAGTTTTCCCTTTTCGGGCGGGAATTTACTCGTCCGAATTTAGATTTCAAGGCCGGGAAGTTTGAATTAAAGAAAAATTTCGACCTCATCTACGGATTAGATTTAGCCGGGGGAAGCCACCTGGTTTTTGAGGCAGAAAGTTCTCAAATCGCCGAGGAGAAAAGGAAAACTGCCATTGAGGGTGTAAGAGACGTGATTGAGAGAAGGGTAAATCTTTTTGGAATTTCGGAGCCAAATGTTCAAGCCTCCTCATTCGAAGGTAAAGATAGGATTATTGTTGAGCTTCCAGGAATAAAAGATACGAAAGAGGCGGCTAAGTTAATCGGGAAAACCGCCCAGCTTGTTTTTGCCGAAATCCAGGGAGAAGGAGAAAATGCAAAGCTGATGTTGGCAGATTTGACCGGTGCCGATTTAAAAAGTGCTAAGGAAATTTTTGATAATACCACGGGTAAACCAGCAGTTTCGTTAGAATTTACCCAAGAGGGTGGAAAAAAATTCGCTACTCTGACCGAGAGAAATGTGGGCAAACAACTCCCGATAATATTAGATAGTCAACCGTTAACGAGCCCTGTTGTTCAAGAGACAATTACCCAGGGAACTGCTCAAATTACGGGAAATTTTACTACCGACGAGGCCAAGAAACTGGCAATCCAATTAAATGCTGGAGCTCTCCCTGTTCCTATTTCTTTGGTCGAGGAGAGAACGGTTGGAGCAACACTTGGGGCAGAATCGGTTAGCCGAAGCATTAAAGCTGGCTTGGTCGGACTTTTAATGGTTCTAGTTTTTATGGTTGCCGCCTATGGAAGACTTGGACTAGTTGCCGACTTGGGACTTATTATTTTTGGAGTCTTGACGCTAGCTCTTTATAAATTAATTCCGGTTGTACTGACTCTTCCTGGAATCGCCGGATTTTTGCTTTCAGTTGGGATGGCGGTGGACTCCAACATCCTAATTTTTGAAAGGTTCAAAGAAGAGCGGGGTAAAAGACCCCTGGCGGATGCTTTAGAGGTTTCATTCGGTCGAGCCTGGGATTCTATAAGGGACGCTAATATTGCGACTTTGGTTACCACCTTTATTTTAGCAAACCCTTTTGATTGGTCGTTTCTTCACACCTCGGGTCCTGTAAGGGGTTTTGCAATTACACTTGCACTGGGAATTGGAATAAGTTTATTTACAGGAATTGTGGTTTCGAGGAATTTATTGAGGGTATTTGTTAGAGAAAATCCCAAATTTAATTAGAGTTTAGTGTTTAGAGTTTTGAATTTATTATGATCGACTGGATGAAATATCGGCTAGTTTACTTTTTGATCTCGGGGATAATCATCGCCGCGGGAGTTTATGGGCTTATTGTCTGGGGATTACCCCTCGGCCTAGATTTTAAGGGAGGTGCA
Source organism: Candidatus Woesebacteria bacterium RBG_16_42_24 (assembly GCA_001792115.1). Taxonomy (GTDB): domain Bacteria; phylum Patescibacteriota; class Microgenomatia; order UBA8517; family UBA8517; genus RBG-16-42-24. The sequence goes on from MGFX01000001.1 coordinate 346,259, forward strand.
CTCCTTGAATATAAAATTGAAAGGGAAATTTCAACAGAAGAAGCAACACAAAAAATAGAAGAAAAAGGTATCGAGGTAACATCGGTTCAGAGGATTGGAGCGGATTCTTATCTATTTCGGTTGGGAGGCATAGATGCCGATAAAAGGGAAAGTATCAAAAATGTCCTGGGAGAGATCGGCGGGAGTGTTGAGGAGTTGAGATTTGAGAGCGTGGGCCCATCAATTGGTCCGGAACTTGTCAAAAAGACAATCTATGCTTTGGCAATTGCCGCGATAGCTATACTTGTCTGGATAACGATTCAATTTAAGAGTTTTAAGTTCGGCGTTTCAGCGGTACTCGCCATGCTTCACGACAGTTTGGTTCTCATCGGCGTTTACGGTTTATTTGGGCATTTTTTGGGGGCGGAGGTAGACTTTCTTTTTGTAACGGCAATGTTAACAATTCTGTCTTTTTCGGTTCACGATACTATTGTTGTTTACGATAGGATCCGAGAGTCGCAAAAGAAGTTTGGCGGAAGTCTTTATGATTTGGCCAACAAGGCAGTAACAGAGACCATGGTGAGGTCTTTAAATAATTCCTTTACTATAATATTTATGTTGATTGCACTGGTACTTCTTGGGGGAACGACAATCAAGTGGTTCGCAATTGCCCTTCTTATCGGTACAATCTCAGGAACTTACTCCTCACCGTTTGTAGCCGTCCCGCTTCTTGTTACTTGGGATGAATTACAGAAAAGACTTAAGAGGTGAGATTCTGTATGATAAGATGATATATCATACACAGCCTAAGTCATTATATTATTGAGATGCAGGTTTTTAGGATTAGGATCAGAATTCTTTTAGGCGAGCAAGAAGTACACTTTTTTCGTTAGGAATTTTTTTCTCAACGACTTCTTCGAACAAAGTATTTAATATTTCGCCTACCTTGGGTCCGGGTTTAAGTTTTAGAGCTTTCATTACTTCATTTCCGTCTATTTTAAGGTCGACTACACTAAATGGTTGTTTTTGAACTTCGATTAGGCGCTTTTTAAACTCTTCGAGTCGCCAACTTGTTTCGGTTGCTCCACCTCCTAATCTATCCCCAACTCGAAGTTCCAGCATATCAGGAACATTTTCAATTCCCACATTTCTAATAAAACGTCTCAATGCAGAATCAGTTTGGTCTTCACCCACGCTAAATTGATGCCAGCGAACAAGCCTTACAAATTTATCCTTTTCTTTAGTTGAAAACCTCAAGCGCTCAGCTATATTTTCGGCGATTTTAGCCGACACCATTTCGTGGTTATAAAAGGTAATTAGACCCTCCTCACTTTTCTTATACGTTCGGGGTTTACCCACATCGTGCATAAAAGTTGCAAAGCGAACAAGAGGATCTTCTGACTTACAAGATTTCAAAGACATTAGGGAGTGTGTGCCCACATCATAAATGTGGTGTCTTCCAGGAGACTTTTGCTCAACCCCAAAAGTTTTTTCCATCTCGGGTAATATTTGAGCCATCAGGCTTGTTTCTCTAAAAACGAGCATCCCGTGGTATGGGTCGGGGGAAGCAAAGGTTTTAAAAAGTTCCTGCTTTACTCTCTCTTTGGCAATTTTATTAATTAAACCAGCATTTGCCTGAATCGCTTCAAGAGTTTTATCTTCGATGGAAAATCCGAGTTCAGCGGCGATTCTTATGGCTCTCATCATGCGTAATGCGTCTTCTCCAAATCTTTCATTAGGGTCGCCAACTGCGCGAATAAGTTTTGCCTCTAAATCCTTTTGTCCGTCGTAAGGATCAATTAGATCAAATTGAGAGGGCTTGCCTCTTCGAGCCTGAGCCTCAGAGCCGAAGGCCTGAGCGGAGCGAAGGGCCATTGCATTTATGGTAAAGTCCCGACGCGAAAGGTCTTCCTCAAGGCTTTTGCCCCATTCAACTCTGTCTGGTCTTCGGGAGTCGGAATAACCAAATTCCTTCCTGAAAGTAGTTATCTCGTATGGTTTTTCGCTCGATGGGTGGGAAATACCGACTGTGCCAAAAATATTGTCGTAATAGCCTTCGGGGAAGATTTTTAGAATTTCTTCGGGGATGGCATTGGTTGTAAAATCCCAATCTGACACAATTCGGCTGGTTAGAATATCCCGAACAGAACCTCCGACAATGTAGATTTCATATCCGGCCCCCGCAAATTTAGTAAGTATTTCGACAACAAATTCGTTGGTTTCAATTTTCATCTCGATACCATTATACTTCAGGTTGAAGGCCGACATGAATAATCAAAGGAAATGGGAGATATTAAGTAAACTCGGAAGGCCTGCCTTGCCGGCAGGCAGGCAAAAGTCAAAAGTCAAAACTGAAGAAATAATTGATGCACTCCTCAAAAACCGCGGAATAAAAAGTTCTAAAGAGAGAAAAGAATTTTTTAATCCCCGACATCCGAAAGACCTTACTTTAAGGGAACTCGGAATAAGTAAATCCCAAGTTGTGAAGGCGATTCAAAGAATCAGGGAAGCGATTAAAAAAGAGCAAATAATTATCATTTACGGAGACTACGATGTAGATGGAATTTGCGGGACAGGTATTCTTTTTGAAACGCTCTACCTACTCCACAAAAATGTTCGTCCGCACTTGCCAGATAGGTTTTCGGAAGGCTACGGATTAAATCCGGATTCCGTGGTCAAGCTCAAAGATAACCATTCTAAGCTTGGTGTCATAATTTGCGTTGACAACGGAATTTCAGCTTTTACTGGTGTTGCGAAGGCCAAAGAATTAGGGATTGATGTAATTATCGTTGACCACCACTATCGAAAAAAAGGGACATTGAAAAGTTTTGCGACAGTTTATACCAAGAAAATAACTGGAGCCGAAATTGCTTGGATATTTGCGAGGGAAGTCAGGAAAAAACTTAATATTAAGGATTCCCAGTTAACAAAAGGGAATGGATTAGAACTGGCAGCTTTGGGGACTATTGCCGACATGCTTCCTCTTCTTGGCCCAAATCGTTCGTTTGCTTGGCATGGAATGAAGGCTTTAAGACAAACATCAAGGCTCGGCCTTTTGGCACTTTTTGAAGAGGCGAGGATTGTAAAAGAGAAAATTGTATCGTACGAAGTCAACTATATTATTTCCCCGAGATTAAATGCGGCTGGAAGACTCGAGAATGCAACCGATTCTCTAAGACTCATTTGTACGGGCAGTAGAGAGCGTGCAAATGAGTTATCCCAGCACCTTGGGAGGGTCAACACGAGGCGCCAAGGGATACAAGAAGATATCGTTCTTCACGCAAAAAATTTAGTTGCGGCTTCTTCGGCTGGCAAAGTCTTAGTCTTGGCGGATGAAAGTTATCACGAGGGGGTGGTTGGACTTGCGGCCGCAAAGTTGGTCGAGGAGTTTGGTAGGCCGGCGATAGTTTTCGCAAAAGGAGCGGAAATTTCAAAAGGTTCTGGCCGGTCGGTAAGCGGATTCGACCTTGTTTCTGCACTTTCAAAAGTTGGGAAGCATCTAATAAGTTGGGGAGGACACAAGGCGGCTGCAGGACTTACCATATCTACCAAGAAGATTGAAGTTTTTGCAAAGGAATTTGCAAAAGTTGCCGACCCCCTTTTAACAGATGAAGTTTTAGAAAGGAAGCTAAAAATTGACTTGGAGCTTGAATTCGCGGGTCTTACGAGGGAGTTTTTAAATATTATTAAGCAATTTGAACCAACCGGGGCGGGAAATCCTGCTCCCGATTTTGCAACTAACGGCGTAACGGTTCTTACCGCAAGAGCGGTAGGAGTTGACGGAAAACATTTGAAATTGAAACTCGAAAAAGGAGGTTTTAGTTTTGACGCAATTGCTTTTTCCCGAGGGGATCTATATCCTTTCCTTTCTCCCGACAAAAAGATTGATATTGCCTACAGCTTAGCCGAAAATACGTGGAACGGACAGACAAAAATACAATTAAAAATTAGGGATATTAAAATACCATCTAAATGAAAAAAATAACTGCTAGGCAGAAATTTACTAAGTTACTAACCAAGATTTTGGAAGCAAATAAAAACGTCGATACTGAGTATATTAAGAAAGCTTGGGCGTTTTGTAAGTTAGCTCACACAGGCCAAAAAAGAATGACTGGAGAGGCATTCGCTAACCATCCTTTAGAGGTTGCCTTAAGACTCGCGGATTGGAATCTGGATACGGCAACCATAATTGCCGCTCTTCTTCATGACACAATCGAAGACGGGGGTGCGACAAAAGAAGATATCATCAAGCAATTTGGCAAAGACGTTTATTTTTTAGTAAATGGCGTAACAAAAATCACCAACCTCCGCCTCAAAGGAAGCAGGGAAGCGGAATTCACCGAGAACTTGAGAGGAATGCTCCTGGTTATGGCAAAGGACCTAAGAGTTGTTCTTTTAAAACTGGCCGACAGACTCCATAATATGCAGACTCTTCATGCACTTCCCCCCGAAAAGCAGATAGAAAACGCTCAAGAAACCTTGGAAATATATGCTCCCTTGGCCGAAAGACTGGGAATGGGAAGGATTAAGGGGGAACTTGAAGATTTGGCTTTTCCTTATGTTTACCCCGATGAATTTAAGAAAGTATCCCTCGAATCAATAAAATATTACAAAGAGGTGGAGGTACACATAGAAAAGATGAGGCGGAAAATTCTTAAAGAGTTGGCCAAGGAAAATATCAAAGCCGAAATTCATGGCAGAAAAAAACATCTGTATTCTCTTTGGCGTAAATTGACACGTCCAGAAGTTGACGGCGATTTCGAAGAAATTCACGATATAGTTGCTCTTAGAATATTGGTTGGTACGGTTTCGCAGTGCTATAGCGCTTTGGGAATTGTTCATAGCTTCTTTAAGCCGGTTCCCCACATCGGGATTTCGGATTTTATTGCACAACCTAAACCCAATGGTTATCGTTGCCTCCACACAAAAGTTTTCGGACCTGGCGGGAGAATTGTGGAAGTTCAGATTAGAACCTTCCTAATGCATGAAGAAGCCGAATTTGGAGTCGCCGCCCACTGGGCCTACTCGGAACAGAAAGAAGAGTTGGCCGAAGAGGTTAGAGAAAAGGCGGGGGGTTTTGCACCTAAAGATAAACTTTCTTGGATGCGGCAGTTAGTTACTTGGCAAAAAGAGATGAGCGACTCCGAAGAATTTTTGAGGGCAGTAAAATTTGACGCCCTTAGGCACAGAAACTTTGTCTTCTCTCCCATGGGAGACGTTTATGATTTGCCGGCTGGAGCTACCCCGGTTGATTTTGCTTACGCGGTTCATACCGGGCTAGGGAATAATGCAATGGGCGCCAAAGTCGACGGGAAGATGGTGTCACTTGAATATAAATTAAAAAGCGGACAAGTCGTCGAAATTCTTAAATCCAAAAATCCCAAAGGACCCAGTCCTGACTGGCTCGTCTTTGTTACAACTCAACTTGCCAGGCGAGAAATCAACAAATATTTGAGAAGGAAAGCCTAAGAGGTTAGAATTAAATTCAATGGAAAGAACACTAAGCAGTGAAACACTCGAAAAAATTGACCAGAAAGTAAAACTCCTTGGTTGGGCGGCTACGATTCGCGACCACGGTAAAATTACCTTTATTGATTTAAGAGATAGAAAGGGAATCGTCCAATGCGTGGGTCAAAATTTCCCCAAAGTTACTCCCGAATCGGTAATTGAAGTTGAAGGGACGATAGTAAAAAGGCCGGAAAATTTGGTCAATAAAAATATTCCGACAGGTGAGGTCGAAGTAAAGGTCGAAAAAATAACAGTTCTTACTAAAAGTACTGAACTCCCAATTCCTATCGATGGTGATGGTTTGGAAATAGAAGAGCCAGCAAGGCTAAAATATCGATATTTGGATTTGAGGCGCCCGAGAATGTCTAGGAATTTAAGACTAAGGTCTAGGGCAACAATGTTTATCCGAAATTGGTTAACCGAGCGAGATTTTGTCGAAGTTGAAACTCCAATTCTTACCAAAACCACACCCGAGGGAGCGCGAGATTTTATTGTGCCTTCCCGACTTCAGCCGGGAAAATTTTACGCCCTTCCACAATCTCCCCAACAATATAAGCAGCTATTAATGGTTGCAGGATTTGAAAGATATTTCCAAGTTGCCCGCTGTTTCAGGGATGAGGATCCTCGTGCCGATAGAGCTTATGGAGAATTTACCCAACTCGACCTTGAAATGTCGTTTGTTACACAGGATGACATACTTAAATTGACCGAAGAGCTTTTTACCTCCCTTGTCAAAGAAGTATTTCCAGAGAAAAAAGTAAGTACATCCCCCTGGCCAAGAATTTCCCATAAAGAGGCAGAAGAAAAATACGGAAACGACAAACCGGATTTAAGGAAAGACAAAAATGACAAAAACGAACTTGCCTTTGTCTGGATAGTAGACTTTCCGCTCTTTACCGAGCAAACAAAGGAAGATTTTTTCCATGGAGCGGGGAATGCCAAATGGGTACCATCCCACCACATGTTTACGGCTCCCCACATAGACGACATTTCCTTACTCGATAAAGACCCGAGCAAAGTCAGGGGATTGCAGCACGATTTGGTACTTAACGGCTATGAAGTGGGCGGCGGAAGTATAAGAATTCACGATCCCGAAATTCAAAAGAAAATTTTTGACCTGATTGGTTTTACAAGCGAACAAAAGCGTGAATTTGAGCACATGTTGACAGCTTTCTCCTTCGGGGTCCCGCCGCATGGAGGAATCGCTCCGGGAATTGATAGACTATTAATGGTTATTTTAGGAGAGCCTAACTTAAGAGAAGTCATGGCTTTCCCGATGACTGCTGGGGGTACTACCGCGGTGATGGATGCTCCAAGCCAGCCACAAGATGCGCAACTCAAAGAACTAAATATTAAAGTAACTTCAAAATGAAGCTGACCCAGAGAGAATTTCTTTACGGCCTTATCGTTTCATTCTTTTTGATAGCAAGTTCGGCCCTCGCATTGTCCAAAAAAGAGATTAATGTAGCCCCTTTACCCCAAAAGCCCTTAACCACCGTCTATTCCTCCCTTCCGGTGCTCGCCGAAAAAGGGGAGTTTCCAATACTTTCCGCACAGTCAGCCCTAGCGGTTGATTTGGCCTCGGGAGTAGTCCTATATGAGAAAAATCCTGATACGCCTTACTTACCGGCTTCAACCACTAAGATTATTACGGCTTTAGTTGCGATGGATTATTACCCGATGGATGCAGTTCTTACGGTTGACAGAATCGGAGTTGCTGGTCAAAAAATGGGATTGGTTGCTGGTGAGCAGATTAGTGTAGCAAGTCTTCTTGACGGCCTTCTTATTTTTTCTGCTAACGACGCGGCCGAAGTTTTGGCAGATAACTTTCCCGGTGGGAGGGAAGAGTTTGTTGAGGCCATGAATATTAAAGCCGAGAGGTTTAATTTGGATAATTCCTATTTCACAAACCCTACTGGTTTGGATGGAGACTCTCAAGTGGCAACAGCAAGAGACTTAATAAGAATTGCTGAAATTGCAATGAGAAATGTCAAATTCGCAAGAATTGTCGGTACTAAGGCAAAAATTGTAACCAGTGTGGACGGGAGAATTGTCCACAAGCTGACAAATATTAACGAGCTTATAGGTGAGGTTCCGGGAGTTTTTGGGGTTAAAACCGGCTGGACGGAAAATGCCCGTGAGAATCTAGTTACTTATATCGAACGCGACAAAAGGCGCGTAATGATTACAATAATGGGTAGCCAAGATAGATTTGGGGAAACAAAGGAACTCATTAGTTGGATTTTTGAAAATTATAAGTGGGAGGAAGTAAAGTACCCCACTCACTCTCCGTAATAATCCGAAGTAACCGCGGGGACGTAAGCGACAAATCCATTGTCTCCCTCAAAAACTACGATTGGTTGATAGAAGTCAGAGGCAACCGGCGGGTCGTAGTAGGCAAGGTAAATGCGTCTTATGACTATATTCCCACTCTCGTTTTGACCGAGTTTGGCGACATAACCAGCCTTGGCCTTTAGTTCATCAAGCGCCTGCTGCCCGGTTTTTATCGGGTAGGTTGCAAATTTCGTCGGGTCAACTTTGAAGTAATGATATTCTCCACCCACCATATTTTGTCCGGCGCCGCTTACTATAAACCAGACATTTGCCTCGTCGGGGGTTAAAGTAAGTGCCGGAAGTTCATCGTAGTCTTTTCTGAAGAGATTAACCTTGATGAGATTTGCATCAGAGAGAGATAGGGCTGAGATAAATTTTCCGCCCTCGATTCTTAAAAATTCGTGTTTGGTGGGGCCACCAAGATCCTCTGTTAAAAGTCCTCCGCGAGAGATGAAATTCCGGACTTGGGAGACGGCAATTTCAGGTACGGGGGGTCTCTTCTCAAGAATGGTTGGATCAGCTGCGATGTCATAACTTAGCGAAAAAACGCCTGTAATGATGTTTATTTCAAGGCTTGACGGCGCGCTTCTATGGGGAAAGCGATAAAGTGTTTCTGAAGCTGGCTGCCCCTCCGGATTAAATCCCAGGCCAGAAACGGTCCTCTTGGTTTCCTCTAGATTTAGTTGAGTTTGTGAAGAACGGGGCATAAAGTAGACTTTTGCCTGATTTGCGAGATCTTTGAAAGTTGGAACTTTGCCATCCGGAGTTTCGACGCCGTAGGTTAATTCCGGCAACCCCTGATTTTCTGGTAGAGAAAGCTTGGGGAGTTTCCCGAAAGCGACTGTAGCAGGAGGCGGAGGGGGAGGAAAAACTCTTTTATAAATATTTATAGCCAGGTCGAAAACTATCTTGCCAACTATCAAAAAAACCATGAAATAAAGGCCATAGCGGATAACTTTTCTGGCGATAATTGCGGTCTGGGTCAGGGAAGCCACGCTTTGAGTATAGCCTCGGGGGTGCTAAAATTCAATCAGGATGGATGATATTCGAACCCGTTTTGCCCCAAGCCCAACAGGCCCACTTCATATTGGGGGACTTCGTACCGCGCTTTATTCTTACGCCCTAGCGAAACACGACTCCGGCGATTTTCTGTTAAGGATTGAGGATACTGATAAAAAACGTGAGGTTCCGGGAGCTAAGGAGAAAATTCAAGAACTCCTTAGAGAGTTCGGTCTTATATGGGACGGGGAAGTAGTTATCCAATCAAAAAGAGTCGAAGAAGGGGTTTATAAGAAGCTGGCCGAGAAATTGGTTAGCGAAGGACACGCCTTTTACTGCGATTGTAAAGCCAGAAACGCCAAAGAAGAGGGATATTCAAAAGACCTTCGCGACCCGTGCCGTGATAAAGGGAAAGCTAGCGGCGCAATTAAACTGAAAGTTCCCGATGGAGAAAAAATCGCATTTACCGATTTTGTTTTGGAGAAGGAGGTTTTTTGGGACTCATCGACAGTTTCCGATACAACCCTTCTTAAATCCGACGGATTTCCCACCTATCACCTGGCGGTTGTAATTGATGATAATGACATGGGAATTACCCACGCCCTAAGGGGGCACGACTGGATGCCGTCAACCCCCATACACCTTTTAGTCTATAAATATTTGGGTTATAAATTACCCGAAATCGGGCACTTGACCGATATTTTAGATCCCGAGGGAGGAAAGTTATCTAAAAGGAAAGGGAGTACCTCGGTTGAGGCACTCCTTAATGAAGGATATCTGCCCGAATCCATACTAAACTTTGTAATGCTCCTTGGCTGGGCGCCGAAAGACAATCGTGAACTTTTTAGCCTGCAAGAGTTTGTCAAAGCATTTGACCCCAAAGGTTTCCAAAAATCAAACCCGGTCTTTAACCGAGATAAACTTGATTGGTTCAACGGACATTATATTCGTCAACTTGCAGCTGACGAATTAAACTCAAAACTCAAAGCTCAAAACTCAAAATTTGCAGGTTTGGACAAAGAAAAGCAATTCGCAATTTCAAATCTTGTTCGGGAAAGGATAAATAAGCTTTCGGATTTTGACGAGCTGGCTGGGTTTTTCTTTGAGGAAAGGAAACCTGACATTAAACTATTCGGACCTAAACATAGGGAGCACCTGCAATCCGCCAACGAAGTTTTAGAAAAAGTTGAGAATTGGGAAAAGGAAGAGATTGACCAGAAGCTTTTGACTCTAATTAAGGATAAAGAATTCAAAACAGGGGATTTTTTTATGGATTTAAGAGTTGCAATTTGCTCAAGTAAGATTACTCCACCAATAAACGATTCAGTTGTAATTTTAGGAAAAGAAGAAACAATAAGGAGAATAAGAAAAGTTTTATCTAGCTTGACGAACTGACCAAGTAACGAATTAACGAATAACGATTTATGGGAAAGCTGCCTACACAAACATATCACGAGATAGATGAGGAGAGAATTGATTTTGAGTTTCTTCGGAATAAATTAAAACTCAAGCAAATCGAAGCCAAAAGGGCTTTTTCAGAGAAATATCCCCACGCTATCAATTTTCTTCTAGAGAAAGGGGTTCAGCTTGAAAAAATTCGCGAACATTCGGCCAGGATTTTGGGTGCTGGGGCAATGGCTGGAAGCCTTCTTTTAACTCCTCCCTCTGGTACCAAAGCCCTTCCTCCCCCCCACGAGATAATAGAGAAAATTAAAGCAGCCCAAGCTGCGCCAATTACACCACCGCAAGAGATGCTGGTGGCTACACTTACAGAACATTTACCAGAAAAAACCCGACCCTTGAGCCGCGAAGAAGAAAAATATTTAGAGCGGATTTTTAATGAGGTTGTGGGAGTTTCGGCTAGGGCAACTCTCGAGGGGGAACACCTTAATACCACTTACGGACTAATTGGGGCGGAGCAGCACCTAAGGCTCTTTCCCGGGGACACAATAGCTAACCACAAGCCATATCTGAAAGAAGGAATAGCCCCGGGTCGCGGAGCTTGGGGTTTCTTTGCCCCATCGAAAACCGAGTTAACAGCCGATTTAGAAGAGAAAGAAAGATGGTATGCAGTAGTGCAGACTCTTTATTTGCCCGATTGGAATAAGCGTCAACCCTACTTAAAAAACTGGTATAAATATCGAAAGGTCCTAATGGTTAATAGTAAAAATGGTAACGCTGTGGTCGCGGCAGTTGCCGATTCGGGTCCGGCCGCTTGGACGGGCAAGCACTTTGGGGGAAGTCCGGAGGTTATGGAATATTTGGGAGGGCCAAGATATAAAAAGGGCCCGGTAATTGTATTTTTTGTGGATGACCCTGAAAATAAAATTCCCTTGGGGCCGGTGGAATATAATAAGATAAATATCGCAGGATTACCTGTAATGGAAATTTAATAATGACTAATTTCTAATGTCAAAACTATACTACGACCATTTAGTAGTTTTGGATGAGGTCGAAGCTGAGATTAAAAAATCTACCAAAACTTTGGAGGAAAAAGAGGAACTTTGGAAAGTGGTGGATGAAACTATCCACCACAGGGTAATGGGATGTGTTCTTGATAAACTCCCCAGAGAGCACCACGAGGAATTTTTGCATAAATTTCATAAAGCACCCCACGATGAAAGTCTTATAGATTACCTAAAAGAAAAAGCCGGGGAAAATATAGAGGAGCTAATTCGCCAAGAAATAGGAAACCTCGCATTTGAGCTACTCCAGGAGATTCGAGGTAAGAAATAATGGACAAAAACTTCGGCGGAGTAATTTGGACAAACCACGCACTTGATAAACTTAGCGAGCGCGGAATTAAACAAGGGGACGCATGGGCGACATTCAATCGGCCTGAACAATCGCGAGCAGGTAGCGCCAAAGGCTCATGGATATATTACAGAACATACCCCATTTCGTCGAGACTTCGAGGGGCAGGTGGAAATGAAAGGATAGAGGTTGTTGCGACCAAAAATGAAAAAGGGGAATGGGTTATTCTTTCCGTTTGGAGTCGGCCGGTATATGGAAGCCGGGGAGAGAGAGCAAAGTCAGAAAAGAGAGAACCTATTTGGAAAATGATGGTAAGGCAAATTTTGGGAAGATGAGCGAAGAATTTGAGGATTCATGTATGATAAGATGATATATCATCATATCATCATCTTCGAATTAGTTAATTAAACTATATTTCTTCTAGTAAAACTAATAAAAAAAAGAGCTAGCGCCTGAGGGAAAAGATGAGTTTGGGAGTTGAATGTGGTTGCGACCACGGCTTAGTGTTGCTGGTCGCAAACACTTCAACTCTTCACTCGCCCTCAGGCGCCCTTTTCTTATACAGATTTGGCTTAGAGCCCTTTTGCGGAAGTTTTCTCTGCTAGACCAGGCGGTTCAGGAGTTCCACGATACCGAGGATCAGACCGACAAAGAACAATAGCCCACCGAGGGCCATTACGATCATTGCTCCGATATGGCCTCGAAAGAACGCAGAGAACCCCGAATTCCTGGAGGTGGAAAACACCCTCATCATGTTGAAGCCGGCGAAAACGAAGGCACCAAAGCCGATGACGAATCCGCCTATGACAAGAACGAGCCAAGTGGACCTCGCGATCCTCCTCTTTCTGGGTTCGTGCTGAATCGGACAAGTCCGACCGATAACGGGGTCGGCGGTTAACCAGGGTTTGGTAACTTCCCGGTCAGCCTTGCGCGCATCAGTGCGACGCAAGCCTGATATGAAGCCGAGGATCCTCCATAACCTCCGGTCTGACTGATGACAAAGTATCTGTCAAGTTCTTTGTTTGAAATCGTGTTGTCTCTGACAGCGGGCCAGAACACACCTGGATTATCCAGGTTTCGTACCAAGATCGGGTATTCCTTTTTGAAGTACTCCTGGACCGAGCTGTACATGTCAACCTCCCTGGTCGATAACGGGGTCCTTGTCAGCTTTCGCTGCCTATTGCAAGTGCTCAGCTCAAGACTAGGGTAGAGCTGGGAATGCCGGCAAAGCACCAATCAGGAAAATGAAAGTACCTAACAGAAAGGTGATCATTACCAAGATAGTGATTTTCGATTCCATGAAATGGAATGGTCTATCGAAAAATACTCTGCCCAAACCATAAATCAGGTAGGGTATGAACACGAAGACCGCTCCCATAACGAGTACCCCTCCAACATAAAACAAAATCTCAGAGATAGACATTTCCCACCTCCATGGGATTGAGCAGGCATAGGTTGCCTTCGAATGGATAGCGCGCTGGACACTAAAAAAATGTCCACGGTGCTACCCACTCGAAACATATTTCCGCAACTTGTCAAAGTACAAGAAGCCCAAGTCTATCAAAAATCTTATCCAAATTCAAGCTATGGGGTATTCTGACTCACCTAATGTACTTTGCAAGGCGAGGCCTTGCGAAGCTAAAACTAGTCGATTGCGAGTTCCGTAATAGAAGAATTTTTCGTAATAGAGCCCAATACGAATTTTTCGTAAGACAGATTCTTATTAGTTTTCGAAAAGAAAGTTAAAATATTTTTGGTATATAGCCATTTTGTAGTTCTTAATCTCAAGTATTCTGGTAAAGAAGACGGACAACTATTTAGAGTCCACAAGGCCTCGCCTTGATGAACATGGAGAGTTTGTCGTTTTGCTCCAATGGGATTTCTATGTATATAGGCCGAAAGATGTAGAAGTTGTTCATCGTTATCAACAAGTACAGCCTTATACACACCTTGGTAAAGTGGTCCCACTCGTTGATATTTACGATTAAAATACATAACATATCTTGTGTTGATTGAATTCATGAATTCATCGATTGCACCGCGCGATTTTTGCGATAAAAGTAGATGGAAGTGGTTAGGCATCAAACAGTAACAATGAAGCGTTATCTCTTGATAAAAATTATTGAGACGAAGTTCTTTAATTAATCTATCCTTTTCTCTCCATGTTGTAGATAGTGCTGCTATCTTTTGTTGTATTGACTTTTCGTTTTTGGGTAAAAGGTAAGTTTTTAAATAAGACAGGAAAACCCCACTATCTTGTGTGTCGCAGAAAATAACTCTTTTTTCTACACCGCGGTTATAGATATGGTAATAGCTATTTGAAACGTAATTCTTACGAGTGTTTTTTCCAGGCATATCGGTATAATATATTGAGTATTTTAATTTCGCAAGGCGAGGCCTTGTGATACTCGAGGCTTCAAGACGAGAGAGTATAATTGGATGGAGATAAGGATATGAAAGGATTTAGCGGAAATATCGAAGAATTAACCGAAAAGAACGAGTTTTTTCGCCAAGTTATTTTTACCGCTCCCCACAGTCAGCTTGTTTTGATGAGTCTAAAACCCAAGGAAGAAATTGGGGAAGAGGTCCACGACGTTGACCAGTTTTTTAGATTTGAAGAAGGGGAGGGAAAGGTGATTATAGACGGGGTGGAATCGGTGGTTAAAGACGGCTGGGCGGTAGTCGTTCCTGCGGGAGCCAGACACAATGTCATTAATACTTCCGAAACCCAGAGCCTAAAACTTTATACGATTTACTCTCCAGCTCAGCATCCGGAAGGTACGATTCATAAAACCAAAGAAGAGGCGCTTGCCGCGGAAGAATAGGAGCATCGCTATCGGCCGAAGGCTTTTCTAAGTTCAACCTTGGCATCCTCAAGAATTTTTTTCTGTTTGGGCCCAAGTTTATTCCCAGCACGGTTAATGTAGAAATTAAGCATACTCATTGCCGAAGCATACGGCTCGGCCTTTCTTCTTAGGGAATTTTCTGCGGAGTTCTTAAGAGATTCGGCTATTTTTTTGGGGTTATCCCAAGTAAAAACTCCTTCTTCAAGGTCCAGGGCAATAGAGGTTTTGGTTACTTCTCCCGACCAGTTCTTTTTGCCGACTGTCATTCTTTAACTGCGAACCGTGGATTTATGGTGAGTTTTATCGAACCACAAGTTCGAACCTATTTTATAAGTTATACTCCTCTTTCTAGCCGAACGTTTATAATCCTCGATCTAACAATAGGTTTATCATTCTTATCTACAAGAACAGCATAAATTTGATGATCAACACCACCAAGGGTACAGCCTGTAAAGTTCCACTTACCGTCTTTTAGCGCTTTTCCTAAAGCCTGGGGGTAGTCTCTATCGGTTCTAATAACAATTAAAATTTTCCCCCTCCTGCTATCCTCAACTACTCCTGACACTATAATTTCTTTTTTGCTTTTTCCTAAATCTGTAAAGAAAGATTGATTATTAACTGGAGAATCAATTTTAACTTCAGCGCTTTCTTTAACAGATTCCAACCACCCTTTATAACTTAAGTCAGGTGAGCGAAAATCTCCAATTGTCATTGTTCCTATTTTACCAAATTAATGAGTCCTTAAGAAAGCTTATCTTCGCTACGGGCTATAGCACTGAGGGAGCGAAGCGAATCGAGGTGCTGGGTAGGTTGGCCTAGAACCGTTTGTGCCCATAAGCGCTTATATTATTCTGTTGCCGCCGCCAACGAAAAACCTCTGACCCGTAAGCCATCTTGCTTGTTCAGACGCCAGAAAAACCGCAACGTCAGCAATATCTTCCGGATGGCCAATTCTTCTTAAGGGATTATTTTGTGCGTTCGCTTCCTCCACTTTTTTTGACATCCATCCGGTCTGTATTGGACCAGGCCCAATAATATTTACTGTAATACCGTATTTCCCCAATTCTACAGCTGCTGCTCTACTAAAGGCTTCGGTCGCGGCCTTACTGGCACCATAGGAGATTTCTGTTGGAAAACAATCGGCCCAGTCTGTACTGATATTTATAATCCGACCCCAATTTGCTTTTCTTGAAACATGACGGCTAACAAACTCCTCCATCAAAAACACCGGAGCCGTCGTATTAACCGCAAAATGGCGCTCATATTCTTTCAGTGTAATGGGATCTGAAGTAGCACCTGTCTTTTTCTCGACAAAATTTCGTGGTTCAAAAGTGTCTGGATTACAATAAGCGGCATTATTTATCAAAATTTCTACCGGTCCAAAAACTTTCTCTGTTTTATCAAAGAGCTTTTTAATTACAGAAAAATCAGTTAAATCTGCCTCCATTGCCTCAGCCTCTCTACCACTTTTACGAATTTCACTGACAACTCTGTCCGCGGATTGACTCTGATTTTTTATATAGGCAGATTCTCTCCACTTATCAATATTAGATGACCTTAAATAAGTGATGAAAACCTTAGCGCCTTGTTTGGCAAGAGCTTTAGCAATTGCCGCACCAATTCCATGGTTGGCACCTGTAACCAAGACTACTTTATTTTTGAGAAGAGGATCTATCATATTACTATTTTAACAGTTTTAATTATACAGTTTGCGCGAGAGCTGCGGGAATAAGTCTACTTTGACTTTTGTATGTTCCCTCGTGCTGCTACACTCGGGATCTCGGCAACGCCTTGCCTCGAGCTGAGCGGGCTATAGCCCCGAGCCCGGTCGAGGGGCCGGTCTAGGACCTATTGGGATCATGACTATTTGGGTTCACTAAAGTAAAGAATTGTCAGTTCCCTACCGCAATAAATCGGAATATCTAATGGTGAATGTTCGCACAGCATTCCTCCTAAGCCCCATCTAGACCGAATCCTACCATTTTCAGTTATCCTACCAAGATGAACCGTCGATCTGCTTCTGGTATTGAAATAAATTGCTACATCACCTATTTTAGGGGAGTTTCTAATCTCCCAAGAGGAGATTACTTTTGTAAGAATATCTCTTGGATATATTGATGGTGGAAAAGCGGTTTCATAACAGCTCTCACCCACAGCGCTTTCTTTCTCAACAACTTCAATGCCCATTTTCCAAAGACCGGTGTAGTTATGAGCTGTAACAAGTTCACTAATTGCATTTCTACGCGAATCTAGTTCTAAATCTGAAAATGCTTGTGTTTCTGTCATTTGCTGTGGGACTTGGATTCCCCATATAACTTTTACTTCTCGCCACGAACTTAGTTTGTGCGCTCGAAGAGCAAGCATACGGGGCAAGCGAACCAGGATTAACAGGTTCTTGCCCGCTAGGGCCTGAGCTGGGAGGCTTGGATTCGAACCAGGATTCTACGCTCCAGAGGCGTATGTCCTACCGTTAGACGACCTCCCAGCTCAAGTCCCAGCGATGGCCGGCGGGCCCGCAATGACAGTGAAATTATACCAGAAAATGAGGCTATTTGCTTACAAACAAAATCACCCGCCCACCAGAATTGCTACGCAATACGATGCGGGACTTCTCCGCTCATGGTGAGTGTAAACGAACCATTGACATTTAAATTTAATATCCTAAAATCTGGCCATGCTAGCTGAAATACGAAATGGGGATTTGACTGGCTTATTGCAGCGAAGGGCTGAGTCGCAAAGTCAAGCAGCCAGAGAGAAAGACTTTAGACAACAAGTATACGAAAGAATTAAGGGCGTTTTAAGCAAGGCAGAGAAAATATTGAATAACTTTTCTGTTGTTCCCCCCGAGAGGGGAGGCGACCCCGGTCGTGTTTCACAGCCGCACCGTTTAAGCCCCCCAGTTTCTTTTACAAATGAAAATCAAGTAGTACAAGTGAGACTTAGGGAGTTGGTGCAAGGCCACGGTTACAAAACCAGACGCTACTTGATGGACCCCGATCATGCCGAAGAGGCTCGTTCGAGGTATGGCGTACGTGTTGAGCTGGTTGATGATTCTCTTCCCCAAGGAGATAGAATCCTTTTTGATCTACACCCCCACATGATTAAGACTTGGGATGGCAGACAACTGCAATGGAGGAAAGGCGAAGCTCCCGACCTTCATGAGATTGAAGTAGTAGAGATGCTTGTTGAACAGATAGGGAAGAAACTTCCTACACCTCAAAGGGTTTGATTCTCTTTTACTTCCCCACAAAAAGAATTACATTCGGTAAGTCTCTTCCGGGGCCGACTTTATAACCCCCGCTCCATAATGCCGTCGAGCCGCCGTCGTCCAGATTCAGTGCGTTTTCCATACCCAAGGTTTTCATAACTCGGGCCGATTCTGCGACTGTTGCGGAGTGGACAACTCCTATATAGATAGTGTTTCCTTTATTGGCCACAAAACTTCTATTTCCTTTGCTCCCTTTTTTGGGGTCGTCGTCCCCGCCGAAGGATATATTTCCGCCTGAAACCAAAAGCGGGTAATTGGAAAGCATGCTGTCGATTCCCGTATCCCTGCCCCATTGTGAAGCTGCACCAACAAAACGAATATAACCGCTTCCAAAAATTACGGCCGGATTATTTGAATAGACATTGTTGTCCGAATTAAAGTAAGTTTTATTTTTGTTCATGACAAGAAGGTCAAAAGAGTTGGTTTTACCGGCACAAGAGGGATAGGTGGCCGGACAAAAATAGGATCCGTTGACTCCAGCATAAGCACCACTTCTTGAAACATAAGTGGCCAAGGGGAGAACGGGGCAATTATCAGTGCAGGTTCCATCCGATGCCGTATCGACAATTACTTTCGTCGAACCTAAGTCAGCGGCGATGAGGGAAACCATAAAGACTCCTGCGTCGGAGGAAACTTGCTGTCGGGAATAGCCTGAGCCCGGTGGCGCATTAGATGTCGGAATATTTTGCGGGACTACCACAACTACGGCCGCAAGTTTTGCCTCTTCTTCGTCGATTTGTTTATTTAAACTGGCTAAAGTGGTTGATGCCTCGGGGTAATTTTGTTTGGAAAGAAGGACCAAGCTTTTGGTAAAAAGCTCATCTAAATCTTCTGTATCGTCGGTCGATTCCTTTAGTTTCAGAAGTTCCTCATAAGTAGAAACCGCAGAGGAATAGGTAGTTTCAATATTTTTAATATTATCTTTAAGCTCGAGATTGATTTTTACTTGGTCTTGATTTTTTATCTCATTGAGCTCCGAGGAGGTTTTTGAGAGTTCTTCCGTTAGGGTAGCTTTTTCTTTTTGGAGGTTCGCCAGGGAATTTCCTAAAGTTACGGTTTTATAGCCCAAAAAACCTATTGTGGCTAGAACAGCAACCCCCAAAATCTTCAATGGGATTTTGGGAAAAGGAGGTGTAGGAAGCGTGATATTCGGCAGCTTGAAATTTAACTTCACACTCTAAATCTTACACAAAAAATATGAAAGTGGAAAGATTGATTATTATGGGGTGAAAGAGTATACTTTCCGAGCCTAGATTGGGTGGGCGACCCGGTTTGGGTGAACATTTACACAGCTTCGAAATACAAATCCTTGATAAGGGAAAGGGAGATACAGCCGTGACAGCACAATCGGGTCGTTTCTCGAATGTCAGAACGAGGGCCGTACAGCTCTGGAAGGCTATCAAGATCGCAGGGGTTGTCGTGTTGGCTGGCTTTGCTCTTTTTGGGGCAGGGACGGCCTACGCCGAGACCCGACCTAAGGAACCCGTCGACCCGTATGCCCAGATCCGGCAGGTTTCAGGACTTGCCGTCGACATTGGGCAAGAGGGGAAACCCCTCGATGGTGTGCCAGATCTTCTGGTTGTGGTCACCAGGGTGACAGGAGTTCTCGAGAACATCGATGACGGGACCTTCACTCTGCAAGTGGAAGCGGTGACCATACCCCCTTTACCATAGCACCGCCCGAACCGGTTGCTGAGTCCATCTCTGCCGCTGGCTCAACAGCTCAATCTGGAAATTACGTCCAGGTTCGGGTCTCGCACTACTGGCCTCCATGGGGTCGGCGCAACTGCCTGATCTACATAGGGGATCCACCAAACGGTACTTGCGTGAGCAAGGTTTGGGAAGGAACCCAGGAGTGGGAGCAATGGGCGTTAGTTGGAATTGCCTGCCCAATGGAGTGGGAGCTTGGGACACGGCTTGTAATTGCCGGCCGTGAATGGACCTGCATGGACCATGGAGGAGCAACTGTCTACCAAGACGATATCCCGTGGATCGACATGCTGACCCCCGAGCTTCTATTTCCCCACGGAACAATCGTGGAAGCAACTATCTATCCGCCTAACTAACGAAGCTGTCTCGCCCGGGGGCGAAATTGACCCAATACAGGTTGAAAGTAGCCCCCATCACGTTTCTTGTATACTTAAGTAGGTTGTGAGAAGTTTAATTATCTTCCTAATAATTTTATTGGTGGTTCTTACCGCAGGCTATTTTTTTGTAAAGAACAAGTTAGGCATTAACCCCCAGGTCGCTGTCTCCCTTATTAATCCTCCCAAAACTGAATATATAAAATTGGGTCCTCAAGGGGAGGATTTGCCGTTCCCGCTAACAGTTCCCGAAGGCTATCAAATTGGTGTTTTTGCAAAACTTGAAGGAGCCCTTCCTAGGGTTCTAGCTATTGATCCTGCCGGAGTACTATTTGCCTCGGTTCCGGCAAGAGGAAGAATACTGGTATTACCTGATAAAGATAAAAACGGGATTGCAGATAACGTAATGGTAATTCTCTCCGGACTTAATAGTCCCCATGGAATAGCATTTGCCGACAATAGTTTGTACGTAGCCGAGACAGACAAGGTAGTAAGATACGAATACGACCAACAGAACTTTCTAACGGGAAGGCAAGAAACCCTTTTTACATTGCCAACAGGCGGAAGACATTTCACCCGGACAATACGAATAATCGGTGGAAAGCTCTACACTTCAGTTGGGTCCCCTTGTGATACATGTCGCGAGAACGACGAGAAACGCGCTGCGATGCTTGTTTCCGATTTGGACGGCAAAAATTTAAGAGTGTATGCTCGGGGTTTAAGAAACACTGTTTTTTTTGTGGAGGGGGCGGGCGGGATTATCTGGGGGACAGATATGGGAAGGGACTTTTTGGGTGATAATCTCCCCCCCGACGACATAAACATTATCGAGGATGGGAAAGATTACGGATGGCCATTCTGTTATGGAGATAAAATTAGGGATTCTAAGTTTGAGCCGGGACAAAATGCCGATTACTGCTTAGGAACTACCCCTCCTGTATTTGCTCTCCCAGCCCACGTTGCCCCTTTGGGACTAACTTTCATGGACGGGGACCTATTGGTTTCCCTGCACGGGTCTTGGAATTCGTCTGTTCCCGTCGGCTATAAGGTTGTGAGGTTGAATGTTGAGGGACGAAAAGTTTCAAATATGGAGGATTTTATAACCGGGTTTATTAAAGGGAGCAGCGTATCGGGAAGACCGGTAGACTTGATTGTTGACGGTGACGGGAGGCTTTTTGTTTCAGACGATAAAGCAGGCTTAATCTACGTGATAACCAAAACCGAATAATGGACATCCTCTCCGCGGCACTTTTGGGACTTATCCAGGGCTTAACCGAATTTCTTCCGGTTTCCTCCTCGGGGCACTTGGTTTTAGCCCAAAGCTTGATTCCCGGATTCACCCAGCCGGGGGTACTTTTCGACGTGGTTTTACACTTCGGAACGACTTTTGCCGTTTTATATTATTTTGCAAAAAAGATTCTTGCCTTAGACAGGAAATATTTGATTCTTCTTGCGATAGGAACAATACCCGCAGGACTTATCGGATACTTTTTTCAATCTCAACTCGAGGCAATGTTTGGAAACGTTAGTTGGGTGGCAATTGAACTTATCATTACCGGAATTCTAAACCTAATAATTGATAAACTTCCGAGTAGGAAAGCCGTTATTTCAATTAAAAATTCTTTTCTAATAGGTGTCGCCCAGGCAGTTGCCATAATTCCGGGAATTTCCCGCTCGGGAGCAACCATTTTTACCGGAGTCAGTTTAGGAATAAGCAAAAGAGAGGCGGCAGAGTTTTCTTTCCTCCTGTCCGTCCCTGCAATTTTGGGCGCAAACCTTCTTCAAATTATGACTCATGGATTTGATAACGGCATTGCCGTGAACTCCTATATGGTAGGACTTATCGTTTCTTTTATCGTAGGGCTAGCTTCAATATCGCTCGTTTTTAAATTTCTAGAGGAAGGCAAATTCAAGGTATTCGGAATTTACAGTATTCTTTTGGGAGCCTTGGTTTTGATTATTTAAGGAGACTAATTAACTTGGGCAGAAAAAGAGCGACTCCGACGGCAACAGAGGTTATGGCTGAGACAAGTACCCCCGCTGCCATTACGTCTTTTGCCTTTTTAGCTAGTGGATGAATCTCCGGATTTATTAGATTGAGGGTGTCCTCCAAAGAGGTATTAATAAGCTCAACCACCAAAACGAAGGAGATTGTAAAGAGAAGAAGTAGCCACTCGGTAGCCGAAAATCCCAGAAACATGGCAAAAAGTAGAGTAAGTATTGCAATCCCCGAGTGGATTTTGAAATTTGGCTCATCGCGAAATGCGGTTTTAATTCCCTCGAAAGCGTAGTAAAAACTCTTAAAAAATGAAGTTTGGGGTCTCATATCTAAAGTATAAGAGAGAGTTCATAGGAAGGCAAAAGTTGTGGTACGATTAGCTAATGGCCAAGCGAAAGCTCTTTGCTCCCTTTTTAATATTACTTTTGGCGGCGGTACTTTTTGCGATAAGTATTCTAGTTGGATCCGCCAGAAAAACTGCGAGGACTGCCATGGCTTGTACAACCTCTGATTTTTCAGGAAATTTCGAAACAACCGATTCTTTGGCGATTTTTGAAGGGAAACGATTTGGAGTTCCGAAAGATTTCGCGTCTTCCGAAACCGAACCTATCTTGGGAGTAACAGCCAATGGTGAGCGCTATATTGAGGTCGACCTTTCAGAACAAAAGTTACGTGCTTGGGATGGCAGTAATCTTTTTTTGGAAGCGCCTGTCTCATCCGGTCTTCCCTGGTGGCCTACGCCCCAAGGGGAGTTCAGGATTTGGGTCAAGCTTCGCTATACGAGGATGGAGGGAGGGGAAGGGAGAAATTATTATAACTTGCCAAATGTTCCCTATACGATGTATTTTTCTAATGATCAAATCCCCAGCTGGCGGGGTTACGGGCTACACGGGGCTTACTGGCACAATGACTTTGGCCGTCCAAAATCTCACGGGTGTGTAAACTTGCCAATCCCCGTTGCCGAGCAGCTCTATTACTGGGTAACGCCGTCACTTCCCGAGGGGAAAAATTCGGTCTATGCCTCTGACGAAAATATCGGGACCCGCATAATAATCCATGAGTGAAGCATTAGTAACTTTTCTCGCAAGTTTCCTACTCTGGGTAATGTTTTTGGGAGTGTTGGTACTCTGGCTAATCGACGGTCGAATAAAAAAAGAGGTAGCTCTCCACGCCATTTTTGCACTGGTTCTTGCCTGGGTCTTAGCCGAGATGATTAAAAACCTTTTCCCGACTGTGAG
Organism: Candidatus Woesebacteria bacterium RBG_16_42_24; assembly: GCA_001792115.1. Classification (GTDB taxonomy): domain Bacteria; phylum Patescibacteriota; class Microgenomatia; order UBA8517; family UBA8517; genus RBG-16-42-24. Next base: position 369,268 of record MGFX01000001.1, read on the forward strand.
GCCATTTAGCGAAAATGGGCTCACGCCCCTTACTCTTACGGTTCCTATTGGCGGTGCATTTCCTTCTGGTCATGCAGCCTCTGCTTTTGCCCTTGCGACTTCTATTTTTCTTCACCAAAAACGTCTGGGTTTTATATTCTTATTGGGTGCTTTTGGGGTTGGAGCAGGTAGGGTCCTTTCGAACGTCCATTTTCCTTTAGACATAGTAGGTGGGGTAGTCCTGGGAGTCCTGAGTGCATATTTGGTCAAGAGGGTTCACTTATTTGGATTATTTAAAGGAAAATCATAGTGAGCGAAGTCGAAGTATTGACCCTTCGACAGGCTCAGGGTTAATGGTGAGTACAATCGAACCATTGACATTTAGCAATTGACTTGTTAGACTGCTAAATACTTTCGTAAAATCGAATCCATGAAGGAAGAAAGTAAAAATATCATAAGAAGAGTTCCGGTTGTAGCCATACGCGGCTCCGTCGTTTTTCCCCATACAGACGCAATCCTTTCCTTTGGGAGGCCCAAATCGGTCAGTGCTGTAAATACTGCCTTTCAGGAAGATAGGGTGGTTGCAATTTTCACCCAAAAAGACCCCAGAACCGCAGATCCTATGGAAGACGACCTTTATCCTATTGGCACAATTGCCACCATTACCCAAATGATGACCACAGAGGGAGAGATACACGCTCTCATCCGGGGACAAGCTAGGATAAAGCTCGCTGAAGTAATGGCGAGAGAGCCCTTTATTTTAGGGAAAGTAGAAGAAATTCAAGAGTCAACTGAGAATTCTCCAGAGGTTATCGCAACTGCAAAAAAGATTTCGGAGAACTTTAGACGGGCCGTAAACTTAGGTAAACAAGCCGAAATCACGGCCGTAATGAAAATAATTTCGGCCCAAGTCGAACCCGTAGAAATTGTCAACCAGGTGGCTAGCTTACTGGAAGTTAAGGTAACTGAAAAACAAAAACTTTTGGAAATGGACTCGTTAGCCGAGAGGGCAGAGAAAACTTTGGAACACCTCCTACACGAAGTGAATGTCTTTGACCTGGAAAAAACAATCTCCACCAAAACCCAAAAAAGATTTGAGGACCAAATGCGAAAGGCCATGCTTAGAGAGAAAAAGCGAACTATTGAGCAGGAGCTAGGCGAAGAAGAAGGAGAGTTAGATGCCGATGAAATGTCCGAATACAAGACCAAAATTAAGGATGCAAAAATGCCGGAAGATGTAAAAAAGAGGGCAGAAAAAGAACTCAAGAGGCTTGTTCTTATGTCTCCCCACAATCCCGAGGGGGCATACATTAGAAACTACCTGGATTGGTTGGTAGAAATGCCGTGGGGAAATCTTTCCCCAAATAGTGTTTCAATAGCCAAGGCAGCTAAGATTCTTGAGGAAGATCACTATGGAATCAAAAAGGCAAAAGAAAGAATCTTGGAGTTTTTGGCAGTAATGAAGATTAAGAAAGAGAGAACCAATAAGGATAAGAATAAGGTTCCTACAAGTGGAGGATCTCAGCCGACGATTCTATCTTTTATCGGCCCTCCCGGAGTTGGAAAAACCTCTATAGGAAAGTCCATTGCCAGGGCTTTGGGTCGAAAATTTGTTAGGGTTTCTTTAGGGGGCATAAGGGACGAGGCAGAAATAAGAGGCCATAGAAGGACATATGTAGGAGCTCTACCGGGAAGAATCATCCAAGGAATCAAAAATGCCGGCACTCGGAATCCCGTTTTTATGCTTGATGAGATAGATAAGGTGGGCATTGATTTTAGGGGGGACCCCTCGAGCGCGCTTCTTGAGGCTCTTGATCCGGAACAAAACAAAGAGTTTTCAGACCACTATTTGGAGGTTGCTTTTGACCTTTCGGAAGTGATGTTTATTTGTACGGGAAATATGCTTGAAACGATTCCCCCGGCACTCCGAGATAGGATGGAGATTTTAAGATTTCCCGGCTACACAGAGGACGAAAAACTCAATATAGCCAAAGACTTTCTTTGGCCAAAGCAGTTGAGACTTCATGGGCTTGAGGAGAAGAAACTGGTTCTTACCGACGAAGCCTTTAGGGAAATTATTAACCGCTATACCCGTGAGGCCGGAGTACGCGACGTAGAACGAAATTTGGCGACAATACTCCGGAAAGTTGCGAGACTGGTTGCCGAAGGTAAGAAGTATCACAAAAAATTGGGAGTTGACGATATTCACAAATTCCTAGGTCCGCAGAAATTCTCTTCTTTAATTGCCGAAAAAACCGATGAGGTTGGAATGTCCACAGGACTCGCCGTAACCGAAGCTGGGGGAGAAATTCTATTTATCGAAATTGCCCTGATGCCGGGAAAGGGGAAACTCACTCTTACGGGGCAACTGGGGGAAGTTATGCAGGAATCTGCCAAAGCGGCTTTTACCTGGGCAAAGTCTCACTATCAGGACTTGGGTCTAAAGCGCGATTTTGCGGCAAACCTTGACGTTCATGTCCACGTTCCCCAGGGAGCGGTTCCCAAAGACGGTCCCTCTGCGGGTATTGCAATGGCAACGGCGTTGGTTTCGGCGCTAACAGGAATACCGGTAAGAAGAAACGTTGGGATGACAGGAGAGATAACCCTAAGGGGTAGGGTACTTGAAATCGGTGGGGTGAAGGAGAAAGTTATTGCGGGACATAGGGCTGGCTTAAAAACAATAATTTTGCCTAAGGATAATCAGAAGGACCTGGAAGATATACCGGACGCGGTTAAAAAAGATATTAAGTTTGTTTTTGCAACTCGCCTTCATGAAGTATTGGAAGTTGCTATGATGTCCTGGCCCCCCAAGTCTGCCGCCAAACCCCAAAAAGTTGTTCCCTTCCCAACCCTCTTGGCTGCGAATTGAATCTTGTTTGTCTTTGGACCACAATAAAATATACTTTATCTATGAAAGGATTTTTGCTACTTGTTCTTATCTCGGCTCTTCTCTTAACCGGCTTTCTTTTTGTTCGCTCTAGAAGTTCTTCAATGAATGGGGGCGGGCTCACCGGAATTTTGGAAATCTTAAGAAGAACTAAAACACCTACGGACAGTGCTTTGCCAAGGGCTGGTAAGGGGGGCGCAAGCCCATTTGGTGTAATGTTAGCTGGAAAAAGTGTTGATGTCGCAAGCCAGTTAGGCGTTTCCTATTATCGCCCAAGTTCTATCTTTATCGATAAATGGAACGGAAATTGTACTGAGTGTGACCTGGTAGTCGCCCAGGATTTGAAATTGATACTAACAGTTCGCAATAACGGTGGTGCTGGGCAACCAACTTCTCCGCCCGCAGACCTTGAGGCTTATAAGAGAACACTCAAGAGTGTTCTTGATAAATATAAGCCTGAGATTTTGGCGGTAGAAAACGAAGAAAATTCCCAAACTCTTTTTTATTCCGGCTCACCTAGCCAATATCACCAAGAGCTTAAAGCTGCCTGCGAAGTTGCTCACAGCAAAGGAATAAAATGTACAAATGGAGGTTTAGTCAGTAGTCTGGTTGCTTTGTTGGTGGCCAATAATTACATAGAAAAAGGAGACAATAGTAAAGCCGAAGATTTCATAAAACTTACTTTAAGAGATGATCAGTATGATAAATTTCAGAAGGCCGGAGGCTTTTCTTCTAAAGCGATAATAGATCAAATAGAAACAGGAAAAGAGTTTGTTTCAGGTTATAAAAATGCAGGGGCCGATTATATAAATTTCCATTGGTATATAGCCGATACCACGGCTTTAGGGGAGGCAGTCGATTATCTTGAGGCAGCTTCTGGACTTAATGCACTGACCAATGAAGTAGGACAGCAGAGAAATGAAGACCCGAACCAGGTGACTTCAGTTATGCAAAAGATAGTTGATCTAAAATTACCCTACGCAGTCTGGTTTAGTATGGACGTACCCGGTTTTGGCGGAGCCCGATCTCTTCTTAACCCGGACGGGACACTTCGCCCCAACGGTGAGGCATTTAGAGATTTTATAGATAAGAACTTCTAGCGGTAAAATTAATTGTTATTCAGCCTCAAATTTGGTAGAATTATGTGTTGTTTTCGTTCCGTCGAGGCCCCATCGTCTGTGACTTTAGTCAAGAGCCGTAGGCGACGTGGGCTAGGTCATTTGGCGCTGTCGTCTAGAGGCCTAGGACATCGGATTCTCATTCCGATAACTCGGGTTCGAATCCCGACAGCGTCACTCAAAAATCGTAATTTTTGAGTGTAAACAGGGACGAGAAGTTTACCCTGAGCGGGGTCGAACCATTGACCCATTCGATTACTCTCAGGGTCAATGCTGAGTGGAATCGAAGCATTGACAAGATCTTTTAAGAAATATACAATTCTCGAGTAACATTCTCATGTTTACCCTTTCTCCGTACTTTAGCGCTACCTACGACAATAAGTAGTGCGTGGAGAGAAAGGGTACCAAATTCTCTCCGCCAATTGACTGGGGGAGATTTTTTTAAACTCTATGGCATACATAAAACAAGTCCAAATGACCAAAGATGGTTTCGAGGCTCTACAAAAAGAGTTGGCAATTCTCGTGGATGAAAAAAGACCCAAGTTGGTAGAACGGCTTTCCTTCGCAAGACAGCAAGGGGATCTATCTGAAAACAGCGACTACATCAATGCTAAAGAGGAGCTCGAATTTCTTGACGGAAGAATTGATGAGCTGGAAGGGGTAATTAAAACCGCCGAAATCGTCAACGGCAGTTCCCACAAAAAGCTTTCCGACGGGGTTACCTTGGGAACAAAGGTGACACTCAAAGTAAACGGCGACAAGCACGTCTTTGAAATAGTGGGAGAATGGGAAGCAGATCCGGTAAATAAAAAAATCTCCCACGAATCACCCCTAGGCCGTGCCCTGGTCGGCAGAAAAATTGGAGACAAGGTCGAAGTTGAAGCCCCGGCGGGTAAAGTTAAATACGAAATTCTCGCAATCGAATAAAGCCTCTGTTACAATAGCCTCAAGGTGTATTGGGCGGACAAAATTGCTAAGGAAATAATTTCCTCTAAGAAATTTAAGCCCTACTGGGTGGACGATATGAAGACCCCGTCGGGATTTGCCCATGTGGGTTCTCTCCGCGGCCCAATTATTCATAGCCTCATTTTCCGCGCCCTAAAAGACGCTGGAGTTGAGGTGAAATTTACTTTTGTGATCAACGACTTTGACCACGCCGACGAACTCCCTCCCGAATTTAAAGACGAGCTTAAAAATTATATGGGCTTCCCCCTTAGAAAGATTCCCTCGCCATCTAAAGGGTATGATAGCCTAGGGATGCTTCTTGCCGACGACTTTAATAAAGTAATGTCCGAGCTCGGCGTTGAAGCGGAGATTCTTTCTTCTTGGGATATGTATCACCAAGGAAAATTTGACGGGGTTATAAAAGAAGCACTTGACGCTGGAGAAAAGATCCAAGACTTATATCAAAAAATCTCAGGGAGCAGAAAGAAAGAGGCTGGTTGGCTACCCTTTCAAGTTATTTGCGAAGAGTGTGGAAGACTTGGGACAACTCGCGTGTATGATTGGGATAGAGAAAAAGTTTCTTATAAATGCGAACCCTCTTTAGTTACTTGGTCCGAAGGCTGTGGCAATGAAGGCAAGATTTCACCGTTTGGTGGAACGGGCAAGCTTCCCTGGAAGGTTGACTGGGCTGCACATTGGAAAGTAATTGGGGTGACGGTAGAGGCGGCCGGAAAAGATCACGCATCAGCCGGAGGCTCGTATGACATTGCCTTAACTCTTTGTGATGAGGTTTTTAATTGGCCCAAACCCTTTAATTTTGGCTATGAGTTCTTCCTGATAGGGGGAAGAAAAATGTCCTCGTCCAAGGGGCTTGGTCTTAAAGCACACGACCTCATTAATGTCTTACCGGCAGAGCTGGGTAGATTTCTTTTTGCCAGGTCGGACTATCGAGAGCAGATTAACTTTGATCCAGTCGGAACCATGGCAATTCCGGATCTTTTCGATGAGTATGACCGATGCTGGCTGGCTTATATCGAAGGAACCAATGAGAATTTGGCGAGAGTTTTTGAACTATCTCTAATTAAGGGTGTTCCGGACGAAAAGCCCATATTTCTACCCCGGTTCAGGGACGTGGCAAACTATTTGGAACAGCCAAACGTAGATTTGGTCAAAAAATTCGAGGAATTGAAAGGAAGCGAACTTACGCCTGTTGAGTTGAAACTTCTTAACCAAAGAGAAAAATATGCAAAAATCTGGATTAAAAAGTATGCCCCGCAAGAGCTTAAATATGAAATGTTGGACGAACTTCCTAGGGGATTAAAACTTGGTGACAAGGAGAAGGAATTTTTGGAGAAAGTCGTAGATTTGGTTGAAGAGAAAAAGGACGCCGAAGACCTTCAGCAGGCGATTTACAATTTAACTAAAGAAATAAAGCTCGATACAAAAGAAGCGTTTACGGCTCTCTATCAGGTATTAATCGGAAAAGACCATGGGCCAAAAGCGGCTTGGTTTTTGCTATCATTACCCAAGAAGAAAGTTATCCAAAGATTGAATGAAGCGGTTGGTGTTAAAAGTTGAAACACTATACACACCTTGCAAGGAGTATCCTTTAAAGGTATGACCAAAGCCCAAGCCCACAAGTTACTTCTTGCCCATATGATCCAACCGAATTTGATAAGGCATTGTTATGCGGTTGCGGCTGTGATGAAGGCTCTTTACGGACGGCTCGAGGGAGAGGGGGATAAGTTTTCCAAGGAAAGGGAGGAGCTTTGGGAGGTCGTGGGGCTTCTGCACGACGGGGATTATGAGGAAACAAAACTTACCCCCGAAAAGCACACCCTCAAAATGCTCGAGTGGCTCAAAAAAGAAGGAGCCAAAGAGAAGGAGATTTTGGATGCAATTGCCTCCCATAACTACGCCCACACAGGGCAAAATCCCCCAAAAAATAAATTAGAATGGGCGTTATATTGCTGCGACGAACTTACCGGATTTATCGTTGCCGTTGCACTCGTTCGCCCCGACAAAAGACTGTCATCCGTAACTTATCAATCCATTCTTAACAAATGGGACGAGAAAAGTTTTGCCGCGGCAGTTAAAAGGGAACAAATAAAAGAATGTGAAGGCCACCTCAATATTCCTCTAAATGAATTTGTCCAAATAGCCCTCAGGGCCATGCAAGGAATTTCGGACGATTTAGGATTATAATTTAGCCATGCTCGACATTCAATTTATCCGCGAAAATACCGAAAAAGTTAAAAAGGGGGTTGCCGACAAACAATTCGACCCTTCTATCGTTGATAAAGTTCTTGAGCTTGACGGGAAAAGAAGAAAGCTAATTGTTGAGGTTGAGGAACTTCGTGCAAAAAGAAATAAAGTCGCCGAGGAAAAAAATATTGAGGAAGGAAAAAAGGTAAAGGAAGAACTTAAGGCAAAAGAACCCCAACTAGAAAGCATCGAAAAAGAATTTGAAGATATTCTTAATCAAGTACCTAATATCCCGCTACCACAAGTTCCGGTTGGTAAAAGTGAGAAAGATAATATCGAGGTAAGAAAGTGGGGGGAGCCTAAAAAGTTTGATTTTACTCCCAAAGACCATCTTGAACTTGGAAAATCTCTAGGAATTTTGGATTTTGAAGCTGGAGCAAAAGTAGCCGGTTCTCAATTCTATTTCTGGTATAGGGAAGGGGCGCTTCTTGAGCTTGCTCTCGTCCAATATGCGATGGAACTTTTGGGTAAAGAGGGATTCGTCCCCGTAATTACCCCGGACCTTGCAAAATCAAGATATTACTTGGGAACGGGGTATATGCCCAAGGGTAATGAGGCCCAAACTTATGAGATTAAAGACGAGGACCTGGGGCTTATTGCCACAGCCGAGGTAACTTTGGCCGGGAAACACGCGGATGAAATAATTGCCGAGGCAGAACTTCCTCTTAAGTACATCGGATACTCGCATTGCTTTAGACAGGAAGCTGGAGCCTACGGCAAATACTCAAAAGGGCTTTATAGGGTTCACCAATTTACCAAGGCAGAAATGTTTATATACTGTATTCCGGAAGAATCAGATAAGTTCCACCAGCACATTTTGGAAATGGAGGAGAAAATTTATCAAGGGTTGGGCCTTCCATATAGAGTGGTTGAAATGTGTACGGGGGACCTGGGGGCTATGGCGGCTAGGAAGTTTGATGTCGAGGCTTGGATGCCGACGCGCGGGGAATACGGCGAGGTGACTTCAACATCCAATTGCACGGATTATCAAGCTCGGAATCTAAATATTAAGTTTAAGGATAAAAGTGGAGTAAATAAATTTGTTCACATGCTTAATGGTACGGCCATTGCCACATCTAGAACTCCACTCGCCATTTTAGAAAATTATCAGGAAAAAGATGGAAGTGTTGTAATTCCTGAGGTACTTCGTAAGTGGGTGGGGAAGGACAAAATTACTCCTAAATAATTTCACTTTTGCGCTTCGGCGACGGCTTTTTTGTAGACTTCGTAGGCGTGGGCGGCGTCGGGATTTATTTTATTTAAATCTTCCATAATTCTTGCCTTAATGTCGTCGGATTTAACCACTTGAATGTTTTGTGAAACTAACCAGGTTTCAATGTCTGTGGCGACTCTCATGGCTTGCTCGGGAGTAGCTTGCGCGCGAATTAAGCTTGTTAGAAGTTTTCTTCTATCGTAGTCTTGACTACTTCCATCTTTCTTTTGGATTTGTAGCACCCCACTCACCCTCCTTAATCCTATCACTTTTTGAATGTTCTCGGAAGATTTGGTATTAGGTTTTAGATGAAATAGCTTTTGCTTTGGCCTCTACTTTGGGAATTAAATCTATAAGTTTAGAAATTAAATTTTGGGGAGAGACTACTTTAAATAAATATTTGCGTATTCTTAGGCCAATTAGGGCTTGTCCCTCAGACCTAGCAGCCATGCTAAAAAGAGAATCGGGGTATTCTTTTTCCCACCAATCCACAAGTTGTTTGCCTGCATCTTGCGATTCTGAACTAAGAGAAGCAACTTGATGCCAGACTACAATTACGTCTCCGTCGATTACGTTACTATGGGCGTAATCAACCCGCAGGGAGTAGAACTTTTCACCATAATCAAATATCAGATGATAGCCTGGATTTTGTGACCCACTTCCATTACTTGAAATTAATCTAGATATAGAAACAATCCTTTTATCGATAGACAGAAAAAAATCATCCGGAAGTGAAGAAAATTCTTCTTTTGTAATGGGATCTTGTTCCGGGCCCATCCTGAAAGTACAAAAGTTGGGAAGGACTTTGTTAACCCTGAATTTTTGTAAGCTCCCTTAAGGCGTCTGAGGCTATCCAGCGAGCACTTTTTGAATCTATTTTTTGAATTTCTTTTGCCACCTTTATTGCCTTCTTCGTAAGTTTCGGCCTTCTTTTTCCGATATTTCTTAATGCCCAGTTAACCGCCTTTCTAACAAAATTTCTTTCATCAGTTGACTCTCTTACAATAAGGGGAAAGAGCTTTTCAAATTGTTTATCTTCGGCTTTTTTGTCATACCATGCAACTTCTGCAATTAAGGCGAATGCCGCTCTTTTGACAAATTCCTCTTTCCTTTTTGACCACTCGACTATTTTCTTATACGCAAAAGGAGTCTTTCCAAAAAGTCCACATACTTGATCGCAAACGTCCCAGGAATCAAAATCTGACACCCAATCTTCCATCTGTCTTTCTGTCACCTCGCCTGGCTCGTCTATATAGGATGCAAGTATCCTTGCTTCATGAATTCCGGATTTCCAAAGCCTAAGGGCGAGTTTGTGGTCTTTGCCGATTTTCCTGGCCAGGGGCCTAAGAATGTAAATTGAAATTCCCAGGGTGTTTGTGGAAGCTATACCAAACCTAGCCATTCCCGCGACGTTTTTTGGATTGGCGTTTTTCTTTAACTCTTTAATAACTTCTTCGTATTTCATTTCATCTGCCTTCACGAAATTAGTCCTTTTTATAATATCTCTTCCCTTTAATTTTATCTGGAAGTAGACTTTCCTTAGAATAGGCTTCATAACCCTCGCCATAGCCGATATCTTTCATAAGCTTGGTAACCGGGTTTCGGATTTTCATTGGGACCGGGAGATTCCCGAATTTTCTAACATCCTCTAGGGTTCTCATATAAGCGTCATAGGCAGATCTATCTTTTTTGGCAAGTGCAAGATAGACTGTACCCGCAGCCAAATTCTCCTGACATTCTGGGTAGCCAATAGTTTCACAGGCCCTAAAAACTTCGTTAGCAACAACCAGTGCAGTTGGGGAAGCTACGTCTTCGGAGGCAAAGACAACCATGCGTCTTGCAATATATAAGGGATCCTGCCCTGCTGCGACCATTCTCGCAAGATAATAAAGGGCGGCATCAACATCGCTGGCCCTCATTGATTTAATAAACGCCGAAATTACGTTGTAATATTCTTCGCCCCTTTTGTCGAAAGTAAGTTGTTCTCTCTGCAAGGCTTGAGAGATGTGATTAGTGGACAAAGATTGGTGGCTGGTGATATTGCTGGCAATTTCGAGAACATTAAGCATGACTCTAGCGTCGCCGTTTGAGGACTCGAGAAGAAAATTAACAGCTTCTTTTCCAATCCTGACTTTTAGATGTTTTGTTCCTCTTTCCAGAATCTTCTTCAGTTCCTTAATTTCCAACTCCTTTAATACCAGAACTCTAGTTCTTGAGAGAAGCGGCCCGATAATCTCAAAAGACGGATTTTCGGTAGTTGCGCCTATTAAAGTAATATCACCCCGCTCAACATAAGGCAGAAGCTTTGCTTGTTGGGCTTTATTGAAGCGATGGATTTCATCAATTACTACGATAGGCGGGAAAAGATTCCCTTCTCTAAAAACTTTTGATATTTCTTTAACAGATGTATTAACCGCTGAAAATTCGTGATATGGTCTTTTAAGCTCGCTGGCAATGATTCTTGCCAGAGTTGTTTTTCCCGAACCCGGCGGTCCCCAAAAAATTAATGATGGAAAGAGTCTTGCTTTTTTCGCACTAGCTAGAAGCTTCCGGATAATTCCATCTCTACTAACCAAATGTTTTTGCCCGACAAATTCGGAGAGTCTTTTGGGTCTTAATAGTTCGGGTAACGGAGTTTTTATCACTACACGATTATAGTTCCGAATAAAAGACGAAGCAACATAATTGTCCTAAAATTATCCACTATATTGATATGTATCAATATAGTGATGGGTATGTAGGTAGGAAGGTCTGAGATGCAAAAAGGATATAATCTGTTAAGTATTAGAAGATATGGATATATTAATTGGAACAAAAGTATTAGAGGAAGTTGTTTCTTCTATAAACGGAAAAGTAAGAGTTATAAAAAGCCTGGGGTTGGGGACGTATATTCAGGTTGAAGGACTAACGCAGTCGGGAGGCGTCGTTTATGAAGTGTGGAAATCCACACTCAAAAAACTCAAAAACTCAAAAATTCTAAAACTCAAAAATGGCCTAGTTCTCGGACTAGGGGGTGGAAGCGCGGCGAAACTTGTTCGGAAGTATTGGCCACAGGCAAAAATTACTGGAGTAGATATCGATCCCGTAATGGTTGAGATGGGGAAGAAGTATATGGGCTTGGAAGAACAAGGTATCGAGATTGTGATTATGGATGCTGAGAAATTTCTGTCGAATAACGAGGTACGAGGTACGAAATACGATTTAATTCTCGTTGATCTTTATGTGGGATATGAGGTACCCGAAAAATTTCTATCCGAGAACTATATACAGCTTGTAAGGACGGTCCTTGCAAGCGGGGGTATAGCAATATTTAATAGGCTCTATTATGGCGAGAAGAGGCCGGAGGCAATGAGATTTGCGGCAAAGCTCGAAGCGGTTTTCCCCAAGGTGAAATATTTCCACCCCGAGGCAAATGTGATGTTCCTCTGCTACAATTGAACTAGATTTGGTAATTGAAGTAATGAAGAGTTTTCCCAGTTGCTTTTGCGGTTTGGAATTCATCCAACGCACCCCTTGATTGCTCCCATCCTGGAGTCATAAACATATCAGTAACATAAGGGGATTGTAATACTTCTCTCCAAAAAACTCTCCAAACTTCTTGTTCAATTTTGGCAGCTCCCAATCTTTTGAAGAGTTCATCTGAAATAACGTCTATAGACGAAAAAATTGGGAAATCAGAAGTTTTTCTAACAAGGTCGGTAAATTTTTGTAATCTATTCAAATTCTCACTAATCTTTTCTGGCCCATCTGAGGTAATGATCCCTGAAACGTACCCGATTTGGGTAACCCCTTCTATCTCGAACATATTTTTAATAAGAGCGAGAATATTATCGCGTACCTCATTCAGAGTTCCGGATTCCTTAACAGCCTCTCTAATTCTTTCTTTCATTTTTTTAACAGGCCGATTTTCTCACACACTTTACTAAAATTCAATGTCCTCTGCTACAATTGAACTGGGCTTAGGTGTAGAATTATAGCTTCGAATGTTTAATATTTTTTCCAAGCTTTTGGATGTAAATCAGAAGGAAGTCGACCGCCTGCAAAAGGTTGTAGATAGAATTAACGCATTTACCGACAAAGCCAAGAAATTCAAAGATAAGGATTTTGCCGCCAAAACCAAGGAGTTTAAGGAGAGGCTTGCTAAGGGTGAAACTCTGGAAGAAATTTTGCCCGAAGCTTTTGCAGTAGCTCGGGAAGCTTCTGAGCGGGCTATTGGACTTAGACACTACGACGTACAGTTAATGGCTGCGGTTGCACTTTTTGAAGGCAGAGTTGCCGAGCAAAAAACGGGTGAGGGGAAAACTCTCTCCGCGGTTCCCGCACTATATTTAAGGGCATTAGCCGGTAAGGGCGTACACCTGGTTACGGTCAACGACTACCTTGCACGGCGTGACGCGGGCTGGAATGGACCAATATTCCATCTTTTGGGATTATCGGTGGGTTCAATTATCCAAGAAACCAAATCATTTGTTTATGATCCCGACCATAATGACCCCAGCCATGGGGATGAACGCCTCGCCCACCTAAAACCAGCTTCGAGGACCGAGGCGTATGCCGTCGACATTACCTACGGGACAAATAACGAATTCGGCTTCGATTATCTGCGTGACAATATGGTTTCGAGACTCGATGAAATGGTTCAGCGTGGCCACTATTTCGCCATAGTCGATGAAGTTGACTCGGTCTTGATCGACGAAGCTCGTACCCCCCTTATTATTTCGGCTCCCGATACGGATCCAACCGACAAATACTATAAATTTGCCGGGTTGATAGACAAATTAAACGCCGATACAGACTTTAAAATTGACGAGAAGGCAAGAAGTGCAACCTTGACCGAAAGAGGAATCGAAAGAGTAGAAAAAATTCTGGGCGTAGACAACCTCTACGAGAAAGATTTTGAGTCCATCCACCACATTGAGAATGCCCTTCGCGCTCGTACCCTCTACCTTAAAGACCGCGACTATGTGATAAAGGAGAACCAAGTAATGATCGTCGATGAATTTACGGGGCGCTTGATGATGGGAAGGCGCTGGAGCGACGGACTCCATCAGGCAGTTGAGGCCAAGGAGCAGGTTCCAATTCAGCAGGAGAGTAAGACGCTCGCGACAATCTCTTTCCAAAACTACTTCAGGATGTATGAGCATTTATCGGGTATGACGGGAACTGCAGCCACGGAAGCGGAGGAATTTAGAAAAATTTACAAGCTAGATTGTGTTGTGGTTCCAACGCATCGGCCAATGATTCGAAAGGATCAATCAGATGTCGTTTATAAAACAATTAGAGCCAAATACGGAGCGATTGTTGCTGAGATTGAGGAGAAATACCACAAAGGACAGCCGGTTTTGGTTGGTACAACTTCGATTGAGAAAAACGAAATAGTTTCCGAGTACCTGAAGCGAAAAAGAATCCCCCACAACGTCCTAAATGCCAAAAACCACGAAAGGGAAGCTATGATTATCGCCGAAGCAGGAAATCCCGGGGCGGTAACAGTCGCTACCAATATGGCAGGTCGAGGAGTCGACATAGTTTTGGGCGGGGCGGTTCCCGAAAACTCAAAAACTCCCCGCCTCGCCGGCAGGCAGGCAAAACTCAAAGAATCAAAAGAGTATAAGAAATGGGAGGAGGCGCATGAGAAGGTAGTAGCCGCCGGGGGACTGCATGTAATTGGGACGGAGCGCCACGATGCAAGGCGAGTAGATAATCAGCTTCGGGGTCGATCGGGCCGTCAAGGAGACCCCGGATCTTCCCGATTTTATTTGTCACTTGAGGATGACCTAATGAGAATTTTCGGAGGCGAGCAAATTAGTAATCTCATGGACAGGCTCAAGCTTCCCGAGGATCAACCCATTGAAAACCCCCTGATTTCCCGGTCAATTGAGCAGGCGCAGGTTAAAGTCGAGGGTTTTAACTTTGATATCAGAAAGAATTTGGTAGAGTTTGACGACGTTGCCAACCAACAAAGAGATATAGTTTACAAATTAAGAAGGCGCCTTCTTGAGTCCCAGAACGTAAAAGAGGAAGTGGTCGAGAAGTTAAAGAACCAAGTAGAAAGAAATCTTCTAATGTCTTGGCCGGAGGGTGAGTCAAAGCCCGACTACGAAAGACTCACGGTGGGTCTTGCCGACATTGTTCCTTTTGACGACGCGTCAATCAAGAGAGTAAAAGAAGAACTGAAGAAACGAGGAAATAAAGAAGAGGTTCGGAACCTTATGTACAAAGTGGTTGATGATATTCATGCGACTCGGGAGAAGCAAGTCGGAGAGGCAGTTATGAGGCAGGTTGAAAAATACGCGTATCTTGGGGCAATTGACCATCTTTGGATAGACCACATAGACAGGATTGACGACCTTCGGGAGGGGGTGAGGCTTCGCGCCTATGGCCAAAGGGATCCTTTGGTGGAATTTAAAAACGAGGCTTATCAGCTTTTTGAGGGTTTGATAGATAAAATGGACGAGGAGCTTTCCCACAGAATCTTTAGAATTGGAGTTGCGCAGCCAAAACCCGAAATTCCTATGGAGCGAGCTCGGGAAAATATCGATACAATCGATATGACAGGACTAGCTGCTCAAACCCCCGACCAGACAGCCCAATCAGGGGAATCAGTCTTTGCTAAGTCCGCAAGGCGAGGCCTTGCAGAAGCTGGAGGAGAAGAAACTTCCTTTCCCGAGTCCCCCCCACCGGTCACTAGCCCCCAGTCACCCGTTAGCAAACGCAAGATTGGTCGCAACGACCCTTGTTGGTGTGGAAGCGGAAAGAAGTGGAAGCGCTGTCATTATCCGCAATTGGGGTGATTAGCGTTGACATCCTGAGTGTAATCGAAGGGTAGAAGAAGTGTCATTGTCCGGATCCGGGGACAAGTTATCTTTTTAATACTTCCTATAAAATTATTTAACTGGTAATATATATTTTTGTGGAAAACGGAGTGGAAAAAAAATATCTGGTCATTGGAACTTTGGTTTTAGTATTTTTAGCCGCCGTTACTTTTGTAAAATTTAGACAGCCAAAAAGCGAAAAAACTGTCGAACCATCCGTTTCCCAAGAAAAAGTTATGGAAGAAAAACAAAACGAATTAAAAATCGAGGACCTTACGGTAGGGACGGGTGATGAGGCAGTTGCCGGCAAAAAAGTAACCGTCAATTATGCGGGAACTTTAGAAGATGGAACAAAATTCGATAGCTCCTACGACCGCGGTGCTCCCTTTAGTTTTAATTTGGGGGCGGGCGAAGTTATTCAAGGATGGGATAACGGAGTTGCCGGAATGAAGGTTGGAGGTAAAAGAAAACTCACTATCCCGTCATTCCTGGGATACGGTGAGAGGGGGGCGGGAGACGCAATCCCTCCAAATTCCACTTTAATATTTGAAATAGAACTTCTTAAAGTGGAATAATCCACAAATATCGTAAATTAACTAAAAAAGTCGTGTAACATAGCACAATTTGGAATAAATTTTGCGGAGCCCTATTTGTATAACATCTCAAAAAATGCCATTATCCACAGCCCCCAACCCTAATCGGATAATTAGCTACCCTTCTCGATAGACATCAGGAACCTGGTTACGTCGTCGTTTGTTGAAGTTGTAAAGTATTTGTAAACTTCGCCAGGTCTGACCCATTTAAGCTCAGATAGATCTCTGTCTGCTTTAGGAGAACTGTGTGTAAACAGCGGCTCGCAAAAGAAGTAAAGTGCGACTATTTGAACATCTTTAAAGCCGGCATCCGGATGAATTCTAGCCGAGACTAATGTTTTTACTTTAACATCTCCTCCTACTTCCTCCCGGACCCTACTTTTAAGTTCGTTTTCAAAATCCAAGGAGTTAAGTTTTCCTCCAGGGAAAACCCATGTAAGGTTTTCCACCCATTTGTCTTTGGCCCTTCTTGCGCCGATTAAAATTTGTCCCCTCTTGTTTATTATCATTGCCAGTCCGATTGGAATAATCTCTAATTTACTTTGTGATCGAAGTTGCCAGTAAGATTTGAGAATGGTGGCCAGATCTCTTTCGGTGGGAGCATAGGTCTCAAACCCCTGCGAGCCGGACGTGTCTTTGGCAAGTTGTTTTGTGTACAGATCTATCAAGCCACGAAAAAATTCACTCCGAGTTTTATGCTCGGACTTAATAAGTTTTTCGACTTTATTGTGTGTTTCGGGCGGTAGCGAGAAGCCAACCACCCTCGTTTTCCTAGACATAGTTAAACAAAGTTCAAACAAGTATAACAAATTTAATTTCTAAGTCAAATTCTTCCTCGATCCGTGATGTGAATCTTGTCACAGAAAACCTTGAAGTCTTTAGATATCGGTGATACGCTTTTTTTGTGGGGAAAATAATCACAATTTTTTTAATCATTGGAGGGATTGCGGCTTTCGTCTATGCTTTTCAAGCTTATTCCCCGGTTCCCCTTAGTCAGCTTATAAGTCCAAAAGGAACCGATCCCTTTTCTGACTCGGCTTGTACCAGAATAGTAACCGTCAAAGGTAGTAGTATGGAACCCACCTTTAAAGATGGACAAACGACTACTTTTAATAAATGCATTGAAGGCAAAAAGGCAGATTTAAAAGTAGGGACAATAGTTTTAATTGAGAAAACTTTTCAACCGGAAGAAATTGTGATAATTAGGAAAAAGGTAGGAAGGGGTGCGGAGGTAAAGTATAATGTTTCAACAAGTAGTTCCCCAAGTCCAACTAAAGAAGTTCCCGTCTCCGAAATAAAAGCTATCTACGAGGTAAAATAATCTTGTCAAACTTGACCTATTCGACTGACGCTCAAGTCTTCGACTCCGAGGTCGCTCAGACTCGAGGAGGTCATGGTGAGTGAAATCGAACCATTGACTTTTTTCCACAAAGGCCCTTAAACTATCCTAAGTGGAAACACTAGCAACATTCTTTGTAGGACTCGTAGCTTTCGCTAGCTCCTTAGCTCCCCAAGCAAATCTCCCAAAGGTTTTGGGCGTAAGAGTTTTGGGAGATGAGGAGGAAGTAAGCACAACTTCAGCCGATATTGATGACGATGAAGACGAGGATGTAGGTGAGAGGTCTAGAGATGAGCTCAAGAGGCGGCTTGAGGAATTAAGGGAATATAAGAAAAACGCCCTTGAGGAAGCAAGAGAAAGAAGGAAAGAGGCCCTTGAGGCTGCAAAGAAGGCCAGGGAAGAAGCAATAGAGAACGCTAAAGAGGCGAGAGAAAGGTTTAGGGAACAACTTGGGGAATTAGAGGATGAAAGAAAGAAGGATATTGTTGAGCATATTGACGGACGACTCGCGGCACATAATGAAAAGTGGGTTAACCATTTCAATAAGATTCTTTCAAGGCTCTCGGAAATCCTTGCCAAGATTCAGGGTAGGGCTGATGAATTAGCTGGAGACGGGGTAGACGTTACCGATGTAAACTCCGCTATTGCCGACGCGCAAGCGGCTATCGATACTGCTCAGGCAGCGGTAGATGAACAGGCAGGTAAAGTCTATATCATCGAAATTACAGACGAAGAAAATCTCGGCGAGAATGTAAGCGAGATAGTTCATCAATTTAGAGACGACATAAGGGCAGTTCGGGAGCTCGTAAAGGATGCAAGGCAGGCGGTTCATGACGCCTTTAAAGCCCTTAAAGATGCAGCCGGTGAGCCAGAAGACAATGGGGATGAAGACGAAGGTGGATTAACGCCAACTACTTCACCAACGCCAACGTTAACACCAACACCTACACCATGAGACAAAAAGGAATAACGCCGGTATTAATTTTAGTAGTAGTTTCCGCCCTCATTCTTTTGGGGTCGGCCGGAGCCTACTATTACCTCAAGATGTCGGGAGGCTCACTCTACATTCCGAAAACTACCACCCCTACCCCTCTCCCGCCGGGTGAGACTCCAATTTCAAACTACGACGATTCGGGAACTCTTCAAAGTGAACTTGACGCAACCCAAATTGACTCAGCCGAAGGTGACATTCAAGAATTAGAAACTTCAGCTTCATCCTTGTGATATTATTGAGGTGAGATGGGATCTGCCTCCTTTTTGACAAAAAGTTTTGATTTAAATGTCGGAAGTCTAAGTCTTTCTCCTACCTACGTGACTGCGGGAGTAATAATATTCCTTCTTTTTCTTCTGATTTTAACTTTGGCCCAAGTCAGGAGACACTTTCTTAATTGGTCTATAAAAGGCGGAATTTTCGGAATCGTTTTGGGATTTTTACTCGCTGTAATCTTTGAAGGATTTTTGTTAATTGGAGGAAGAACGGTTGTGACCGAAGTTCTAGGTTGGAAAAATGCCCCAAAACCCATCGTAAATGTACTCGATAGTGGTAGGGCAAAATTGGTTAAAGTTTTAGGAGTTACCGATGAAATTCCAGAAAGTGCAGCCAAAAATTATTCTAGTGAGGAAGTAATCGATGCCTTCCAGTCCCTGCCTTTAAAGGAAGCCACAAAGGTTCGCGGGATTGTTTGTGAACCCTAATCATATTTCAGTATTCCGGTAATCCAGTATTCCAGTTTGATCAGTAAGCCAGTTTTCGATTTTGTTATACTTCAAGCATGCAAGACACTAAGCAGAAAATTGTTAGCCTCAAGGAGAAGTTTGAGGCTTTCGCGGCAACCTTTAGGCTCAAAGAGAAAAAAGAGGAGATTGCGAAGCTTTCGGCTGAATCAACCGACCCCGACCTCTGGAAAGATCCCGGGCGCGCAAAAAACCTGATGCAAAATCTGGGCGATCTGAAAAAAGAAATCGAGGAGTTTGAAAATCTGGAAAATTCAGTCGAAACTCTCAGCGAGTTTTCGGAAAAAGAGGAGTTGGCGGAAGAGCTAGCCTTCGAGGTTGAAAAAGCCAAAAAACTTCTAGAAAAATTTGAGTTTACCTCCTTTCTTTCGGAAAAGTATGACGAAAAAAACGCCGTTCTCGGGATTCATGCTGGTCAAGGAGGAACTGAAGCTATGGATTGGGTGAGTATGCTTTATCGAATGTACCTGAGGTATTGCGAAAGACGGGGTTGGGGTACAGCCACTCTTGATATGACTCCCGGCGAAGAGGCAGGTATAAAAAGCGTGACCTTTAAAGTTGAAGGGCGCTACGCTTACGGCCATTTGAGAGGAGAGGCGGGAACACACAGGCTCGTTCGCCAGTCTCCTTTTAATGCAGACAAGCTTCGTCAAACTTCGTTTGCGCTTGTTGAGGTAATACCGGAGCTAACCGAAGTCGATTTGCCCGATATTATAATCAAGGACGAAGATCTAGACTGGCAATTTTTTAGAGCTAGCTCTCAAGGAGGACAAAACGTTCAGAAAGTCTCAAGCGCAGTAAGGCTTATACATAAACCCAGCAAAATTGTAGTTACAGCCCAATCAGAACGTTTCCAAGAGCAGAATCGGAAAATAGCCCTGAACCTTTTGAGGTCCAAGCTATGGATGCTTGAGAAGCAGAGGACAAAGGATATGAAGAGGGAGCTCAAAGGGGAATATAGACCCGCTTCGTGGGGAACCCAAATCCGCTCCTATGTCCTCCACCCTTATAAAATGGTAAAGGACCTGCGTACCCAGATTGAAACTTCGGATACAGAGGCGACACTTGACGGAGATTTGGATAAATTTGTCGAGGCCGAATTAAGAGAAAAGATTTCCTTGTAAGGTGCAGGGAGTGATGTTATATTAATTTCATGGAGCAAAAAACGCCACCTTCTCCGATGCTTACTCCGAAGCAAGACTTGGTGAAGGAATTTCCCAAGAAGAGCCCTAAGGGGACGGTTCTCATGGCACTCGCCGCATTCTTGGTTGTTGCGGGAGGTGTGGCAACTGGCTATTTTCTTTCCGGACAAACTCTGGGGGGAGGGGGAAAAGAGGCAGTTCCTGGTACAACTACCACGGCAACAGAAGCGGGATTAACTGACGAATCTACATTTAGGGATTCAGCCGAAGGGAAGTTGGTGGAAGGTGGAATAGAGGGGGAAGGGACACACCACTTAGATAGAGATTTGGGACCAGACAAATATGTATATTTAACCTCAACAGTAATTGATCTTGAGGCATTTGTGGGTAAGAAGGTTACAGTATGGGGTGAAACAATAGCCGCAAAGAGAGCTGGTTGGTTAATGGATGTGGGTAAAATTAAGGTCTCCGAATGACTTCACTTGGTAAACCTGAGATTATCTGGTAAGCTTAAAAAGCAAATTTTACCCTGATGATTAGGTTCAAAAATGTCACTAAAAAATTTGGCGATATTACGGCCCTATCGAATGTTTCCTTTGAGGTAGATAAGGGAGAATTTGTCTTCATCACGGGCCCTTCCGGAGCAGGTAAAACCACGGCACTCAAGCTCATTCTTCGCGAGATATTACCGGATGAAGGCAAGATAATTTTTGATGGAATGGATGTTTGCGAAGCTTCCCAAAAAGAAATACCGGGGATTCGACGAAAAATAGGCGTAGTTTTTCAGGACTTTAAGGTACTTTCAGAGCGAACCCTGAGGGAAAACGTAGAAGTAGCCCTTGCGGTTGCCGGAATTCCCCAAACCGAGTGGACTCCCAGGGTGGATAAGATATTGGAGCTTGTGGGACTTTTGAAGCGGGCCGAGCTCTTTCCCTCCCAGCTATCTGGAGGAGAACTCGAAAGGGTCTCCCTAGCCCGCGCCTTGGTCGTAAATCCGAAGCTCATTTTGGCCGATGAGCCCACGGGAAACCTAGATTGGGACACGGCTGACGAAATAATGGAGCTTTTTGAGAAAATAAATAAAGAAGGAAAAACTATTATCATGGCGACCCACAATAGAGAAATTATTGCTAAACTAAAAAAGCGGGTGATAAAGTTATCCGAAGGCAAAATTGTTGGCAACCATGAACATTCATCTTAAAACAGCACTCGATTATATAAGAAGGACTCCCTTTCAGGCCCTTTCGGCCATATTTGTTTTGACAATTACTTTCTTCGTCGCAACCATTCTCTCGGTTTTGGTCTATTCTTCGGGAAAAATAATCAGACACTTCGAGACACGGCCACAGGTGATCGCCTTTCTTAAAGACGAGGCAACGCCCGAGACCATAGTTGCCCTTCAGGGTAGACTTGGAGGAGATTCCAGGGTCAAGGACGTTAAATATGTGAGTAAAGAGGAGGCTCTAGCAATTTATAAGGAAGCAACGAGCGACAATCCACTTCTTTCCGAGCTGGTTAGCCCCTCGATATTCCCGGCGAGCCTCGAATTTTCTTTGGTCGACCTCTCTTTCGCCGAGATTGTTATTGGGGAAATGCGTGCGGAAGCCATAGTTGACCAGGTCGGCTTTACAGCCAATTTAGGAAGCGAAACCGCACTAGGAGATGTAGTTTCAAAACTTAGGACTATTACTTTCTATCTTAGAGTCGGGGGAGGCGTGTTGGTTGGCGTTCTTGCTGCAACCTCCTTCCTGATACTTGTCGTTATTATCGGAATGAGAATGGCTTCGCGCCGAGGCGAAGTGGAAATTCTGGATTTAATTGGGGCTACTCCGGGATTTATTAGAAGCCCTATTATTATTGAAGCTTTAATCTATGCTCTGGTTGGGGTATTGGCCGGCTGGCTTCTGACTTTGATTTCGGTTCTTTATTTGACGCCCAGCGTAGTTAACTATTTTGGTGAAATCCCGGTTCTTCCTAAAGACACACTCGCCTTTTTGGCTCTATTTGGAATAATTTTAGCCGGCGAAATAATAGTTGGAGTGACACTTGCTCTTCTCGGAAGCATGCTTGCAGTTTCAAGAGTAAGGCGTGCGCGATGAAAATTGGAAAGTTTAAGATAGTAATCTTTGCTCTCTTCCTTTTAGGGGCATTTCTTCTTGGAAAAACCACCCTCGCCCAAGAGACAACTGAACAGAGATTGCAAAGGCTTTCGACGGAAATTGCCCAGTATGAGAGAGAGATAGCGCGCCTTCAGACACAGGCAAACACTCTTAACAATCAGATTGCCCAGTACGACGCCCAGATTAGGCTCACAACTCTCAAGATAACTCAGGTTGAAGAAAAAATTTCCATCTTGGGTGGAAGGATTGACCAACTCGAAGTTTCTCTAACGGCCGTAACTCAAGCATTCTCCAATCGCGCAGTGGAAACTTATAAAATGGCAAGACTCGGGGATGTTTTTTTCCTGCTTGTCACTGCCCCGGATTTAAATGGCGCCGTTTCTAGATTTCACTATCTTCAAAAGATACAGGAGGCAGACCGGGATCTTCTCATTCGGCTTCAAGAGGCCCAAACTAGCTACGTTATTGAGAAAGAGTCCCAAGAGGTTTTACAAAAGCAGCTTACCGAGGAGAAAGCCAAACTGGCGGGCCAGAAAGCCGCCAAGGCCGAGCTTCTTCGGATAACTAAAAATGACGAGAAGCGCTATCAAGAGCTTTTGTCTCAAGCCAGAAGTGAGCTTGAAGCTATTCAGGCGATCCTAGCGGGTAAAGGAACAGAGACTCAAGTCGGGCACGTTAACGAAGGAGAGAGGATTGCATCTATCATCCAAGGGGCATCGTGCAATTCAAGCGGCGCCCATGTCCACTTCATAGTAAGCTCAAATGGGGTCACACAAAATCCTTTTAGCCACTTAAGGGGTGGAGTATCGTTTGAAAACTGTTCAGGTCCTTACTGCGGAAGTCCAGACGGGGATCCTTTTAACCCGAGTGGTTCTTGGAACTGGCCGATGAATCCTTCCATAAAGTTTAATCAAGGATACGGAGTTACCTGGGCCGTAAGAAATACCTGGCTTGGAAGTATTTATAGTTTCCATAATGGTTTAGATTTTAACGGCGCTAGCTCTGAGGTAAAAGCGGTGAGGACTGGCACTTTATATAGAGGAAGTTATTTCGGGAGTTCCGGATGCAGTCTAAGATATGTTCGCGTCGACCACGACGAGAATGACCTCGACACCTTCTACCTCCACGTAAATTATTAGGTTCTTTTGGGCTAGATCCCGCTTTAGAGTAATTTAAGATTTGAATTTGACAATCTCCCGAAAATCCTGTAACTATACGCTAATTTCTGCTCACCTGAGTATTCTAAGCCGTATTCATGAATTAATTCATTAATACAAATGACACAAGTTTCAAAATATCCGGTTTCAAAAGAAATATACGATACGATTTATGAAGTTTTTGTTGGCACAGTTTCAAATTTGGAAACAAAACGACGGGTCGCCAGGTTCTTCAGTGAATTTCTTACACCTACCGAGCGAATAATGCTTGTAAAAAGACTGGCCGTTGGGGTTCTTTTGGCCAAAGGCTACAATTATCGGCAGGTTTCTAGACTTCTGCGGGTAAGTACGACAACGGTTGGTAGATATGCTTTTTTGCTAAATTACGGAGATGACTATAAGGATACAGTTCGGGAAATACTGAGGAACGAAAAGATTGAGGAATTTTTCTTGGGCACAGCAGAAAAAATAGCGGGTATTCTTTCTATGGCAGGATCCAAGGGTGGTAGTTGGAGGTACTTAAAAGAGGAGATAAGAAATAAACGGTTAAAAAGACCATTCTAGTCTGTATTCATGGATTAATTCATTAATACAATGAGGACAAATTTTTTTTATTTGTTAATCGGATTAATCAGCTTAATGGGATTAGTAGGTTTATCTTTAGTTACGGCTCAGGAAACTTTCGCGCAGGTGGTGATAAATGAATTTCAAGTTCGCCCATCTCCTCAATGGATAGAACTCTACAATAATAACTCGGGACCCGAGGATATATCGGGCTGGACAATTGACGACAGCAGTGGGACAGAAAAATATACAGTTCCATCTGACACCGTACTTCCAGCGGGAAACTGTATCTCATTTCAAAGCGGGAACTTTAACTGGAATCCATCGTCTGGGGATACAGTTAAGCTATTGAACGAACAAACTACCATTGAAGAATATACCTATGCGTCTGCTCCAGACGACAATGTATCAATCGGGAGAGAAATCGATGGACAAGGTGACCTAGTTGTTTTGGCAACAAGCTCTCGTGACGAATTTAACTCAACGGGTGAAAATTGTCTTGCTCCTACGCCCACACCTTCTCCTACTCCGTCGCCGACACCGACACCATCTCCCACCTTGACACCGACTTCAATGCCCACGCCAAAACCAACCGCAGCTCCCACAAAAACTCCCACTCCAACAAAAGCGCAGACTGAAGCGGAAAATAACCAGGAAGGTAACCCAGGTTCGGGTGGAGAATCGACCTTGGGAATATTAGGACTAAGAAATGAGCTGAACCAGCTTGTCGAAAGCACTGGCGAAGCCGAATCCAAAAAACCATTTCCGGTTTTCGCGGCCGTACTTGTGGGATTAGGAGCGGCCTTAGTTGGCGTATCTCTCTTTATCTTCG
>MGFX01000002.1 GCA_001792115.1 Candidatus Woesebacteria bacterium RBG_16_42_24
CTTTTCTCAACAAGCATCTGAAGGCCTTTATCTATGTGGGTAATAAGGTCAACCCCGGGAATCCCTGACACTTCCCTGTCTTCTTCTAATAGAATCGGTGTGCCAGAAGCATCCGCCTCTTGAGTCTTATACCCAGGTTTTCCCGAAAGGGCTAAGTCATAATATCCCTCAAGTCCAAAATACCCCGTGTCCTGGCCCTCTTTCGTTTTACCAACAAACCCTAAAAGATGTGCCGCGGCAGAAGCTTCAGGATATGTTCTCATTTCTTCCTCTTCAAAACCAATGCCCGCGATGCCCAATGCTTCTATATTTTTCTTTGCGCCTTCGGATATCTTATGTTTCAGGGGTATCCAAACCGCGCCGTCTTTAGATAATAATCCTTTGATTTTATCAACTTCTGAAGCCACTTCATCCTCTTTCTCGACAAAAAAGGGAGCAAGGCTTTCGGCAATCTCCCCCCCGTCTTCCTTCAATTCAGGCAAACTTGCAAATACCAACCACCCACTTTCCCTCGCAGCCAACCAACTTCCATCCGAGGCGAAAATATTTCCGCGTGGGGCGGACAGGGTCGTCCCTACTTCGTATTGACCCCTGGCTTGGGCCGAAAGAACCTTACCTTTAAGTATTTGCCAAAAAAAAAGCCTGGCAATCAGAGCTAAAAAGGCCAGAAGGAAGAATAGGCCCAGAATTTTGAACCTTATCCCAATTCCCATTTTAAGGCTGAAGGACTTTGGCTACCTCTTTCGGCTCTAATAAGTAAATTATTGTCACTGGTTTTAGAAACCCTAGATTTTCGGCCCTTTCTCCCAGGGTCGTTAAAGAAGACACTTTTAAAAGACTTGCTGAAAGCTTCCTATTCACCTCAAGAAGTTCCTGCTCTTGCCTGGTAAGTTCGGCGAGCTCGGCCCCGGAGGTGGCGGTTTCAATTGTGAAGGCAACTGTTGTAACCAGAAAAATTCCTACTACTACCCAAAAGGGGGCTAGGCGTCCTCTACTTTTTATTGTTTTTATTTGTTTCATGATTTTACTAGAACCCAAAGCTCTGCACTTCTTGCTCTTGGGTTTTCGTCAACCTCTTTACTGGTGGGAGAAATTCCGCCATCGGTTAGTATTTTTCCTTTTTCCTCCCTTTTTTTCTCATGGAAAAAATCCAGAACAATTTTTTTCTCCCCAGAATGGAAAGTAATTACCGAAAGCCTCCCCCCCTTTTTTAAAAGAGAAAAAGCTTCGGGGAGTGCCTCCTTTAAGTTCGCGAGCTCGGAATTAACTGCCATTCTCAAAGCCAAAAATGGCAATGTAGCCTTATTAAGCTTACTTCTGGTTCTTAAATCCTTACAAACTTCCAAAAAATCCTCAACAATCTTTATGGGTTTTTGCTCACGGGATTTAATAACCCCCTTGGCTAACCACTTAGCTGGTCCAGATTTTAGTGTTAATTCAAAAAGCGAAACTAGCTGATCGGTTCGTAATCCATTGAGTAAATCTGACGCCCTTACCCCTTGAGACCCTGGGTCAATTCGCATGTCAAGTTCCGCCTGAGGATTAGAAAATGAAAACCCGCGGTTTGGGGACGTGAGTTGGATATTTGAAACTCCCAAGTCAAACAATACGCCATCAACGTCGCTATAGCGAATTTCAGTGGCAATAATATCAATGTTTCTGAAGTTACCCTTGACGAGCTTGAAGGACCCCCAACCATTTTGGTTAGGAGTAGGGCAAGCATCTTCAAGGCGCCTTGCGGCAACCTCTAACATTTGACCATCCGCTTCAATCCCTAAAACCTCGGCACCCTCTTTAATAAGCGCCAAAGTATGACCGCCAGTTCCAACTGTTGCATCTATTATCCGAGCATTCTTTAAAGGAGCAAAAAAATCTAAAACCTCTCGTACCAAAACGGGATTATGAATCTTTTCTCGGTTGCGTAAGCTTCCCATTTGTTAATTCTTCAAACTCTTGAGAACTCTCCTGAATGAATCTTAAAGTATCGTCTAACTTCTTCCTCATCTCTTGGGCATTAAGCCGAATCATAATTTCCCTCCTTTCCGTATATCTTTCGCCAATTCTTCTATCATTGCGCTTGCTTGTTCTTGGACTTCTTTTTCTTTTTTATGCCATTCGTGTTTATTCCAAACTTCAATTCTTTCTCCTAGGCCTACGAAAACTATCTCGTCTGTAAGCTGCGCATAGTCTTTTAAAACCTCTGGAATAATAAATCTTCCCTGAGGGTCCGGCTTTACCTCATAAGCTGAACCCAGAATGAACCTGTCTGTATCTCTAACCGGCCGGGTAATCAGTTCAACCTTGCCAGTAAGTTTTTCTAAAAGAGCTTTCCAGTTATCTCTTCCTATAATTACCAAACACCTCTCGTACCACTTTGCCACAATAAAATTTTCTCCCAGAATTTTCCGGAAGGACGAAGGCATAGCCACGCGCCGTTTCGGGGACAGCTTCCCCGTATATGTTCCCAAAAACATGTATTCTCATAGGCAGGATGGGTAAAAAGCAGAGTCCTAAGCATCTAGAAACTCACCACTTTTCACCACTATACACCATTTTGATATGTTTTCACGGAGGTGTCAAGCCCCGGTTGGGTAGCTTCGCACCCAACGGGGCTTTAGACCTTTCCACATCGTTTTTCCAAGTCAGTTTCCATACGTTCCGATCCCGAATCGGAACCCTATTGACAGTTCGGGGAAAAATGGTTTAATTGACCCAGAAAATATGCCACGAAGAAAAATAGTCTTGGCGACTAACGAGTACTACCACATTTTCAATAGAGGCTCCAATAAGAAAATTATCTTTAATGATGCGAGGGAGTATAGTCGCTTTTTCCTCACAGCAAGATATTACTCAATTAAAGATCCGCCGCTCAAATTCTCAAGATTTGTCAAGCTTGGCAAGGTTGAAAGGCGCGGCTTCTGGGAAGGTTACGAAACGTACGAAAAGCTCGTTTCTTTTAACTGTTTCTGTTTTATGCCCAATCACTACCACTTTCTTCTTAAGCAGGAAAGCGAGAATGGAATTTCTCAGTTTATTAAGAAACTACAAACGAGTTATTCTCATTACTCGAACATAAAGCACGAAAACGAGGGACCTCTCTGGACCGGACAGTTCAAGGCCGTCAGGGTAGAAAACGAAAATCAGCTATTTCATTTGTCAAGGTATATACACTTAAACTCCGTCACTTCTTATCTCACTCATCCAAATAAACTAGAGAGTTACATTTGGAGCTCGTATAGAGAGTATTTGGGAAAATCAGAATTTCCTTTCTGTTCGACAAAAGAGGTCTTGTCCAACTTCAAAAGTGTGACCAAATTTAAAGAATTCGTCTCTAATCAAATTGACTACCAAAGAAGGCTTAAGTTAATAAAAAACCTCACTTTTGATTAAAGTCCCGAACTGGCGAAGCTATTCCGATCCCGAATTGGAACATTGAACTATCAATGCTTATTGGGGCGTCGAAACAAAAATGCCCAAATTCTGGGATTTTCCGCTATCGAGCTTTGTCCATTCTTCACTAAAGTATCCGTGTACACTTCCGGCTCCAAGACTAACAACACCCGAAATATCCTCCGAAACGCTAAACACGCCATATGGGCCGGTTGTAATTCCACTTGGGTATCCGTCTGGTGCGCCAAACGTTTCCATAACTATAAAAAAGGCGTCTGAACTTTCATCAAGTGTAAAGGTAAATTTTCCATCTACCGATGTAAGTTCTTTTGCTTCGGAAAGAAGGGCGAAGGGAGTAGTGAATTTGGCAGTAAGCTTTCCTTTCTCGTTTCGAAAACGTAAAGTAAGCGTCCCTTCTTTGACCCCTTCATCGTATCGAAACTTACCAGATGACTCTGAACCCAAGAGAAGGTCTCTCTCAACTTTAGTTACACCCGACAATTCAACCGTTCCCGGCACGCCTTGAGTACGCCCATCGGGAAGTTCATAAAGAAGTTCATAATCTAGGGTTTTAGCCTTAACTTTAATCTTCTCAACTTTAAGCTTTAGCCAATGCCCATCGTTAGAGGGGGTGAGGGAGGTTACCGGCCGATCGGGAAAGGCCACTTCTGGAACTTTTTCTTCTCCCTCTGACGACTCCGATTTCCTGCCTTTTAGGAAGAAAAATACACCAACCAAAACGAGGACCCCTATAAGCAAAATAATTAAAGGCAAAAATTTCTTCATTCTAATCCATTCTTGAGGTAATCCCCGATTTTGTCAACGGCGACTCTTTCCTGCTTGGTAGAATCCCTATCACGGATTGTAACAGTGTCATCATCAAGGGTCTGGAAATCAACAGTCACACACCATGGAGTTCCGATTTCGTCCTGGCTGGCATAACGCTTACCAATATTACCCCTATCGTCCCAAGTCGAGTGAAACGAGAGTCTGAGCATGTCGAAGACCTGTCTAGCCTTTTTAACTAAATCCTCTTTATTGGCCAAAAGTGGAAACACTGCAGCTTTAAAAGGAGCAAGCTGTGGATGAAGTTTAAGATAAACCCTTTCACCCTCCTCTTTATATGCGTCAGTCAGGAAAAATAGTGTCGCTCGGTCAACCCCGCCAGAAGTTTCGATTACCCAAGGAGTAAATTCATCCTCTTCGTCTTTATATGTTAAACCATGATTTTTCAAATCATAGTCACCCCTATGGTGTATTCCCTCAAATTCACTCCAGCCGAAGGGTGCTTCGTATTCGATATCGACGGCTTTCTTTGCATAATGAGCACGCTTTTCCGGCTCGTGTTCACGAAACCTCAATTTATCCTTCGTCATTCCGTAAGTTAGATACCAATTCATTCTCTCCGCCTTCCAAAATTCGAATACCTTTTCTCCCTCTTTCTCATCTGGTTTAATAAAATACTCAAGCTCCATCTGCTCAAATTCGCGGGAGCGAAAGGTGAAATTCCCCGGGGTAATCTCGTTTCTAAAGGCTTTTCCTATTTGGGCAATGCCAAAGGGAATTTTTACCCTGGTTGAATCGACAACATTTTTGAAATTAACAAAAACTCCTTGTGTAATTTCGCCCCGAAGATAGGCCTTTTCTTTAGGTTCAGTGGTACCCAAAAGAACCTCCGTCATCAAGTTAAAAGTTTTAGCATCGGTCCATTGGGCTTTTCCATCGTGCTCACTCTCGTGCCTTTTAAGGTCTTCTTCGTTATCAGCTCGAAAACGCTTGTGGCAAGTTTTGCACTCAACCAAAGGGTCCGTCAGGGCTTTAAGGTGACCTGATTTATCCCACACAATTGGGTTCATAATGATTGCAGCATCAAGCCCAACAACGTCGTCGCGGGAATAAACCATGTCCCTCCACCAAGCTTTTTTGATATTGTTTTTTAGCTCAACCCCGACCGGTCCATAATCCCAGAAACCCCCAAAGCCACCATAAATTTCACTTCCGGGATAAATAAATCCCCGCCTTTTGGCTAGAGCGACTATTTTCTCCATTAAATCCATTACGACTTAATTATAGAGCCAGACTACGATTTTTTAAACAACCTACGCTGCGCCCGCTTACCTTCCGGCGCCCATTTTGACCTAAACCTGCTTTTTCTCGCTAATTCCGTCTCCCTATCCAAGGCTTCTTTTTCGGCTTCCTTAAGATAACCAACCAAATATTCTGCTCTGCCGAGGTGCTCCTGGCCAAGAAAATCCGAATCAATCTTATGTTCCAGATGCTGCCTCCAACTTCTGATAAAACTGCTGCCGACCCATATAGTGTGAATTTTGTCATTCAAGCTTCCCCTGAGATAGGCGAAAAGTATACACGAAGGCAGGGAAAAATTGCCGTCCCTGTCCAGCATTATCGTGCCCAGTTTATTCTGATAAGCCGCGATATCATATTGAAATACGGACTCGAGTTTTCTGGGTCCTGAAATGTACCTTGCCCTATTTGGTACTCTAATCTCAAGGGCCCACCAAGCTTCCCCGTCGCCGAGTCTCCCTGCCACATCAAATGTGGTTTCGGTGCTATTCTTA
The DNA here is from genome assembly GCA_001792115.1 of Candidatus Woesebacteria bacterium RBG_16_42_24. Taxonomy (GTDB): domain Bacteria; phylum Patescibacteriota; class Microgenomatia; order UBA8517; family UBA8517; genus RBG-16-42-24. Next base: position 5,970 of record MGFX01000002.1, read on the forward strand.
TCCACGACCACTCCGTCGAACTGCGCAAGCTGTTTTTTGTCCTTACCAAGAAGAATAACATTCGGGACTACCCTTCCGTTTAGACTGGGAGGGTCTGCAATTGTCCACTTCCCGATTACCAACGCATTCTCCACCAGATACCTAATATTTTGACCCACCCTTCCCGTCCCGTCGCCACTTAGCTGGGCAAAGCTTTGGCCAAAATTTGTAGAATAGAGTCTGTCGACTTCTGAAAACAAATCCGCGAGGGCAGGAAAACTAGGCCAGGTCCTTTCATTCCCCAGAAATGGTGTCTCCGGCGGCTCGGTTAGACCCTGATAATTCTCGGCCAGACCAGAATGGGTTGGAAATGTATGCTGCGAAACTACTCTTAGGCTATGCCTTACTTCTGAAATTGCGTTTGCGAGTTTCGAATTACCGGGATCCGGTGGAAATTTATTCGACCAAAGACCCATGACAATCCTTTCACAGGTGCGACCCAAGCCAGAGGTCAAATTTCTAATCTCAACAAGCCTCTTTTGTTCATCGCCAACTGCCCGGTAAGGGTTTTCCGGCCCGTTTCTGAAAGGAACCCCCGAAAGAGGATACTGGCCACCTATTTTTCTCTCCCGAGACATTTTCGGCCTAAGGATAGTGGGCAGGAGCAATTCCTACAAGAGGAAAAAAGCGGCGGGAAAACCGGGCACACTGCCTCATATTGCCGCTTGGTAATTGATCCGAAAATTGAGAAACTTAAGAAAGACTTTAAACCCTTACCTAAGTGAAGTTAAAAATCTTACTGCCCATATTCTTTGCGACTTTTGTCCTCGCATTTTTGACGGGATATTTTGCCTCCATGTTCTCCAAGATATTCATTAAGAAAGTATCAATACAGGAAGAATCTCCCCCAATTACCATTGACGATAAAGCACTCGACGTTTTGCTCATTGGCTACGGCGGAGCGGGCCACGATGGAGGAACCCTTAGCGACACGCTAATAGTGGTGCATGCTGGCTTTGAAAACAAAAAAATAACATTTATTTCGGTCCCCCGCGACCTTTGGGTTCCAATTCCTTACGATTGGGACAATCTTCAGAATTACAAAATTAATATGGCCCATGCAATCGGGGTTGACGACCTAAGATACGCCAATAAAAAACCTGAGTTTAGAAAAGAAGCCGGCGGGGGAAATATGGCCAAGCATGTAGTGGGCCTTGTAACGGGATTGACTATCGAGAACTTTGTCTCGGTTAATTTTGAGGGGCTAGTCAAGGTTATTGACCTATTGGGAGGGGTGGAAGTAGATGTACCCGTTGCCTTCGACGATTATCTTTATCCAGTAAAGGGTAAAGAAAACGAAACCTGCGGATTTAGCGGCGAGGAAATCGCCGAGTTCCACGCAAGCTATACCGGATTTGACCTTGAAAAGCAGTTTACTTGCCGCTATGAGCACCTGCATTTTGATAAAGGGAAAACTGTTATGAATGGGGACAGCGCCCTAAAATTCGTTCGCTCAAGACACTCCAGCCAGCACGGGGGAGACTTTGCCCGCTCAGAAAGACAATACGCACTCCTCACCGGAATTAAAAATAAAGCGGTTTCACTCGAAGCTGCAAAAAAACTCGCAAGTATTCTTGATGAGATTTCAGATAGTGTCCGCACCGATTTAACCCTGGAACAAATTACAAGCTTCCGAGGGCTCCTCTTAAAAGAGGGGGAGTATAAAGTTTCTTCAGTTTATTTGACCGAACAAAACGTATTAAATGCGGGCAGAAGCTCCGACGGCCAATTCATTTTGGTGCCAAAAGAGGGAATAAATAAATGGGGTAAAATTCAGGAGTATATTGCAACCGAGCTTGCAAAATAGCGGGCCCGCCAGGATTCGGCAATTTTGTAATCAAAATTGGTTATTTTCCTGGAAGAGCGTAGGTATTTGCAGCCCCGGATGGAAAGTATTCGAACCTATTATGTGTGGGTTAGGCCTTTGATTTGCGAACTATGATTATGGACATTGGAAAGAAGAAATATGGGCGAACATCTAGGATATTGAATTGTGGAAGATATTGTTTGAGGGTTTGTAATAGTGAGGTAACTAGATTGCTCCAGTCGGCAGTTTTGGTTATGGGTTTTGGAGTTATACCCTTTTTGAAGTAGTAAGGTGAATTCTTGATGGCTTGAAGGAAATCGTCCGAAAGTTGGGTACCCGCGGAGTAGGGCTTAGATAAGCGTTCTATTAGGAAGTATGCCCATTCTGAGGGAACTAGAAATCTTCCCTCACCATTTGGATTGAGAACGCGAAGGGATTCTACCAGTGAACATGTGAATTCAGTGAAAGCCTCGGGTTCAGTTTGTCCGAGGCCTTCACGGCCATAACTGGGGTCAGTTAGGATCCAATCGACTAGATTGTTGGGGAGGGGTATATGTGTAGCATTGAAGTGAGTAATTTCAGGTGTTTTTAGTTTAATTTGTAATATGTTTGGGAGGTTGTTAAGATGTTTTTGAAATTCGGAGAGATTTTTGTCGATCGCGTAACTAAAATTACCTGGAGCTGGTTTCTTATAAAGTAAATCGTTGGCGATAATCCGGGACGGCGCTCTTAGCAAGCAAATATTGGCAAGTAAATTGCCTGGTCCGGCGAAGGGGTCTAGGACGGTACAATTTTGAGTAAATTGGATATTGTGGAGCATAAACCATATAGCGCCCCCACTCATGGAGTAGCGTCTGGATTGCCGGTCTGGAATGAGTCGGAGATCTCCGTTTGTGTTTTGATAAAAGTAGCGTTTGTGATTATTAATGTGATTATAAAATACGATATTGCTGACGGCTGTTTGGAGAGTAGATAGATTGGATTGATCTGAAAGCTTAAGGTAGGCGTTTCGGGCATGGAAGTATTTATTTTTGTAATTCTCGAAAGCGTGGGGATACTGAAGCTGCTCCATAACAGTGTCGGCCACCTCAGACAAATTATCGGCGGTTTTCATTACAGAGTTATCTGTGATGCGCCGATTAACTTCTGATTTTTCAGCTTCTGTTAAAGAGTCTAGGGGGAAAAGTTGTGTTTCTAGTTTATTAAAATCTATTTGAGGGAGGTTCATTAATTATAGTGTGAGGATATGAGAATTATACTATTGTGGCAGGGACTGGTGAACTTTGTCAGGAACTTCTTCTCTAATTATCGAGGTGTTTAACAAAGGTGGGACTTGCGTGTAAATCACTTTGTGCCTCTCGCGATTTCTCTGTAGTAAATTACTCGTATTCCTTTATATGTTTCTCCGTAAGCAAAAGAGGGAAGAGATGTCTCTATTCCAATAACTTCAACAAATTTTCCCACATCTTTTTTCCTTAGATTACCAACGACATCGGCACCACCAACATGATATTCCGTTCCGCACCCTTCAGGTATCATACAATTCGTTACCCTGGATAGAACACCCTGCCTCACTATTATCAATCCTGAATTAAGGATAAAGATTACAAAAGTAATGAGAAGCAATCCGGGAATCAAAATAAACAGTATGAATTTTTTGGACATAAAACTATTTTATCACGTCGACAGTGTTTGATTCTCTGTGGGGGTCATACGCACTCTGAAGATAATTGAAGTTTCAGGCTAAATATCTGCAGGGGCTAGTGAACTTTGTCAGGAACTGGTATAGATACGAGAGAGTTAAAATATCACTCGGAGGCATCTTGTCTAGCTAAATCAACAGGCTTTACATCTCTAACTACCTGCTCCAGAAAAGTTTGGTCTTTTTCTTTTAGTTCTATTCCTGAATGCATATCCCCAAGAAGTTTTCCTACACGCTCTACTGTTTCCTCCAAATACCTAGCAATTTCTCTTAAATCTTCTGGATGTTCTCTAGCCATCCACGCTTGCCAGGATTCATAAGCTTTTATTGCAGATTCTTCTCCTGACATTGCTGCTGAAGCCAGCTTTAAACCGACAATTGACTTCCTCCTTAATCCAAATGCACGCTCGAATAAATCACTGCTTTCCATTATATGCATTATACCATCTGAGGCTATTTTGCAGGCCTTAATAGCCACACTTCGAACTCTCTGGCATAAAATAAGCTCTTTTGAGATTGATGACATCCTCCGCGGACTAAAAGTCCGCGGTTTCCTTTCAAAGGAGGATGACATATCAGTTTCAATTCATCCGCGAATTAATAATTCGCGGTGTTCTTGAAATCTGTTATAAAATTCAAGAGTATATTGCAACCGAGCTTGCAAAGTAATTTATTCCAGAATCCCGATGTTGTTTTTTAGGGCGTGGGGGTTGGCGTCTTGGTGGCCGAAGGAGTAGCTGTTGGGGTAGGCGTGCTTCCCGACTTTGCCGTTCCAACGATTATTTCTACGTCAAACTCGCTACTTTCGGCAAGGTCACTTTCCTGTCTTACAATTTTATAGCCGCTCATAGCCTCTTTCACCGCCTCATATACCGCCTCGGGAATATCCTTCTTAAGACTCACTTCGGAATCAGTATAGTCGTATGATTCCGCATTCGCTGTTTCAATTGTCTCAAACCCCTGAGACTTAAGCGCAGTTTCTACCTTTCCGGCCTCTCCCGGAATTCCGGAACCGTTAAGAATCGAAACTTTGTATTCTGATAAATCGACCTCATCTGAAGGAGTCGGAGTAAGCGTTTCTTGAGCCGATGGCGTCGGGGTCCCTTCTTTGGCACCTTCCTCTCCACCCGAAACCTTAGTTTTGTAGTAATAAAAGCCTCCTGCGACAAGTCCGAGAATTAGAACCAAAATAAAAACTATAATAAAAACTTTCTTTCCCTTTCCTCCCCCTCCATCTTCAGGCATTGTCAAGTCCAAGGTCGGGATTTCTTCGGGTTTTACTTCGCCCAATGTCTCTGTGGCCTTTCCTGTATCTTCTAGAGATTCAACTTCAGGAGCTTCCTCTTTAGGTTTTTCGGCTTTTGGCTCTTCCGTTGGTGTTTCTTCTCCCCCTTCCTCGACCACCTCTGCCCTCCAAGCAGGCACGTTAGAAACATCTACCGCCTTCTCTGGGGTTTCGGCTTCCGGAGTTTTCGTTTCTTCTTTTACACCGATTGACGAGCTCTCCTCAGGGGTTCCGACAGATGTCTCCTCGGCTACAATTTCTTCTTTGGCTTTTGAAGTCTTACTCTTAGGAGGCATAAATACATTTTTACGCAAGGGCTTGCCCTTGTCAACCCCATTTGACGAAGTTAACTTGAATATTTCTTTCTCGAGGTCCCGAAAGCTCAACCAAGACAACCCTCTGCCAAGTTCCAAGAATTAGTTTCCCTGTCGAAACCGGAACAGAAACTGACGGCCCAATTATAGACGCCATTATGTGCTCTCCGACGTGGGACGGGTCGTGTGGATGGCGATATGATCCTTTTGGAAACATCTTCTCTATTGCCTCGAGAAAATCAATATCGGTTCCCGGGTCAAGGTCCATCGTTGTTAGGGCACAAGTTGTGTGCAAAATAAAAAGGTTGCAGAGTCCTTCTTTGAAATTTTCTTTAGAGACAAGAACATTTAAATTCTCAGTGATATCAACAATTTCTTTCTTTCCTTTGGTCCTAACAGAAATTTCCATTCCTTAAAGAATATCAAACGGTTCTCTCTTTCCTAATTTAGAATTTTTACTTTCTCTTACCGGACGAAATAATTGCCGCAAATATTATTGCTAATAAAACTTCAATCATTAACAGATCTGATTCAAATTTTGCATTTTGAGATAAGTAATAGGCGAAAATACTCAACTGTGAAACCAGGATTAAAAGAAGTATGGGAAATTTGTATAAATTGTTATGCGATATTTCCCAAATAAACCCTTTTTTATCTACTTTCATACCATCCCTTTTATCTAATAGAGCCATAATCAAAATATTCATAAGCGAAACGGCAAAGACGCTCCCTATAAAAATGATGAAAGAAGAAAAAATGTAGAAAAAACCCTTATTAATTGAATATCCAGCTACGTAGGTAAATATAAGAGCAAAAAACCAAATTATAATTTTATTAATCATAATATAAATTTACTATTCTCAAGATTAATTTGCCATAAGATTGGGACTATGTGATTAATTTCTTACCAACGCGTGCTGAAGAAATTTGGCGCTCGGTGACAGATTCCAGTACGGCCTGCGGATTCGGTAAAACTTTTCCCCTAGGCCAGAAACCGAGAGAAGTTAAAACTTCGACAATAAAATTATTTTTCAGGGTTCTCAATTTCCTTTCAGACTTTAATAATCTCAAATTCTCAAGAATGTGCGAATAGAGCTCTCTATGGGGTTCGCCTTCGTGGGTAGTCCGGCCGATGACTTCCATGAAGAAATAGGCCAGCGCGGTCCTTTTGAGGTCCATTCTAATTTCCCCGAAATTATTTACCGTCTCGACCTCCGTGAGTATATCAAGACTTTTTCCCCGACTGGCCTGAAATTTGATTTGGGAAAAAACCTCGAGGTGTCCCCGTTTTCTACTGGTTAGCTTTCGTACCCCCTTAGCCAAGACTACAATCCTTCCGTGACTTTTGGTCAGGATTGAAATGATTCTGTCTGCTTCGGAGTAGCTACGTCTGGCAAGAACTATTCCCTCATCCGAGTATCTTCTGGGTGTCACCTAAGTTTCAACAGTCTATCCGTAGTTAAATAGAACTCTTCTTCGGTTTTGTCTATGGAAACCGTATATAGCGGACTCCCCGTCCCCGGCTGTTTTTGAATTAATAGTAAGTAGCCCCCTTTAACCTTGAAAGGAAGTTTATATCTGAATGTAACTTTGGCAACCCCCTGGGGTCTTAACTGAAAATATCCCGCAAAGACGCTTTTGCCGAATTCTTCGTAAGGATCAAATTTTTCCTCCAGCCCTTCGGAGCTAGTTAGCTCGCTACCTTTGGGAACATAAACTCGAACATAGTTTGGAAGAACGGAATTTAGCCATCCGTCGTATGGGGCCGGGTTTTTGTAAGTTATTGTCAGGGTTTTTTCTACACTTCCATCCTTGGCAACCAATATTTCCTGACTAACTTCCTGGGTAACATAAAGGTTGGATTTTCTGCCGCCTAAATTGGCGTCGTTTATATGAAGATAGTCCCCGTCATAATCAGAGATTCTTCCTGCGATTTCAAACGATTCAACTACCGCTTGTTTTTCAGCATCGATTAAAAAGAATAATACGTGTTTTTCGCGAAGCGACTTAAAGGCTGCCTCAAAAAGCGCCGGAAGTTTGTCTTTGGGTTGGCCAAAGGCATTGGAAAGGATTGAATTCATTAAGGGACCTATGATTTTCTTGCGATTGTCATAATTAGGGGGCGCATAAACGATTTTTCCCGGCTCGTTCTCACTCCAGACAACCGGTCCCTCGATATCTGCAAAGCTCTCAAGCTCGTGAATTACTTGTGGACAATTACACTCGGCAATTATCTCATTACTAAAATTTCCGTACCCAGAAACGCCAATTGGACCGAGTACATCGAGTAAATAAACCAGGAGTTGAGTATCTACTGCAATTATTCCATCGATATTTTTAATTCCGACGCTTTCGGCCTCACCAGCAAATACTTTCATACTTTCGGCAAAATCGGGCGACCAATTCATGTCCCGAAGCCGCATTTTGTGGGAGGCAACATAAGGGCCTTTGAGGTATTTAATGAAAGCTTCGGGAGCATCAATCGTTGGTCTATACGTACTATCCAAATTATAAATATCGTTTGAGGAAACGGGCTCAAACTTGCCCTTGGTAACTTTCATTATTGAATAAGCAGTCATAAATCCTCCGGTGGGTCGAAGTTCCTTGTCATTCTGAAAAAGAACCAGGTAGTTGCGGGGAGAATCGATACCTAGTAAGTACGGCGAGGCTTCCAATAGGGGTTTGCCGTTAATTGCGAAATAAGCTACCTCGTCAAAAATTGCCAGACCTTCTTTTAGTTTTGCCCGTATTTCTTTATCGCCAAGCTTCTCGGGATATTTGTCAGGGTCGATACCTTCGAGTTCTTTTTGAGCGGAGGATACCTTTTGCGAAATCTCATCAGCCCTGGGGATAAGTTCTGGTATGGATTTAACTAAAAAGTCCAGTCTCTCCTGAGTAGTTTTTGCCCCATCTCCTGCTTCCTCTGCTCCCTCTCCTGCAAATCCAATAATATCTGCATAAGGTTCAATCGCCAGCAAAAATACTTCGGTTGCGTCAATTAGATGTGTACCAGCATTTGCCGCATGTTGGGTATCGGAAACAAATCCTCCAAAATAAGGAACTATCTTCATCCAGCCAATAAGCGTCAAACTACTTCTAAACTTTATGAGTGCGCCATCTACCTTTGTGAGTTGGGATTTTACCCCGGGAAGATTTTGATTTTTGGCCTCTGTTGAAAGATTTGTAACTTCCAATGACAAAGCTTTTGCTTTTTGATAAATATTCAGGAAGGAAAAAATAAGATAAATTGCTAGAACAATTAGAATCCCTCCTGCAATTAGTAACCACTTGGGCGTCTTTCTTGGTAGTTTTTTAACAGATTGAGGCTGAGAACCGATTTTAGGAATCAAAACTGAATCGGAGACAGGCTCCTTAGGTTTTAGTTGAGGAATATCGGAATCTTCCATACCAACCATCTTACTATATTAAACGGCACCCTTGCCCGATATCATCGCCCAGGGAGTCTTAAGAAGAATCAGGAGGTCAAAAAGGAGTGACTTTTTCCTGGCATAGAAAGCATCCATCTCGATTCTCTTATCGAAATTCACTTCGCTCCTGCCCGTAACTTGCCAGTATCCGGTAATTCCTGGCCTAACAGAGAGAGCCTCTCTGAGAAGCTTTTTTGTTTGGGGATATTTAGCCGTCTGTTCCTCAAGTTCGTCGGGGTAATACGGACGAGGCCCGACAATACTCATTTCTCCCTTTAGAACATTAATAAATTGGGGGACCTCATCTATAGAGTGTTTCCTTATAAATTTACCTACGGTCGTTACTCTAGGATCTTCAAAGAGTTTATAACTTGATTTTTTATACTGGTGGTACAATTTTTTTAATTTGGGGTCGGTCTTTAAAAGGCTGTGGGCGTTAAGTATCATCGAACGGAATTTAAAAGGGTGAAAAAGTTTGCCATTTTTTCCAACTCTTTTGGGGGTATCGGCGAAAACCGGACCCGGTGAGCTTATTTTTATTGCTATTGCAGTTGCCAAAATGACTGGGGAAAAAACAATAACAAGAACGACAGCTCCCACCAAATCTATTAATCTTTTCGCAAACTCGTAATTCATACTGGGCAGGCAGAGATTATACTACAAAAGCTCTTTTCTTTTCTCGGCCTTGAGCTGTTCGACTATCTTTTTAACCGATTGGGCACTACTTCTCTTGCAGACAAGAAGGATGTCTTTTGAATCTACTATTGCTATATCGTCAACGTCGACAATTGCAATTAGCCTCCCATCCATATGAACCAAAGTTTGGGTAGTATCAATATTTATTACCCTACCCCCGGGTTCTTCACCGTCGATAATGACATTTTTATTCTCGTCTTTGGGCAAATTTTCCCAAACTTCGTTCCAATCCCCAATGTCAGTCCAATGGTAGTTAGCAACTACCAAGAGAATATTTTTTGCCTTTTCCGAGACGGCATAGTCAATTGACATTGCCTTGCCATCCTTTGTTTTATCAGGGATTCCCTCGTACTCTCGTAGTATTACTTTTTCTTCATCTGGAGAGCCAATGGCTTTATAAATATTATCAATCGCAGCTCCTACTTCTGGTTCAAACTGCCTTAACGCTTTTAGGTAAGTATCTGCTCTAAAAACGTATTCGTTGGCGTTCCAGAAATAAAGCCCCGTTTTGTTAAACTTCTCTGCCATCTCGAGTGATGGCTTTTCAATGAAACCTTCAAACTCATAGACTTCCTCTCCCTCAAACTCCCCAAATTTCTTTCCCTTTTTAATGTGCCCATAACCGGTACCGGGGTAAGTCGGCTTTATCCCGACTGTAACTATCCAGTCCCCGCCGTATGCTGCGGCTGCTCCCGCCATTAAGGTTTTAAAATAGGTACTCTCCGGTTTTACCAAGTGATCTGCCGATTCATTTAATATGACGGCGTCTTTATCAATCTTGTGGATGTAAGCCGCACCGATTCCGTGAGCTGGAGCCGTATTTTTCCTTAGAGGCTCGACTATTATATTTTCGGGAAGAATCTGGGGTACCTCCTTCAGAATCTCTTTTTTATAAGATTCCGAAACCGTGACAACAAAAAGCTTGTCCCATGGCAAAATTTCTTTAAATCTGTGCGCCGTTATTTGGGTAAGAGTTTTACCTCCGAATAGTTTGAGAAATTGCTTTGGGACGGCATTTCTTGATTTTGGCCAGAGTCTTGTACCTCCACCCCCTGCGACAATTAATGCGAATAAATGTTCTTTGTAACTATCCATTGAAATTATTGACAACTTCTAAAAATTTATTTTTAAAAACGTCCTTTGAAAATCGCTCGGCGGATTCGACTATTTTACCTCTATCAAACGACATTTTTTCAAAATCTTTAACCGCTTTAGTCAAACCCGCTACCGTCTGCTTTTCAAAAAAGACCCCATTTGCACCCTCAATAACCGTATCGAGCGCGCCCCCGGCTTTGTATGCAACAGTCGGCGTGCCAGCCGCGTGGGCCTCAACAACCACTTTGCCAAAATCTTCCTCCTGCGGGAAGATTAAAGCCCGCGCCTTACTATAGTAATTAGAAAGCTTACTATCTGTCAATTTACCCAAGAATTTAATATTGCCTTTTGCCATCTTTTTTAGTCTACTTTCCTCGCTCCCTTTCCCAACGATAATAAGCGGAAGCCCAAGCTTATTAAAAACTTCAACAGCCAGGTCGGCCCTTTTATAAGGAACTAATCTGGAAACCAATAAGAAAAAGGGCGAATTTGCGTTCACTACATTACTATATAGTATTGTAGTATTTAGGCTCGGTTTTTTAAAAAATGAAACGTCGACGGGCGGATGTATAAGCAGGGAGTCCCTTTGGTAATACCTTTTTATTCTCGCTTGCACGGTACTTGATATCGCAACCAAAAGATCTGGCCTTTGAGCGGCAATTTTATCCCATTTCCTAAGATAAGAAACGGCCGTGGCTGCTATAGCTTTAAAGGTCGGACCTTTAAAGTAGTTGTTATAGCCGCTCCATAGGTAGCGGGTTGGGGTCAGACAAAAACAAATATGTCTGGTCCTGGGCTTTGTGATGATACCCTTGGCGGCCTCGCTCGTTACCGAAACCACCAAGTCGTACTCTGAAAAGTCAAAAGACTCAAAAGCCAAGGGCATAAAGGTTCCCAAATATTCGTGCCTTTTGGGCAGAAAGGGAATTTTTTGCAAGAAAGAGGGAACTACTTTGGGAAAAACTTTAGCCCAAGGAGCTCCTTGTAACGAATAGAGTGAAGTGTATAGAGGAGCATCCGGAAAAAGCTCGTGAAGAGTGAGAAGGTCGCGCTCGGCTCCTCCCCACTTATTGACCCTATCGTAAACGAGCGCAACTTTCATATATTTGAAGTGTCTCTTTCGCCATTTTATTCCAAGAATATCTTTTTACAAAATCGCGGGCTTTTGAAATCCTGGCCTCCCTCTCATTTCCCTCCATTCCCAAAGCTAACTCCATTGCCTTGGCAATTGAAGAAAAATCAAAGGGATTAAAATAAATCGCGTGACAATCGTAAACCTCCTTAAGAACCGGAATTTGAGATGCGAGGACCAAAGTTCCAACTTCCATGGCATCAAGTCCGGGTATTCCAAACCCTTCGGATAACGATGGGAGAGTTAAAGCTGCCGAGTGTTTGTAAAGGGTTCCCATTTCCTTATTTGGCAAAAATCCGAGAACTTTGACGAAAGCGCCTGCTCCCATTTCGGCAATTAACTTCTCAAGTTTTTTGACGAAGAAATTCCTGGCAGAAACTATTACCAGGTGGGCTTTCACCTTGCGCTCTGTATTAAGAGAAATAGTCGCCTCAATTAATCTTTTTAAATTTTTATGGGGATAGGCATTTCCTGTGTAAATAAAATAGGGTGTTTCAATTGCGTACTTTTTTAGAAGGAGCGAAATTGGACCTCCGCCAGATAAATCACTCACCCCCTCGTAGGTAACCAGAACCTTATCAGGGTCAAGGCTGTAGTAGTCTACCAGTTCTTTTTTCACGGACTCGCTTGGAACAATAATTTTAACTGGTCTTTTAACCGCCCTATCAAAAACAGCCCTGTAACCTAGGCGTTTAATAAGGTACACGATGGGAGAAAGTGTGGTTGCCTCAAGTCCCTTCTTCTTATGCATCAGTAAATCGTGGATTGTTACCACATAGCTTCCTTTATAGATGATGGGTACGTTGAAATGGGGAAAATGAACAAGATCCGGCTTCTCTTTGGTAAGCAGCCTGGGAAGTGTTATTTGTTCGGCAAAAGAATATTGACGAAAATCCCCTTTAACTTTCTTGAAATTTGGTGGTAGAAGTAAACGTTTAAAATAGTTATCCCTTAATATGACAGTGTAATCATTTTTATTGTCAATTTTTACCAGATTATCCGTAAGGTTCATTACATAAACGCCTATTCCGGTATGTTCTATTCCATACATTCTGGCGTCGATTACAATTTTCACTTGAAGTAAACTCCTATGGTTCTATAAAGTTTGACCAATCTAATTCCTAAAACAACCAGAAGATTTAGGGCGAGAGGATACTTCTCCCACATATGTTTCCTGTAAAAAATCTCCATTGAGGAAACCCCTGTAGCACGAAAGTGTAGCCTTTTATCTTTTTCGACACTCAAAGCATGCAAGCCTTTACCTTTAGAAACACCCTTTATATGAGTAATATTGACTTTCGGGAAGTACATTATTTTCCATCCCGCCGCTTTTATTCTCCAACATAGGTCAATATCTTCCCCGTCTAAAAAATAATCCTCATCGAACCACCCGACTTCATCGAGTACACGCTTTCTAACTAAAAAGAAGGCTCCCTGAAGTGCGTCAACCTCATGCGCCGTATCCTCATTGATATACCCGTACCAATATTTGGCCAAGATTCGAGAGTGTGGAACTATTCTGTCTAGCCGTAAGATTAGGTGGGTAAGTGCCACCCAGGGCGTAGGAAAGGAGCGTCTCGCGTCTTTATCCAATTTTCCATTTGGCAATACTATCTTGCAAGTCAACGCCCCGAGATTTGAATTGTCATCAAGGTACTTAACGGTTTCTTTTAGAGTACTTTTAGGAACAATCGTATCAGGATTTAAAAAAAGAATATATTCTCCTTGCGTGTAAGGTTTTGCTTTATTATTTCCAGCGGCAAAACCTAAGTTTTTATCATTGTCTACTAATTTTACCCAGTCAAATTTCTCCTTAATCGCCTCAATAGTACCGTCGGTTGAGCCGTTGTCTGACACAATCGCCTCGAAATCGACCTCGCCCCTCACCTGACTTAGAGAGTTAAGGCAATCTGACAAGACTTGTTTGGTATTGTGACTCAAAATGACTATTGAGAGCTTAGGAATTTTCATTTAGAGGAAACTACACTTGCATAAATTGGGTCGTGGAGTTTTACGATAACTCTCCAATCAAAATATTTATGTACGTGGTTTTGGCCTTTTTCTCCTATATAATTAGCCAGCTTGGGGTTTTTGATTAACCTCACCGCTTCCCGAGCAAGAGCTTCATCGCTATCTGCAATAAGCGCCTGTTCCCCGTGGGTAATATGTAAGCCCGCAACTCCAATCGAGGTTGATACAACGGGAAGACCGGCAGCCATGGCTTCCAATATTTTTAAGCGTGTCCCTCCCGCCCCTTTAATTGGCGCAACCATGATAGTAGCGCTTGCATAAGCGTCTCTTGCGTCGGGAATATTTTCGGTGACCTCAACGCTCTCGTCACTCTCTGAAAGTCTTTTAATCCATTCTGGAATCTCCCTTCCTACTATCCACACTTTTGCGTTTGGAACTTCTTTTTTAACTTTCGGCCAAACTTTATTTAGCAAACTTTCTGACGCCTCCTGGTTCTGAAGCCATTCGAAATTGCTGACCCCATAAAGTATTCGGGGGGGAAGTTTCCTTTCCATTTTTTTTGCTGCATAAAACTCGGTGTCGACCCCGTTTGGAATTACATCGACTTTTACCCCTGGGATTAACTTAATCATCTCATTTCTATCCTCAGCCGAAACTGCTACTAATTTACTTGCTTTATTCCAGTAATGCTTCTCCCAATACTTAACTTTAACAACGTCATACATATAAAAAGGCCTCAAGATACTAGGCACTTTAGTTTCCACATGGTGCTTATAAACATCGTGCCAAATTGTCTGCTCAACAAGAATGGTGGGTACATCAGTTCTTACAAGGTGTGGCATAACATAAAAAGTTTCTGCGTGGATTAAATCATACTTTTCATTGGCAAGTTCTTCTGAAATCGCACGTCTTTCCTGCAAGGAAAAATTTCTAATAACTAAAAGTGGGAATGGTCCGAAGAATGAAAGTAGTACATTTCTTAGGGTCCAAGGCTTTTTTGGTCTATCAAAGACCATTACTTTTTTACAATATTTTTTTAATTCGGGGATGAACTTTTCTTCTGAAGTATCTTTGGCGAGGGAAAAAAGAGTAATGTCATGTTTTTTTGACAAATATTTAATAATGTTATACCAACGAGTCTGCCCTCCACTGGTGTCAGGTTTTGGCAGATAAGGAACGAGCATCAATATTTTCATTTTTTAGGTCTATGAAGGTCAGCTATTAAATAAGTATTAGTTCTTTCTATCACCTCAAATCTCCCAATAACCTCTAGGGTGTCCTTGTCATTCAAGCTCACTGTTGCGTAATAATCCGCTCCCTTTCGAATTATTTCCTCGACAGATGAATCAATTACCGGCCAACCTTTCCTTTTTGTCTGATAAAGAAATGCAGTATCTCCGTTATAAGGAGCTATCACTATCGCGTCTTTTGGGGTTAGTCTATCAACGGCTGCACCAGCCTCGATTATTTCTGGGTGGTTGACTTTATAAAACTCCCTAATCTCAGAAGCTCCTGTTGCAAACATAATGAATATCGAGAATATGACCAGAGTTCTGGCTGAAAAGCGTGGAAAATCTTGGGAATTCCACAAATACAAAAGTCCCTGTGCCAAGGCTAAGGAAATGGCCGGAATGGTAATTGTCTGATAGTAATCGTGTCTTACGTTAACTGTCGCAAATACAACAACATAAGTAAACATCCCAAGAAGAAAAGTGTGAATAAAAAGATCTTTTTTGGGTTTAAGAAGTCCAAAAGTAAATATAATAATTCCCCAATAGCCCAAGATAAGTTTTGTTAGTCTCTCCCCAAAAATCCAGCGAAAAAAAGCGGGCTTTAAACGAATTCCATCGCCATTGAACATCCAAGCCCAACCGGGTATTCCAGCAGGAAATTTGCTAATCCAAGCTCGCCATAGGAAGAAAGGAATGGCAATGATGTTTATAAAAATCAGGAGTTTAATTAATAGTTTAGGAGTTTTAAAAATTTTCTTAAGAGAATATTTCTTTAAAATTAAATAGACTAAGGGAATAGTATAAAAGATGATAAAAGGCTTAATAAGTAACCCCAATGCGAAACACAATCCAGATAGGTACAAAAATAGAGCTTTTTCGCTGTCGATAAAAAGCACAAAAAACCAAATACCCAAAAGGCCAAAAAATATAGCCGTAGGCTCCGGTAGTATTACTCTGGTGAAATAAATGTTAAAAGGCAAAAACAAGAAAAAAAAGGAAGCGATCACTCCTCCCCATTTATTGATAAATCTCCTTCCCAGAAGATAAACTAAAAATCCAGAACCTAAAGTAAAAATAATTGAGACCAGCCTACCCCATACTTCAAATGATAAAATGCCCAAATTTTTGGCAAGAAGCGCGTGAATTGCATTATAGATAGGGAATTCTACAAAACGGTAGCCTTCGGGGTTTAAAATTCGAGATTGAGTTGAAGACAAATCGTAATAGCGGGGGTAAAGTAAATTAACACCATTTTCTACATAAAGTCTAGCTACACTGGCAGTGTCTGCTTGCCTGAATGAGTGCCAATCAGCTAAGGGGTTATTAATTTTATATAATCTTATTAAAAAACCGCCTACGAGCATCATTGATAATAAATAGTACTCAATATTTTTTATTGAAAATAAGCGGGTAAATAAATTATTCAGCATAATTTTTCTTTCTTATAAATCCCACTAATATTCCAATTAAAATCCAAAAGATTATGGCGAACTTCGATGCTTCGAATACATCTACAAATAGAGCGTTTACAAGAATACCTAAGCTTCCACCCATCATCCCTGCTACAAATGATTTGTCAATGTCCGAAAATTCTTTCTTAATTAAAGAATATTTCGTTAGTAATATTTCGGAGATCCTTATAAAAATCAAGCTAAAGGCGACAAGTCCCAGAATACCGGTTTCTCCTAGGGCTCTTAAGTAATCGTTGTCTGTTGCGAGAGTAATTGACGAATATCCCGTACCCAATAGAGGATTTTTTGAAAAGGCCCGTATGGCTCTTGGCCACTCTACATTTAACCTTATAGAAGAAGACCTATCCTCCAAAACCGGCATTGGCGTTGGCATTGGAGTAACCACGTTAGTCCTTCTTTCTGGCAAGTCTTCTTGGGCATGAATATAGAATGTAACCTCTCCCAATCTTTTTCTAGCCTCATCAAAAATCCGAACATATCTTGTTCTTAAATCTGACGAAAAAGAAAAAAATATCAGACTGACACCAATGACAACCAAAATAGCTTTATATTTCCGAAGCCAAAGCAGTGCAACTGAACTAGCCAACAGGTATGAGGCTATCGAAATTCTTGAGACGGAAACCAGAAGTAACCAAAGTCCGCAAGAAATCGCTATCCCTAAGATAATTCTAGTCTTGATTTTTTTAATAACATAAAATAAAGAAATAAAAATGGGAAGGACAAGAACCAGAAAGGTAGCGAGGTCATAATGCCCTGCAAAAGTTGAATTTATGTGGCTGCCGGGAATCCAGCGAAGTGCAATTCCTTTGGCATACTCTACATTTTGAGTAACAATTACTGGCCAATAGAAATAGCGCTGTCCTGCTGCATAAAGGAATACTATAAATAAGGTAAGTAAAAGAATCTTGATATAAAAACCCAGATTCTCCCTCTTTCTTGATGCGAGAACCCCCAAGAAAAATCCTGCAAAATATTCTATCCTTCTTAGCCAATGCAAAAATCCCACTTCGATTCCTGCGGTTTTCGTTATGAATATTGCAGACAGTAAAGACAGAAGCCCTACCACCAAATAGATTAAAATTGTTTTCTCGATATTCAAGGAGAAAACTCGCAACAGCCTCGGAAGTAAATAAATCCCACAAATCCCAACAACTGCCGCCATTAAAAAATCCTCCAGCCTTATTGAAACCTGCAACCCAGGAATCCTAAGAAAAGGGAATTTTGGATACAAAATTATCGTCATAATCACAGCAGCAGTTAAATATTTGAAGATGGTGTCAGGCGACTTGAAAAGCTTTCGCATAAATTTTTACGTAGCTTCCTCCTTTCAATATTCCAAAAAGAATAATCCTTAATACCGCCCCTACTTTTAGAAGTAACCTTAAAACCAAAGTCTGCCATGAAGGCATGTGTTTTTTGTAAAATGTCTTTACTCCTTTGTACTCTGAGATAATGGGAAACTCGGAGGCGCTGCTTGCTCCTCCGAAGTGTACTATCGCCCATTTTGGCAGGTACCACACTTCCCAACCTTTTTGCTTTGCTCGAAAACACAAATCAACTTCTTCCGTATACATAAAGTAATCTTCGTCCAAAAGCCCCACCTCATCTAAAACGGGTCTTCTTAACAGATAAAATGCTCCCGTAACCCAATCTCTGAGACCAGCATTTCTAAAAAAACTTTCTCCGCGGTAAAAAAATGACTTCTCGTGCATCGGATGGAATGGTTTTATCAATCTATCCAGAAGTGGTATATCGTCGAGAAAAAACATCCAGGAAAATACCCTCGCTAGGTTAGGAAAATATCCCCCCGTTGCTTGAATTTTCCCATTGTTCCCCTTAAGAGCACAGCTTACAATTCCAACTTTGGGATTATTATCCATATAATTTATCATTTCTCCCAAAACATTGTCCTCTATTGCCGTATCCGGGTTAAGAAGAAGTATGTAACGCCCCGCGGCGATCTTTATGCCCTGATTGTTAGCCTTGGCAAAACCCTGATTTTGCCTATTTATAGTTATTTTAAAAAGCCTCCCCTTAAGTCTTTTTAATATATCCGCGGACCCGTCTGTCGATGCGTTATCAATTACGATAATTTCATAAACTATGCCCTTGGTATTTTTTTTGACACTCTTTATGCAGCTTAAAAGAAAATTCTTTGTGTTGTAATTCACGACTATAATCGATAAGTCCATTATTTAAACTCCTTTTTGATATCGCCCGCCGCCTGGTAAAGATTTTTCGACAAAAAGTACATAAAATACAAGGTAGATAGTCCAAGTAGAAGTCTTACAGCAAGACTACTTGGTACATATCTCACTATTATTTTCTGTCTCCAATCTTTTCCCTCGATTCTTATCGCATCTTGAGGAAGTTTAGGTTCAAAACCGTTAACAAAGATTGACTCTCTAAAAGGATGCACAATCTCCTCCAAAAAAGTACTCCTTGCCTGATCACGAATAATAGTCTGTGCTTCCTCGGGTGGATAATTAAGTCGATAGGTTGGAAGCGGCAATCCCAAAAAAGTTGATTTTCTAAATTGGTCCTGATAGTGAACCAAAACCTCGTTACGGCCGTAATCCGTATAATATCCTCTTCTTAATGGTGTCTCAATGTCAGCCGGTTCACGGGATTGGTAAGCTTCGTTTAAAGGCTTGGGGAATTCCGGCGAGGGTAAACTTAAGTAAAGAAGGAAAACGAGGCTAATTAGAAAGAACGTTGCCTGTAATACAATCTTCATTTCAAAGAATTATTGGAAAAGTCGTGCGCGCCCTAATCTGTAGTGCAGATCCTTATTCTTCCTTTCTCCAATATTCCTTGCAGGCACACCACCGACTATTTCATAGTCTTGAACACTTTTTGTAACCACAGCTCCGGCAGCTACAATTGCTCCTTTTCCGATTTTCACGCCGGGTAAAATAATTGCTCGAGGGCCAATAAATACATAGTCGCCTATTTCGACTGGTGCCTCTAAAGAACCAAAGTCATCCTTCTCTAAATCGTGTTCGGAATTATATATCATGACCTCTGAGGCTATATCTACGTGTCTACCAATCGTGAGTTGGGCTCGTCCATCCAGAAAGATATGGTCTCCTACAATTGTACCTTCCCCAATCTTTATATTTCGAGGCTGGAAAAACCTTGCCCCCATATGAATTACTGTTTTTGGTCCTATCTGTATGCCTGCAAGCATGTAAAAGAGATTCCTAACAGTATGAAAAGGAATGTGGCCTACCCAACGAAGTAACATAAGCTCAAAATCGAGCCAATAGTTATAGAAACGGTTCTTAATTTTAGGAAGAGCCTCAGAAGGTGATAGCTCTCTTCCCATTCTGTCCGTGAATATGGCCATTTTTATTCAGCAGCTTCTTCTAGCACTTTCAGGGTTTCTCTAGCGGTTTTCTCCCAGGAAAAGCCTTTCACACGCGCCAAGCCCTGCTTCACAAGCTTATTATACTGCTTCTCGGGCATCGATAGCACTTTTACTATACCCGTGGCTATACTTTCAGTATTTTTTGGGTCAACATAGATTCCAGCTGCACCGGCCACCTCAGGAAGACTAGCAACATTCGAGACAACTACCGGCACTCCGCACGCCAAGGCATGTAGCACATCCATACCGAATCCCTCCCAGAAGGATGGCAGGATGAACAATTTTGCCCCTTTTATTAGGACTGGTTTTTCTTCTTCGGAAACATAATCTGTAAAGATTACGTCTTTAGTAAGACCCAACTCCTGTACCCTCTCAAAGATAGATCCATAAAGCCATCCCTTCTTGCCCGCGACAACTAGACTATAATTAGGAAAAGTTCTTTTTACCTCTTTCCAGGCGGCCAACAATCCCTCAACATTCTTACTCGGCTTAAGTGTACCAAGGTATAACACATAGTCCTTCACTATAGAATATTTTTCCTTGATGCGTCGCACATCTTTGTCAGCAATCAATTGATTAAAGCGGGAACTATCGTTCCCATGGTGCACAACACGGATTTTTTTTGAAGCGAAAGGATAATGTCGTACAATATCTTTCATTGTACTATTTGATACTGAAATGATACGTTTTGATATAAATATGGACCAAGCACTCCAATACTTTAACTGCCAAAAGTCATATTTTTTAAATTGTTCCGAAAATTCGAGGTAACCCAAGTCGTGTATAGCGCAAACCAAGGGAACAGGTGAAAAAGGAGGAACATAATGGCTCGGAGAGAAAAATACCCTTGGTTTGGGACTACTAAAAAAGAGGTCTGGGATTAATCTCCTAATTATCCACGCACCACTACCCGAAATTACCTTGTAATAAAAGTTATTTGAGGATTCCGGCATAAAATTTTTGGGTTTTTCTCTCAAGTAGACGACTATCTTGTGTTTACTTTTCCACTCATCCTCTAGTTTACGTATAACCGTAAGCAGTTCATGGCAATATTGATTAACTCCGACCCTGACTTCTAAGTTTGCCTCATTTCCATCTATCCCTATTATCATTATTTTTATTGGTTTGCTTTTTGGTAAACTTTAATGGTATTTTCTGCAACCTTAGTCCAAGAAAATTCTTCAACTCTCTCTCTTCCTTTTTTAATAAGTGATTCTCGGTCCTTTATAGCCTTTTTAACACCCTCCGCAATAGAATTTACATCGGTCGGATCCACTAAAATAGCAGCCCCTTGACCCAACTCTTGCATAGTACCGACATTAGACGTCACAACAGGGGTTTCACACTTATAAGCTTCTAAAATTGGGAGTCCAAATCCTTCATATAAAGACGGATAGACAAGAGCTTCGGAACCTGAATATAAACCGGATAAATCAGACAATGGTACGTGTCCAAGTATTTTCACGCCCCTTACCGGTTCAATTTTCATGTAAGGATGACCTATAATTATGAGTTTTAAATCCAACCCGGGTCGAACTTTCTCAAACGCGCTTATTATTCTCTCTGTATTCTTTCTGGGATTAACCCCGATTGATAAGAGATATAAACCGCTTATCTGGTACTTTCTTTTAACCCTTTCAATTTCTAATTTACTAGGAAGCCGTAATGCAGGATTGGGAGCTTCTGAAATTACAACTACCCTTTCCCCTATTCCAAACTCGGCAAGATCCTCTTTTGTCGTCCTTGAAGGAACAATTACCATATCCGCTTCTCGGATTACCCACTTAAAGCGATTAAGGAGGGCTGAAACAATTTTTGGGTGGGTCAGTTTGGGAAATTTTATGGGAAATAAGTCATGAATTGTTGTTACCTTAAAAGCCTTAGTCGGAGGCTGAGTCCAATCAGATGAATGAAAAACATCAACTTCTCCAATTAGCTTCTCTATGGGTAAGGTATGTAGCCTATTCCAGATAATATTTGCGAGTGTCGGGGGAATTGGGAAAATCTTGCTTGTGAATCTGCCCCTTAGGGTCTCAAAAAAATCTTTCAGGGTGTTCATTCGCCGCAATGAACCCCCAAAGAGGATATATTCGTTTTTATCATCGAGTTTGAGTAGGCTTTCCACCAAAAGCTTCGTATACACCGAAACTCCGGTACCATAGACAACCTGGGAAACGTCAATAGCAATTTTCATGGCTTTTGAAGGTATCTTACAATTCCGACTCCGGGAAAATCAAAAGCAGCTGCTTCAATAAATCCTTCGCTTCCCAAACTTGTCACCACAATCCGCTCGGGATCGTGAAGCTCCCACAAATACTCAAAATAATAAACCCCTTTTGAGTCAAATGTTTCAAAAACTGACTTTTCCCTTGTGGGAATAGGATTTGCTGCTATTGAATCGGTTAAACCTATGGCTTTCACAGTTTTGTTACTATACCATTGGTAGGGTGCAAATGGTTCTGTAAAACTAAAAACCACCATTTCATCCCTCCCAACCCTTGATTCAACGAATTTAACTGCTTCTCTCCACTGCTCCCGCCGTTGATAAGGATCTCTAATGTAGATAAACCAAGCAAATATATTTCCGAGAAGTATAATTCCAACAAGCACGAACCTAGTTTTACCTTTAAATTTTTCAATTCCCCAAGCCGTCAATAGATAAAATGCCGGCAAGACATATAGAAACCTAAAATAGATGAAAGCCGGAAATATTAGTGAAGTAATAAATCCAAGAACAAATGGAACTAGAAGATATAACCATAAACTAACTACTTCTTTTCTCTCCCTAAAGGCTTTGTAGAACGCGAAAGAAAAGGGAATGGAGAAGAATCCAACCAGTGAATAATATAAAACCTTGTCGGAAAATGATATTCTGCCAAAAACAAACTTTGCCCAAATTAGTCCCAATTGTTTGGGAGTTGCACCCCCAGCCACCTTTACCCATCCCGGAAGTGTTTCCAAAAGCCATTTACCACCTTGGGATTGAACTAAAAATGTGGGTATCCATAGCACTCCCAAAATAGTTAGAGGTAGAAATGAAACTGCTAAATTCCTCCACCACTTTTTAGACTTCCTCGAAGCAAGTCCAATAAGCCAAAAAACAGGGAGAAGAAAAACCGGCATATAGTCGGTAAAAACCAAAGCGGTGATTGTAATTGAATAAAATATCCATTTTTCCTTTATGAATAAATAAAACGCAAGTAAAGCAAGAAATGCCGCCATCATATACATTCTGGCCTCTTGAGAATAATAAATGTGGAACTGAGAAGTGGCGATAAGAACCGCCGCTAGTACTCCCAAATGCTTTCTAAGTATGTTTCCTATCTTATACACCATATAGATGGTCCCTATACCAAAAATGACCGATAAGCTTCGTAAAGCCACTTCTGAATACCCAAACAAATCACTCCAGAGTTTAAGTGTCAAATAATATAATGGTGGATGGTTGTCGTGTTTTGAAAATTCGGTGAGAATCTGAAAAAACGTTTGATTTTTAACAACTAGTGCTCCTATAGCCTCATCCAGCCAAAAAGACTGATTAATTGCCACAAGTCTTAGGGCTAGCGCTAGGATGATTATTAAAAGAATGTATTTATTCATAAAGCGTAGGTAGTAACCCTCGGGTCATAAGCTAACACCCAGCTTAAGTGTAAAGCAAAAAGTAAGGCCAAGAAACTTAATATGATCAATTTAGTCTTAAAAGAAGATTTCTTGATTAGTTTATATATGACGAGCCCCACAGCCAAGTGAATCGCCGGATAAATAAATAAACTCATATACGGATTTTCCCAAACCTTATCAAAATTAAGTTTAAGGAGAGAAGAGGCAACCTCATTTGGGAAATCTTGGTTAACAAATGCTATCCTGAAAGGTTCTTGGAATTTTAGTCCAACGAACCTTAATGCATCCCAGGCAAGGCCAAAATATCGACTTGAGGAAATCTCGGTGTATCTCAGGCGGACGAGTAGTGCGTCCAGCCCAAACGTCAAAGGAAGGATTGAGGCTAAAAGACGCGGTCTAAGAAAATAGAAGCCCGCGAAAACTACCAAAACTATAAGAGCCTGGGCCAGCGCGAGGTTTTGAAGTACAGGTCCGAAGTACACAATCCATCCGAATTGCTCGCTGGACCTTAATATCAAACCAAAGCCGGCTACTAAAAATAGCGTTGCCAAAATAGAGTTTAATACTTTCTTTTTAAGAATGAATAAAATTGACAATGCCCCCCAAGCCAACAAGTAATATGGAAAATATCTCCCGCCGGGGCTTCTTGGATTCGACTCGAGTCTTCTATCCAAAAAGTTAGATGTGTCAGCGACAAAATAATCGGAAAAAGAGATTTGCGGGTTATAGAAAATTTCATCTCCTAATTTTTGATTCATCCTTTTTTGAGGAGTTAAAAGCCACTCAGAATCTCCATCGCTAAGACTTACTTCTTCGGGATTTTGAGAATAATAGTTCATATAACTTTGGGCAAAATCGCTCATCGTTACAAACATAAGGTCCTGAATCTTACTAAGGGCAATTAGCTGGTTTTCATATTCAGTCAAGTAAGAAGCTCCCTCAATTCCTGTTTCAAGGCCAACCGTAACCTGTCCTATCTCATTTCCACAATCAAGATAATTCTTTATAAGCCCATTAAAATAATCGGTATTTTTCCCTAAGCTTATGTAGTCATTTGCTTGAAGTGAATAATTGGAATAAGCCGGCCCTTCCCCGTAGGCTTTACTTAGGTCTCTTTGTGCCCATTGAATAACAACTAAATCCATTTGACTCTCTTTAGAACTCGCCGGAGTTAAAACATTTGCCTTGCTCGGATAATACGGAATCCCCCACCACTGACCCCAAACTCCATAGTTATCGGTAGTTTTTTGGTCTGCAACAATCATGGCGGAGTTCACTCCATACTTTTGACTCAAATAGTTCAAGGAGTACGAATCAATCCACCAGGCACCGATGGATTTTGGATAATAACCGAAGGTATCTTTAAACTGGCCAAAGAGGGTATTTAGAAGCTTTCTTCGCTCGCTTTCTCGATATCCAGATAAAAACACGGCCTTGGGACTCGCCCAGGCACTAAATCCAGGATAAATCACCCTTGCGTCTTTCGCTAAATCTGGGCTTACTTCCAAGAATAAGCCAATTTCTTGGTTTGGGTCGAAACCTTTTGTCGTTGATGCAATCTCTGGGTCGATTAGTGCGTCATACTGCAAAAGCCAAGTCGCGGCAAATCCTACTTCTTTCACAAGACTATATTGATTAATAAGTGGGCTTATGGTTTTGTCGCTCCACTTATCCCTACCCCGTACCGGATTTACCAAAGTTAGGAAGCGATTGTTACAGTCAATACTTCCTTCTTGCGCTTTTAACCCGGAGGCTATCAAAAGGAAAATTGGGGCAAGGACCAAAAAACTCCAAATAATCCTCATTTAACTTGCTTTCTTAGAAGTACAAGTTCCAAGATTCCCAAAAATATTCCAAAATCATAAATCAGCTTAAAAACTACGAAGGCTGGTTGCCAATGAACTACCGATTTGAAAATCCCCACGAGTAGAGAGACGGGAAATGAGGCTCTTAAAAGTCCCACGCAGTAACCAAGAAATCCAAGTTTATACTTTCTTTTTCCAACCCAACGAGCGTGGCCAAAAACTTCTGTCAGGCCCGAGGGGTTTTTATGATAAAAAATTGCGCCTTTAGCAGAATCGGCCATATATCCCAGCTTTTCATACAGGCTATAATCGTCTGTATAGCCTCCTGGGGTAAACCCTCCTACCTTATCAAATTCGGATTTAAGAATCGCTCTAAAAACCTTTTGCTTATCGGGATAGTATTTGGGATGCCTTCTTCTTTCTTCCCAATTTTGGTTTATGTTCCAACACCTTGCCCAAACGTTTTCCCAGTTACTCACGTATTCGTATTTTGAAAAAGTTCCCTTAGTCTTTCCAGAAAGAATTGGCTTAACTAGATTTTTCAGAAAATTTTTGTCGAAAGTCATGTCAGCGTCGACAAAAACTAAAATCTCGCCATTTGCATGTTCTGCACCCAAATTCCTCGCCGCACCCGGCCCCTTATGTTGCTCTCGCAACAATTTAGGGTTTAGGGTTTTGGGGTTAGAATTTCCGACAACACCGGGAGTGTTGTCGGTAGATCCATCGTCGACAACTATTATTTCGAAATCGTGATATGTTTGTTTGGACAGAGATTCTAAACACTCTCCTATCACGTCTTCTTCGTTGTATGTGGGAATAATTACTGTAACTTTCATTACAGTATGTTATATTTTTTCATATTAATTTCTGGTCCTGTCCAAACGGTAGAGATAAATACCGTCCTGCAAATCCCACTCTGCCCCAATACTAAAGGGTAAGAATGAGGCAATTTCCCAGATTTTGGCTCCATATAATTTTTCTTTATCTTTATCTGACACCACATACAAAAAATTGTTCATCGGGTAGTTTTCTACGGCCTCAGGACCTGCTCCATATAAGTAAGTTGAGTATCTTAATGGGTATGCGCGCGTCCCTCCATCTATTAACGATGCTACGTTAAAATTGGGATGACCGTAAGAATCCTGGCTTATGATTTTCCCGGCTAAGTTTATTTTCTTCATTGTCCAACCCTCTGGCATATTATAACCGTGATTTATGTTCAACCGCTTTGCCGAGGCAAAAAGATTAAAAACAATTAATAGCGCTACAAGAGCCATTCCTACTTTGTTAGGAAAAATCCGGATAAGAGATATAGGAAGCAAAACAACAAATAGCATCAAAACAGGAAGAATATACTCGGGACCATAAGCCGAAAATTTTAAGCTTAAAAGAAGCAGTATCGCTACGCTAATAAAAGTTAACCTGCTTAGTTTATTTTCCGGCCGCGAAAGACGTCTTTTTGCCAGAACAAATAACAGCATGAAGGCTAAGATTATTGAACCTGCCAAAGTAAAGTTTCCTCCGAGAAACCTGGCTGCGCCCTTTGTCCATTGGCTTAATATTCCTTCTAAAAAGTTGACCGAGGGCCGTGCTCCTTCATAGCTTAAAAACAAACGTGTATTTAAAAAGTTATGCCTAAACTCAAACGCTATTGTTGGAGTCAATCCTACCAGCACACCTGCAACATAGGCCAGAATTACATCTAACTTATGTCTTTCAAATATTAAAAGATAAATAAAAAGAGCCAATCCCAGACTGATATTCAGAAAGTGTAGTTCCATCCCGAGCCCTATCGAAAGACCCATAAGAAATCCCACGAAGATGTTTTTCTTTTCGGTTAAAAACAGGTAGACAGCCAGAACGATGAAAAAAGGTAAAAAATTCTGATATAAGGGGGTGCTCCCGTAAATAATCAGTTCGGGAGACACTGCAAACAACATAGAACTCAACAGGGCAAATTTCAAAGAAAAATATTTCCTAACGGTTATGTAAAGAAGAATAATTGTTGCAGTTGACACAAATACCGCAGCAATTGGCCCCGCAATAGGATTCAACCCTAGTATCAGAAAAAAGGGGTAAAGCATATAAAGATATAGCGGTCCCTGGAAAAAGGGAGCAATAGAAGTTTTTAAGCCTATCAATGTCCACTTGTGATATAAAACCATCTCTCTCACTTTCAGAAAATCCATTCCTTGATCTCCCCCAAACGTGGTTAATTCATTCAGTCTATAAACCCTCAAAAATATTGCGAGAAATAAAACTATTAGAAACTGATAGTAGTTTTTAAGTAGAGCCCTGAAGGTACCCAAGAGCTTTGTCATCTTCCGAGATTAATAAAAAGTTGTTCATACTTTTGAACTATTTCTTTCCAATCGAATTTCTCAGCCTGGCGCCTAGGACTATCCCCCCAATCTTTATCCAAGACACTTCTTAAGGCTGAGGCGTACTCTTTAGTATTTGTCGGGTCAACAAAAATTCCCGCTTCGCCTACAATTTCCTTTCTTATTTCGTCGTCATTCACAACAACGGGGAGATTTGTAGCCATTGCCTCAACTATCACCATTTCGAAAGACCTAAACCAGGGGGAAGCCAGAGTGAAAAGATCTACCCTCCTATACAACTTGGGCATTTCCTCAAAATCTAAAGATACAATCTGAAATCTTTTTCCGAGTAGCCTCTCTCCCAGTTCCTCTAATTCGAACTTTTTCGGTCCTTTACCAGCAATTAGAAGGCTTCCTCTCCCAAGCTTTGCTACTGCTTTTATCACTAAGTCCATCCGCTTATCTTTATCCAACGCCCCAACTGATAAAATAATTGGCGCCTCTAGCCTAATGTCGATCTTTTCTCCTTCGGGTCTGAACTTATGAATATCTACGCCGTTCGGAATACGCACTACCCTGACTAAAGGGTTTGCTCCCCTTGCCCAATCCATCAACTTGGAAGATAGGGCGACAAATGCATCCGGAAAACACCAAAGATTGTTCCTGTCGTCCCATCCCTTACCCGACTGGCCTGAAATGACAACTTTACCACCATATAACCAAGTGACAATTCTCACAAATGCAGGCTGCCAACCCCCATCTATTGGAATAACAACGTCGTATTTTTCTTTCCAAAGCTTTCCTAAATTCTTTAGGGTGAAAATTGCTACCTGAATACCAAATGGATCAAGATATGAACGCCAAATAATCGGCCAACGGGCCATGTAAGGCTCATTTGCCGTTATTATATCCGTACCAATACCTTTTTCTTTAAGTTTTTTTGATAGTTCTTCAACAAATCTCTCCGCTCCTCTTTCAACGGCTCCGTAGGATATATTTAAGAATGCTATTTTCATTTTGGCCTCCAGATTTCATAACCGTCGATCTTATCGGTTAATTTGTAATTTTCCATGATAAATTTATTTAGATGAGGAGGTTTATAGGACCCGAGCCCAGACTCCCGATACTCTCCTTGGACTATTAGCTTGGGTTGCGAGATTTCCAAACTCACTGCCATCGCATCTTGAATGAATGGAATCTCCAAATACCAAGGAATATAAGGCACGTGTGGTCTAGTTCCCGGAATTGTATCGGTTAGTACATAAAGACTATCCCAAGCATTAGCCACATATATTTCATCGTCTTTTTCAGTATTTTCTCTTACGTAATCTGCTACTTTTAGGACTTCTGGTTCAAAAAATCTAGTTCCGCCCCCAAAGTCTCTTACCAATTGTCGTGAAACAACCACTGCAAATAGTAAAAGGCTAATTGCTAACGCTATTCTTTCTACCGACTTCAATTTTGAAAGATTTGATGCAACAACTCCCAAACCAATCGCTAAAAATGGCAAGGCTGGTTGGAAATGAAACAACTCCCAGCGGGGAAATACCCCGAACGCGGCGAAAATGGCCCAAGGAAGAAGGTTCCGAACCTTCTTCAATCTCAAATTGGCTAAAACCAACGCAAGATACGGGAGTGTCGCGATAATAAATTGTCTTAGCGTCGGGAAGTGAATTTGTCCGGAAGAGGCTGGCAGTCGGGTTATCCCAAATTTGATTGCCCATAGCCAAAAGTCCCCCCAAATCCCAAAAATTGATAATAAAATGAAGGATACAACTCCTATTAATCCCGCTCCAATGACAAATTTTTTAACCCCCTTTAAGGGTTGAACCTTTAAAGCTGCTCGCAAGAATGTAAAGGCAATCGGAGGGAGAAACCAAAATGCGGTTTGTTTTGTGAAAAAAGCTGCCCCCCACCAAATCCCAGCCCACAAATAATTTTTTCTTTCCAGGTTGTAATAAATTGCAAGTGCTAATGGGGCCAAGGCCAAATCAAACCAGAGACCATTTCCTCCATAAAAAATCTGTAAGGGTATATAGAAAAGTACTGCCAGAAGTGCGATCTTTTTAGCGCGAAGCGCCAAGCTTTGCTTATCCCAAAGTCGCCTTGCCACCCAAAAAAGCAAAAAATCCGTAGCTAAAATTAGTATCCAGGTGTAGGCTTTGAGCTGAACGAGTCCCAAACCGAAAATTTTATAAAAAATGGTTAAATCAACTAAAAGAAGTGGGGTATGGGCTATTGCAATGTCACGATAAGGAAACCAACCTTTGAGTATTAAATAAGGCCAAAATGTCATTTCGGGCCAAGCGGTAAATTTGAGAGTCAGAAGCAAAATTAAATGAAATAGTAGGATAAAAAAAATAAGTCTTTTGGCGCCTATTAAAGCCTTTAGCATTATTCTATTTTAACCTTTTTACCTCAATTTGACTAAATAGCAAGCTTCACGCATTATTATCTTAATTTATGTGCGGAATAGCAGGAAAAGTGTATTTTGACTCAAGGGTTGTTACACCTGTGCAATTAAGGCAATTGTCTGAAAAAATCATCCATCGAGGACCCGACGATGACGGGGTTTATGTAAGCGGCGACAAGAAAGTTGGGTTAGTAAACCGTCGCCTGGCAATCATCGACTTATCAAAAGCCGGACACCAGCCGATGATTTACAAAAACCGCTACGCAATTACCTATAACGGAGAGGTTTATAACTTCCAGGAAGAAAGACGCAAGTTAGAAAAAGAAGGTTACGTCTTCAAATCAAATACTGATACCGAGGTGATCCTTGCCCTCTATGACAAATACGGAGTGTCCTTTTTAAAAAGACTTCGGGGGATGTTTGCTTTTGCAATCTATGACGATAAAGAAAAAACTTTGTTTCTTGCCAGAGACAGAATTGGTAAAAAGCCTTTAAAGTATTTCATTAAGGGTGGTACTTTTATCTTCGCATCAGAGCTAAAAGCGATTCTTACCCAACACGAAGTCAAAAGAGCTATTGACTACAATGCAATACAATTTTACTTAGTCTACGGCTACACTCCGGCACCCCTTACCGGTTTTGAGGGTATCAAGAAGCTTCAACCCGGTCACTACATACTAATGAACTTAAGGCGAAAAACATTTGAAGTCAAAAGATATTGGGAACCGGTTTTCAGAAATAAGCTTCGCTTAACGGAGAGTGAGTGGTGCGACAGGATTCTTGAAACCTTAGAAGAATCTACCAGACTTCGAATGATTTCGGACGTACCTATCGGAGCTTTTATCTCCGGAGGAGCTGACTCGAGCGGAGTGGTTTATGCCATGAGCAAATTCTCGGATAAGCCCATAAATACTTTTACAATTGTTTTCGAAGACAAAAGGTGGAGCGAGGCTAAATACGCAAGGGGCGTTGCCAAAAAATTCGAGACCAACCACCACGAACTTTTGGCAAAACCTGAGAATGTCGAAATCCTTCCTGAACTTGCCCATCAGTACGAAGAACCTTTTGCGGATGCCAGCAACGTTATTACTTATATGGTTAGCCGTCTTGCCAGAAAGTATGTCACTGTCGTTTTAAACGGAGATGGAGGGGATGAGCTTTTTGCCGGATACCCTAATAGGTATTTTAGGCTGAAAAGGGACGTAGATTTTTACGAATGGATAAACAGAGTCAGACCAATGGCGGTTACTGGTTTAAAAGGATTACAGAAAATCTCTAAAAGCGCACTGCTTACAAGGTCAACCAATTTCTTTGAAAAATCGAGGCTTCCGCTTTATCAGCGCTTTGCCTCCTATAACCAAATATTTTCTTTTGAAGAAATCGTCAACATGTCTAAGGACGCGTTGGTCAAGGTCAATAGCACCCAGAATCCGTACGCAATTGTAGAAAATAGTTTCAGAATGTTTAAAGGCAAGGACCTTAAAGATGCAGGGTTGAAATTCGACCTTTTATACTGGCTGCCGGATGACCTTTTGGCCAAAGTTGACATCGCTTCCATGGCGAGCTCTCTTGAAGCCCGCTCTCCCCTACTGGACCATCATATGATAGAGCTTGCAGGCAAAATTCCTTTCAGATTAAAGGTAAAAAATGGAGAGAGTAAATACATCTTCAAAAAGGCTCTTGAGAGAGTCGTTCCTCGGGAAAATTTATACAGGCCCAAGATGGGCTTTGGGGTTCCCCTCCATATTTGGTTCTCCGGGAAATTAAATAGTTATACAAAGGGAGTTCTACTTTCCAAAAAGGCAAAGATTAAAGGGTTAATTAGACAAGATGTTATCAAAAATATGCTTGAGGGTCATTCGGAAACCAGTGATTTCGGCCCACGCCTCTGGGCTCTACTTTCATTGGAGCTCTGGTTACGAAGGTTCTTCGACTAATAGCACTCCTTTTTCTTCTATAAACTTATACTTGAAACCTTTTAATCTCTCGCTTCTTAGAAAAAGTTGAAGAGTTTCCGATTCATAAACAAACTTCATATCCTCACCCATTTCGGCTTCTTCTAGCCCAATTTCAGATCCTCTTGTAATTTCTCTATTTTGGGAAACTTCTTCTATTTTTTTTGTGACACCAATTACTTTTCCTTTGAGCTCGTTTTTCCATGTGTATTGAATCAAAAAACAGTTATCCATAAATAACTTATTAAGCTTAAAGACCCCGATAGCCAAAATTAAAATGAAATAAATATTGAAAATTTTAAGCCAGACTTTTGGCCTCTTCATCAGCCGGCTTTTAACTGCTGAGTGTACTTCGAAAAGTAAGAAAGTTAGGCCCATAAAAAGAAAAAATGCCGCGATATAAACGTAATAATTAGAAACTCTTTTCTCAAAGAGTAGGGAGGGTCCTAAAAAAGCAAAAAATGATATAAGAAAGGGGGTCATTATAGCCTTTCTCTTTATCAAATCGAAGAAAATAAACGATAAGAATAATACTATTAAGGCTATTAGGGAAGACTCAACAATCGGAAACAAATAACCTCCATAGAAAAGGAAATTTTCAGCTATGGCGGGGGTATTGACGCCAATTTTATATGAATCTTGACTCGGAAGGCTTCGATAGTTAAGAAAGCCGGTTGCGTAAGTAAATAGATAAATAATAAAAATGACCGCAAACGGTAAGAGTGCTCGTATAACCCTAGCAAAATTAAGGCGAGAGACATTGTTGTGGTAAAAGACAGTAATCGCGCCCAGAGAAATTGGGAGAACGAAAGTAATCTCCTTGGTTAGTATGGCGAGAATATAGAAAAAGATTGTCCAAATGTAAGTTTTTTCTTCCTTTTTGAGCCACTTAACCCACAAGAAAGTTGAAAGAAGGACAAATGTCGCCCCCATAATCTCGTGCATATTTGAAATCCAGGTCAGGTAATATGAACCCACAATAAAGGCAGAAAACACTGCAAACGAGGTTTTCTTTAACTTTTGGACTATTAGGTAAAAGAGCAAAACATTGGCCGAGTGCAAAATAAAATTAGCCGCAAGGAAAGCTTCGGTTTTTATACTAAAGAGTTGAAATATAGCCTTAAAAAGCCAGAATGCTCCGATAATCCTGTGTCCCACCCAAATTCCCCCAGCCGTAAAAGCCATTCTTGCTATATCAAAATAAGAGTTTTCATTTACAAGGCGTAAGTGTGCAAAATCATCGGACAGAAAAAATGGGTCGTTTCTCAAAAGCCGAATAAAAATGACGGTAGGGGGTAGAAGAATTAACAAAAAACTAAAATATTTATTTTTAAATAGGCGGGAAATGAAGTTATAAAAAACTATTACAGGAAGTGAATATTGAAGGAGAAGTGGTATTTTTACCCCAAAAACTAAGTAACAAATTCTATCCATTTACCCCTCTTTCCTAACCTCGACCAATAAATGTGGTCCCCATAAGTAAAATGGGTAAATAAACCTACTTCCCAAAAATCGAAAAAACTTCTGAATAAAGCTTGCACTGAGTAATTCCTCCCTCCAGCAAGAAGAAAAATATTCTATTAAAAGTCCTCTATCCTGAAGAAACTTTATAAGGGAACCCAGATAAGGTTCGATGGTGGTATCCCAATCGATTTCATATTTCTCACTTGTTGCAATAGGTTCTACTTTATTCCAATTTAAGCCTGATTTTGGGAAAAAATCGAGGACAAATCCTCTTATAAGCTTTATTATTCTATTCCCCTTAAAGGGCGGGGAGGCTCTATTGGGCGCACCGAAGTTGGGAGCAACTATTAAAAGACTCCCACCTTTCCTAAGTACTCTTATACCTTCTTTCAATGCAGTCTCAGGACTTTCTAGATGTTCAAAAACAAAAGCGCAGTAGACAAGCTCAAAACTCTCATTTCTAAAGGGTAATTCCTCTAAATCTCCTTGCCTAAAATCTAACTTCGGATATTTCTTTTTCGCAAGCTCAATCGCCTTCCGGCTAATATCAATACCGACCGCTTTTTGAGCTCTTTTGGCTAACAAGTTTAAGCGCGTTCCCTCTCCACAACCCATGTCGAGTATTGAGCTTACCTGACCTGCAAGCCTAGAAAGTCTTTTCATGGCAGGATGAGAAGTCTCTGAGCTGCCGCATCTTGCTGCGAGGTAATAATCTTTTTTACTCCAAACCTCTTTCCTTAGTACCCTGCTTTTGAACCCCATACCTTTCTTTTTATCTTTCTTAAAGGAGTCTCAAGAATCGCTCTTGCTTGAAATGCTGGGCTCATTTCCCCCCATGGGGAGGGAACAATATTTGGCCGGTCTCTAAAAAAAACTTCGGGATAGTAATAATCCAATGGAAAAGATAAACCCAACTCGTATTTGAGCTTTTTAGATCTTTTGGCAACTGCCAGGTCCTCACCCTTACTACCTGCTCTTTGCAAAAATGAAAAATGAAGGTATGGGGCTTCCATATACTTTATTTTTGCCGGGTCTCTATCTTGAACCATTTTCCCTTCCTCATCCGCCCAACCCCAAGTCCCATGAGGATTTACAGAATGCAAACCAGGAATTCCTCTTTTAAAAGCCCTTTGATTGTAATGGCCAACTCTTCCAGAAAATTTATACATTCCTGCCGCCTTTTCTTGGTAATGGAAAATATCTCCAACAACAAGAAAGTTCGGAACAACTATCGACTCTATACTGTTACCATGCTGTCTTATTGTTTCTGTAACTTTCTTGATTGAGTCCTCCCACCAAACCTCGTCGCCGTCGAGAATAATAAACCAGTCCGAATCTGTTTGGTTTAGCATCTCTTGTCGAACTAAAGTGAAATCATCCGCACTTTCTTGCTTAACCTGCCGAAAGCCTATTTTTTCAGGAAATCGATTTATCAGCTTTTTGCAGATTTCAAGAGTTCCATCAGTACTTCCTGTATCCCAAAGAAGAACCTTGTCAACGAAGGGGGCGACACTCGCGACCGAGTACCAAAGGTACCTTTCTTCATTTTTGACTAAAGTGTGAGCCCAAATAGACATAGATAATAATATCCAAACTCAAAATTCTAAACTTTAATTAAGTCTAAAATTCAAATTTGAAATTTCCAAATTAAATATTTGAAACTATTTTGAAATTAGAGTTTTGGGTTTTGGATTTACCCAATAGTGCCTAAAAACTATTATCCAGGAATAAACCGCAAGGATTGTGTTTACCACAAAAAAGGCTACCAGAGGTCCAAAAGCCCCAAGTTTAGGAATAAGGAGGATATTTATTAAAAAAATCGCGGCTAACTGGAAAAAGGAAAAGTAGCCGATATAAACCGGTCTTTTAATCGAGTAGATTATGGCAGTTACGGGAGGCGTCGCCAAAACAAAAGGGATAAGCGAGCCAACAAACGCCCTAAAAATTGGAACCGCTTCTTCATACTTTTGCCCAAAAAGAAATGTTACAAAAGGTCTGGCAATAATCATCCAAACTACCATCCCAAAAACAATTACTAACGTCGCGAGTGTTGCTTTTATAATGTAGACTTTTTCCTTGTGCCTATCTTCAAAGGAGGAAAGTCTTGGAGCCATCACATTTGAAAGGCTTGAGGTAAGAACCGCTATAAAAAGGGCCAGACGTTGAGCAATTGAATATTGGCCCGTTATTGTAGCCCCCGACATAACAGCCAACATTTGTACGTCAAGCCTGCCCGAGATCGCAGAAACCACCCTATTTACTCCAACCCATCCGGAAAAACGAAGAAGTTTTGAGTAAACTTCTTTTGGAGTATCCACCTTCAGAAAGGACGGCCCGAGCAGTAATACACCCAAAACTGCTGCGGCTAGACCTCCCACTGTAAAAGAAAGAAACGAGGTGTTAAGGGTAAGAACGCCTGCAACAAAAAAAACGTAAACCGACAAAGCTCTAACAATGCCTATTGTAAGATCAACCGAAACTGAGGCGATAAAGCGCTTGTAAGCCTGAAGTGCCGTAGGAAAATAAGCCCAAAAAAGAAGCCCGAAAGAAAGAGCCACACTCCAATAAATCACTGACATATCTTCGCTTGCAAGAAGCTTCTTTACCGAAGGTGCAAATGCCAAAACAAGAAGAGATAGAAGCGATGTGGCTGCAACTCTTACAACAAGTGACGCCTTCAAAAATCTATGAGAGTTTTTTGTGTCCCCCTTGGCCTGGAAATTCGCAACAAAAGTAACAAGCCCCGCGGAGATCCCGACATCGGCGAGGGAAGAGATGATAGCTATCAGGTTATTGACGGCAGAAAAAACTCCGAAATCACCGACTGATAATCCTCTCGCAATAATTAAGGTAAACAAAAAACCCAGAAAGGCAGAGGCCACGTTTCCGGCAAATAGAACGTACGTATCTTTTGCTGACTGGGATTTCGCAAGTCCGACAGCCCTATCAATATAAGCCCTCATTAGACAAATTGTAGCTTAGCCGAAGATTATTTTCTAATTTATGTCGACGACTTAGCTGATTAGGTATTAGAAATTAGTAATTAGGAATTGTTACGATACTT
This sequence comes from Candidatus Woesebacteria bacterium RBG_16_42_24, assembly GCA_001792115.1. Classification (GTDB taxonomy): domain Bacteria; phylum Patescibacteriota; class Microgenomatia; order UBA8517; family UBA8517; genus RBG-16-42-24. Next base: position 42,156 of record MGFX01000002.1, read on the forward strand.
GAAGCCTGTGCCCTTTTTAAGGAGTAACTTAACCCCCTCCTTCAAATAGTAAAAAGGGCTATCCAGATAAAAAAGAACAGATCCTCTTTTTAACTTGCTTTTATTTCTTTTAACAAAACCTTTGTATTCATGAATTAATTCATGAAAGTGAAGGGTCCGAACTTCCTTATGGTCAATTTTGTCTTCCCAATAATACACAAACTCCTCCTCTCCGCTCCAATGGGTAAAATGGAAGTTGCTTGAGTAAAGAAGTGGGTAGTTTTTTGGGACAACGTAGATCACCTCACCCTTTTCATAGAATAACCATTTATGATGAGCCTGTCCCGGCACTCTTCTTGAACCTGTAAGCCAGTCAGTGAAGTTTATGTGGGAAAAAACCATATCGGCGCCCATTGAAGGTGTAACAATAAGTCCTCTTTTTGCAACCCTAGACATCTCTTCGATTGCCAAAAATGGATAGCTCAAATCCTCGAGCGTGTGTGAACATATACAAAAATCGAATTCTTTATCAGCAAAGGGCAGTTTATCCCTAGTTACATCTACTTTGACGAAATTTTTAGCTCTAAGTTTAGTTGGACCATATGGCGCTTCTTCTGGACTGATAATATCTACGAGCGTGTCCACCCGGATTTCGTCTCTTTGTCTCATGCTTCCTCCAATATCCAAAATTCTATCTTTGGGTTTTATTTTGAAGCGGGAAATTACCTCTCTATCGCTAATCATCTATTTTTCCTGACTAGAAGAACTGCCCGAGCGGGTTCTCTCTCGTATGTCTCATCAGACAAAATCATAAATTCCTTCTTAAATTCAAAGTTACTGACAATAAATTTATCCTCGATATCTTTTGGGTTCTCAAAAGCTTGCCTCCACTCGGGTCCCATAAAATAGTTTTCATCGTCTATTAAATAACTCGTGAGAAATATTGCATCAAACGGGTTTTTTTCTGCCTCAATATCTAGCTGGTCCGGTTTTAAAGGAAACCAGACTGTCTTTCTTTCCCCATACCAACTTCCCCATGTGTCAAGATTGGTAACAATGACGTCTTCTGGGCTGGTATTTTCTCTTAGCGTCCTGGAAAGGGTGACGTAAACGGGGGGTTTTCCTTTGTTGACAATCTTTGCTTTGTGCCTTGAATCAAGAAAAATGACTCCGAGGGTTTGGCCAACTACAAAAACAAAGACCAGCAAACTCGAAACCAGAATTCTGGCTTTGTTTTTGTTAATACCTAAACCCAAAATCCTAAATCCTAATCCCTCCACTATCCAAACCAGCGTCGCTACTGCGAAAAGATAAACCAACGGAACCACTGGGTGAAGATATCTAAAAAGGGGAATAGTTAAGGCTGCAACTAAAAAAGTAGCTACAACCATAAAAATTGTTGAAATCTTTAGATAGTTTTCTATTTTGTTTTTTGACCACATAAATAACCCAATTATAAAAAGCGCCCACATATAGGGCGAGGTAATCTGGGGTAGAAGTTTGTAGAAATTATAGAGATTATAAAAAACCTTTTTAAATATAGCAATTATGTTTGTTTCCTGCACCGCTCCTCTTAGGGCATCCGATGTGGCCTGACCAGGCAGGTGTTGGGTAACTGCAAATATTCCTTGCTTGGAAATGAAGAAGTATAGTGCCGATCCTGCGACGAAAGTCGCTATGAAATAACTCAGTGCCTTTTTTATAGGAAAGTTAAGAAGAAAAAATAAAAATAAAAGTCCAAAAATATAAATAATCGCCTGAGCGCGTGTGAAATAAACTAAAACTAAAACTAAAAATCCTAAGATATTGGCCCATTTCCTCCTCATGATAAAAAGATAGGCCCCAAGAATTATCTCGCATGCAAATAATGTCTCGGAAGCGCCGCTTGTGGCATATTCCAGGAAATTTACATTGAAAGCAACTGAGATTGCTCCCAATAATCCTACGAGCTGTCCCCACAACTTCTTGCCAAGAAGATAAGTTGTCAAAACGAGGAGTAGATAAAAGAAGGATGAGGTTGCTATAACGCTTAAATCCGAAATTCCGAATATCTTAAAGAATCCCGCAATTGCCAAGGGCATACCTGGTTGTATCACTTGTGCGTTATTTGCACCCCAAAAATTGAAGGACGAGGAAAACTCATTCCCTTGAACAATACTTCTGGCTATATCGGCATATTTAGCACCATCTGAAAACGTCAAATAAAGATGGAACATCATCTACTCCTTTATTGCTACCACAACTAAAGAATTGCCAAAATATCCAAAAATGAAATTGAATAAGTAAAAGAAAAAAGTAAAAAACGAAAAAGAAATTTTATTATTAAAATAAGGATAGATGTGCTGAGTCAAAAAATCAAAATGATAAACCCAAGAAGTCGATATTTTGTAATTTGGAATTTTTATATCTCTCATAAATTTTCTTATTTCATCGCGTGTAAATCTATAAACAAAATTCCCAGATTCTTCATATTCTAGCGCTAGATTTAGTTTAATTAATATTTTAGTAATAAAATTTCTTTGAGCTTCGATAAACACGAACCCCCTTTTACTAATTCTATTCATTTCGAGCAAGCCTTTGTATGGATAAGGAATATGATGCAGGCCGTGGCGAACTATAACTAAATCAAAACTTTTATCTCTAAACGGCAAATTCTCCGCATCGGCAACCACACCTCTTAAATATTTGCACCTTCTTTTCGCTGCTTTTACGGCTTCGAGGGAAAAATCGCTGACAGTAACCTTTGCCCCCAATTTATACAAATACTCCCCTTCGGCGCCATCCCCACAACAAATACTCAAGACAGTCTTATTTTTAACCTTAAAAGGCAACAAAGAAACGGCTTCCTTTAAAGTATAGTACTCCATAAAATTTCCAATTAAGCTTTCCTTATAGAAAGTTTTCGATCCGTCCCTAAAACGGGATTTAAAAACATTGTCCATATATATTTTCTGGTAAAACTTTTGTTTGACGGGATCTTTCTGTTTTCTAATTTTCATATTCGAAATAGTAACATATATTGCCTTTGAAACTATACTGCTGATTAATTAAAATGTATACTGCGCATCAAATAAAGATGATTAACTTTATCAAAATATCCGACTTTCCTAAATATTTCACTTGTCCGTATTGTCCTAGGAATGGTAAAACCTCCTTACAGGTAATAAAAAACGGGGTCCATTGTCAAAAATGCCAAAGAAAATTTCTAATCAGGAACCATATTCTTGAGTTTGTTATTAATAAAGAATTGGATAGCGAAACTAAACGAGAACTCAAAGGGAACAGTTACCCTCTTACCAAAAAGAATATCGAGCATTACGCAAACAAAGACAAATGGAGTGCTTATTATAATCATTTTGTTAACCAAAAATTCGAATATCTATTAAAATTTCTAGACTCAATACATATGGGAGGGATTATTTCTTTGGGATCCGGTCATGGTTTTGAACTCAAAGAAATATTGAAACGAAAAAAATTTAACCTTGTGTTTTCATCAGATCTTGCATATGCCGCCACAAGTATCGTGCCAGTTACACTCAAGGATTACAACGTCGACCTTGGCCTTTTTACCTCAGATCTTAATCACACCCCGGTGATACCAAACAACGATATGCCCATTTTAATATACGAGGCTTTACACCATACGGGAGACATACATTTTACTGTAGAAGAACTGCTTAAAAGAAAATTCAAAAATATTTTATTTGTCGAACCCACGACAAATTTTTTAATTAAAATACTCGCCAAATTTAATCTGGCACAAAGAGTTGAATATTCCGGTCTTAAGCCTGACTTTTTAGATATTGATATACTTAAAAAGTTATCTAAAAAATACAATTACAATCTAAAAATTCGTACGCTTTGGGATATCCCTGAAGATTATTTTAGAGTTATCTGCAAAAGGGATTCCTTGCTCCAAACTATTCTTTTAAAATTCATTGATATTTTCTCCCAAGTTGGAAACGTTTTTCAGTTTGGCAGTTTCGCGGTTGTCTCCTTGGAACAAAGTAAGTATTGAGTATGAAAACTGTAGCAATTGTAACCCCCTCCTACTATAAACCTCGATTTAGCGAAGAAGACCTGATTTCGCTAGAACACTTAAAAAAACATTTGGGTAAGTACGATAGATATTTTCTTGTTCCTGACGGGATAAACTCCAATAAACTTAAAAAGGGGGGTTTTGGCTTTATCAAATTTCCTAGCGAATTTTTTGCTAGTACAAAAACGTACAATCAACTACTCCTATCGGAAGATTTCTATAAGGCGTTTAAAAATTACAAATACTTATTAATTTATCAGCTGGATGCATTGGTCTTTTCAGACCAGCTTCTAAAATGGTGTAACCGCGGGTATGATTATATTTCTGCACCGTGGTTTAAAACGGTAATCGGATCGTTGGCTCACAAAAAAGGGTTTCCCGCCAGCGGGGGAAACGGCGGATTTTGTTTAAGAAATGTTCAAAGTTCCCTAAAAGTCCTAGAAAGGGTGAATATGTTAGCCAAAAGATCTTCTGCTAAGAGTTGGGTCAGAAAAATGTGGTTTTTTCTCGCGGTAATAACGGGAAAATCCCACAAAAAATGGCTAAATGCACCGGCTACCAATTATCCTTTTAATGAAGACGGCTTTTGGTCATTAGAGGCTCCTAAGTATCTTCCTGGCTATAGAGTCGCACCATTTAAAACAGCGCTAAAGTTTGGTTTTGAAAGATTCCCCAGAAAATGTTATGAATTGAATAAGAAAAAACTTCCCTTTGGCTGCCATTCGTGGGAAAAATACGATAAAGATTTTTGGCTTCCCTACCTATGATACAATCCAAAGATTGCGCATAAAATGGATAGAATGATCAATTGGTTTAAAATTATTCAGGGGCTTATCTACCATAGATTTTATATTAATCCCAAGACGGAAAAAAATGTCGTAAGGTCCTTCCATGAATTGTATTACAACTCTACTCTATGGAATAAAGGTCTTGGCAACACCCACTGGTTCGGTATAAAAACATTAAAATGTCCTTTAGATTGCTGGATTTATCAGGAACTAATTTACAAATTAAAGCCGGATATCATAATCGAATGCGGCACCTTCAATGGGGGCAGTGCTCTATATCTTGCAGGACTGTGTGATCTATTAAATAAGGGGAAAGTTATCACAATTGACACCGATTCCTATAAGGGCAAACCGCAACATAAGAGAATCAAATATCTATTGGGAATGTCTACTTCGGATAAAATTGTGGATCAGGTAAAAAAGTTGGTAAGGCCAAAAGATAGGGTTTTGGTAATTTTAGATTCCGACCACAGCCGGGATAATGTGATTAAAGAGTTGAGAATCTACAATAAGTTCGTACCTAAGGGGGGGTATATTATCATTGAGGACACAAACATCAACGGCCACCCTGTTCGACCCGAATTTGGACCCGGACCCATGGAGGCCGTAGAAATATTTTTAAAAGAGAATAAGGACTTTGCCATAGATAAAAGTCAGGAGAAATTTTATCTGACTTTTAATCCCAACGGGTATCTTCGAAGAATTAAGTAAGTTCTCACCTTGCCCAAAAGAATATTTATTTATCTTTAGGCGACACTTTCCCTAAGACCAAACTAATGTAGTAAATCATGAGTGGAGGAAAAAACATGGACATCCTTATCGCAGAATCCGGAATATCTTTCCATTCTTGAAATCTAATACTAAACAAATAAGTACCAGTATATATAGTCATAAAATTCGCTAATATTATTAGTAGCATTATCAGATTCTTCCTGGTAATCCAGTTTTTTATGTCAAAAAATACTGCAATCAAAAAAATCGCAAGTATTGGTCCCCAAGATTGAACTACGTTTCGATATACATAGAGAGAAACGTCCCAAATTCTTTTGAAATCGACGCCGGTTGATAATATCGCAGGTATTAGAGAGATTTGACCGGCGGTTGAAAGCGTAGGTCCATACAAACGGGCCTGAAATATATTCCATGGCTGTTGGATTATAAAAAAAGGAACAAGGAATATTAACGCGGAGTATATGCTTTTTTTGCGTACAGCGTAAATTAAAACTATTAAAATCTCTGCCAACCATAAGGGCTCTGCGGATCTTGCCCAAGTACTCAATCCAACTAATAAAGAGGACATAAGCAAATAATCGGGCCTATTTCGAGTAACGGCAATATAAAGATATATAATCCCAATTACATAAAAGGCTGTATACGGCAAATTTGTATATGCAAATGTTGAGTGCGCAAATAATGCCGGGGTCGTGACCAAAAGTAGAGTTGCAAACAAGGCGGCGGGCCTACTAGCTCCTTTCCTGATGACGCTGTAGAAGATGGCAGCAAAAGAAAAAAAGTATAAAGAATATATAAATTGAGGGTTGCTACCTCCAAACAAATAAACGATTGTATGTCCGAGAGGCACTAAAAGCGGATACTGAGCAAAATAAAAATATTGATTGGCAATTTGTACGAAATAGCCAGTCTGGGCCACAATCTTCGCGGTAAAATCATATAGGGCCAATGCATCCCAGACGTAAACCGGATAATAAAGAGCGATTAGAAGACTCAATGAGAAAATTACCCCTATTACCAAGCAAATTATTTTTTCGAACCAACTAAGTTCTATAAAAATTCGTTGCACATTTGGCAACCTAATTTCGATTTTCCTCTTCAATAAAACGAGTACGAAAAAGAGTAATGAAATCAATCCTGACACAATTGCTATAATACTGGTTGCGGTAATTTTGATACCGGCCCAGGAAAAGAAAAATATTAGGAGTGTGATAAGGCCCATACCCAACAAATAGGACAGTCCCCCCCTCTCAGCTAGCGGCAGGTCCTTAATAATAAGAGAGGAAAACAAATAACCAAAAACCACAATTAGTATAAAAATTAACAATACTTGCATTATTTTTTAACTTTAATTAATCCCCACATTTGCTTATTCTCTACCTTTTTATAGATATAGTCTTCTTCTCTTTCCACCGTTTTTCCCTCGTTTAGCATATAAACTATTTTCTCTGCCTTTACGTCAAATTTAGGCCACCCGTTGGTCTGAACTCCAGCAGGGGCATCCAACTCTCCCCATGTAAGTAACACATAATCGATATCTTCTTTATTCAAATCATATTTCGGAGAGTATTCTTCGCCGTTTAACAAAACCCTCGGATATAAGAAGTACGTCATATAGGGGATGTTTCCTGATTGGGCCCAGGGCCAAGTTGGAAATGGAGGAATTAAAATCTTTGAATCCTCGGGAGTACTTTTCTTGACAAACAAAACGTAATCATAAAATTTTTTACCCAATTTTTCTTCCATTTTTTGATCGTAGGAGGCGGTCGGATTTTTAATGATAAACGAAACATCGCGCGCGACGCTCGTTCCTAAATCGATAAAGCTCTTTACCAATATCCACGAAGTAATAACCACGACAGGAAACCATTTGTATAAAATTTCGGGATTTTTTCGAATCACCAATAAAACATCTTTCGAAGATATAATGAATGCGTATATTGACAGTGCCAACGGCGTTCCCAATTCCAGAGGGTGGATATGAAAAGTCGAAAATACGTAATTAGGATAGTGGATTTTTTCCAGTAAATAAAAAGTATAATATCCTAGTCCGAAGACATATATTGAATAAAAACTAACCGTGCGAAATGAGCGAATAGGCTGCTTCTTCCACCCAGAACCATAAAACCCAAACGATCCTGCAATTCCAAACGTCAGATAGATGAGAAGTGGTTCTATAGAAGTGTGTTTCAATAAAACACCCGGGTAAAAATATGCTTCTGCGAAACTGACCGCCAATGCCACCAGCCACACAACTGGCAGAAGAAACAAAATATATTTAATATAGCGTGCCAAAAACCTATTGAACATTTCTTATTGGAACTAGGGCCTTTTTCTAATAATTAAAGCTACGTTGGGACTCATTGTTTTAAAGTATGTTCCCCCATTTATCACCATCAAAGCCAGAAGAAAAAGATGTAAGAGTTTTTGTAAAATGATTCTGGCCACGTTTACTACGCTGTATGGGGGAATCGAATAGCCTTTAATATCGAAGTCAAAATTGTTAATGCCGGAGCCGATGGCTAAATCCTTTAAAGATTGCTCCGTAAATGCCATTTGGTGTTGCAAATCGCCGTAACGCTCAACCAAACCGAGAGGATTACTTGCGTTTGGAACAACGATGAGAATAGACCCATTATTTTTGACTCTAGAAAACAATGTTTTGATAGTCGAAAAATAAATTTTTGGAGACATATGCTCCAGAACCTGAATTAATATGACCAAATCATACCGTCTTAATTTATTCTTTATAGAAGTAACATTGTCGAAATTATAGGCATTGGTAATATTAAAATTCTTTTGCAGACTTTTCAGAACGTTTTTGTCTTTGTCGATAATATCAATATCTTTAATTCCGCATGTGTGAAGATACTTGATGAACTCCCCCTTCCCGGGCCCTACTTCCAACACCGAAATATTTTTCCTTGTTTTGAGGTTTCGAATAATCGGTCCAAAATTGTACCTAATATAATCAACTTTCCTTTGAAAAGACTTTTTATTATAGATGCCTTCGAGACGAGATAAATATGAACCTTTCATTTTTTTCCTCCCTTACCCTTATATAGATATAGGCCCGGTATAACCTCGCTTGATTGGCATATATATTGATTGTTGACTACCTTAAGATATTCCATAATATTACCATTTGGATCACCCTTCTTTTCTTCTAATTTGCGGTCGCAAGGAGTAATCGAAACAAGGAGCATGTTGTCTTTTCCAATATAACTATACGATTTATTCCATGAATAAATGTTTGCAAAATAACAATTGGTTAAAAAAACCCTTGATAGGCCTTCGTAATTCATCCAAATCATTTCAGGATCAAATGTAACAAGCTCCACTGGTTTACTTTGTTGGTCACACCAATTCACTATATCTTTCGTCTTGGGAAAAAATTCTGCTATCCATTGATAGATATCCATTTTTTTTAAAGCATATTTTAATTCGTTTTTCTGCAAGAAAGCATTCTCTTCCGTATAAAACTTGTAAACAAATCTCAGTGAGCCCGTTAAGATAAATACAAACAAAACAGCAGAGTAAATTATTAGTATCGAATCCTTGATTGTCGATGCTGAAACTTTTGTTCCTCTTAGGAGCCTTATTTTGAAAAACCGTCCATAGCCACCCGCTCGAACAACGAGCCAGAAATTTACACATAGAGAAAAGATTTGTAATATGACAGTTTTAATAAGTAACTTCGGCTGTAGATGAATTTTGCTATAGATAAAATTATTGTAATTAATACGCTCTAGTACATTAATCGTCAATGCGGTCAATAAAAATGCGGTAAGAACATAAACATTCACTAAAAGAAATTTCTTAATTAGCTTCACCCACTTTTGGCTTATATTAATGTCGAAGGGAATAAGAAAAATTAATAATCCAAATCCAAAAAGGGCATAAATAAAAAATTCTAGCGATACTCCAAAGTGCTTAAGAAAGAAGCCTGAATACGAAAAACTCTCCAGAAGGCTAATGAGTAGAGACGACAACAGGAAAAGTGTATAACCAAGTAACAAAAAGAAGTAAAAATATTTGAGGGCTTTTCTTGTAATCTTAGATTTCATGGTACGCCTTTTTTTTGATTTTGTTCCAGAGTAATTGAAATATTTTTACTTCTTTCAGGGCGGCGAGTGGCGCTACAAGGATTAATATTGAAAAAGTTGCCCAATGATAAAAATACCTACCATCATATCCAGTGATATTTCTGATAAGAATTATCTCAATCGCCACAAATAACAAAATAAACAAAACCATATTTTTAACTTTTTTCAGTCCAAGAGTCAAAGAGAGAACAATACTTACAATTAACATCGTTTGAAGAAATTTATCATCTAAGAATATTCTTGAGTAGATAGCTTGAATGTTTGAAATAATAAAGGGTGTTGTATATCCAAAAGATATTGTTTCACAATTTTCTAATCTACATCCAAATAGAATCGGATAAATTGGGTTTCCTGTAACAATAAGGTTTTTAACATACCAGTACCCTCCTAAAACGAGAGACAAGGCTACACCGGCCAGAAGTTTCTTGCTTTTTAAAATTAAGGCTTCTTTTCTTAATAATACTAAGAATGCAGCGATTAGTAAGAATGATACAAACTGGGTTAAAGCAGAATACTTTGATCCTATCGCCATCCCGAAAAACGCAAAACTAAACTTTAAACTATCAGAGTTTCTATCAAGAAAATAGTCCAGAAAGGAGATAAATCCTATCATCACAAAAGACGTTGTACCAATATCAACGTATCCAAAAGTAGACCACAAAAGAAAATTCTCGCGATAAAAGAAGGTCATTACAAAAAATGCTATTGCCATGGCAATACCAAATCTTTGTTTTAAAAATGAGTATGCTGTGAGAAGAAATGTAACAAAAATTGAAAATTGTAATAGCCTCGCAACTGAATAGGTTTTAGTTAAAGAAAATAATGAGATAAACGCTGTATCTAAAAGTCTGGGCAAATTTAGGTATAAACTGACCCCCGTATCCCATACCTTTTCAAAATAGAGGGTATAAGGCGAAATATAATGATAAGACATTTCATCCCACACATATGGCGGTTGTGATGATTTAACAAATACTTGAGGCAAGACAAGTAAGACTATAAAAAGCGGTAATTTATTATCTCTAAGAAAATCGGATAAACTCTTTAGGCCTTTTTCGCCGATATAATATTTCACTGTGGGAACTAACAAAACGATTAAAACAAATAATATTGTTGGAAAAGAATACGGTACAAAATAATGAGACAGAAAGTAGGCAAAAACAACTATCCCCATCCCCAGCAACCAAATAGCTCCTCTTAAAAAATAAGGTATTTTTCCAATAAACAACTTTGCAGGTCTATAGCCAATAATTTCACAACAGGCAACAAACGAAAAAAAGATTAGCAGATTAGATATGTTAAGGGGGCCAAAAAAATCACTTAGGTTCAACATTGTTATCCTTTCGCGTAACAATATAATCTCCGATTGCCAACTCATCTATGCAATCCCAGAGAAGGTGGTTAATGGCGTCTTCTGGAGAATTGACTATGGGCAAACCGTGCTTATTGAAACTCGTATTTAGGATTACCGGAATTCCCGTTAAGCCGTAAAACTCTTTTATTATTTTATAGTAAAATGGGTTAGCCGTATTCGAAACAGTATTGGGTCTGGCAGTATTATCTACATGAATCGCCGCTTGGATTTCTTTAACTTTCTTTTTTTTAACATCAAATGCTGTTGTCATAAATGGAGATTTTTTATAATTCAAAAAATAATCATTTCCGTATTCCTCCAAGATACTAGGTGCGAATGGCATAAACCATTCTCTATTTTTCAGAGTGTTATTTAGTTTCTCTTTTATATCCATCCGGCGAGGATCTATCAAAACACTCCTATATCCCAGTGCTCTCGGACCCCACTCGCTCCTTCCTTGAAACCAACCCACTACTTTTCCAGCAACAAGTTCTCTTGCAACTATCTTGGGAATTTCTTTGTACTTACGGAAAAATATTTTCTTTTTATACTTCCTAAGAACTTTTAGAACTTTGCTTTCTGTAAACCCACTTCCCCAAGAAACGTCTTTTACTGCTGAAGGAGTCCTCGTAAATCCATATTTTTCCGAATAAACTTGTAGTGCGGCGCCAAGGGCAGCTCCTCCATCTCCTGCATTAGGTTGGACATATATACCTTTTACTCCTCTTATTTCAGATATACTTTTGTTCATCTTCACATTGAGAAACAATCCGCCAGCCAACACCAAATCAGTTTCCTTATATCTTTCAACAAGGTACCTGAAATATTTAACAACCTCCTCTTCTAAAATCCTTTGGGCACTTGCTGCCACATTCTCTCTCCCAGATCTAGAAATTAATTCCTCAAGAACCATTCCAATTGGCAGAGAATTAAAAATTGGACGGAACTCTTTACGTATTGAAAAAAACATCTCTGCCCAATACGGAGAACTTAACCACTTGCCAAATTTAAAATGGGGGGCAATCTTACTTAAAGGAACATATACTTTGGAAGAATTACCATATGCAGCAAGACCCATTGTTTTTCCTTCACCATCCCCAGGGGTAAAACCTAGTGCTTGCGTCACCGCTGTATAAAATAAACCTATTGAAGAGTTAACGGCAATCTCCTCCAAGGGCTCTCCAATCTTACTATCTTTACAAAGATAAACCGCCCCTGATACAAGTTGGCCTGAAAGCTTGGGTCCAAAAGCGTCCATGCAAACTGCAAGACACCCCGAATAACCGCTTGTAAAATATGCACTTGCCGCGTGTGATTGGTGGTGAGAGACATAAACCAATTCTTTTTTCTTAAGAAAACTTCTCGCCTTAACAGCCTTTGAGTTTTGTACGATTTCTCCATATAAAATTTTCAGAACATCTAATACAAAAAGAAGTTTACGACCTTTAATCCAGTTTAGTACGATAACAAACAGGTCAAACAAATTTGGGCCCAAAAAGGGGAGTAAAAATAATCTATTTGGATAGCCAACTGCAATAATGTTTATATCTTTTTTGGAAATTTTGGAAAAACTAAGAGCTTCTTTAATTGATAAAATTGGAAAGTTCTTGTCATGCTTTATTCGAGAGTATCTTTCTTCGGACGCAGCGAAAATCACTTTTCCGTCTTTTGTTAACGCTGCACTATTATCATGAAAAGCAGTTGATAACCCAGTAATCCCCAAAATATAAACCTTGTTTTCCTTTCCAAATTTTTTCATAGTTTAACTATCATAAGATGAGTTGGGAATATTCCTATACTCCTAAATTTTATGATTTTTATTCCTTTTTTATACGGCAAGACCTCTTTTATTTCTTCGACGCCTAAAGGGTTAAAGTTATTAATATCGGCCCAGAAGGTTTTACCTAATAGTTTAGCTATTTTACTAAAATATTTATGAGGGAACCAATGAATAAAGAATAATCCAGAATGAGGATCATAGAAAAAATATTTGTTGGGTGTTGTAATAAAAACTTTTTTACCGACTCTAAAAATTTCTTTCAAAAATATTCTTTGTTCAACTGACGAACCGACATGCTCCAGTGTCGCCCAGGAAACAACCACATCAAAAGCATTATTCCGAAAAGGAAGTTTTTTGTTTGCATAGACTTTAATAAATTTAATCTTTGAATATTTCCTTCTGAGCCCCGTTATATCTTCTATGGATAAAGCCGTAAGCTTATCTGAAAAAGGATATCTTTTTTCAAAATAGTTGGAATCTACTAAAGTCTCGTCTTTCCTCACACCAACATCTAGGACTTTTTCTGTACGTTTAGGTTTAAGGAGTTTCCAGAATATTCTAAACTGACGCTCTCTAACAATAAGAGATGTATGGCTCAACAGTTTTTGTGGTAAAGTGATCTTATTCTCCGGGTTGGTAGACCAATCAACGCCTGCTATCATGCTTTTTCCGGAAGTGTGTTAACTAGATGTGTCTTAATTGTTTCAATTAAAAAAACCCAAATATCAAAAATTGCAGCCTCTCCAACGATAAAAAGCTCTATTTCCGGCTGAAAAATCCCAAGTACTATAATAAACGCTGCTAAAAATGTTATTGCCCCCCCCAATAATACTAATGGCAATCTCATTACAAATACTACCATCGTGCTTTTTCTATTATCTATTGCGAAATTTAGCAATTTTGCTGCAAGAGTTGATAGGAAGAGGGCAAAACTCAACTGCACAAATAATAAAGAGATAGAAAGGGAACTATTAAAAACTAATAATGCAAGAAGTAATAAAATTATTGTCGGTAAAAATAAAAAGTTAGGTTTGATAAGTAATATTGCCTTAAGATGTCTCCAACCGTCGGTCCACCTAGCCAGGTGAGGGACAGACCCTCTTCTATCTCTGTAAAAATTAATCGGAACCTCGGCATACTCACCTCCTATTAAAGCTGTTTTGAGTATTAGTTCACTCGCCCATTCCATGCCGGAATTCCTCATGTGTAGTTTCATGTAGAAATCTTTTTTGATAAGCCGCATCCCCGAATTACAGTCTGTCGTTTTAATACCATACATTATTCTAATAAGCCAAGTAAGGAAAGGGGTACCGAAATATCTATTTAAATAGGGCATTGCCCCCTCGAATATTCTACCTTTATATCTCGATCCCAAAATTAGATCGTAGTGTCCCTCTGCAAATTTTAGAAATTTCCTAATCTCCATAAAATCATAGCTTAAATCTGCATCTGCAAAAAATACGTAGTCTCCCTTTGCTGCAATTATTCCCCAATGAAGTGCTGCTCCATAACCCCTGACAGGAACCCTCACAAGTCGAGCTTTTTGGTAAGATTTGATAAGCTCTATAGATTTATCTGTACTCCCATTATCGGCAACTAATATTTCAAAATTTGTTATTCCATATTTTTTAGCAGCCTTATTGGCTTTATCTATAACCCTAAGAATTGTTCCAGCTTCATTTAAACAGGGTATAAGAAAGGAGATTGATTTATTATTTTTCATAAAATTCTTGTTTCATTTTCATTGAATTTTTCAAGAGGGGTCTCCTCTTTTTCTTTAGACATAATGGAATTATAGCAGCATTCGAGAAGACTGCCGATCTTCGGTCGGGAGATGAACCTGCCTGCCGGCAAGGCTGGTTGAACGCTGATATGTCATCCTCCTTTAGAGGGAACCCCATTCAAAGCGGGGAGGATGTCATAAACTTACCAGATATGAGTTAAAAGTGTGGTGTTTAGCTATATTAATATCCCAGAAATTGTCGCGATTCAATCGGCCAGGTATTTCTTCCGAAATCACCCTTAAAACGTTTGTATTCCGCTGACAATTTGTTATTCCAGAAAACCTTAAAATAGTTTTGGTCAGATAAGGTTACCTTTAAAATCTCCGTCGGGCTCCAGGGTAAATCATTGTCTTCGTCGGTATCGTAAAAGGCTATGGTTTTATATTTCTCAAGAGTCTCGGCGTTTTCGAGAAAATAATTGTGAACCCTTTTGGCAGTTTGGGCACCCTTAGTAATCCAATTGGTTTCGGCCGTTAAGTTCAGTGTCAAAACTGAAAGGATCAGCCAGATAGCTAAAAAACTGAATATGGCTAGTGGTTTGTGATTAGTGACTAGTGAATAAGAAATGAAGACTACTACCCCCATGAGGGGAAGGGTGAGATAGAAGGTGAATTTGTGAAGAGGAAGAAAAAGGACGGGAAGAAGGGTAATTAGGAACCAAGAGGTTCCAAAAATTACTAATTTTAAATTTCTAATTTCTAATTTTCTTATGCTAGAAGAAAAAAACTTGTAAACAGCAGCTGACAACAGAAACAACTCCAATAAAAACAAGGTTAAAATAGGAATAATTTGGCTGGACCAATACTTAAAAAGGTTGGGGTTGAAGTGAAAGCCGGGGCCAACAAAATCAACAAGCATTTCAGGCAAATTAAATGACCAAAGTCCATACCAGCCGAGGGTATTTACCGCCCTTTTAACTGAGAAATCCCAAACATAGCTATCCCCCGTGGCAAAGCCATAATAAGCAAACCTAAAGTAAAAATAAAAAATCAAAATTAAAAAATAGGGAGCGGTACTAGCAATTAATCGATTGATCGGTAGGGGAGCAGA
This sequence comes from Candidatus Woesebacteria bacterium RBG_16_42_24, assembly GCA_001792115.1. GTDB lineage: Bacteria > Patescibacteriota > Microgenomatia > UBA8517 > UBA8517 > RBG-16-42-24. Next base: position 57,768 of record MGFX01000002.1, read on the forward strand.
TTTCTTAGTTAACTTGAAAAAAATATATATTAGAAACAGACAGAGTGGCAAAACGACGGCGGTTTCTTTGGATAATAAACTTAAGACAAAAAACAAAAGACTTAATAGTAAATAATTTGTTGACGACTTATGCAGAAATTTGATGAAAGATAAAACCGAAAGAAGGAAAAATAAAGCTAGCCCAAGTTCTTGAAATGCGCCCAAGAAATAAAGATGGCCGAAATGAGTAGCGGAGGTAGCATATAGGAAAGCTGCGAGGAGAGAAATGTGATTGGTGAATGGTGATTTGTGATCGTTAAGTAATAACAAACAGAACTTGTAAACGAGAAAGATAACCGCGAAGAAAATGAAAAACGAAATTACATGAAGACCTAATGGATTTAAGTTAAAAATTTTCCGAGCCAGAAAATAGAAAACCTGGGTAGTAAGTGGTCTATACATTCCCAATCCGTCGGGGCCTCTAGTCAGATTAAAAAAGTTTAGAAATTCCTTTACAGAGTTTGCTTGGGAAATTTTTAGAAGAAAAAAGTCGTCGTTGGTGTAAAAAGTAGACAACGAGGGAAGAAAAAGAAAAAAAGAAATTAAGAAAATAAGAAATAAATACTTGGTAGACAAAGAAAATTTCATCGAATCCCCAAAAGATTAAGCGTTATTACGCGTCCTAAATTGTGCAAATAATGAAGCATCAGAATAACCACATTGTCTGTATATTTCTCAACAATTTTCTCATCCGCAAGTAGTACTTTCTTAAACTCTGTTGTTGATATTGAGCCTCTTACCAGCCGAAAGCTGGAAAGAGTACAGTCTAATATTTTGGGCATTTCAACTTTACCGAGCTTTAACCAAAGGTCGTACTCCATAACTGACGTGTCGGTACCTGTAAAAGGCCCGTATTTCTGGTATGCACTTCTGCTCAAAAAAACTGAGGGCTGTACTAAGTAATTATTGATAAGTAGTAGGCTATAAGAATTTTGCGAAAGTAAGATATTCTTGTAAGAGGAGATGACTTCTGCAATTTCTTTTTCATGTTCATTAATAATGTTCCCCTTTCCGGCGAGCCACAGGGTCTTGGGGTGATTTGAAAAATATTTACCAGCGCTTAAAAGGGCGCCCTTTAGATAAACGTCGTCGGCATTGAGATAGGTTAAAATATCCCCCGTCGCTATCTTTAATCCCTGATTTATTGCTCCCGACTGCCCTTCTCCTTTTTTTATCATCCAACTCACCATCTTAGGGTACTTTTGAGTGTATTTTTTTATAATTGCCAGAGTGCCATCTGTCGAACCACCATCACGAATTATAACCTCAAGATTTGGATAGTTCTGGTCGATTATTGATTGAAGAGTGTGGCCAATATAGTCTTTCTTATTAAAAGACGGAATTATAATGGAGATTTTGGGTAATTTCATAAATCATAAACTCTAATTTCTAAACCCAAAATAGTTTCAAAATCTAAAATCCGAATTCACAATTATTACTTATTGAATTTTTGAATTTGTTTGGAGTTTAGAGTTTTGGATTTAGAATTTATTAATCCTTTTAGGGCTTCTTGTCTAATAAAACGCTCTAGTTTTTTTTCAATTCTTTTGGTTCTTACATAAGCTATCGCGACCATTGTAATCACCAAGACGAAGCCTCCCAGAACCAGAAGATCCAGAAGTCTTGAAATGAAAAAGGTCTGTGCAAAGGCTCGAAGCGTATCCGGGAAAAGAACCATGAATGAAGCCGCGCCCCATGCAGAAACCCATATTGATAGTTCAACCCTGTTAATTTCCTTTCGTTTGAAATTAACATAGGCAAAGTAAATCATTACAAGAGCAAAAACTACGGCCAATATTTGAAGACCGAATATCATCTTAGTCTAAAAAGTATTAAATCGAACAAAATTTCAAGACCCGTTTCTGGCGTTAGGCCTTTAAACTTATCATAGTATACGGTGGCCACGGGTACCTCGCAATATTTAAGGTGGTTTTTTCCGGCAAGTGCTACAATCTCTGTCTCTACACTATAACCCAGCGAGCTCCAGCGAATTTTATTAAAAGCACCTCGGCTGAAGGCCTTAAACCCGCACAAAATATCGCCAACTTTTATGCCGAATAAAAGGCTTGTAAGAATGGTTATCAGCCTATTTCCCAAAAGTCTGACCGCAGGCGTTCCTTTGAAATCCCTTGCGCCAAATACTACATCGTAAGTTTTCAGTGCATGAACGAACTTTGGAAGGTCGCTAGCTTTGTGCTGCCCGTCAGAGTCCATGAGAATGGCGGCTTCTGCCCCAAGTTTAAATGCAGCTAGACAACCAGTTTTTAATGCGGCCCCTTTGCCAAGATTAATTGAATGTCTTAACACGTAGGGGGTATATTTTTTAGCAACTTGGGAAGTTTTATCCTTCGATCCATCATCCACCACAACAAAATCAAACCCCCGAGTACGGAGTTCCGAAAGGACCTTCCCAATTCTTGTTTCTTCATTGAACGCCGGAATTACGATAAAAATTTTCATCTACTTAATCTAAAAAATAACCCAACAGTATCGTAAAACATCCTCAAAGACGCAAGCAAAAGCTTAGACCATGAGTCTATGGTTGAGGATTTTTCGGAGTTGACCATACTCACATTAATAGGGGCTTCGTAAATTTCATTAAAACCTGAATTTTTAGCCTGGGTTAGCATTTCGATGTCAAAAGCAAAGCCGTCTATATGAAGACCGGGAAGAATTTTTTTTATGACTCCCCTTTTGAAGATTTTTATTCCCGCTTGAGTATCACTCAATTTAGGATTAAAAAGTAATTTTACAAGATAGTAATAAACGTCAGAGATTATCTGTCTTAACACGGGGTATTGCACTATCGAGTCCGGATGTCTCTTTGAACCTACGACTATATCGGCATTTTCTTTTTTTTGAATTTCAATTAGGTTTTTCAGGCTTTTGGGGTCTATTTCCAAACCCGCGTCAATAAAACCCAGAATCTCACCTTTCGCCAATTTCATTCCATACCTCACCGCATAACCCTTTCCTCTGTTTTGAGAGTAACCTGCTACTTTAATGGTTCTAGACTTTTTAGCCAGATTGGCTGCCAAAGCGTATGTTTTGTCAACCCCTCCGTCGACTACGCAAATTAGCTCATAACTTTCTGCCAACCCCCTCATAACATTCTCGATTTTAACCAAAGACGGAACAATAAATTCTTCTGCCCTATAGGCGGGAACAATTATTGATAAAGAGTGGAGGCGCCCTGAATCATTGTTCATGCCCAAAGTATAGCATCTGGACTAGGACACCCAATAGCCTCGCGAAAAGAGGGCGAGGGAAATTGCGGCTAAGAATAGTAATGTCAAATAAACCAACCCTTTAACCAACTTTGATTTTTTGTTAAGCCAAAGGGCCATAAGAATATAGGCGGGGAAAAGAATAAGAACATAGCGTGGGAAAGAGGAGAAACTTCCGGAAAGGGGCGGGATTAGGTATCCCGCCGCTAGAAACAAGGAATAGCCAAGTCTCAATTTAAAAAACGACCATACACCAAGGATTCCAAATATAATAGCCGAAGCTATTTCAAGATAGGTAGTAAATACTATCGGGAAATAATTGTAATTAAGGCTGGGAAGAACCTTGAAAAAATATCTATAAAAAACTTGCGGGAGAAGAATTAGAGTACTTGAGCGCTGCTGCCCAAAAATCGAAACATTATGAACGAATTCAAGCGGGTCCCCGGTTATCCTATATAAATAGTACATATAGGCCGCCAGGCCTAGAGGGATAAGAAGCAGAGAAACAATTTTTTTAAGGTTGACGGCAGTGATTAGTGAATACCCGCCAGCAACGCTTGAAGCGTAGCTTCTACGGGCTGGGTGATTGGTGAATGGTGACTTCTTGTAAAAATACTCGACTGCAATTGCCGGAACAAGTGCCAATGCGGTAATTCGGGTTGCGGTTGCAAAAGCTCCAAGAACTCCTGCAAAAATCCAGCTCCTTTTTCTTGCAAAGTAAAACGACCAAACGATTAAGGCCAGTGTTAAGCTCTCCGTATAAAAAGCCCCGAAATAAAAAGACGTTGGAAAAAGGATTAATAAAAGAAGAGTCATCTTTGCAATATTTTCTTTATGACGTCCTCCCCGCCTTAAAAGGCGGGGTTTCCCTAAGGAGGACGACATATCAGCGTTCAATTCATCCCCACCCTCCGGGGCGAGGTTTTCTTGAATGCTGTTATAATCAAGCCGTATAAGTTTCCACAAACCAATTAAACCTACAAGGAATGATAAGTTAGAAATAAGAAGTCCGGTAAAAGCTATCGTAATATATTCGGGATTTATCAAAGACGCGGCGATACGGGTGACAAGCGGGAAAAGGGGAAAAAAGAAATAGGTCAAAGGCTGATACCCTTGGTGGGCAATCGCCGCATAGTGCTCCCCGTCAAAATTCAGCCAAGACCAAAAATAAGGATTTTTAAGATAGTTTGACAAACCTCCTCCAAGAAAATCCTTTTGAAAAGGAAAAAGGCCAGCCGCTAAAAAAACTACTCCAAAAAGAAAGAGTCTCCAGGTGACAAAACTTCCCAAAATAAATCTCCAATTATCGCCTTTCACATTACGTATGATATATCATCTTATCATCCATGAATTATATAGCTAGCCTAGAACTTTTTTGTAAATTTCTAACGTTTCCCTGGCGGTTTTCTCCCACGAATAATTTTTAACCAATACCTTACCTTTTTCCACCAGCTGATCCCTTAGTTCCCCGTCATTAAAAACCTGGGATATTTTATCTGCTATATCCTTGGGGTTTTTAGGGTCGGCAAAAAGACATGCTGGCTCACCAATTTCAACCAAGGCCTGAGTCTTGCTTGCAACCACAGGACATTCGCTTGCAAAAGCCTCAAGTACAGGAAGCCCAAATCCTTCATAAAAAGAAGGCTGGCAATAAAGAGTCGCTAAATTATAAAGACCAACTAAATCTTCATCCGGAACAAATCCTAATCTAATGACTTCTTTATCGTCTCCGTACTTTTCAAGAAGTTTAATAAGTGGTTTATTTTCCGTGTGAGTCTCGTCAAAATCAGCCGAAGCCGCCTGCTTACCGGCTATCACAAGTGGAATTCTTACAATTTTGCAAGCTTGGATAAGTCCCAACAAATTTTTATTGTAATTAACGTCACCAACATATAATACAAAACGCTCCGGAAGACCGTAACGTTTTTGAATTTCCAATTTCCAATGGTTCGACGGGCTCACCATCCTGAGCGAAGTCGAAGGATTTCCAATCTCCAATTTCCTGAAAATTTCGCGTGGAGCCTCGTGTATTACTGATATTTTTTCTTCAGGTATTCCTAAAAATCTTATAATGTCTTTTTTCGACGTCTCCGATACCGCGATAATTGCATCTATCTTAGAGATCAGAAATTTTTGAATAATAAATCTCAATTTGCCCTTAATTCCCGGCGGATAGTGCTCAGGGTATATCAGATAAATTAGGTCGTGGATGGTAATAACAGATGGAATGGATTTGGTTAAGGGAACACTAAAAAAATAAGGGTGAAATTTTTGATAATGGACGATATCGTACTTCGTTAAATCGTTCTTGGAAGCATCGACCAAATCCAACTCAACACCGTCTAATTTTTTGAGATGTTTAACTAGCTCTTTAGTATAAAAACCTATCCCCCTCCCCACATCACCTTCCGACATGGGTCCTGTATCAATTGCTATCCTCATTTTCTTAAATATCTAATATATGCCCGCGGAAATCTTAATGCTGAAAAAAATGAAAATATTATCCCCTGAAACCCATCCAAAATTCCTTTGTGTCGAAGAAGAGTAAGAAAAAACCACCAAATTGGTTTAACTAAAACATAATTTAAAAATTGCCAAATGCTTTTTTCTAAATTCTCTTTTTTCATATCCGTAACTATCAAGTCGATGTAATAACTATTCCTCTTAAGATATCTGGAGAACGTTGGGTCGGCCATATGTATAAGATCGTTTTGAAGCCATCCCACCTTCCCGTCAACTGCCATCACCTCGTGCACACTTTTTGCTGGAAAGTGGGCTTTTCCTTTTTTAACTAATCTGATTACTCCGTCCGGGTAGACTCCCCCATAGCGCAGGTATTTGCCCAGAAAATAATTTAGCCTGGGAATAAAAAAACCGGCATATACCCCTTCTTTTCCAACTGCCCCATCTCTTTCCTCAATAAGCTTTTGGTGACGCAAAAAAAGCCTACGATTTGTTAAAGTCTCCTGGTATTTATGTATTTCCTCATCCGACATCCCAATTACCCTTCGGATTTCTTCGGCAAGACTAGGAGTTACCCTTTCGTCAGCATCCAGCTGTAGTATCCATTCACCTTGAGCCTCCTCAAGCGCCTTTTGTTTAGTTATATGAAAAATTGGCGAATGTTTGACTTTAATAACTCTCGCGCCGAAAGATTCCACAATTTCCAGAGTCTTATCCCTCGACTCCTCATCCACCACAACAATTTCGTCGGCTATCCCTTTAATCGAGGAGAGGCATTCCCCAATATTTTTCTCCTCGTTTCTCACTGCTAAAACTACAGATAATTTCGTCATGTTATCTCGATTGTATCACCATATTTGCGGCTTTTTCTCCAAGCTCAACCGCATAATTGGTCCCTCTATCCCAAGGGTAAACCTGCTGGATGTTTGTAAGAAACAAGCCTTCTATGGGAGTTTTTATTTGCGGCATTATTTTAGAGTAATTTAAAGGAACAATTGGCTGGGCAAAAGGAGCTGTAAATTTATTGGCTTCCATTACCCAATTTTGTCTAAACTCCGGGTTTATCTTTTGCAAATATGGTAAAAATAATTCAAAAAGTTCTCTCGGCTCTTTGGAATAGAAAGGATGATCCTGGGGGAGGTAGTTTCCAACATAGATAATGTGATTTCCACCGTAATATCTCTTGTCCATGAAATTGGTGTGTTCCACAACCGCCAAAAAAGGAAAATTTTCTTCACTTACATTCAACCAATATATGTCGTTTTTAAGAAACTCTCTTTTTAGAACAAGCATTAAGTTAACGGCCCCTATACCTTTAAAGGAAAGGAGTCTTTGGGAGTAAGGTTCGGGGAGATCCTGGACGATATTTGCAAAAGAGGCGTATGGAAGCGTACAGATAACTTTGTCAAATTCGAATCTTCCTTTATCCGTCAATACTTCCAGTTTAGAATCTACCTTCGTTATTTTTTCAACCCTGGTTTTGTATAAAATCCTTCCTTTATTTTGCCTAATTAATGCATCAAGCCTAGTTGCAAATTTTAAAAATCCTCCCTCGGGGTATCCCAGAGATGAGCTTCTTTTTTTAATTCTCGCCCAAAACCACGAGGCCGGAATTTGGTCTGCAAAATGGCTGAATTTTTTTTCAAAAAGTGGTCTCCATAGCATATCCCAAGTTTTCTCGCCGTTATATTTTGCCAGAAACCTCCTCGCTGTAACTTTCTCAAGAGGTTTCCAAAATGGAGTAAGTTTTAAAAAGGCTAAAACTAGACCGGTGCGAATTCTATCTAATAATGACAATTTATCAAATAGCATAAGGCTTTGGGGGGAATCCAGCTGGTAAATTGTCCCCTTAATAAAGGTCGAAGTTTTTGTCGGCAAATAAATATATTTGTGCCCAGTCTCTTTAGCCAATTTCCTAATTGCAAAGTCGGAATAAAACCAATGATGGTAATGCTTCTCCAAACTCCACTTCCACCCTTTTTTAGTAAACCCTACCGCAAGGCCCCCGGGATAGTCCTCTCCCTCAAAGACAGTAACTTCGAATCCTTGCTTGGTTAGTCTATGAGCTGCCGCCAACCCAGTGAATCCCGCACCGATTATTCCAATATTCATTTTTCTAATTAGCTACAGCCTCGAAATAAAGATATCCGTTTGTCCCGTATATCCTTTTAACAATATTTGCCTCATTCGGTATTTCCTCGTCGGTTCCTACAATTAAACTCCCGGGGTTTTGGGGTTTAATAGTGTCAAAATCTATCGGCACAAATTCGTATTTGCCAAAACTTCTGACTGTTGAAAAGCCATATTTATCTTTTGCCGTAAGCGTATGTTCCAACTGAAACTTTTGGGGTGGGTATTTTAAATAAAAAAGGAAAAGAATATAAGGCTGGTCGTAGCGATCAGTAACTATTATCTTCTGGTTCGCTTTCTCCTTAGTATAGCTTACCAACTCCTTTACCCCATACTGCGATGAGAAGGGAAACTCCTTAGCCATATGGACCCAATACATATGCTGATACCTGGCAAAACCCCAGATTATCAAGACCCCAAGCGCCAAATAACCCCATAATCGAATTTTCCTTAGATTGTTAAGCCATGAAAGGGTTGTCATAAGACCATATGCACTGATTACAGTTAATGGAATCGCCATATTTTGGGCCCTTAGGGCGTGGGGAGACTGAAAAGTCAACGCCGAAGCGGTTGGAGCCAACAAAAGCCACACTAAAATCACTCCCCAACCCTGCCTGCCGGCAGGCAGGCTTTTAGAACTCTTGGCAATTGCCAAAAGACCGACAATCAAGAAAAGTATGTCAAATAAATACATCTGCCCCGTTTCGGGAACCTTATCCCTCTCAATGGCGTCTCCCGTAAGGAAAAGGAATTCTCCCCAGAAATGCTGCGAATAGTTTTGGGCAAAGGCCAATGAGTAATTAACCACCTTGTTGTGAATGGCTTTAGGGACAAAAGCCAAATAGTCTTGGTGCTCTCCGCGCTGCTCGTTAATCCTCGAAAGAGGCCCGGGATCCGCAAAAAGGCCGACCCCTGCAACCCTTGAACCCACCTCCCCTTTCGCAATATCAAAACCCAAGGGGGCAAGTAAAATTAATGCTGCAATTCCTGAAATAATAAAGGATTTAATGTCTGGACGGATTTCTTTACGGTAAATAAGACCCAAACCAATGACTAGTAAGGGCACAACTACCCTTGCGGCGTGGTAAGTATATAGGGACAGTACAAAGCTGATAGTACATAGGGCATAGTAGTTTGGATTTTTAAGCCCTTTCAAATACAGTAAAAGACCAAGGCTAATAAAAAAAGTGGCTACATTTACTTCCCAACCGCCTCTCGAGAAGTGTATGTGCCAGGGCGAGATTGCAAGGAAAAGCGCTGCAAACTCGCCAATTTCCAATTTCCAATTTCCAATTTCCAATTTTTTATCCGGAAACAGTTCTCTACACAGAAAATAAACGACCAGAACGGTGGCAACGCCAAAGAGGGCTCCCGGAATTCGGACTGCGAGCTCACTTAGTCCTAATACTTTTACAAATGGCAAAACTAAATAGAAATAGAGACCAGGTTTGTAATCGTTGAACGACTGAAAATGGATTGGCCAGGCATTTCCATGCTCGTCTTTGCCAGTTTCGATTAGAGAGTAGGCATTATAGCCAATTGCCGCCTCATCGGCATTAAGTGCTGGATAGGAACCAAGTCTCCAAAACCGTAAAAAAGAGGCTAACAGCAATATTAAAAACAGTAGTAACTTTCTTTTTCTTAACATCTATTTGACCAACAATAAACCCAAAAGACCCAGAAGGGATCCTACAATCTTCCAAATAATTCTCTTTCTTTCATTAAGAAAAAGAATCGCAAAAATCACAGTTACGACAACACCTATGGAATTTAAAGAAATTACTTGTGATGAATTTTCCGTAATCTGCAATGCATAGAAAAACAAAATTATAGACGCTGCATAGAATAAACTTAAGGTCGCCATTCTAACAAATCTTTCCTTCACTAGAAAAACTTTCATGTTTTTAATCCTGCCAGAGTAAAATGCTAGAATCGACAATGCTGGAAGGACAAATCCAAGGAATGAGTACGGGAAAACGTCAAAGTGTCTAAGGAGAAATCTGTCGTTGACAACGGCAAATCCGTAAAACATTGCAGCCAAAAGAGCATAAATTTCTTTAAAGGAGAATTTAATTTTCTTTGTTTCCAAAGATACAATAACTGCAGCAGAAAGAATAAGCAACGTACCTATCCATTGTGAAACCGTAAGAGTTTCCTTCATTAGAAGCGAAAAAGCCAATACTGCAATAATTGCCCTGGAACTAAAGATGACAGAAAATTTTGATGCCTCGGTTTTTTTTAATGCTTTAAACACAAAAATGTTACCAAGTGCGTAAAGAACTATCATTAATAAAAAGTTCAATATTAAGGGCTTGAAATCAGGGTACTTCATTGAGGTAAATAAATAGCCGAAAATCCCTATCATTAGTCCCGTTAACAGTTGAGAGAAAGAAGCATAAGCCACCGGGTCACTGCCCTTTTCCGTGACCAGTATTCTTTGCAGCAATACCGAGACAGAATAACAAATAACGCTCAAAATAATTAGTATTTGCCAAGTCACCATTATTTAGCCTCCATTATCAAAAACGCCAGCGAACCGTCGGGCCTAAGGACCTCTTCAAGAATTCTATAATCTACTAAAACACGATCTTTTGGGGCAACCACCTCATCGGCGACTACTACTGTGCCACTAGGAAATTTAAACGGCCAACTCAAGAACTGAAAGCTTAAGTTTTTATACTCGCTTACCAACCCGACGTCGCCGACGCTGCTGGGCTCATAAACCGCACTTTCCCAAAACTCTCGCGAGTCCTCCTTCCAATAGAAAAGGAAATAAATAAAAGGCTGGGCGTAAGACTGCTGAAAAACTATTTCTCGCGAGTCCAAACCTGACTCCTTTAAATATTCAACTGCCTCTCTATACCCATATTCCCAGTATTTGGCTGAGTGCGTTGGGAGGTGCACAAAGTAAGAATCCAGATAGTACAAATAGTTCAGAAAATATAATGCCACAAATGCCAAAACGGCTATTTTTATTAAAGTGCCCTTGAACAATTTCTCAAAAAAGCCATAAAGCGCCAAAGAAGAAACAACAATTAGCGGGATAACCATTTGAATACTCCTTACCCCATGAACAGGATCCCTTGACAATATTGAAGGTATGGGTGCAAGTACCAGCCAAAGAAGAATAAATAAGAAATATTTATTCTTGATGTTTCGGACAAACTTAACAAGCCCCGCCAAAATTAAAATGGAATCGGCCAATAAAAACATCCCCATATTTGGCGGGCTATGTCGGGGGTTATTCCAATCGCCCTCAAAGAATAGAAACCTTCCCGAAAAATGATTAAACCACTTTCCCGCAATCACCCTTGCCCAGTTCAGAGTCTCCGTATGAAAAGCCAAAGTAGTGATACCCCCGGCTTGTTCATTTCCTTGTTCTAATATTTTCTGAATATCTTCTTGAGGTCTTGAATAAGAAAATACGCTTACCACGGACAATCTCCCTGCCTGGCCGGCATAAATGCTGACCAAAATTGGCAAACTAAGAATCAAACCTACCCCAAAAGACCCAAGAAGAATCTTTTTATCGAATCCTATTAATTCTTTGAAAAAAAGAATCCCCAGAATAGCAACCACAACTGCCGTTGACAGTTTTGCCCCCTGATAGCTAATGAGTGTGAGGCCAAAAAATATCGCTGAGACCAAAAGAAATTTACTTTTTTCTAGCGATTTTAAGAAAAAGTAAATACCGACCAAGGTTAAAGCTAGTGCCAGGTTGGGAACCCAGGCGCCCCTGGAAAATTGAATAAGCCAGGGATTAATTGCCGCCAAAAACCCTGCATATAAAGCAGTCCTCTCAAAATTCTTATACTTTGCCTTTTCAAAAATTATCCTTGCGATAAGAAATACAAAATAAACAATTATTACCCCAAAAATGGCGTTAGGGAACCTGACGCTAAATTCATTTAACCCTAAAATAGCAATTAGAGGAGCGGCCAGATAAACGTAAAGGCCGGGAGTATAGTCTCCAAAAGATTTAAATATTATGGGGAAGCTAGTTCCCCAAAAATCCTTTCCTGTTTTTAATATGGAGTAGGCGTTATATCCTAGAGCCGCCTCGTCGGCAGTTAAATGCGGAGGTATCGTCCCCAACTTCCACAGTCTAAGAAATGCCGCCAAAAAAAGAATAAACAGCAGAATCGTATTAACGTTAATGAATCGTTTCATAACATCCTCTAATTTTCTAAAATTTCAAACGCGGGTTCACCATTTAAGAACTTTATTGTTTCAAGCTTATTCCACCCCTCCGGGTAATTACCGGGACTCGTTATTAATAGACATTTAATAGTTGATAATTGACCTGCCTGCGTAGGCAGGCAATTTACGGTTCCGCCGCTCTCCAATACAAAATCGTCTCCTCGGTGGGTGGGAACATCCCACTCATTTACGAAATAAAATTTATCGAATCTGTCAACCCAATACCAACCGGATTGGTAGAATCGTATCAGATTTGGGTCTTGTGTATATTTTGCTGGATCCCAAGGCCAAAAGAACAAAAAGAATTCGTGGGGTTCTCCGTATTTTTTTGTGACTATTATTTTGTCGTACTTTTGGTAATTATCCCTAGCATATTCGACCACTTGCTTATATCCATATTGCCAACTCCATGAATAATCGCGTCGATAACTGCTGAAGTACACCCTGAGATAGCTTCCGGCAAAGATAGTCAAGACTATCAAATAGATTACATAAAGAGGCAAGCTGGAGTTTAATTTAAGTTTTTCTTTTAACCACTTAGCTGCTACCGAAAAACCCATGGCGGTTAATATCATCGGCAAAGGAAGCATCGCGGTTGCCCTTACGACCGCATTTGCCTCGGTGGTTATTGAAGCGGGAATAGGAGAAACCAAAAGCCATGCGAGTAAGAATCTGTAATCCTTCTCACCCTTAACCGCTTTTCTAAGAGTCGAATAAAGGCCCAAATAAAAAAATACTAAACCCGCAGGATATAGAAGCCCTTTACCCGGAACACTAAACTGATACTGGGTACCCCCTTCGGTAAAAAGAAACTTGGGGGAAAAGTAGTCAACATAGTTTCCTGCAAATTGGCTTATAAAGTATGTTGGCTTGTTGTAGACAAGTCTATTAAGGGCATCTGGTAATTTTGACTGCTGCCTTAGCTCAATTATTTTGGATATCGCGCCCTCATTTATTATAAATGTAAATCTTGAGCGTGCAGTTGCCTCGGGTTTAGAAAGTAGAAAGGGCAGAGGAACAAAAAAAACAAGTAGGATTGCAACGGATAATAGTTTAGTTCTTGGGTACTTCTGAAATATCTCCCATATCGATTTTTTGTAAATCAAAAATCCCGCAATAAGAAGTACCGGGGCAACAATCCTTGTTGTGTGATAAGAATACAGCGTAAGTCCCAAGAAGAATAAGGACAAAGGAAGAAGGTAAGCATTTTTGTGCCTATTAAAAAACGCGGCTAAGGATGCCGAAAGAAAAAATACCGACAAATTCGACTGGACGACAAATCTCGACAGAAAAAGCCCCCACGGCTCAATTGCAACTAAAATGGCGCCCAGAAGTGATATTTTTTTTGATTTAGTCAGTCCCCAACAAAGCCAGTAGGCTGCAACTGCCGTCAATGCTCCCAATATTGCGTGCGGGAGTCTAATTGAAAACTCGTTGAGGCCAAAAGCTGCAATAAAGGGAATAGTTAAGTACAAATTTAAGGGTAAAGGGTAGTCGCCGTAGGCCCTAAAATTGGAAAGGGGCAAAAGATTCCCCCATTCGTCCCTACCCGTTTTTAAAATGGAATAGGCGTTATAGCCGTGGGAAACCTCATCCCAATTAAGGGCAGGAGGGGAATATGAAAGAGAAAGGAGCCTAAGTGCGGCCGCCAAGAAAAAAACCGCAAAAAGAAGTCTGTACTTGCGAAACAAACCCAAACCCTTCTTTAAAATAGCTCTCATACCAAAATTATAGCTTCGTAAGCCTAAAAAGTCGAAGCGGGCTTGCACAGGGGGCTAATATTGCGCGTAGCTCGGCATTTCTGGGCAGGGTTTGTCTTATAACCCAGAAAAATCACTTCCCCAAGTGGGTCTTTAATTTCAATCACTTTTGTTAAAAAGTGTTCTTCCGCCTGTTGGGTAGAAATGGCAAGGTTGTCCCCAACCAAAACTTGATTTCTATAAATATCTTTCTCCCAAACAATACTGCGGGTTTCTATGTTCGCAAACTTAAAATTCTGGTCGAATGGGGGGTTATCGTAATAGTTCTCTCTAATTGTCGCATCTACTGAATTCTGAAATTCCTCGGGTGGAATCTTCAGAAAAAACGCCAGCTCGATGTAGGGAATGGGCAACCTAGCTCTATCTACAACAAAATGCGAGTCGGGATTACTACGGATAAATTCGGTAAGTTCTACATACCCATATGCAAAGTACTTTGCCTTTTCAATGGGAAAAAGTACAAAATAAGACCGCCAAAAAAGTATTAAGGAAAAGAAAAAGATGACTGTCGTCAGAATTATATAAAAGCCTCTATTGATGAATCTACTACTAAATAATTTTACCGAGACTATTTTATCCAAACCTAAAGCAATAAAAAAGAAAATGGGAAGAAGAACAGGCATTGCTCTATGTACGGGAAAGGGGTCCTTGGTGAGTGAGGCGGTAATTGGTGAAGAAAGAGCCAGAAGTAAAATATACTTTGAACGATCGCTTACTCTCTGCCTCCATACTATATAAATTCCAATAAGATATGGTATAAGCATCCATTGATAAAAACGTGGGATGCCTGGTAGATCATAGTAATCGACTAAAAACAGAGACCTGGGAGAGAAATAATTCACAAACTGTGACGCGAACTCCCTGACAAAGGAAAGAGAAGTGGCCAAAAAAGCGGGCAAAAAATCCCTCAATTTTACGGACTGCATTATAATATTTGAAAATCCCGTTTCTCCCCCTTTAGGTAAAAATGAAGGTGTAAATAATAAGTACAAATGCGGAAGCTGGGTAAAAATTAAAACTACTATGGCATAAAATAAATTTCTTCTGTTAGCTTTAGCCAGAAGTTGCTTTCTAAAAAACAGAAAGTAAAAAAACAGTACAAAAGGAACCGTAAACCTCTGCGAATATGCCGCGTAAGTTGAGAGTGAAAGCACGAAAGATGCCGGGATAAACCACTTTGGTTTCTTTACAGACAACCAGAGAAGGAAACTTCCCAAAGAAAAGACTGTAAATGCCAATGATATCTCATCCCCGACCCTCCCCCGAAATACAACTACGGGTGTGATCGCGAAAAATAAACTTCCTAAAGTTGAAATCCTCAGACTTTTTAAAAAGGCGTATATTATGAATATTAAAACAAATCCAGAAAAAGCCGAGACAAACCTCACAGAAAAAATAGTTAAACCCCATATCTTGATTGGCAAAGTTGCTAAATATATAAAAAGAGGTGGGTTGTATGAGCCGTACATACGAAAAACCAAAGGAAAGGCTTTTCCATACTCGTCCCTGCCGGTCTCTAAAATTGAATACGCCGAATACCCCTCCAAAGCTTCGTCAACATAAAAACCAGGTGGAATTACATTTAATTTATAAAAGAATATAAAAATCCCAATAATTAGAAGGAGGGATAAAAATATTATTTGCTTAAAAGAAATTTTCTGCATTTAGGATTTAGTACTTAAAAAGTTCTGTATTACAACTAGAAAATAAAGGAGGATAAAAACTAAAGTTGTTGCAATCTTTACTCCCGAATTTTTATTTTTCAACACCAAAGATTTTGCGTATTCAACTCCTAAAACCCCACAGGCCGCAATGAAGGGGAAGATAATAAATGGCTCGATATTAGGAGGAAAGTTCCCAACAACTAAAAATATTAGTGGTAAAACAAATCCCAGAGCTATTATGTTTAAGTTTTTTCGAAAATTAATTCCGAAAAACCCGATAAGAAAAAGGGGTAAAAGTATGTACGGAAATTTTTCCAACTCGGTAATCCCCACTCTCTCATTGGGGTGGTTTGCGAAAAAGTATAAATTGGGATCAAGAACCTCTCCCAAATTGTGTTGAAGTCGAAAAAAAGCTAAGGTCTCTGGTCTTTCTTCTAGCCAATGGGCGGCAGGGATCCAAATGGTTCGTGTTCCAATTGTTATTTTTACAGGAGGGTATAATTTAAGTCTTTGTATCTGCAAGACTTCCTGTTGTTTATCCAGCTTGGTAATATTTGTAAGATTAAAACCTTTTAGGCTAAAAAGGAAAAGTACTAGATAACAAATAATTAAGAGCTTATTCAGTTTTGAATTTTTTAAAGAAACCAGTATTAAGTACGTCGATAAAATAACGATAGTCCCTACAATAAAATTCAGAGTAAATATTCGCCAAATCCAAAGATTGCCAAAAACAACAAGAAGGAAGAGGAAATATTTTACCGCGGGTGCCTTAAAAGTCTTTTCTCTAAAGTTCATTGGCATCTACCAAAACATATGCGCCTTCACCGTTAAGGTAATTAAAACTTGCGATGGGTTTTGTTTGGACGGGAAACTCTTCTTTTCGTCCTACCACTAATAGATTTCTATCCTTAAGATCATTTATTACAATGTCTCCGAAAGTAAATTTAGCTAAAGAATATTCGTTTAATTGGTCCAAATATTTTATTCCTAATTTTTCATATCTTAACCAGACGTGAGACGCATCCTGAACCTCGCTTGGGTCAAGGCGCATATAAAACTGAACCCAAATATTGGGAACCGAAAGGGTTCTACTTAATACCACTCCCTCGTAGTTACCCTCAATACTATTTATAGTAGCCATTATGTCCTTCATGCCATATTGCATAGCTTTCGAGGCCCTGGGTGGGGCATGATACCGGTAATCCTCCAAGAAACCGGCCAGAGAACCAAGTAAAATAATCAAAACACCCCAAAGAAATGCCCTAGCAAGGGCATTACCATACCCACTTTTCAGCTTTTCATAAAGATATACTGCCCCCCACGCCGATATTACCTGCAGAGCCGGAATCATTACCGCGGCGCGGTTTGCGGCAAAACCGGGGCCTTTGGTAAGGGCAGCGGGGATGGGCGCAACCAAAATCCAAAGAAGTAAAAGTCCCATTTTGCTAAACCCTTCCTTTTTGGCAAAAGAAAAAATGGCAGCTAAGACAAAGATTGCCTCAAAAAGATAAAGTACTCCCCTTCCCGGAATCATTCCATAACTCCATTCTCCCGCTCCCTCACTAAATAGAAACGATGTTGAAAAATATGAAAGGTAGTTTTTACTGAATGTCTCAAAAACATAACTTACTTTATTGGAAAATATTCGAGCATAAAAATCAGGCAAACCCTGAAGTGTGGCCTCATATCGCCTATCGGAAACTGCGGCCCATTTGTCGGTCGGGCTAAAAATCGTAATGTCCAAACCCCTTTTAGCCCCGCCCGTAAACATGGTATAGATAGCTAACGCAAAGAAAGCGCCGAATATAAGTAGCCCCCATTTATATTTGGACAATATTGCTCCTTGTACATTTCCTCCCATTTGTTTTAATTCCTTTAGGTAACTCCAAACAAGAACAAGGATAAGCACTGGCGTAAAAAATCTTGCGGAATGGTAAGAAAACAAATTTAGGCCGAAGCTAGTGGCAGCCAAAACCATAAAACGCGGGCGACTGATACCTTTTACAAAAGCCCAGACTCCCAAGGGAATAAAAAAGGTCGTCAAATTGGCTTCAAACGCTCCCCTGGATAGACCTATGTGCCAGGGTGAGACCGCCAAAAAAAGAGCTGATAAAAGGCCGAGCTCCCTCCTTTTGGTTATTTTGGAAACCATAAGGAAAGTGGTAAGAACCGCAAATGAACCTAAAATCGCATTGGGAAACCGCACGCTAAATTCATTTAGTTCGAATAAATAAACTGAAGGGATTGCTAAATATGAATAAAGTGGCATTTTAAAGTCCCCGAAAGAGCGCAAAACCAAGGGAAAGGATTTACCCCACTGATCCTTACCGGTTAGAAGTAAGGAATACGCGTCGTATCCCAGGCCCGCTTCGTCCTGGGTGAAACCCACGGGAAAGGAGGAAATGCCAACAGCCCGCAAAAGAAGGGCCCCGATAAAGATAATAATCAAAAGCACTAAGTATTTTCTCATTGGCTTTTTGAGTAGATGTAAAAAAGCGGCGTATGTTCTGGAGAATATATAATCTCTAATAACTTAAGTTCGGGGTTATCGAAAATGTAAGGGTTAGTTACGTCTTTTTCAGTGGATGCAACGATTAAATTTCCTTCTTTTGCCAAAGTCTCTATGGGTTTAACTAGCTCTCCAAAATAATATTTTTCTCCTAACTTAAATCCGTTAAAACCAGGGTAAACGCCTTCGATGTGTTTATCGTCCTCAAAAGTTTCCTGAAAAAGTTTCATATCATATCCATACCAAAATAAAAATCTGGTCAGCATGGGTTCGTAGGTGTTGTTTAAAAAGACCCTTTCATACCTTCCCTCATTTGCCCTAACAAAACTCCCTACCTCCCTAAATCCATACTGCCAAGCTCGCCAGCTTTCTTTGGGCCAAATCACGAAAAAGCCGTGGAAAAATCGCGACACTTCATAAAGCATCAAAAGGATAAATACCCCCAGCAATAACTTTCCTTTAAGTTTACCGGAGTAACCAAGGATTGAGCCAAAACCCAATGCTGAAAAGATAGTCAAAGGAGGCAGCATGAGTATGAGCCTTGAGGCATGTGTACCGCCACCTTCGGTTAGAACCGATGGAATTGGGGCAAGAATTAACCATATGCCAATAACTTGGAGTATTCTCTTTTTTTCCTCAGATAGTCTCGAATGGGTAGAAGCCCACTCCCAAAGTGCCATAAGAATGAGTACTAGATCGAAGTAGTAAAAAACTCCAAAACCTTTAACTGATTGCCTCGGGTTGGGGTCCCCTTCAGAGAAAAGAAAACTCGGTGAGAAGGCCTTGAGGTAATTTTGAAAAACTCTATCTGTAACTACGGTCGCTTTATTATTAAAAATTCTCGAAAGAGTTGTGTTTGAGAATTTGCGCCTGGCCTCAACCTCAAGAATAACATCCCTCTTGGGAGCAACTGTGATATAAGAGAATCTCTGGGTTACCCTACCTTTCATCGACTGTACGATATAGGGCGAAAGAATTATAAATGGGACAATGGCCAAAAACGCAAGTCTTTTTACCCCGTATGCAAATATCTTCTTTCTATAAATGGTAGTCAGAAGAAGCACAAAAAGAGGAACGAAAAGCGAGGCTATCGCATAGGTATAAATTCCAAGAGCAAATAAAACTGCAGAAAATATCAGAAATTTAAATTCCTTCACCCCTTTAACAAAATAGAGCGTTCCCAAAATAATAAAGGGGAGAAGTATCCCCGCGTCGTTCGCCTGCCTTGAATAAAGAAGGTGCCAGGGAGAAATTGCCAAAAATACTGCGGCAACTGCCGCCACCCTCCTGTCAAAAAATTCTTTTACCAAAAAATACAAAGCAATAATTGACGCAAAGCCCATAATCACCGACGGGGTCCTTACCCCCCACTCATTTAGTCCTAATATCTTAATAAAAGGTGCGTCCAAATAAAGCTGCATAGGAAGTCTGTATTCAGAGAAACTGTGGAATAAAACAGGCAGCCTATTTCCGAAATAATCTCTACCTGTTTGGGCTATTGAACTCGCCTGAAGACCAACGTCTATCTCGTCACCAAATAATGAAACGGGGACTTTATCAATCTGCCAGAATCGCAAAAATATCGCTGCCAAAAAAATAAGCGCCGCAAAAATCAGTGGAGATTTTTTTAGAATTTGTCTCATACCCAATTATCGAGCCAGCCAGATAACATTACAAGCATCCAGATAGCTCCCGCATTATTTTCTTTCCCCTCTTGATGTGTTTTCCAAACATCTTCGATTTTTCTTCTGTCCACATAAAAATGAAGTTTTGAGTTTCCAAGCATGGAGTAGGCAAACTCTTTTAAATCGCCTTTTAGCCAATTTTTTAAAGGTATCCCAAAACCTTTCTTCGGTCTTTTGGCAACTAACGGCAGTTTATTTTCTAAGAGTTTCCTAAGCTGAAGTTTCGTTTTGAAAAGACTTATGTGAGGCTTTCGGGTTGAAAATGCCCAGGCAAGCACATTGTTATCAAGATAGGGAACCCTAACCTCAAGACTATTGAGCATCGAAGCACGGTCGGTTTTGACCAAGAAATCATCCCGCAAATAAGTATAAAAATCGACAACTTGACCCACTCGTCTTTTATCAAACTTATCTAAATTCGGTACCATTTTTGACAAAAATGACATATCGGGTTTTTCAAATAAGTTGTTCTCCCCAATAAAAAATGTCCTCATCCAATAAAGCTGTCTTTCCAAATCGCCAAACTTCATACCTTTAAGAACTATTTTCGCAAGATGCTTCTTGGGATAGTCTTTGAAGGATGTTGGAAATAAGTTGACGACAGATTCAGGCAACCCCTCAAGAAGACCTGAAAGAAGGGGATTCGGTAAAAATTTAAGTAAATTAGCATAAAGGTGAGCCTGGTGAGTCGGATATCCCCCAAAGAGCTCATCACCTCCATCGCCCGATAAGGCAACTGTCACATATTGCCTTGCCAGCTTACTCACTTTATAAGTCGGAAAGAGTGACGCATCAGCCAGCGGTTCGTCCAGTTTTGGAATTATTGCCTCATAAATATCGACAACGTCTTTTGGGCTAAATTCTTGACTGTAGTGCTCTGTCCCTATTTTTCTGGCAACACTATGCGCGTATTTTGCTTCATCAAACCCTTCTTCTTTAAAACCTATCGAGAAGGATTTGAGTTTTTTAAATTTAGTTACATAGTAAGCTATTAAACTTGAATCGAGTCCCCCGCTCAAAAAAACGCCAACGGGAACGTCGGAAACGAGTTGGCTTTTAACAGCCGTCTCTAAAAGTTTGTCGATATTTTCACCTCTATCTTCTGCGCTAGAATTAAGCTCAAAATACTTAGTAACTTTCAATCCAGATTTTTTGAAGCTCAAGGTGTGTCCGGGGAGCAACTTCTTAATTCCGGAAAACATGGCTTGGTCTCCCGGAAGAAAACCCAAATAACCATACATGGCAAGTGCTCTACTATCTATTTTCTTTTTATATAAAGGGTGGGAAAGTATTACTTTCGGCTCAGAACCAAATATCAAAAGGTTTGAGGTTACATAATAATAAAGAGGCTTTACCCCAACTCTGTCGCGCCCGAGAAAAATCTTATGCCCCCTCTCGTCCCAAAGGGCGAAGGCAAACATGCCGTTTAATTTGGGGACAAAATCTTCACCGTATTCTTCATATCCGTGTACCAAAACCTCGGTATCAGTTTGGGTTTTAAATTTATGTCCCCTTTTCTCAAGTTCCTCTCGAAGCGACTTATAATTGTAAATTTCTCCGTTATAAATAACGACGATACTCCCGTCTTCATTTTTAATCGGCTGGTCTCCGGAAGTTAAATCAATAATTCGAAGTCTACGAATTCCAAGTGCGGCAACATTGTCTCGGCTTTTGTACTCACCTGTCGAGTCCGGTCCCCGATATATAATCTTTTTCGTCATTTCGCCGATGACCGAAGGACTCGTTCTTCCTGAAAAATCAACGTACCCGGCGATCCCACACATATGTAGATTATCTCAATATTTAGTAGAATATACTACTTATAAGCTATGAAAAAGAAATATCTAAAAATTTTTCTCTTAGCCTCACCATTCTACCTCAAGGGAAGAAGCGCCGATAAGCTGCACCACCTGGTCGTAGCCAGAATGATGGAGGGAATCCTTAAAGAAAACACCAAATTAGATTCTGATGTAATGATGGCAGGGGCGCTACTTCACGACATAGGCTATGCCAAAATTCCAAAGCAGAAAATTGGGAGTTTCTGGGCAAAAAAGGTAAAAAAAGACCATATGAGGATTGGAGCAGGGCTTGCACGAAATATCTTAGGTAAGATCAATTTTCCTCAAGGAAAAATAGACAGGGTTTGCGAAATCATCGCAACTCACGATAATCCAGAATTGGGCCTACCGATATACTCTTATGAGGCGAGGGTTCTAAAAGAAGCAGACATTCTTTGGATGACGACCGAAGAAGCATTCTGGCTGGATATTGGCAGAAGGCAAATTCAACCAGAGGAGTGGCTCTCTACCTTAGAAAAAAGATTCAGCAAAGATCCTCAGTATAAGCCCTATATTAAAACAAATTTTGGCAAGAGCCGCGTCAGGAATTTTCTAAGGCAAACGCGAAAGAAACTAAGGGGATAGTTATAAAACTTCCTTGCTTTCTTAATTTCCTTGTGGCCTCCTGTTAATTTTCGTTGATGGTCTTTACTAAATAAAAT
The DNA here is from genome assembly GCA_001792115.1 of Candidatus Woesebacteria bacterium RBG_16_42_24. Classification (GTDB taxonomy): domain Bacteria; phylum Patescibacteriota; class Microgenomatia; order UBA8517; family UBA8517; genus RBG-16-42-24. The sequence goes on from MGFX01000002.1 coordinate 79,945, forward strand.
GCGGGCTCACCGCTAGGAGCATAAATTATTTTCTCAAGCTTAAGCTTGGGGTCACCCGAAAACTCTGATGGATAAAGTCGATTAGAAGGAAATATAAATAATGTATTTAAATCCCCTCGTTCAGTCGGCCAGTCCACACTTCTAAACTCAAATCTTCCTACTTTTTCGGGTCTTAAAAACTCAGGGTTTTTATAATAATCGCCCCCAACCAAAGACCCAGCAACAGCTTGATATTCGGAAATTGGTACTACTTGGTTAAATAACAGGTGAATATAACTTTCTGTATTGATGTCATCTATGACTACACGCAGAGTCTCCGGCTGGCTTTTAATGAATTTGCTTAATTCACTATACCCATAATCCCAGTCTCGCCATCTAGCAATAGGGTTGAAATTTAGTAATTGAAAAAAATAAAATAACAAGAAGTATGAAAGAACAAAAAGAGAGGCAAGAATTACAAATCCTTTCATCTTTTTACTCCACACCAAAAGTTGTTCAAAACCCACGGCAGTTAGAATCGTTAGGGGTAAAAATAAAAGTATTGCTCTATATGTATGAAATGGGTCCGCCGTTAAGGCGGCAGGAATGGGAGTGAGGAAAATCCATAATAATAAATTTTTACTTTCTTTAAGTTTAGTTTTAATAAACTTCCAAACGCCAAATATCAAAAGTGGCAATTGCCAAAGATAAAAGACACTGAATCCCTCCACTATTCTTTGGGGATTATAGTCGCTTTGGAAAAATAAATTATTCGGCGAAAAGTAGTGAAGGTATAAAGACAGAAGCTCTTTTGGTGCCAAATAAAGCTTCTGCCAATCACCTAACTTGTCGTAATATCCTGGGGGTGAATTCTCCCTCGAAAGGATACTCACTGCAATTGCTCTATGGTAGCTTGCCGGATAGGCCGTGATAGTCAAGATTGGTAAATACATAATAAGAGAAAGTATTAATCCATAAACCCACAATTTCCACTTTCGCCACCATAACTTTTGACTTAATATTGAGACGACAATAAACAAAGGGGCTACAATTCTGGGCGCTTGATAGCTGTACATAGAACCAACGAAAAAGGCGAGGCTCAAGAAGAAAAACTTTGCTTTGTTCGTTCCACAAAACTTAAGCCAAAGATATACCCCCATAGCAAAAGCAAGGAGTGATAAATTTCCTTCAAACGCCCCCCTGCTATAAAAAATAGCCCACGGAGATATTGCAACTAATATTGCCGAAATAATTGCAATTTTCTCTGATTTAAACAGTTCTTTGACTACAAAAAAAGTGACTAAAATAAGAAGTATCCCTGAAATAGCCGAAAGTGCTCTTGTTGCAAAGACTGTTGGTCCTAATATCAAAAAAATAGGAAGTGATAGATAGACATAAGCCGGTAGAAAGAATACTTCGAAAGACCTAAATATAATCGGAAACTTCTGTCCATATTCATCTGCACCGGTTTGCAAAATTGACCAGGTGTTAAATCCCAATGCAGCTTCGTCTCGGAAAAAGCCCATTCCATTATCCCCTAATTTGTAAAATCGCAAAAAAGCGCCAAAAAGAATAGTTCCGATAAGTATCAATAATATTTTCTTTCTCACTTTAATATTCCTTTAACATAAAAAGTGCCAAATGCCGCAATTTCTAATAATGAAAAGGTGAGAAATAGAATCATCCACTTTTTTTGCCATGCAAAAACCTGTTTTAATCCTAGAGCCATCAGAACGACAAACGGTATCGCTAGAGGTATAGTTTGCTCAAAGCTTCTCCACTGGAAAACAAATACTGCCAAAATAGCCACTCCGCTATAAATAATCAGAAAGTTTTTGTATTTTTTGAGATGGGGACTCGTAAAACCTATGATAAATAGTACGAATTGAAAAAAGAAAAATTTTTGACGTTCCTCAACCCCAACCCTCTCTCTAGGGTGACCTGCAAAAAAATAATTTCCAATATCCAAGTTTTCCATTACAACTGACAGCCGTTTATTTACTACCTCAACCGGCCAATTTAGAAAATAGGTGTTTAATCTAGAAGGTTCAACTTTTCCTCTCTCCCATGTAACTGTGTTTCTTGCCTGCTGTACTTCACTTCTTAAGTCAAGCTTAAACATATTTGTGGGGACGGGATGTGCCCAAAACCACGGGGTAATAAGTATCGTTACAATAATCCAAATTAACATTCTTTACTATGATACGATAGACTTACAATCAAAGAAAGAAAACCTAATGAAACTATCGATAATAATCCCTGTATACAATGAGGAGAAAACGATCAGGAAGGTACTTAATAAAGTACTTGAGCAAACTTTTGTTCAAGATGTAATAGTTGTCGATGACGGCTCCAAGGATAAAACTGCAGATGTATTGAGGAAGATAGAATATCAGAACTCAAAAGTTAAAATAATAATTCACCCAAAAAATCTCGGCAAAGGTGCTGCTGTCCGTAGTGGAATTTCTAAAGTAACTGGTGATTACGTACTGATTCAGGACGCAGATTTAGAATACGATCCTTCCGATTATAAAAACTTAATAAGTCAGGCTTCTTACAAGAAGGCTATATACGGCTCAAGACTTCTGACCAAAAACCCACATGCATATCACCGTACATACTTAGGAAATGTTCTTATTACTAACTTTTGCAATATTCTTTTTGGAACCAAACTCACGGATTCCTACACGTGTTATAAACTTCTACCAACAAAAATAGCAAGAGCTTTAAATCTTTATTCAAACGGTTTCGAAATCGAAGCAGAGATTACAGGAAAACTAGGCAAAAGAAAAATTCCAATAATCGAGGTTCCGATTTCGTTTAAGCCTAGGAGTTACGAAGAGGGAAAGAAGATAAAAGCCCAAGACGCGTTAAAGGGGTTTTTAATGTTCCTTAAAATAAAATTAGGAGATTAAAACTCTTTGATGTTTTTTATTTCGTAAGTTGGTTTTCCTTGGGATTCGAAATAGGTACGCACCTGAAGTTCAGCCAAAAATCCCATGAGCATAAATTGCACTCCCAAAAAGCCCAAGAAAATGGCTATCAGAAAAACCGGATTCCTATGCACAAAAACTCCAAGGAAAAGCTTTTGATAAGCGGTCAAGATTAAGGCCAAAGCCCCGAGCGCCATACTCCCTAATCCGAATGATCCAAAAACATATGCCGGCTTGGTTCCATAAGAACTAATAAATTTCACTGTAATAATATCAATTAACGTTTTTACTATTCGGTTAAATCCGTATTTTGACTGCCCCGACACTCTGGGTCTATGCTTTACCACAATCTCTCCAATTTTTGCCCCTTTGAGGTAAATGAGTACGGGTAGAATACGGTGAAGTTCCCCATAGAGTGGCAAATCTTTCAAAAAAGACCTTTTGACTACCCTCGCAGAACAACCCACATCGTGGTAGGGATATGAGAATACTAAATTAATAACTTTATTGGCCGCACTTGAATAAAATCTTCTTGCTCTTGAGAATTTTTTTTCTTTGCGCCAACCAAAGACCGCGTCATACCCTTCATTCATCTTCTCTAAAAATCTAGGAATATCGAAGGGATCATTTTGTAAATCTGCGTCCAAAAAAGAAATCAAATTGCCATCAGAGTTTTCAATTCCCGCGGCAACAGCCGCCGTCTGGCCAAAGTTCCTGAGAAGTGTGGCCACTTTGACAGAAACTTTTCCACTTTTCTTTCTAATTGCTCTGTTTACTTCCTCGGCGGATGAATCGGAACTCCCGTCATTTACATAAACTATCTCCGAGGAGATAGATAAACCCTCTAACACTTCCACAAGCTCTTCGTGAAGTTTAGATAAATTGCTCTCCTCATTAAAAAAAGGAACCACCACCGAAAGATCAATTTCGCTCATGTATATTTTCTAATGTTAGCACGCACGATTCTAATTTTCCTCTTTTGCAAAGGCGTAAAATGCAGGTTCGCCGGAGGGGTATTGAATAGTTTTAACCAGTTTTAATCCTTCTGGAGTCTTTTGGGGTTCCATCACCAAATTCCATTTAATTTCTCTAGAGGAGGCTATATACAAAATGCCATTGTCCAAATAATCTCCAAGGCCGCCCAGTCCGACTTTTCCATCGACCTGCCCAAAGTAAAATTTATCAAAGTGAGGCATCTCCCCGAATCCGGAAACATTCTCTTTTTCCATGCCCTTCTGCCAATCAGCAGGACTGGCGGGGTAATAGGCCGCAAAAAATATCCGCGGGTCGTCGTTGGCGTTTGTAAGGATTATCTTCTTGTACTGCCCTTGTTTGTCCCTCAAGGTGTCGACAATTTCCTTATACCCCGCATGCCAGGAACGTTCGGAATACCAAATGTTATGCATCCAATAGTTATGCTTGTAAAACACAAAACTAACCAAATACAAAAGTGCGAGACTCGTTGCCAATATAATCCTTTTTTTGCTTCTTAGACTATCGAGTGCTTCGACGAGGCCATAGGACATTAATAAAACCAGGGGTGGCAAAATTATAATCAGTCTTGTGGCATGAGTTCCCCCGTCTCTGGTGATTGCCGCCGGAAAAATTCCTGCAAGAATCCAAAACAAAATTAATAACTTAACCTTTCTGTCTTTAAATTTGGTAAAAAACAAAACGATACCTAATAAAAGCGCCATTACCTCAAACCTATAAAACTGCCCCACCCCTTCTATGGAGTGCCTCAGATTGGGATCCCCTTTCAAAAATAAGAAGTCGAAGGATAAAGAAGAAATATAATTATTGATAACTTTTGATCCCCAAAAGCTAAATTTATTGTGCACCAGCCTTGTTAAAACTTTCGAGGTAATACCCCCACCGTAGACATTTCGTATCTTAGCGTCCTGAAGAATCGAATAATCTACTTCGGTTTTGGTGGTGGGGTCGGTGAATACACTTAAATACTCTGCACGCTTAATGGCTCCTGAGAAGGTCGTTGCGTAGACAAGAGGAAGCCCAATGACAATTCCTGCCACGGCCGCCTTTACAAGTTGGGATCTTTCAATTTTAAGAATTTGTTTCTTCCAAAGGATAAACAATAAAATCATAAGAAGGGGCGTAAATAGCTTTGCGGTGTTATAAATCCACGGGGTAAGGACCAATAATAATACCGATAACCACAAAAACTGCGGTTTCTCTAAAGACTTAAAGAAAAAATAAAGACCAAAAAGTAAAAACGCAAGAAGCATAGTTACCTCAAATGCCCCGCGGCTATACTGTATATGCCAGGGGGAAAGGGCAAGAAGTATGCTCGCCACAGTTGCCAATTTCCAATTTCCAATTTCCAATACCAAAAGGTAGAGGGCTAGCACACCCAACGCGCCAAAGAGGACTGCCGGAAGTCTAACCCCCCACGGGGTTATCCCAAAGGCGGCAACTGTTGGAACAGAAGAATAGATGTAAAGCGGAGTACGGTAATCGGCATAGGATTGAAAATGTAT
>MGFX01000003.1 GCA_001792115.1 Candidatus Woesebacteria bacterium RBG_16_42_24
AAATTTTAATGGCGATTTTCTAATCACTTTATATCGAATATCTTAGTATCCTAATATCCTCTTTGGGCGACTGGGTTGATTTGGGGGGAGGCTAAAGGGTAATATGGGATGATGAGATTAATTCGTAAGCTGGTACACCTGTTTGTTCCTCACGAAAGTAATAACCATAAGGCAAAAATTCTTCACAACTCAAGCCTCACAATTCTTACTCTGTGTCTGGTTCTTTACCAGGGACTATTAACATTTTTCCCGAGATTTGGGCCAAAGATACTGGGATATGCCGCAAATATACCTCCCGATGAAGTTATTCGCTTAACTAATGAAAAAAGGGTTGCGGCGGGTGTTGGTCCGCTAGTCACAAATACAACTCTTTCTCAAGCCGCCCAGGCAAAGGGAGCAGACATGCTAACTAAAGACTATTGGGCTCACGTTTCACCCGACGGCACCCAACCCTGGTTTTTCTTTACCTCTTTTGGCTACAAATACCGCTACGCCGGAGAAAATCTGGCGAGAGACTTTTCGGATCCGGCCTCCGCCGTTGAAGCCTGGATGGCATCACCCTCGCATAAGGAGAACCTGCTTTCGTCAAAATACAAAGAAGTAGGGGTTGCCGTAGTTGAAGGAGATATGGCGGGAGTTGATACGACAATAATAGTTCAATTTTTCGGCACAAACTTGGTTGACACTTTGCCCGAAACTCCGATTGCCCAAGTACAAGCCTCGGTGCCTTCTCCAACGCTTGCCCCGGATACCCTGCCTCTAGTGGTTGTTACGTCAACACCAACTCCTGTTCCGACAACTGCCCCTCTCCTTGTTGAGGCTCCGACCTCGGCCCAAACCACTTCGTCCAAGGTTTTAATTTCTCCATTCACAACTACCCGCGGAATTTCTTTGGTAGTAATAATTTTGCTTGGCGCAATAATGATTATAGACGTGGTCGTAACCGCAAGACGTAAGACATTTAGGATTGGCGGCAGGACCCTTGCCCACCTGGCATTTTTGGGAATGATACTTGCGATAGTTATAATAGCTAGAGCAGGAGAGATCCTCTAGCAAATTTCTAATTTCTAATTACTAATTTCTAAAAACTATGCGAAATATCGCTCGACACTTACCCCACTACTTAAGCCTGATCGGGATTCTGACGGTGGGGGCTTATGGATTTATCTTTTTTAATTACGACAAAGCTTTGCAAATCGCGATTGCGATTGGGATGGCCGGGGCGTATGTTATCTGGGGAACAGTTCACCACTATCTGCACCGCGACCTTCACGCCTCGGTGGTTCTCGAATACGCTTTAATTGCCTCCTTGGGGCTAATTATTACCCTTTCAATACTTAGCTGGTAAGCTTATCCAAAGTTTGCTCCAAAAGGGGTCTTGGGGGTATAATTTCCCTGTGAATTACCAAAATGGCCAAAGTTTTGTAAGTCCAACGACCGGTCCGGTCACAACCGACGAGATGATTTCGTCAATTTCGTCTTTTGTCAAAGAGGAACCCCACGCCCTATACAGGCTTGTTATTGGGACAGATTCTCAATCACATTCAAACGGTAAAGTGGGGGAGATCGACTATGTTACCGCAATTATAATCCATAGACAAGGAAGAGGCGCGAAATATTTTTGGCGAAAGACAAAGAAGGGTAAGACTCCAGTTTTGAGGGAGAAAATTTACACAGAAACTTTAATGAGCCTTGAGGTAGCCCAGGATATGGTGCCCTCCTTGCGGGAGGCGGTTTCGCCTGCAAAGTATGATTTAGAAATTCATATTGACGTGGGGTCCCTAGGGCCTACCCGCGATATGATTAAAGAGGTTGTTGGGATGGTAAACGGGAATGGATTTACGGCCAAAACCAAGCCGGAGAGTTGGGGAGCAAGTTCTGTTGCAGATAAACACACGTAATATTAACCCAAAACTAAAAAGTCAAAATCCAAAACTGATATAATTCAAATTTATGAAAGGAGTTATAACTGCAGGGGGGCTCGGAGTTAGGCTTTTTCCTCTTACTTTTGCCACCAATAAGCACCTTCTTCCGGTTTATGACAAGCCGATGATTTTTTATCCCATCGAGACTTTGGTCAAAGCGGGTATTAAGGAAATCTTAATAATAACGGGTGGGCCCCACGCCGGACATTTCATAAGAACACTCAAGAATGGAAAAGAGCTGGGGGTTAAGCATTTGGAGTATGTATATCAAGAGAATGAGGGGGGACTTTCGGATGCCGTAAGACTCGCTGAGGATTTCGCCGACGGTGGTCCGATAACGGTAATACTTGGGGACAATACGACTGACGCCGACATTACCTCTTCGGTAAAAAGATTCAAAAAAGGGGCCGTCATGTTTCTTAAGAAGGTTCCGGACCCGCAAAGATATGGAGTACCGGTTTTCGACCCTAATAATCCTAAAAAAATAATTGGAATTGAGGAAAAGCCGAAAGCCCCCAAATCCTCATACGCTTCAACCGGCCTTTATATTTTTGATAACAAATGCTTCGACTACATAAGAACGCTTAAACCTTCAAAAAGGGGAGAGCTAGAAATTACAGACTTACAGAATAAATACATTAAGGCGGGCACAATGAAGTGGGAAATTCTCAAGGGTTTTTGGACCGACGCTGGAAAATCTGAGACTCTATTTCAAGCAAGTCTTTATTGGGCTAAAAAAGCAGGGGTTAAAATATGAAACTTCTGGTTACGGGCGGGGCGGGGTTTATCGGCTCAAACTTCATCCGCTATTGGCTACAAAAATATCCTAAAGACAAAATCGTTAATCTAGATAAGTTAACCTACGCCGGTCGTCTAGAAACAACTAAAGATTTTTCAAAAAATAGAAACTACTCGTTTGTAAAAGGTGACATCTCAAACTTAAAATTGGCAAAGGAAGTTATGAAGGGGGTAGACGTTGTGGTTAACTTTGCCGCCGAGAGCCATAACGACCGGGCAATTCAGGACCCGGGGATTTTTGTCCGTACTAATGTATTGGGAACGCAAATTTTATTAGAAGCTGCAAAAAGGGCAAAGGTATCTCGCTTTCACCATATCTCGACGTGCGAAGTTTTCGGTGATTTGGGATTAAATGAGAAAAGAGCTTTTAAAGAGATTGACGCTTTCCGTCCAAGAACCCCATATAATGCCTCAAAGGCGGCTGCGAATCATGTTGTAATGGCTTATTGCCATACATTTAACCTGCCCGTGACCATTAGCCATTGTTCAAATAATTTCGGACCTTATCAATTCCCCGAAAAAGTCATTTCCAGATTCGTGACAAATTTAATTGACGGTGAAAAAATCCCGCTTTATAAAAGTAGCCAAAACAAAAGAGAATATATTTTTGTTGATGACCACAACGAGGCGGTAGATTTGATATTAAAGAAAGGAAAAGCAGGAGAAACATATAATATTGGTTCTGGAGTAGAGAAAAGCATAGAAGAAATAGCTGATTCTCTTCTTGCAATCCTTGGTAAACCCAAAACCTTTAAAAAGTATGTTCCAGACAGGAAGGGTCACGATAGGCGTTATCTACTCTCCACCGAGAAAATTTCAAAGGAACTCGGTTGGAAGCCAAAGTACGACTTCGATATTTGGCTTGAAAAAACGGTTACTTGGTATCAAAATAACCAGTGGTGGTGGAGACCGCTAAAGCTAGGGGCGGAAAAACTATATGACAAAACAGGACAAAAATAAAGAGGAACAATTTAAAATCGGAACCTGTACTAAATTAGTTCCTGTTGAACCGAGACAAGAATTACAGGTATTCGAAACAGAAATAAAAGGGGTAAGGGTTATCAAAAAGTCCTTCCACGATGATGCCAGAGGATGGTTTCAGGAATCTTTCAGAAAGTCAGAACTTGAAATGATTCTAGGGGGTAAGAGTGTTGAAATGAAACAAGGCTCGATTAGTTATTCAATGCCAGGTGTAATTAGGGGAATTCATGGGGAAATGCAGTATAAGATGATTACTCCTTTGACGGGAAGGACAATTGGAGCCTACGTTGACCTAAGACCCAATTCCCCCACTTTCTGTAAATGGATAATGCTGGAATTTGATAATACCAGCCCAGAAGGAGCCAGATCGGGTGTTCTGCTTGAGCCGGGAATTGGGAACTCTTTTGGAGTTGTAAGTAACACCGAAGGACTAGGTGCGTTTTATATATACTCAGTTTCAGAAGAATATAACAAGGGCGATCCGGGTCACTCTATTTGCTATAACGACCAGATTATAGCAATTCCCTGGGACAAATATATTCCCAATCCTTTGATATCAGAAACTAGAGACTTGAAACTTCCTGGGGTGAGGGAAGTATGGCCGGACAAATTTAAATGACAGAAGGAATGGTTAAGGTAGATGCGAGAGAAGCTAAGGAAAAACTGGATGGGAGAATTCTAGTTCTAGGAGGGGGAGGCTTGGTTGGTTCTCGTTTCTTAGAACTTTATGGCGGCGATTTTGTAGTTCCTTCGAAGACAGAGCTCGATATAACAGACCCCGAAGAAGTAAGAAGATTTATCGAAGAACAAAAGCCCGACTTTATAATAAATTTCGCAGCATATACTAATGTTTCCGGATCGGAACGGCCCGAAGAGAAAGGGAAGAAGGACGGCCAATGCTGGAGAATAAATGTGGAAGGGGTCAGAAATATTCTCGATGCGTTAGATCCTAAGAATACCCACTTTATCCAGATTTCAACAGACATGGTTTTTAGCGGGAAAGTCGATGACCCAGGGCCTTATTCGGAAGATCATCCCCCAGAGAAAGATGAAACTAAACTAACGTGGTATGGATTTACCAAGGCAGAAGCGGAAAGACTAGTTTTAAATAAGCTTGGAGATGACGCAACAATTCTACGTATTAATTATCCTGTTCGGGCAAAATATAACCGCAAGTTAGATTATCTCCAGGCCCCATTAGCAAAATATAGGGAAGGAAATCTATGGCCACTTTTTACCGACCAGCAAATATCAATCACCTTTATCGATGAGGCGTGCGAGGCGTTGGCAAGGGTAGTAAAGGGTAAATATAGAGGTATTTTCCATGCAGCATCGAGTGATATAACTACCCCTTATGAAATTATTCCGTATTTCATTCGGGAGGTAGAAGGAACTGAAGTTAAAGTTCAATCGAGACCCCTTGGTGATTTTGAGGGCCGCTACGCAAAATATGCAGGACTAAGGGTTGAGGAAACCCAAAGAAGATTGGGAATAAGATTTAGTACTTGGAAGGAAATTGCTGATGAACTAGCTAAACAATCCCGAACTTAAAGATCCGTGTATGATAAGATGATATATCATACATAAATGTAAGTCTAGGGATCAGGGATTAGATCGGGACGGACCTTTTTAGTCTTTTTAAGAGATTCACTTTTTCTCCATTTTTCTATTTCCTTGTGATTTCCGGAAAGGAGGACCTTGGGGACTTTCCAGCCGCGGTAGACCTCGGGCCTTGTGTACTGAGGAAACTCCAAAGTTGTAACTGGTGATTGGTGATTAGTGATTGGAGAGAAAGACTCGGACGTGGTTGCTTCGGGTTTTTCTAATACGCCGTGGAGAAGGCGGACGACTGCGTCGGTGACAACCATTGCCGGGATTTCGCCACCGGTAAGCACATAGTCCCCAATTGAAATAATTTCATCAACCAAGTGCTCGTGGACACGGGTGTCGACACCTTCATAGTGACCGGCAATTAAAATAAGGTGTTTTATCCTTGAAAGGTCTTTAGCAACCTTCTGGGTAAACTTTTTACCCGTGGCGTCAAGAAGAACAACTTTAGTGTTCGGTGACTTGTGATTAGTGACTAGCGCAGATAAAGCTTTGTCGATAATATCGACGCGGAGAATCATTCCCACACCTCCTCCATAGGGACGGTCGTCGACGGATCTTCTTTCGCCCTCACCGTACTCCCTTAAGTCGTGTATTTTAATATCCACAAGACCCTTATCCTGCGCCCTCCTAATAATGGATTCGTCAAATGGGCCAGAGAACATTTTTGGAAAAAGAGTAAGTATATCGATTTGCATACTCTTATTTTAGCAGTTATTCGTAACGAATTGCTTCAATCGGGGGAAGTTTGGCCGCTCGGCGGGCGGGGAATACCCCAAAGAAAATTCCTATTGCCGAAGAGATTGTGATTGCGGCAACTACGGATAGGATATTCATTGAGGCCGGAAAGAAGAAACGAATAATTAAGACAACAAGCCCCGCCAGAATTAGACCCAGCACCCCTCCTAAAGAAGATAGAATTACCGCCTCTGATAAAAATTGGACGAGTATATCGTCTTGGGTCGCGCCAACGGCCCTGCGAATTCCTACTTCTTTTGTGCGCTCGGTGACTGTTGCATACATAATATTCATGATTCCAATTCCTCCGACAATAAGAGAGATTGAAGCGATCGCAACAAGAACAATGTTAATGACCGAAAATATTTGGTTAAATGTTCCCAAAAGTTCCGATTGCTCAGAAACCGTGAAATCGTCCTCGTCGTAGCGCCTTAATAGTACCTCCTCAGCCCCCTTTTTAACCCCCTCAACATTCTCCTTCTCCTCCGTTCCCAGATGAATTGCGAAGAATGTCTTATCGGGATTTAGAGAAGAGAATGTAGTTTTATATGGCACGAATACTCCATTGTCTACCTCGTTATCTCCCTTTTTCTTTACAACCCCTGTGACTTTATAGCGCCCGCCCTCAATAGCAACAGATTTTCCTAATGCTCTCTGGGGTGCTTCAAATAAATTCTCGGAAAGTGAATATCCTATTACGACGTTTTTGGCCCTAGCCTCATTGTCCGAGCGGCTAAATTCCTTACCGGTCAATAACTCTAAATTCATTAACTTGAAGGCATCGGTGTCTATCCCCAAAAGTGTCACGGCAAATTTTTCTCCACCTTCTTCTGCAAAGGTGCTTTTCATAAATGCCGGGGTGATAAAGTCGACATTAGGAACTCTTTTAAGATCGACTACGTCTTTCTCGTCAAATTTGGCCCCCCCGATAAGTCCCTGTCCAAACCCTTGGCCGCCAAAACCGCTTCCAGGCAAAACAATGATTAGGTTTGCTCCTAAACTTTCAAACTGCTGTTGGATATAGTTTTTGAGTCCCAGTCCTAGTGAGATAAGAACAACAACCGAAAATACTCCGATTGTGATTCCTAGTGCTGTCAAAAGTGACCGCGTTTTATTTCTTCGGAAATCGGCGAAGGCACTCTTTCCTAAATGTATGTAGGGGATCACAGATATTTTCCTACTAACTTTCCGTCCTTTATATATATTTGCCTTTTGGTTCTTTTAGCAACGTCATGTTCGTGGGTAACCAGAACTACGGTGACCCCGAAGTCTTTATTTAGACTTTCCAAAATGTTCAAGATATCGACGCCGGTTTTTGAATCAAGATTTCCCGTGGGTTCGTCAGCTAGAAGAATTTTAGGACTCATCATCAGGGCCCGCGCAATTGCTACTCTTTGCTGTTGACCCCCGGAAATTTTATTTGGAAAGAAATTGCGCCTTCCTTCTATTCCGAATTTTTTAAGAAGCTCCTCCGCTCTGGCTTCAGGGTCAAAATCCAGCTTTTCTTTTGCATACTTTACCGGAAGGATCACATTTTCAAAAACCGTGAATTTATTTATCAGATTAAAAGATTGAAAAACAAAACCAACATTCAGATTTCTGATTTTGGAAAGCTGGGAATCGGAAAGAGCCGATACGTCTTTGCCGTCGAGTATAATTTTGCCCGAAGAAGGTTGTTCAAGAAGCCCTATTAAATACATCAGGGTTGACTTGCCCGAGCCGGAAGAGCCCAGGATACTCACGTACTCTTTGGCTTTAATTTCTAGGGAAACGTTATCTACCGCGTGGACCTCTTCATCTCCCAAAAGATAAGTTTTTTTGACATTCTGAAGCTTAATCATAAATGGTGTCGCCCGCACTTATCCCGCTGACTATCTCGACTCTATCTTCCCCCTCGATACCCGTTTCAATATAAACTTTTTTCTTCTGTGGTCCGACAAAGATATATTTCCCTGTGGCGTCGCTACTTATAAACTCAGGAGGGGCAAAAAGAACGTTCTCTTTTTCGGTTAAAATCAGTTTTGCGTCTCCGCCCATCCCGACTCTGAATTTAGTTAGGTCGTAAGCTTCAGTAAAAGCAATTTTTACTTTGTAAACTGTCCCGACTTCACCTGAAATAGGAGTATAGCCGACGTAGGAAACGACTCCATCCACTTCTTCGGAAGGATAAGCGTCTAAAATAATTTTTACTTTCACCCCATTTTTTAGCTGGGCAACCTCGGTCTGGTCGGCCGAAACTTCGAAATAGAGGCTATCGGGGTTTACGACTTCAATAACTCCTTGGGATAGTGGAATAAAAATTCCGGTGAATGGATAGGTTACCGAGGAGACGATCCCCGGAAATGGAGCAGTAAGATAGAGATTTGAAAGATTTTTCTTGGCAATCTCAAGGGCCCGATAGGATTTATCGCGCCTAACCTCGGCGGAGGTTCTTAAGTCTCTTTGGGCAAAGGATTCGTCTGTGGCGTGCCCCTGGACTTGATCATAAACATTATCCAGTGACGCTTGAGTCCCCCGAAGCTCCGCCACTGCCGATTCAAATGTTTCGTAGGGAATTTTGGTGTCAAGGTTGGCTAAGCGCTGACCTTTTTTTACGACTTCACCTTCGGCAACTCCCAACCAAGCAAGTTCGCCGGAGGACTGGAAGGAGAGGAACGCGTGCTCGGCAGCTTTTACCTGTCCGGTAAGGACCAATTCTTCGGCAACCGTGCCCTTTTGAACCTGGTAGGAAAGTCGAACATCTTTTTTAGGGGAGATAATAAAACTCCAAATGCCGTAGGCAATGACTATTAATAAAGCAGCAAGGAGAATTTTTCTCCTCCAGAAAAAGTTGATTATTTTACGCATGATTAGCCTTAAATTTCTTGCGACCCAATATTTTACTCTCTTTTTCACAAACTTGCTTGTTTTTGAGAGATTTTTTCTGTTAGAGTTAAATGATGGATAAAGTTGTAATTGTCATGCCCGCTTGGAATGAATCGGACAACATTAAAAGGATGATAGCCGAACTTGTCGATAAGGAACTTCCCCAGATTAATGCCGAGATGCACCTCTTGGTTGTCGATAATTATTCAAAAGACGACACTGCAAAAATTGTCGAGGAGGCTTCCAAAACCCGTAACAACGTACATATTATTCAACAGGGAGACAAGTCCGGTTTAGGTTGGGCTTATATCGCTGGATTCAAATATGCGGTTTCCAAGTTAGGGGCCGACGCCGTAATGGAAATGGATGCAGACTTTCAACATCCTCCGAGGTTTGTAAAACCCATGGTTGAGGCATATCTTGAGGGCGCTGATTACGTAATAGGGTCACGTTATATTCCTGGTGGCTCCATCCCCAAAGAATGGGCTTTTTTTAGAAAATTTATAAGTTTTGCCGGCAACCTATTTATCCGCCTTGTTCTTCTTAAGCCTCGTATACACGACTTAACTACTGGATTCAGATTGACACGGGTCAAGGGAGTTTTGGATAAGATGGATTTGGATAATCTTATGGAACCGGGAAGATTTGCCCACAAAGTGCACCTTTTGTATCAGGCTATCAAAAATTCCAAAAAAGTTGTAGAAGTACCACTTGAATTTGCATCGCGTACACAAGAAAAGTCTAAGTTTAATACCAAGGAAATGATAGCAACGTTTAAAGTGGCCATAATTTTGGGAATTAAAGATAAAATCCGCTTTATCAAATTTGGAACCGTAGGATTTTTGGGTTTTATGGTCAACTTTATTGGAATTAGGGTTTTCAGGGGTATGGGGCTTGCCGAAACTCTTGCGTGGCTTTTTGCGACCGAGCTTGCAATTATCAATAACTATACTTTAAATAATATTTGGACATTTAAGGAAGCAAAAATTGGGGGATTGGGTAAAACCATTTTTAAATTTTTGCAATTTAACGTAACATCCGCCGGGGCCCTAGCTATCCAATCGATTTTCGGTCCTTTAGGGGTTAGGCTAGTTGGGGTGAGATTCGATTGGCTGGTTTTGGCAGTGGTTGTAGTTCTCATGGTTCTTCCATATAACTATTTAATGTATAATCTTGTCATCTGGAAGACCTGGAAGCTTCCTTGGGCCAAAAAAGCTAATGCTTAAGTTTCCCCGTAAGGAAAAAGAATTCAATAAATACTTAGTAAGAGAATACTTTATGTGCGGTTCTGTGGACGAGGTTTTGCGGAAGCACTCCTACGGCCTTCCAATTTCCTACGCCAATTATCAGAGGATTTTAGACAAGTGGGGAATAGTCAAAGCCGCGGGTCCGAATAGCAAAATAAGCGAGGTTCTGGATTTTTTAACAAAGCTGGTTGAAAAAAATGTTCCATTTGAATATCTTTACAAGCGGATGCCTCCGAGCTTCAAAACTTCGGCTGCAACGATTTATAGAATATTAGGCTACGTTAAAGAAGGGGTTACAAGAAGAATCGCGACGGGTTTAATAATTACGTCTTATTCCTCGAGAAAGAAGATCCTTGTGGGGGAGGATATTTCAAAGCCCAGGATGGAGCTCGGAAAACCGTTCGGATCTATCTCAATTCCGATGGGTTTTTCAAGAAAGGTCGACCCAAGGGAGGAAGCGATTTTAAGGGTTCTTCAGCAAGAAGTCTTCACAGAGTCGGCAATTGAAGGGGGTGTCCCGGACATTATCCCAGCTAGACCCAAGCCATTTATGTTTTTGGACATTGCGGATGTTAGGGTTGAAGTATTTCATATTAGGCTTCCAAAGAGATTTTCTAAACTTGGAGGTTTTTCCAGTTTTAAACTAACTGGATTTAAATACCTGGATATTGAAGATACTAAGAAACTGGAAAAAGAAAGACAAAAATTTAGAGTCGGAGTGTTTGAAGCAATTGCCGGATTTAGAAAATGTCAGGGGTTACTAAATAGGAATTTGGCATTTAATCCTCTGCAATATAAATCGAGTCTCAACTACTTCCTGGCTAGTGAACGGGGGAATCCTTTTGAGTAGGTGCTTGAATTAACGGTCTAAATTTATAACCGTAAACCAACACTCCTCTTTCTCCATCGCTCCTTAATTTTCTGGTAACCATTTCAAGGGGCATGCCAATTTCAGGCTTCGTATCCCCAAAGTCCGTAAGTTGTGCCGTAAGCATCGGTCCTTCATTAAGTCTGACCAGGGCAATAGTATAAGGCGCGTTTTCTTCAAAACCGGCAGGAGGTTCATAAACAGTTGTAAAAGAATAAATTTCACCCTTTCCGCTAAACTGGAACTTTCTCCTTGCTTCCACTCCGCAATCTGGGCAAAGGTCGCGAGGAGGGAAAATTTTGACGTTGCAATTAGAGCATTCCTCACCAGTTAGGCTGTATCTTTGTGCATTAAGTCTCCAATTTTCAACAGTCATACAAAGAGTTTAGGAGTTTTTTTCTCTCAAAGACTCTCAAGTTTCCTTGTTACTTTCTTTGCTTCTCCGAAGAGTAATCTTGTCAATTTCTTGCTCGTCCAAGAAATTGACGAAAGAAGGACGCCCAAAAGAAGCCTTTCCAGAAATTTCTTGACGTGATTTGTTGAGGGAGTATTACCCTCCGAAATTCCCTTCGGTTAGTTTCGGCTTCCCTTCCAACAAATCACTAAAATTTCTAGAGCGGCTTCAATGGGGTTTTTTCGGAAGGGAAATTTGAGGCTATTCCGATCCCGGATCGGAATAGTTGTAGTTGAACCGGATCGGAATAGTTGTAGTTGAACTCACTCAACTCGTCGAAATCAAATTTTAAAGGGGTCATACAAAAAAGACAGAACTATAGGAATGGGGCCCAGTCGGAGATTGGCATGACATTTTGAGAGATGTAGGCTAGGGAAAATAAGTAGATTGGGATAATAAGTAGTACCATGATCGTTTTAAATTCGCGCCTAATAAGGGTAGGGTAGAATGAGATTAGTAAGAAGGGTACGGTGGGAAGGGCGTAGCGTATGACGTCTCGGTGGGCGACGAAAAATAGCGAGACAAGGAAGACTCCGGTGACCCAAGAAAGTACTATTTCTTTATTTCTGATTAAATTGGAAAGTCCCAAAAGCCCCAAAAGATAGACAAAAATTACTTCCTCTAGCCAGAATGTACCTACCCAGGGAGCAGAGTAGTTAAAAATAGAGAATGGAGGGAAGAAAAGATGAATGTTGTCTCCGGAGTGAAAGTAGGCAAGAAAGTCACCCAGCTTGATGCCGTAAAGAATAAAAACGCTTAAAAGTGAAAGAGGGATAAGAAGGATTGGAAAAACTTTTTTGAGTGCTAATATTTCTGGCCACTTAGCTAAAGAAGATATTGAAAGTCTTTTTATTTCAGGGCCAATTATAATCGCAAGATAAGCCAGGAAAAGAAGGATTCCTGGAGATTTGGTAAGCTGGGCCACTATCCCCCAAATTGCCGCCCGCCAATAATTTCCCTTGCGAAAGTAATATACCGAAGCGATAAGTCCCGCAATAAAAAGGGGTTCGGCGCTCCCCACAGACCTTACGATTAACCAGCGGGCAGGAAGGAATGCAAAAACTAAAGTTAACCAAAGTGAATCCTCTTTTCCCACAAAACTCTTGGCCAACCTATTAAAGAAGTAGAGTGCAAGGAAAGAAGAGGCTAAAGTAACGGCCAGCATGGCGTAAGGGTAGCCGAGTGTGTAGGAGAAAACGCGTATAAGGAGCGGAAAAAGGGGGAAATGAGCCGCGTAGTATTCGACGGGGAGGGGGAATTGGAAGAGATTTTTTATCATCTCGGGATTATAAAAGGTCTTAGCTACGACCATAAATAGTGGACCGTCATAATTTGCGACAATTGTGGCCATCCCCATGAGAGGAAGCGGAATTCCCCAGAAACTTTTTAAGCGGGCAAAGAAAGGTAGCCAAATAAGAAAAGTGGGAAGGAGAGCCATTGTAAGAAGGATGAGGAAACCTTTGAGCCTGGTTAACATATTATCTTGTGAAAAAATTTTATACCTTTTTGAGGCTATTCGCAATTCAAGAGGCGGGTATGTTAGACTTTCCTGTAAGGGTATATTATGGCCAAACTTATCCCAGAGCTTTCCGTATTTTTCCCAGCCTACAACGAAGAAAAAAACATTGAGAATACCGTTCGTAAGGCCAAAAAGATTCTAGAAGAGACTGCAGATGAATGGGAAATAATTGTAGTTAACGATGGTTCAAAAGATAGGACGGGCGAGATTTCAGAATCTTTGGGAAGACAAGATCCAAGAATAAGAGTAATCACCCATTCTCCCAATCGAGGCTACGGAGCTTCCCTAAAAAGCGGATTTTATAACTCCCGTTACCCTTGGATAGCATTCACCGACTCCGATGGCCAGTTTGACTTCGCAGAGATTACGAATTTTATCGAGAAACAGAAGGAAACTGGGGCGGATCTTGTAATTGGATATTACAAAAAAAGACAGGTTTCAAAATTCAAAATAATTACTAGTAAGATGTGGGAAATAGCGGTGATGACTCTTTTTGGGCTAAATGTTCGTGATATAGACTGTGGTTTTAAATTTATATCAAAGAAAGTAATTGATAAAATCCCACAGCTGGAAAGCGAGCGGGGTGCGTTTATCTCAAGTGAGTTTTTAATAAAGGCTAAAAAATCGGGATTTAAGATAGTCGAAATTCCGGTAACCCACTTGCCGAGGCTGGCAGGAAAAGGTACGGGAAGAAATATAAACGTAATAATCAAAAGTTTTGTGGATCTTTTTAAGCTGTGGAAAAAATTAAGAAAATATTAAGAACACTTACCCTTTGGGTAAGGAAAAATCCCCAAGAGGCTTTCTTTCTGGGAGTAATTCTTTTAATTGCCGCGGTTTTGAGGCTATATAGAATTGCCGATTATATGACCTTCTTAGGGGATGAGGGACGAGATGCAATTATAGTTAGGCGCTTACTGGTTGATGGGGATTTAATCCTTATTGGCCCGGGGACTTCCATTGGGAATATGTATCTGGGGCCGCTTTATTATTACCTTATTGCGCCTTCTTTGCTTCTGGCTAACTTTTCCCCTATCGGACCCGCTGTTTTTGTTGCGCTACTCGGAATTGCTACAGTATTTGGAGTTTATTACGTCGGGCGAGAATGGTTTGGGAGGTCCGCCGGGTTAATCTCAGCATTTCTTTACAGCCTTTCCTCGGTCGTAATTATTTATTCCCGCTCATCTTGGAATCCGAATATTATGCCCTTTTTTGCCCTTTTTTGTATCTATAGCCTCTGGAAGATTTGGGAAAAACGTCGGTGGAAGTGGCTTTTCGTTCTTGCTACTTCCTTTGCATTTGTATTGCAATCGCACTACCTCGGACTTTTATTAGCACCAACGATCTTAATATTTTGGGTTTGGACATTTAGAAATTTGAAATTAATTGGAAATCGGAAATTGGAAATTGGAAATTTCCTGCGATATAGCGCTATTGGAATGGCTATATTTGCAGGACTAATGAGCCCATTAGTAATCTTTGATGCTCGGCACGGATGGAATAATTTCGCTGCCGTCAAGAAGTTTTTTGTAGAAAGACAGGAAACGGTTTCGGCCCGGCCATGGAGTGCACTTCCTAAGTTTATTCCTCTCTCTGAAAAAATAACAACCAGACTCGTTACGGGGAAAAACGCAAGTGCTGGTGTAAAGGTTACTTTGATAGCTTCGATTGGTGTTCTTTGGCTTACGTATCTTGGGTTAAGGCGGCGAAAAGTAGAGGTCAATAGGAAAGCTCTTTTGTTAATATTTTCCTGGCTGGGATTTGCGGTATTGGGGCTGGGGCTTTATAAACAGGAAATTTACGACCATTACTTCGGATTTTTCTTTGCAGCGCCATTTTTACTCATCGGCGCAGTGCTAGGTTATATAAATAGTAGGGGGGCATTAGGAAAGATTGTTTCATTGGTTGCTCTTTTGATTCTCCTTGAGCTTGGCCTAAAGGATACCCCTTTAGGCTACCCTCCCAATTACCAATTGGTAAGGACTAGGGAAGTTGCTGCGAAAATTCGCGATGAGGCGTTTGGGGAGAAATTTAATCTCGCGGTTGTCGCTGAGCGAAATTACGAGGATGCATATCAGTATTTTTTAGAAGCGTGGGATACTGAAGTTACTGACATAGACCCCTTAGTGCTTGATGAGACAATTGGAAAGTATCTTTTCGTGGTTTGTGAATTACCTAGAGAAAAATGCGACCCGACCAATAATCCCAAAGCAGAAGTGGCAAATTTCGGCTGGAGCAAGGTCGAGGCTGAGTGGGAAGTCGGCGGTGTTATACTTTACAAACTTGCCCACGCTCAATGATTAAACTAACGAAAGAGGAAAAAGAGAAAAAGATTAAAGAGCTTGAGGAGAAGTTGGAAAAGTACTCGGAAAAACTAGCCAAGAAGAAACTTGGATACGGCGATGTTGTAAGGACGCGTTTCGGGGACTCATATTCAGACCAATTAAGAGACGACACAAATGCCTTGGAACTTGTTATTAATTCAATAAAAGAAGAATTAGATGCCCTCAATAAAGTAGTTCCCAATAAATGAAAGCCAAGGACTTTCGAGACAAAAATTTGGTTTTTGTAGACGTTGAAACTACCGGACTTTCTCCGGATATTCACGAGATAATCGAAGTTGCCGCAATAGTTGCCGACGGAAGAACCTTTAGCGAAGTAAAATCCTATTCTTGCAAAATTAAACCCGAGCATATTGAACGGGCAGAAAAAGAAGCACTCAAGATTAACGGTTACTCTCCGGAAGAATGGAGGGAAGCAATCCCCGCAAAGGAGGCATTTAACAAGGTTGCAAATATTTCTCCCAACGGCGTCATTGCTGGTTGGAATGTGGCCTTCGATTGGGAGTTTTTGGAACACGCTTTTACCCGCGAGGGAATAATTCATAAATTTGACTATCATAAGATCGACGTTCCTTCAATTACCTACGCCCAACTTTTTAAGATGGGGAGATTCGCAAGCCTTAGCTTAAGGAGTGTCGCCCCTTTATTTGGAATAAAGTTGCCGTCGATTCACTCTGCCATGGAGGACGTAAGAGCTACATATGAAATTTTCAAAAAAGTGCTTGAGGCAGATCCGAGGCAGGAGAGTCTAGGGGTATGAACTACAAAGAATCAAAAAAAATTTGGGGGCTGATAAGAGATTCGAAGAGAATTCTTCTTACACTTCACTCAAGTCCGGACCCGGATAGCGCCGGATCAGCTCTTTCCCTTTATTATTTTCTTAAAAAACTTGGAAAAGAGGTAGAGGTTGTCTCCTTTGATAATGTTCACGAAAACCTGCTTTTTGCTAAACCCAGCCCCATTAAAGTTATTGAGGACGTATCCAAATTCGATTTTTCAAAGTATGACCTTTATATATCTACCGATACTCAACAACCCGGCCTTCTTAGTCCGTTCAGGGTGGAAATAAAATTCCCAAAGAAACTGAAAATTGTTGTCATTGATCATCATCCTACTAACCTAAAATTCGGAACTATAAATTTGGTAGATTCAGGGAGAGTTGCTACGGCTGAGATTATTTACGAACTTCTTAAAAATTGGGAAATGGAGATTCCAAAAATTATGGCTACTTATATCCTTTCAGGAATTATTGGAGACTCTGGTGGATTTAGATTTCCGGGAACTTCAGCAAGAACATTTGAAATAGTATCGGAGCTAACTAAGCTTGGGGCCGACAAGGATATGATAATGTTTCGGCAATATAACAATAATGATTTCGGCGTGCTTAAGTATTGGGGGCTAATTTTAAGAAAGATGAAGATTGATAGAAAAAATAAATTTACTTACTACGCAATTAACTATGAGGAGTTTAAAAAATATGCGGACTATGCCTCAAGTTCCACCAGTGGGACTGATGTTTTTATGAACTCAGTTCTCGGGACCAACTTTGGAATAGGCATGACAGAGAAGAAAAAAGGCTGGCTGTCGGTGAGCCTTAGGTCAAGAACTGGAATAGATGTATCAAAGATAGCAAGAGCTTTGGGGGTCGGAGGTGGGGGACACGTGTTTGCCGCGGGGGCAAAATTCAAGATGCCGTATGAAGAGGCAGTCGAAAAAGTTTTGTTAGTAGCGAGAGAGATGTCAAATGCCAAAAACTCTTAAGAAATTAATATCCCCTTTAAACATTTTTATTTTTTTAATTCTTACCCTTGCCCTTTTTGTCCGAGTTTATAGAATAGAGGCACTTCTCGGATTTTATTACGACCAAGGCCGCGACGCCTTGGTTATTTGGGATTTTTGGAAAAACGGCAAGCTTTTTTTGATAGGTCCGACAACCGGAATAGAAGGAGTTTTTCGTGGACCTTGGTACTATTGGTTGATCGCCCCTTTTTATATTCTGGGAAATGGAAATCCGGAAACACCTTCAGTTTTTCTTTCATTAACAACCGTTCTGGCGATTTTTTTGTCATATAGATTGGCAAAAAATCTGGGAGGAATATGGGCCGGCATAACAGCTTTGGTTGTAGGCAGCTTCTCTTTGTATCTAGTTTATGCTTCCCGTTGGCTTTCTAATCCCACGCCTATGCTTGCCATCAGCATGATTTTTGTTTACTCCCTTTTTTGGGTTTTGGAGGGCAAAAAATGGGCATGGGTTCTTGCGGCTTTTATGGCAGGAATGGCGATGCAGTTCGGAAGCGCCGCAGAAGTATTCTACTTTTTGGGCATAGTGGCACTTGCCGTCTATTTATTTTTCAGGGACAGAAAAAAAATGCCCAATTTAAAAATAGTTATTCTTTCGGCGCTCGGCTTAGGAATAACTTTTGCCCCCCAGATACTTTTTGATTTAAGACATCAGGGAATACTAAGGGGGACCATTTCAAGATTTCTTTTTACAGAAGACAGCTTCAAGCTTTCCTTTTGGGAAATTGCCAAAATACGATTTCCTCTCTACTACGACGTTTTTTTCTCAAAACTTTTCCAGTCGATGACAACGGCCAAGGCGTTCTTTGCCGCTACCTTTGGTTTACTGCTTTTTTACAAGGGCAAGGCAATCGCCAAAGATAAACGCTTTGTTGTTCTTGGCATACTTTTGGCATCGCCTGTAATCGGTATGCTTTTTTTCCAGGGTAATTACGGAAATGTTTATGACTATTATTTCACCGGCTATTACCTTATTTTTGTAGTACTTTTTGCATCGGTTTTAGGAATTGCTTCAAAACATTTTTGGGGAAAGGCCATAATACTAATTTTTCTTACACTTTTTTTAAAAGACAACTTGCCCACCTTGAGAAATTACATAGTTTCGGGGGTCGATGGTCCCACTACAATTGCCTTCGGAAATGAGAAGCAGGCTCTTGACTGGATTTACCAAGATGCCAAAGGAAGGGATTTTAATATTGACGTTTATGTTCCTCCGGTTATTCCTTATGCCTATGACTATTTGTTTAAATGGTACGGAGGTTCCCGATTGGGCAGGGAACCGTTAAGGGAAAAGCAAATTTCTCTTTTATATACTTTGTATGAAGTTGACCCCCCACATCCGGAAAGGCTTGAGGTATGGCTTAAAAGGCAGGCAACAATAGGGATGGTTGAGGAAGAAGCTGCCTTCGGAGGAATTGTAGTTCAAAGAAGAAAACGTATATGAAATTAAAACTCAGTAAATATACTCTCCTTCTTATTTTGATTATAGCGGTTGGGATATTCTTTAGGCTCTATAAATCCGTTATCTATTTTCCCTACGGACACGATAACGATCTCGCGGGGTGGGTTATAAAAGATATTCTACTTAATAAACACTTGCGCCTGGTAGGCCAGGAAACATCGACTCAGGGAATTTATATTGGGGCTTTGTATTATTACCTTCTTATCCCGTTTTATTTACTTACCAAAATGGAGCCCACCGGAGGAATTATTCTTTCCGCGATTTTGGGAGCATTTACTATTTGGAGTACCTATTTTGTTTTTAAAGAAATATTTAAGAAAAAAGAAATCGGACTTATTGGGGCCGCAATTTGCGCTGTTTCTTATGCCTTTGTAATGAATGATAGGGGCAACGTTCCTACCACGCCGGTTATTTTATGGAGTGTTTGGTTTCTTTACGCCGTTAGTTCCCTCCTTCTTAAAAAAAATACAAAAAGCTTCATTCTTTTGGGTGTTTTGATAGCCCTTACCTGGCATCTCAATGTCACTCTGGTACTTTTAACAATTCTTATTCCAGCCGCCTTAATAATCACCCGCTGGAAATTTGATTTCAGAAAAGTATTTTGGGGACTCTCGGCTTTTTTTGTAACCTCAATTCCTTTTTTTGCTTTCGAGCTTAGACACAATTTTCTACAAACCCGAGCCGTGATTTCTTCCTTTTTGCTAAACCAGGGCTCCGAGCTTACATTGGTCGAACAAGCCAAAAGGGTCCTTCATATTTTTTCTCAAATTGTTACCAATATTTTCTGGTATCCTCCCCAGAGGCTGAATTTTATTCTCCCACTTATCCTTCTTGTTGCCCTAATATATTTGGCTGTCAAAAAGAAAATATCAAAAAACCTTACTGGGATACTTATACTTTGGAGCATTCTTCCTGTGGTATTTTTCTCTTTTTATTCTAAGCAGGTTTCCGAATATTACCTCAACAGCGTTTTGATTATTGCACTTTCCGTTATATCGTTATCCCTATATTACATACTTACCTCGAAGTATCGAGTAATTGGATTTTTACTTCTGGGGTTATTTGCATACATAAACTTTTATAAATTTTTTACCTACCAAGATTCCAGACAGGGTTATATCTGGCGAAGAGCTTTGGTTTTGGATATTAAAAGGAGCGCTCTCGAGCATGGTTATCCTTGCGTTGCGGTTTCATATATAACTAACCCTGGGTACGAGTTGGGCTATAGATACTTCTTTTGGCTCACGGGTATGCACGTAAATAGACCAGATAGTGGGGCGCCAGTATATACAATAGTATTCCCACTTAAGGATATTTTCCCGACCCATAAAAATTTCGGAGCGTTGGGTTTAATTTATCCGGACTATAAAAGATATACTAAGGGAGGGGTTGAAAAAAGCTGTAGCGGCCAAAACTCGAATCTTACCGATCCCATGTTCGGCTATACGGAGTAACGATGCAACATTTTTTATCAGTAGTAATTTCTGCTTATAAGCAAAGCTTGAAAGCCGTAACAAAATGAAATTATCAATTGTTATACCGGCTTATAACGAGGAGAAAAGTCTAAAGGCTGGGGTTCTGGAGGAGCTTGATGGGTATTTGAGAAGGGTGGACTATCCTTGGGAAGTTTTAATTGTGGACGACGGCTCTAATGACAAAACAGCAGAGCTTGTTGAAGGTTTTATCTCTTCACATAAAGGATTTAGGCTTCTTCGGGAACCGCATAGAGGAAAGGGAGGAGGGGTTATTGCAGGAATGGTTAAAGCTAAGGGAGATATTGTTTTATTTACTGACATGGACCAAGCCACACCCATAACCCAACTAGAAAAGATTCTTCCTAAGTTCGATGAAGGATACGACATTGTTATTGGTTCCCGCTCGGGAAGACAGGGGGCGCCCGTTATAAGAAAACTTATGGCATACGGATTTTCAATGCTTAGGCTTCTGGTTTTAAGGCTTCCCTATAAAGATACTCAGTGCGGTTTTAAAGGCTTTACAAAAAAGGCCTCCCAGAAGATATTCAGAAGAATGAAGATATTCAATGAAAGGATGAGAACCCAAGGTGCCTCGGTAACTGCGGGATTCGATTTGGAAATTCTATATCTAGCAAGGAAACTGGGACTTAAGGTTGCCGAGGTTGGGGTTGAATGGCACCACAAAGAGGGAACTAAAGTAAATCCCCTAAAAGATTCATGGGAAGGATTTAGAGATTTAATGAAAGTTAGAATAAATGCTATTACCGGAAAGTATAAGTTTTAAGCTAGTATGAAAAAATTCTTGGAAGAGTGGAAGACAACAATTATTCTTGCAGTTTTAATTTTTATCTTTGCGTTGGGCCTAAGAGTTTATAACCTCACCTTACTGCCGGTTTTTGGAGACGAGGCCATTTACATACGCTGGGCGCAGGTGATGAGGGCCGATCCATCCTTAAGATTCTTGCCCCTTTCTGACGGAAAACAACCTTTATTTATGTGGTCTGTCATCCCTTTATTTAAAATCTTCTCCGACCCCCTTTTTGCCGGCAGGGCGGTATCTGTTATTTCGGGTGTTTTGACCTCTCTCGGTGTATTTACCCTAACCTATTTACTTTTTCGTTCTAAAAAAGTAGCAATTATTGCAATGGTTATTCATGCCCTTTCTCCGTTTTCTATCTTTTTTGATAGACTCGCTTTAGCTGACTCGATGCTTGCCGCTTTTGGGGTTTGGACTTTGGTTTTCGCAGTACTTACGGCAAAAAGCATGCGGCTAGACTTTGCAATGATTGCGGGATTTGCCTTAGGTGGCGCGCTTCTTACCAAATCTCCGGGCATATTTTTTGCCATTCTTCTACCGACGTCTTGGATATTGTCTGAATTTCCTAAAACGATAAAATCCCGTCTAAGCCACCTCGTTAAACTAGTACTTCTAAGTTTGGTTACTCTCTTAATTGGCTATGCGATGTACAACATTCTTCGGCTTGGCACAAATTTCCATATGATAGCCATAAGAAACCAAGATTACGTATATGGGCTTAGACACCTGTTCGAAGCCCCATTAAACCCTTTCGTATCCCACATAAAGCAGATTTTTGGGTTCTTCTTTCTTTTGGGACCTTATGCACTTTTCGCCCTTTTTGCCCTGGGGGTATACTCGGGAATTAAAAAAGACCTAAAAGCCACAATTATTCTTATTGTATGGGCATTTGTGCCTATTTTGGCGAGCGCTGAATATTCAAAAACGATGACTGCAAGATATGTGTATTTCTCACTGCCTTTTCTTGTCGCCATCTCATCGGCATCTTTTGTTGGGGCAAAGAAGAACCTCACTAATATTGCAACTGTAATCTTAATTTTTTTCCTTTTACACTCATTTGTAATTGATTTAAAAATTCTTAAAGAGCCGGAATCAGCCCCTCTTCCCAGAAGCGAAAGGTCGGGGTATTTGGAGGAATGGACGTCGGGGACCGGAATTAGTGAGGTTTCGCAGTTTTTAAGGCAGGAGTATTTGGCCAACCCAAGTCAAAAGATTGTTGTGGGAACCGAAGGATATTTTGGTACGCTTCCCGACGGTTTACAGGTATATCTAAATGACTTGCCTGAAATAATTGTTATTGGAGCAGGGCAACCGATTTGGAATCCTCCTCAGAGCTTGGTTCAATCCAAAATGGCCGGCAACAAAACCTACCTTGTCGTTAATTCAACGAGGTATTTTGGAAATCCAGAAAAAGAAGGACTTATATTACTTGCGGCATATCCCAAAGCGGTTAAACCAGATGGTGGAAGGGAAACTTTGCTTTTTTTCGAACTCACCGATGCTTCCATTCCCAAAAAGTCTAGTAACTAGCAAAAATGAGCTTAAAACTTTCGCTAATTATTCCTGCCTACAATGAAGAAAAGTTAATTGGGGCAAATCTCTCCAGAATTCTCTCATTTTTGAATAAAATGCCATACACATGGGAAATAGTTGTCGTAGACGATGGGAGTAGTGACGCAACAGGGAAAATCATCGAGTCCTTAAAAAGGACGGAAGTAAAACTAGTAAAGCTAGACAAAAATCAGGGTAAAGGGGCGGCACTTAAGGCGGGATTTCTTGCGGCTAAGGGAGATTATCAGATATTTTCAGATGCCGACCTTTCTGTGGATATTGAAACAATTTCCCCATTTCTAGAAAAACTTAAGGTTTTCGACGTGGTTATTGCCTCAAGAAGAGTTTCAGGGTCAAAAATACAAACCCATCAATCCTGGCTTAGGGAGAATATGGGGCGGGTATTCACGTTTCTTACCCAGATTCTGACGGGATTAAAAATTGCCGATTTTACTTGCGGTTTTAAGGGCTTTACCAGGGAGTCCGCAAAAAAGATATTTGGCAGAAGCCTAATATCCAGATGGGCTTATGATGCAGAGATAATTTTCTTAGCCCAGAAGTATGGATACAAGATACTTGAGTACCCTGCTACTTGGGTTAATCGCAAAGACACCAGAGTACGGCTTAACAGGGTTGTTTTCGAATCATTAAGAGATTTGATTAAAATTAGAATCCTTGAGTTTCAAGGCAAATATGATTGAGAAAATTAAAAAAATAATATTCTCACCCCTTACGGTAACTCTGGTCGTTGTCGTCCCCACATTTATGGCTCTTCTTAGGCCAGGCTATTTCCCGATGCACGACGATATTTCCGCTATGAGGCTTCTTCAAATGGACAAGTGTGTCAAAGACGGCCAAGTTCCTTGCAGATGGGTTCCCGATATGGGATTTGGGTATGGCTACCCCCAGTTTAATTATTACGCCCCTCTTCCTTATTACATAATGGAGACTTGGCATATTGCAGGGATGGGATATTTGGATTCGGTGAAGGTTGGTTTTGCCTTAAGTTTTGTCCTCTCCGGGGTAGGGATGTATCTTTTGGGAAAAAGCTTGTGGGGGAAAACCGGAGGTTTTGTGGCTGCCTTATTTTATGCCTATCTTCCGTATAGGGCGGTTGATGCCTATGTTAGGGGAGCGGTGGGGGAGCTCTACGGCCTTGCCTTTTTGCCTTTTATTTTTTGGACCTCAAAAAAAATACTTGAAGGAGATAAAAAAGCAAAACTTTTAGTTGCCCTCTCCCTAGCTGCACTATTTACGTCGCACAATATAACAAGCATGATTTTCCTGCCGTTTCTTATCAGTTGGATTACATTTCTTATTCTCGGCCAAAAACTTCACCTTCTCCCCGATTTCAAAAAAAGAATCGTGGATTTAGTCGCTGGCCTTGCATGGGGATTTGGATTGTCAGCCTTTTTCACCCTTCCGGCATTTTTCGAAAGAAATTTGGTGCATATAAAGACGTTAACAGGAGGATATTTTGGCTATCTAGCTCATTTTGTAAGTGTTGGACAGCTTCTTTTTTCTAACTATTGGGGTTACGGAACCTCGGAGGCGGGGCCGTGGGATGAAGCCTCTTTTAGCGTTGGAATTTTTCATTGGGCAACGGCCCTTTTGGTAATTCTGTTGGCTTATGTCCTTAAGGCCAAACGAAAAATTGCCTCAGTACTTTTTTGGGTTGTCTCTGGAGTAGTGTCTGTGTTTATGGCGCATACACGTTCGGCCTTGATCTGGAGGGCTTTTCCCCTTGCCGAATTTATTCAGTTCCCTTGGAGATTTCTTTTATTGTCCGGATTTTTCTTTTCAACGGCCGCAGGGGCAATTTGTTTATTTTTTCCAAAAGGACCGAAGAAACTACTTTACATTTCGATAATATCTTTGGTTGTTATTCTTTTTTATTCAGGTGTTTTTAGGCCAGCTAAATGGCTCGATATAACAGATGAGCAAAAATTCTCTGGTGAAAACTGGCGTCTTCAGCAAACCGTAAGTATTTTTGACTATCTTCCTATTTATGTTGAAAAGGGGCCGACATTACCCGCTTCGGATAAGCCGCGAATTATTTCGGGACAAGCAGAAATTTCTAATTGGCAGAAGGGAACAGATTGGCAGAAAGGCTTTATTAAAGTTGTCGAAGAAGCCAGAATTGAGCTTCCCATTTATTATTTTCCAAACTGGGAGGTAAAGGCAGGGGGCAATAAGTTAGAGGTTACACACGAAGGAGAACTTGCACTTCTTAATGTTGGCTTGAGGTCAGGTGAGTGGGAGGTTGAGGCAAAGCTTAAAGATACTCCCATAAGGACCGCGGGAAATATTGTTAGCCTTTTTGCATTATTTCTTATACCCTTGTATTTAAAGCGTAAATAACATCCTTGAAATCTATTATGAAAAAGTTTTTGCCGACAATTTTAATATTACTTCTTCTCATTCCCGCGATTAGGGCCCTTTTCGGGCCCGGGTACTTCAACATGCACGATGACCTTCAGGTAATGAGGATTTTTCAAATGGAGAAATGTTTTGCCGACGGACAAATTCCCTGTCGTTGGGCTCCCGACATGGCCTATGGCTACGGTCAGGCAATGTTTAATTATTACTCGGCACTACCATACTATTTGGGAGTTTTAATAAGGGTATTAACGCCTCTTTCTCTTATGGGGACGGTTAAGCTTCTTTTTATGATTAGTCTTGTCGCCGGAGCATACGGCATGTACTTTTTGGCCAAAGAGTTTTGGGGCAGGCGGGGAGGAGTTTTGGCGGCAGTTTTTTACACTTACGCCCCCTATCATGCGGTAGATGTTTATGTTCGGGGAGCGATGGCCGAGTCATTCTCTTTGGCGATCTTACCTTTTTTGTGGTGGAGTATTTACCTTCTCATTAAAAAGGCCAGTTTCTTAAGGGTTGCGGCTGCGGCAATTGCAACTGCGGCAATTCTTACAACACACAACATTTCAACCATGATTTATTTTCCTTTTACGGCGGTCTGGGCAGCCTTTTGGCTGATTAAGTTTAGGGCCTTAAGACAAATTCCCAAACTGGTTTTTGCAGCTTTTGTTGGACTTGGGCTTTCTGCATTTTTTATTGGTCCGGCAATTTTTGAGCAGTCTTTGATTCAAACCCAACACCTTATAAGCGAATATTCGGATTACCACGGACATTTTGTAACTTTAAGACAGCTTTTTATAAGCAGATTTTGGGGCGACGGGCCTTCAATTTTCGGTGAGGGGGACGGAATGAGCTTTCAAGTTGGCTGGCCGCATTGGTGGGTTGGGGTTTTGGTAGCACCTTTAATTATTGTTTGGGCGAAACGAAAGAAGAATTTGGATAAGGCGATACTTTTGACGGGATTTCTGGGTTTTTTTGCGATGGCGTCATTTTTGACGCACCCCAGATCCTTTTTTATTTGGGAGGCAATTCCCCTCATGGCCTTTATTCAGTTTCCTTGGAGATTTTTGGGTCTTAGTATGTTTTTCTTGGCTCTCGGGGCAGGGGCTTTGGGACTTTTAGAGGCAAAGTGGGCCAAGTTTTTTATGGTTGTGTCCGTTGTGGCGGGGATTATACTTAATTGGAACTTCTTTATTCCCGTTAATTTCTCATCCAAGGTGAAGGATGAGGAGAAACTAAGGGGGCTTGCTTTTGAGCTGCAGCAAAAGTCGGCTATTTTGGACTATCTTCCCAAAACTGCCAAAATTGCTCCGCCGTCGCTTGCTTTTGAAGCCCCCAGGACGATTTCGGGAAACGGGGATTTTTTTGGCTTTACCAAGGGCTCAAACCGATTTAGTTTCGAGGCTCAAATTTACGGGGAGGCCAGGGTTGAGATTCCTGTTATGTATTTTCCGGGGTGGGTGGTGTTGGTAGACGGAAAGAAGGTAGCCGTTGAAATTCATGATACTTACGGCTTTATAATGGTCGATTTGGAAGACGGAAGACATATTCTACGCGGCAGATTTATTAATACTTCAGTAAGGACAGTTTCCAACGCCTTTAGCGTTATATCCGCCCTGGGCCTATTTGGCGCTTGCCTGGTTTGGGAAAGTAGAAAGCGCAAAGAATGAAAAAACTATTTAAAAGCCCCTTTGTAATTCTTGTCTTGATCTGCCTTCCGGCTATCTATTTTTTACTAAGGCCCGGTTTTTATGAGCCGCAAGACCTGCATCATATCGCAGACATTTTCCAGATGTATAAGGCTGTGGTTTCGGGGCAGCTTCCTCCAAGGCTCGGCCCCGACTACCTTTGGGGTTTTGGCTACCCTCTTTTTAATCTTTATTATGTTTTGCCCTTTTATTTGGGTGCGGTGTTTTACGCCTTAACAAAAAGTCTTACCGGAAGTTTTGAATTTGTCTTCGTTGTCGCTGCGTCTTTGTCAATTTTCGGAATGTACCTTTTTCTGAGGGAATTTTTCGGGAAGATTGCGAGTCTCACAGGATCCATCCTTTATCTTTATACTCCTTACCGGGCCGTTCAGATTTATGTACGGGGAGCAATGGGTGAGGCTTTGGCCATGGCAGTTATCCCATTTGTCTTTTGGGGGGCAACCCGGGTAGTGAAAGAACCCAGCAGGGCAAATATATCTATTCTGGGCCTTACTCTTGCTGCCCTTATCTTATCTCACAATTACCTTTGGCTACTTGCCGCACCTTTCCTCGCTTTATTTTGCCTGGTGTTTCTTTATCGAAAAGAAAGCCGGGGAAAGTCGGTTAAAGTTCTCATCTTGGGCGTCCTTCTGGGGGCAGGAGCCTCCTCTTATTGGTGGCTTCCGGCGGTAAAAGAATTTAATTTGGTTTCGGGGATAACTCCTTTTGCCCTTGAAGATCACTTCCCTTTTATAAAACAGCTACTTCTTCCCTCCTGGGGTTACGGCGCCTCGGTCTGGGGTCCATACGATGGAATGAGTTTTCAGGTAGGAGTTGTCAATTTGGCGGTGGTCGCTGGGTCATTGGTAATAATTTTTCTTAAGAGAAAAAACCTTGGAAAATATGGATCCATTTTAGCCCTGGCAATCGGCGGTTTCTTTGTTTCGGTTGTAATGATGAATATCCGCACACTTCCTCTTTGGAAGCTTCTTCCTATTTATCAGTTTGTTCAGTTTCCCTGGAGGCTTCTTTTTTTGACAACCTTTTTTAGCGCCATTTTAGGGGCATTTTTAATCGACGCGTTCTCACGCAAAATTGCGCTCTGGGTGGGGTTGGCAGTTGCCGTCCTTAGTATTTCTTTGACTTGGGGGTACTTTAGACCATCGCAGGTAGTTTATAAACCAGACGATTTTTATCTTACGCGGATGTTTGCAATAGCCTCAGAAGGTGAAGAAAGAATAGGCGTTTCCCAGGACTATATTAACTGGAGCGAGGATTATTTGCTTTTGCCGTTGGGGGTTAAAAAAGCCGACAGGCTTTTTACCCCAAAAATTGTAGGAGATGAAAATGCGACAGTCTTAGAAATTGAAAAGATAAATCAAGTTGACTATCGTGCGGAAGTTGAGGCAAGATCCCAGGCAAAAGTTACGTTTTACTCACTTTATTTTCCGGGTTGGACATCGACGTTAGATGGGGTGTCGACCCAAATTACCCAAGGGGAGCCGTTTGGACAAATGGAGGTGACAGTTGCCCAAGGACGCCACACAGTCGAATTTTCTTGGAAAGAGACTCCGCAAAGATTGGCGGCGGATTTGGTAAGTTTGATTTCGTTGGGAATTGGAGTCTGGCTACTTCTAGATAAAAGAGGGCGCAGAGATGCCACGACTTAAAATACCAAAAAACAGGAAGATTATCTTTTCTTTTTTGCTGATTTTATTTGTAGGATTTTTCTTAAGAGTATTTTTAGCCAGATACTTTGTTAAAGAAAGCGGGGATTTAAGACTCTATGCCGATTGGGCAGAGAAATTTTGGCCTTATGGGTCTAAAGATTTCTATACTTACGCTTTATGGTATTATGCCCCTCCGAATTACCCCCCGCTTCTTTCGTTAATTTATGCAGGGGCTTATTGGCTTTACGAGCATAAATATTACTTAGCCCAGCTGCATAATTTCATCAAAATTCCCCCGGCCTTTTTCATAGTCTATTTCTATGAGCACGGCCTCTACCTTCTTTTAAAACTTCCCGGGATTTTGGCGGATATTGGCCTGGGAGTTTTAATTTTCCAACTTGTTAAAAAACTAACCGGACAGCTAAAGAAGGCCTACTTGGCGTGTGCGTTTTATATTCTTAATCCGGTTTCGATTTTTCTTTCCGGAGTTTGGGGCCAGACCGACAGCTTAGTTTCTTTTTTTGGACTAACCGCCTTTATAACCCTTTGGTTGGGGAAGGCCTGGTTGTCCATTCCCCTTCTTTTTTTGAGTTTTTATATAAAACCCAATTGGGGAATTTTTGTTCCGCTGTATATATTTCTCTTTATTCTAAAAAAGCCGCAGATCAAACAAATTTTGTTAGGGTTTACCATAAGCGTTGTATTATTTTTTGTTATTACCCTGCCTTTTGCCAAAGGTAATGTGTTTTCATTTTCAAAATGGCTTTGGAGCGAAAGACTTCTACCAACTGCAACAGTTGCCCATAAAGCCTCTGTTTCGGCTTTTAATTTTCACTCAATTTTCCTTACGATAGATAAACATCTGGACTATAGCCCCTATTTGGGGATTCCGGCTAATTTATTCGGGATTATCTTGTTTATATTAGTTAACGTTTTAGCTTTCCGATTCATAAAAAGACAGAAAGTGAGCCTTTCCTCGGTTCTGGTTGGAATTTTTTCAGTAGGGTTTGGCGGATATCTATTTTTAACAAACATGCTTGAGAGGTATTTCTTCCAGAGCTTTGTACCGATGATAATTCTGATGTTCACAAGTCCAGGCTTGTTATTTTACGGAGTACTTATAAACATCGCGGTTTTTGCGAACCTTTTTTATTCTTTTTTCAGAAGAAGTTGGGGAGCACTGGCAGACGTTTTTGGGGCGTACAACTTTCTTATTGTGAGGCTATTTTCACTACTAAATTTGGCTTCTTGGGTCTTTCTTCTTCGAAGGATGAATTTCTTAAAAAAATAATTCAAAATTATTCGGGCTCTGAATTAAAGCTTCCTCCACCCCTTTGTGGCATGCGCTCCACAACCACGGTTATTGGATGGGCTTCACCAAGATAGGGTTCTTTGGACACAGTAATTGAGAAGTCATTACCAGAAACGAAAGAGATGAAACCCATTAATTTGAGTTCTTCTGAAACTTGTCTGGTGGTCTTGCCCTGGTCAAATAGAGCTCGGGCGATTCCATTCCCGCCCAACCTTCTTATATCCTCTGGTCCAAATTCCATGTAGCCGATTATACGAAAAAAGTATTTTGAAGTCTAGCATGCTAAAATTTAAGCGTGGCTGAGATTGAAGGCAGTCAGGAACATTTGGATTTACCCGCCAAAAATCGCACCATGAGGCGTTTACGAACAGTACCGGGAGCCGAATGGCAAGATTCGGTGGGCCCAACCGACGAAATTACGCTTGAGACTGTCAAGGCCAGGGCAGTGCGTGGAGTTGTGGTTTTGACCGGAAGAACGTTTTTTTTGCAAATTCTTTCATTTGCAGCCTGGATTTTCCTCTCAATATTTTTGGATGCCAAAGAAATCGGCCTCTTTTTTATCGTTTCTGCAGTCGTTAACTTTCTGAGATACTTTTCGGATATTGGGCTTGCCGCGGCTTTGATTCAAAAGAAAGAAAAAATTGAAGAGTTGGATCTTAGAACTACCTTCACCGTGCAGCAGATACTTGTGATTTTGCTTTTAATTGTCCTTTTTATACTTTCTCCGTATCTTAAGAATTATTATTCTTTAAGCTTTGAGGGACTGCTTCTTTTATATGCCCTGGGCGCCTCTTTCGTTTTTGCCTCGCTTAAAACCATTCCCTCTGTTCTTCTTGAACGGGAGCTTCATTTCGGAAAATTGGTTATTCCGGATGTTTTGGAAAATTTGGTTTATAACTTCTCGGCAGTTGGATTCGCCTATCTGGGATTTGGAATGCGAAGCTTTACCTACGCGGTTTTATTAAGGGGGGTAATAGGCCTAATTGCAATTTATATTATTCGACCGTGGATTCCGGGATTGGCCTTCTCAAGGCAGTCTCTAAAAAAGCTTTTGAAATTTGGAGTTCCCTACCAGCTCAACAGTTTTTTGG
Organism: Candidatus Woesebacteria bacterium RBG_16_42_24; assembly: GCA_001792115.1. Taxonomy (GTDB): domain Bacteria; phylum Patescibacteriota; class Microgenomatia; order UBA8517; family UBA8517; genus RBG-16-42-24. The sequence goes on from MGFX01000003.1 coordinate 30,588, forward strand.
CAACAATCAAAGACGACGGTTTGATTGCTTTTTTGGGGGGGATATTGGGGCCTCTCGGGATTGGCTACCTGGGGTGGGCGCAAAAGTGGGCCCAGACGCCTCTTAGGCTTTTTATGGACAATGTTCTTAAAGTAACTTTTCCCGCTTTCTCCAGAATGCAGGATGAAAAGGACGAGTTGGTAAGAACAGTTACCCGCTCAATATTTTTTGTCTGTTTTCTGGTTTTCCCGGCGGTTGTCGGAATTTTAGTTTTGGCTCCCTTTATGGTCAAAATAATTCCGAGATATGAGAAATGGGAGCCGGCATTAATTCCCTTGTTTTTGGTCTCGGTAAACGTGTTTTTTGCGGCAGCCACCACCCAACTTACAAATCTTCTCAATGCCATCGGCAAGATCAAAACAACATTCAAGTTGATGATTATGTGGACCGTTCTTACCTGGGTTTTGATTCCATACCTGGCATATCGCTCGGGGGTCAATGGGGCGGCACTGGGTTATGCTTTGGTCGGGGCAAGCTCCGTAGTTGCAATTTATATTGCCAGAAAGGCCGTACCGTTTTCTCTGTGGAATGGGGTAGGCAAGCCAGCCATGGCGACCCTCTTAATGGGCATAGTACTTCTTATCGCCCGCAGTCTTTTGACGGTAAGTCTCTCGAGTGTAGCCGTGATGGTAATTTTGGGAGGCGGAGTATATTTTGCCGCCTCTTATATTTTAGTAGGCAGGAGTCTAGTTGAAGATGTTAAAAAAAGCATTAAAAATCTTAAGGGAAAATAGGCTTGCCTTATTTCTTATTCTAGTTGGCTCAGGGATATGGTCGGCAACCATGGTCAAAAGCGGCCTAATCTATGACTATGGCATGGGTTTTTGGGGGCCAAACGGGCACGACGGAATCTGGCATATTGCTTTAATTAAGTCTTTGGCCAAAGGCTCCTGGGAAATACCTGTTTTTGCGGGTGAGACTCTTAAAAATTATCATGTAGGCTACGACCTTCTTCTTGCCTGGTTTTCAAAACTAACGGGGATTAACCCAATTACGCTTTATTTTCAAATATTTCCCCCAATTCTTGCTCTTGGTATAGGGATTCTTACCTATAAATTTGTTCTGGAATGGAGAGGGTCGAAGGCCCAGGCAATCTGGGCTACCTTTTTCGTATATTTTGGCGGGAGTTTCGGTTGGATTGTGAATCTAATTCGAACGGGGGAGTTTGGGGGCGAGAGTATGTTTTGGGCACAGCAGGCAATTTCTACCCTTATTAACCCTCCATTTGCCCTTTCTCTGGCTTTAATACTTTGCGGCCTTATTTTTCTTACGAAGTTTCTTAAATCCCAAAAACCACTCAACCTTATACTTTGCGTACTTTTCTTTGGGGTGTTAATCCAAATAAAAGTATATGCCGGGGTCTTGGTTTTGGGAGGACTCGGTGTTTCTGTCGCTTACCACCTTTTTAAAGAGAAAAAGACGGATTTGGTATGGGTTTTTTTGGGAAGCCTGGCCCTATCGTTAGTTCTTTTTCTTCCCCTCAATAAGGGGTCAGAAGGTTTGATTGTCTTTAAGCCGCTCTGGTTCTTGGAGAGCATGATGGGCCTTCCCGATAGGGTCGGTTGGGAAAGATTTTATTCTGCAATGACCAACTGGCGCTTGGGCAATATTTGGACTAAAGCAGCTCCTGCCTATTTGGTTGCTTTTGCAATATTCTGGTTTGGGAATTTAGGAACGAGGGCCATTAAGGGATTACTGATTTTTCGTTGGCTAAAACAGCCAGAAAAACTGGGGTGGATAGAGATATTCTTCGTCGTAGTAATAATTGCAGGCGTTGGAATCCCCATGTTTTTTCTTCAAAAGGGAACTCCCTGGAACACAATTCAGTTTTTCTACTACTCTTTGTTTTTCTCGGGAATCTTAGCCGGAGTGGCACTTCCTGAAATATTTGAAAAAATGAGGTTAAAAACTATATTGATACATATCATTATAGTGATAGTTGTATTGTTGACTATACCCACAACTATCGGTACCCTCCAACATTATTTACCCGCAAGACCTCCCTCAATGATTTCCAAGGGCGAGCTTGAAGCTCTTGAGTTTCTTTCCCAACAGCCTTCGGGGACAATTCTGACATATCCTTTTGATAGCGACAAAGCCAAAGAGGCTGAGGCAAACCCGCCAAGACCTTTGTATCTTTATGAGTCTACGGCCTATGTTTCGGCCTTCACTGACCAGAGCGTATTTCTTGAGGACCAGGTAAATCTGGACATTACCGGGTATCTCTGGAGAGAAAGAAGAAACAATGTTGAAGCGTTTCTGAAAAGCACTAATTTAGAATACGTTCGAGAATTTTTACGAGAAAATAATATTACTTACATTTATTGGGTAAGAGGGCAAAGAGCCCTTATAGGTGAAGTTCAGCTGGGATTAACAAAAATATTTGAAAATCAGGAGGTAGAGATTTTTAGAGTTACCAGTTTCTAATAGGCCATCGGAGGTCTACGCGAAAATTCCCGCAAACATATGTATGATATAATGATATATCATATAACAGTTTGGATTGTAGATTTTGGAGAATTTAATCTTGCGGTTTAATAGAAAGCAGCCTACCGAGATCTTCTTCGACCCATCCCCGGCCCTGACCCCACCTTATCCATATGGGAATTGCCAGACCGACTCCAAGAAGTTCCAGGGCTCTTTCCACCGTTGACGGCGAAGGCATAGTAGCAAGCAGGCGCACACTTTCAATGGCAAGGGCGATTCCGGATCCACGCCAAACCTGTCTTTCGATGGTTACTTTTGATTCCTGCTCGGCTGACATAACTCCTTATAGTTGCTGACTAGCCAAATGTCAACCCAGAGAGACCTCATAATCGTAATTTAAGCCTCAATCATGGTAAAATTAGTGCGTGGGGAAAGTTACTGTAGTTATTAATACCCTCAATGAGGAGCGCACCTTGCCTCGAGCGCTTGCCTCAGTTAAGCACTTTGCTGACGAGGTTATAGTCTGTGATATGGAATCTTCTGATGGGACTCGGGAAATTGCCGAGAAGGCTCACGCTATGGTTTATATCCACAAAAATCCGGGCTATGTTGAGCCCACTAGAAATTTTGCAATTTCAAAGGCGGGGGGAGAGTGGATTTTGATTTTGGATCCGGATGAAGAGCTTCCGAAAGGTCTGGCTACAAAACTTAAAGAGATTATTAAAAACCCAAATGCTGATTATTTTAGAATCCCAAGGAAGAACATAGTTTTCGGTAAATGGATGCGCTACACACGTTTCTGGCCTGACTTTAATATCCGTTTCTTCAAAAAGGGATTCGTTACCTGGAATGAAGTGATTCACTCAGTGCCCATGACACAAGGGAAAGGCGCAGACCTTCCCGATAAAGAGGAATTTGCACTTGTTCACCACCATTACGATTCGATCGAGGAGTATCTAGAAAGAATGAATCGCTATACGTCTGTTCAGGCCGAAGCTTTAATAAAGAAAAAACACAAATTTCTTTGGAAAGATTTAATAGAAGCCCCCGCAAGCGAGTTTTTGAGTAGATATTTCGCAGGCGAAGGGTATAAAGACGGCTTGCACGGACTTGCAACCTCGCTTCTTCAAGCATTTAGTGAGGTAATACTTTACCTCAAAGTTTGGCAGGCTGAAAAATTTCTGGAGCAATCAATTTCCCCCGAAGAGATAGAAAGTGAATATAGGCGAGAGAGAAAAGACTTTGACTTCTGGATCACGGAAGTTGCAATAAGATCTAAGGACTTTCTCACTTCTCTTCCACTAAGAGTAGCAAGACGCATCTTGCGAAAAAATGCCGAATAATACTCCGAGAATTTCGATCGTGGTTCTAAATTGGAATAGGGCGAAAGATACCCTTGAATGTATGGCTTCTTTGGAAAAATTGGACAAGAGAAATTACAAATTATCAGTAAACTTGGTTGACAATGGTTCAACTGCTAACTCGGTCGAGATTTTTAAAAGGTATAAGACTCATAATTTTAAGATTCAGTTAATTATTAATAAGGAAAATTTGGGGTATGCCGCAGGAAATAATATCGGGATGAGAAAGGCAATAAATGATGGGAGCGATTTCGTGATGGTTCTTAATAATGATACTTTTGTGCACCCACAACTTATAAGCGGGCTTCTGAAAACATTTAACGAGTACCCAAACGCAGGGGTAGTTTCCCCAAAAATCTATTTCGCAAAAGGATTTGAATTCCACAAAGACAGATATAGTAAGAATGAGTTAGGGAAAGTAATTTGGTTCGCGGGAGGTGACATTGACTGGAACAATGTTTATGGCACGAATCATGGAGTAGACGAGATTGACCACGGTCAATTTGACAAAATTCGTGAGGTAGACTTTGTAACAGGCGCTTGTCTTATGGCGAGATCTAAGACACTCGAGGAAGTTGGGATGTTCGACGAGAGATACTTTTCATACTTTGAAGATACCGATTTGTCGCAAAGGATGAAAAATAGGGGATTAAAAGTGTTGTATTCACCCTATGGTGTAATATGGCATAAGGTGGCCCAAACTTCCAAAATAGGAGGGGAACTCAACGACTATTTTCTCACCCGCAATAGGATATTATTTGGCATGCGCTATGCACCTTTACGGTCAAAGATTGCTTTAATCCGCGAAAGTCTTAGGTTAATGACGGCTGGAAGGAAATGGCAGAAAGCCGGAGTCAGAGATTTCTACCTAGGGAGGTTTGGTAAAGGGTCATGGGAATAAATTTATCGGCCATAGTTATTGCGAAAAATGAGGAAGCCAAAATAGGCGAATGTCTGGAGTCGCTCTCGTGGGTTGACGAAATTATTGTTATTGATAGTGGTTCAACTGATAAAACAATTGAGATAGCAAAAAAATACCGGGCCAGAGTTGTTAGTACGGACACTGGTAGCTTTAGCGACTGGAGGAACATATGGGTGAAAGAAGCAGCGGGAGACTGGATTTTATATGTTGACGCCGACGAGCGGGTAACTCCCCTTTTGAGGAAGGAAATTTCCTCAATTATCAATTCTAAATCATCAATTCTCAATTATAGCGCCTATGCAATTCCCCGCCGAAATTTTATTTTGGGTAAAGAACTAAAACACGGAGGTTGGTGGCCGGATTACGCCAAGAGGTTATTTCTAAAAAAAGAATTCACAGAGTGGAAAGGAGAACTTCATGAGGAGCCCCAATATTCGGGGAGATTGGGACACCTTAAAAATCCTCTAATACATCTTAAGCACGATAATTTGGAGGAAATGGTAGATAAAACCAATAAAAGGAGCGATATAGAGGCAAAACTAATGCTGTTGGCGGGGCACCCCCCCATGAATATTGCGCGTTTTGCTACTGCAATGTTTAGAGAATTTTGGTTGAGGATGGTGAGACAAGCGGCGTTTTTAGACGGATCCGTCGGAATAATCTACGCAATCTATCAGGTTTATAGCAGGTTCATTTCTTATGCTAAGTTGTGGGAGTTACAACTAAAAAAATGAGGGCAGCGATACACAATCCCTATCTTGACACCCTCGGGGGCGGGGAGCGTTATACCATGGCCTTTGCGGCCACATTAGTAGCTCTAGGCTATCAGGTTGACGTGGAGTGGAAGGATATTTCAATAGGGAAGAAGTTGGAAGAGAGATTTGGAATAAGGCTGGAGGGGATCAACATTGTCCCAGATATTAAAAGGGGTGACGGATACGACGTCTGTTTTTGGCTGTCCGACGGTAGCATTCCCGCTCTTCGTGCTAGAAAAAATTTCTTGCACTTTCAGCACCCTTTCAAGGGGGTGAACGGCGGCACTCTCATAAATAGGATGAAACTTTTTAGAGTGAATAAGATTCTTTGTAATTCCGGTTTTACAAAAAGATTTATTGATGAAGAATATAGAGTTAATAGTACAGTTCTTTACCCGGCGGTTGGGGTTGAGAAAATTAAACCACGCAGGAAAGAGAATATCATTCTTTTTGTAGGCAGATTTTCGCAATTGGAACAAGCAAAAAATCAACACGTTTTGGTGTCTGTCTTCAGAACCTTCTACGACCGTGGAAATAAGGATTGGCAACTAATTCTGGCGGGGGGTAGCGAAGTAGGAGTCGGAGGGTATATAAAAAGAATTAGGAGGTTAGCGGCCGGCTATCCAATTGAAATATTTCAGTCACCGACATTTAAAGAACTACTGGAAATATATGGGAAGGCAAAGATATTTTGGTCTGCAGTAGGATTTGGGATGGACGAGGTCAGGGAGCCCAGGAAGGTTGAGCATTTCGGAATATCGGTGGTGGAGGCAATGGCGGCAGGAACCGTTCCCATTGTATATGAAGCCGGCGGTCATAAAGAAATTGTTACGGAAGGGGAAAATGGATTCCTCTGGAAGAAAAAAGGAGAACTTCTTAAAAAGACAATAAGGGTTTTGGGCGATAAAACTTTGTATAGGAATCTGTCCCAAAACGCAATAAAATCGAGCCTAAGATATAGTTTCGAAAGGTTTGCTAGTGATGTTGAAAAAATACTCTAAGTACATTTTACTGCTCATATTTGTATTGGCGCTTCTGGTGAGGTGGTGGTATTTGCCCAAAAATGCCCTGACTTTTGCCTACGACCAGGCCAGAGACGCATTCGTGGCCAGGGAAATTCTTGCCGGAGATCTAAAAATATTAGGCCCTTCGGTAAGTGGCGTCCCGGGTTTTTATCACGGAGTCTTATATTATTATGTTATCGCGCCCGCATACCTACTCGGCGGGGGTAATCCAATTTTTGCGGCATACTGGATGAGTTTTATTAATGCGCTAGTTGTATTTGTTGTTTTTTATCTTACGGCTAGAATGTTTGGAAAATTACTCCCTGCAGCTATTGCTGCTCTTCTTTTTGCGGCTTCATATGAAGCGAGCCAATATGCGACCTGGCTTTCAAATCCGGCGATGGGGGTTTGGTTCGTGACGTTAATATATTTGGGGCTATACCTTTGGCTCAAAGAAAAAAAGATTGGTTATTTATCTCTCGTTGGTCTCGCTTTCGGGCTATCTATCCAATCCAACGTTTCTTTGGCTTACCACGCGGTTCCGATAGGTTTATGGCTCTGGTATAGCCGGAAAGATATTGGTAAAAAACAACTTCTAGCAATTCTGCTCCCCTTTCTTATAGCGATTTCTTCAATGCTTGCCGTAGAAGCCAGATTTGGATTCAAAAGTATTGAGGGGGTAAAGCTCCTTCTCGTTCAGCAGGAAAGCGGTGAGGTAAAAATTCGGCTGGGAGACTATTTGGTCGCCTACGTAAACCACATGGGTAACATATTTGCCCATAATTTATTTCCATTCATTTCTGCACTGGGAGGCCTAATGGGCTTAGGGATTTTAGGCAAATGCATTCTCAAATTAAAGAATAAGGGTTTTGTCTGGGTTTTGGAGATTAAATTTCTTCTAAGCTGGATTTTGTCTTTTTTGATTCCCGCGGCCATTTCCGGCGCTAAAGTTCCCCACATAGGGGCCGGTATAGGGGTTGGATTTATTATTCTAACTGCCTTTTTCATTTGGGAAGTATTTCAGAAAAACAAAGCCCTCGGCACGATCATTCTTATATTTATCTTAGTGGCTAATTTTTCTAAGGTGGTTTCCGAAGGCAGTAAAGGCCAGACCATTTTTGCCATTCAAAAGGATCTTACTTTGGCTAAAGAACTAGCGGCGGTTGATAAAACATATCAGGAAGCTCAACAGAAACCCTTCAGTATTAATACCCTAACGTCCCCCCTTTATATCAACACAACCTGGTCGTACCTTTATAATTGGTATGGAAGCAACAAATTCGGCTATCTTCCGTACTGGAGAGGCAGGGACCAGATAGGGTCTTTAGGAGATAATCTTAAGCCCGTACCCCCCGGTATAGATAAACACTTTTTTATTATGGAGCCATTGGAGGGAATTCCTGCACTGTTTGTCGGATATGCAATCGGAGAGGAAGATGCCAGGGGTAAGGCGGTTGGGCGCGCTAATTTCGGAGAAATAATTGTAGAAAGTAGGCAGATTACCCATGAGTAAGACAAGCAGGCGGATAGCTTTAGACCTTCACGAAGGGGTACCCCCAAATTGGTATTGGGAAAGCTTGAGGGTAGACCCTTTGCAAAAATATTGGCATAAAAGGAGGTTTGAAGAAGTCAGGCGATTAATTGAGCCTGTGGATGGAGTAGTTCTCGACGTGGGTTGCGCTGACGGGATTTTTTCAAAAGTAATTCTGGATAAAAGTCGGGCTAAAAAGTTAATCGGCATAGAGATATTGAAACCTTCCGTTTCTTGGGCAAAATCCCATTGGAAGAAGATTGGGCGGATGGAATTTCGGGTCGGAGACGCACACGAGCTTAAATTTCCCGCAAACTTTTTCGATGCAGTTTTTTGTATGGAGGTTTTGGAGCACGTCTACGATCCGAAAAAAGTTTTGACAGAATTGAAAAGGGTAATTAAGCCCGGTGGTTATGGAGTTTTTTTGGTTCCTTCGGATAGTTTTCTTTTTCTAGCAATTTGGTGGATATGGCTGCATTTTTATCCAAGGGGATGGGTGTGGAGGGATACACACATACAAACATACAGAAAAAATTATCTGCCCAGGCTATGTAAAACAGTGGGATTTGTAATCGAGAAAGACAAAAAATTTAACCTCGGAATGTTACATGTTGTTAGGGTTAGAAAGGTATAGAAGCCTCCGTGCTTAAAAAACTTAATAGGAAACTCACGAAATATCTTGAGGGCAAATATCCGAATTGGGACGTCTCCATAGCCTTAAGATACTTGCCCGTAGTTTCCGATTTAGGAAGTAAATTTGAATCGGAGGCAAGGATATTGGATGTTGGTTCGGGCGAGTTCGGTCTCGCAACATATACCAAAGGTAGATTTGACATTACCGGAACCGATATTGATTTTGGAAAAAACAGGAAAAAAAACTTAAAAATAGTTAAAGCTTCTGCCGAAAATTTGCCGTTTAAGGATAGCTCATTCGATGCGGTGGTGAGTGTGGATATGATGGAACACTTACCCCAAAATATCAGGCAAAAAGCTGTCTCTGAAATGGTTCGCATTGCCAAGTCAAAAGTTTATATCTTATGTCCAAGGGGTAGGTTTTCAAAAATAATCGACGGGCTTTTGTCCAAGTATTATCAATTTACACACAAAAGCGAGTTGGGGTATTTGAGCGAGCACCAAAAGTATGAGCTTCCGAGCGAAAATTCTATAGAGGGTTATATTTACGAAGCTTTAAAGAAATATAACAAAACCGCAAAAGTTGAAAAAAAAGGAAACACAAACGCAATTTTGTGGCTTATCTTGCTTCTATTGGGATTTAGTGAAGTCAAAATTCTTACAAGTTTCTATCACAAGCTTCTACTTCTACTACCGATTTTAAATCTAATGCATTTTTGGCCCACCTATAGAGTTGAGTATATTGTAGATATGGAGGATTATGCTTAAGGAAGATGCTTCTGGTAGCGTAAGCATTGTAATCCCGAGTTATAACGGCCAAGACTTACTCGCCAAAAACTTACCCAGGGTAATTCAGGCCGCCGAAAATCCAAAAAATGGGATTAAAGAAATAATTGTTGTTGACGACGGCTCAACCGACGGAAGTATAGGATTTGTCAGGAAAACATTTCCCGAGGTTAAGCTTGTAAGTCATAAAACAAACAAGGGTTTCTCCTCGGCCGTAAATTCTGGGGTAGGCAAATCGAGCGGGGAATTTGTAGTCCTTCTAAATAACGATGTCTACCCGAACGACAATTTTTTAGAAAATATCTTGCAGTTTATTGTAAAAGACCCTGACGTTTTCGCTGTTTCCTTTCACCAAAAGGGATACGGCTGGGCGCGGGGGCGCCTCCAAGACGGTTTCGTTGTTCACCTTCCGGGCAGTGAAGACGTTTCCCCCCACCCAACATTTTTCGTAAATGCCGGAGGCGGTATTTATAGAAAAGACTTATGGACCAAACTTGGAGGGATGGATGAAAAGTTATTTTCTCCTTTTTATTGGGAGGACGTGGATATTTCTTATAGAGCCGCTAAAAGGGGATTTAAACTCTTTTGGCATCCGGACGGAATTGTGAGTGCAAATCTGTCCGCAACTGTTAACAAAATCCCGAAAAAGTTGGTAAGCCGTATTCAAGAAAGAAACCAACTTCTTTTTATTTGGAAAAACTTAACGAGCAAAAACCTTTTTAAAAAACACCTGTCAGGTCTTGCCAGACGTGTAATAAAACACCCAGGGTACTTACTAATAGCACTTACCGCCATATCTTGGCTACCCAAGATATTAAAGTTAAGAAGAAAAGAAATAAAGGAAAGCAAAGTCTCGGATGAGGCAATATTTGCGGGGACCTAATATGGCGGATTTAACTGTAGTCATCGTAAGCTTCAACACCAAGGATCTTACACGGGAGGCCATAGACTCTGTTTTTAAAAATGATTTGGGACTTAACGTAGATGTTGTTGTGGTCGATAACGGATCTTCAGATGGAAGCTGGGAAGAGGTTGAAAAGGTTAGAGGCCAGAAACTTAAACTGATAAGAAATGACCAAAACTTAGGTTTTGCGAAGGCAGTCAATCAAGGGATACGTGCCTCTCCGGGAAAACACGTACTTCTTCTTAATTCGGATTGTAAGCTCAAGAGAGGCTGCCTCAAAAGGCTTTTCGATTTTGCGGAAACCAAGAAAGAGGCAGGGGTTATAGGCGCAAGACTTCTTGATACTAACGGCAAAATTCAACCTTCTTGTTATTTCTTTCCGACGGTCCTTAGGGCGGCTAAGCGTTATTTCGGGGGAAGAAACGAGGCAGACAAATATTTGCCTAAAGGTGAAACTCCTTCCGAGGTAGACGCCGTAGTATTTGCAGCCGGCCTAATTACCAGGAGGGCCCTGGAAAGGGTTGGGCTTTTGGATGAGAGGTACTTTATGTACTTTGAGGACTTGGATTACGCAAGAAGGGTAAGGCGCTCGGGTCTTAAAGTTTACTATCTTCCCCAGGCCGAGGCGGTTCACCATCACGGAGCAAGCGGAAAGGATATTGTGGATGCCGCCAATCAATGGCGTAGACTCATCCCTTCAAGTAAGACCTATCATGGAGCACTTAAGCATCATTTAATAGTATGGATAATGTGGTTAGGACAGAAATGGGAAAAGCTTTTAAAAAAGGGCGTGTAATACTGCTTTTGATACTCTTCTTAGGCTCATTTTTGAGGCTTTGGAGGTTGGATAGAGTACCTGTATCACTGTTTTCCGACGAGCTGGATGTCGGTTACCAGGCTTATTCAATATTAAAGACCGGAAAGGACTACTTTGGAAATTCCTGGCCAATACATTTTCAATCCTATGCCGATTACCGTACTCCG
>MGFX01000004.1 GCA_001792115.1 Candidatus Woesebacteria bacterium RBG_16_42_24
ACACCGATGTTTTTGAGCAAATAAAAAAAGATTTATCTCAAAGAGTCAAAGAACTCAAAAAACAAGGAAAATTACTTGAGGCCCAAAGACTTTCCCAAAGGGTAACCTACGACCTTGAGATGATTCAGGAAATTGGCTACGTAAAGGGAATAGAGAACTACTCTAGGTATTTTGACGGGAGAAGCCCCGGCGACGCACCTTACTCTCTGCTTGACTATTTTAAAGAGCCTTATGGTAAAGAGTGGTTGGTCATTGTTGACGAATCGCATATGACTTTTCCGCAAATTCGGGGAATGTATAACGGAGATTTGACCAGAAAAAGAACACTCGTTGATTATGGTTTTAGGCTCCCCGCAGCAATAGACAACAGGCCTTTAAAATTTGATGAATTTATGCGCAGAATCCCCAATTTTATTGCGACTTCGGCAACCCCAGGAAATTGGGAAATCTCTATGACGAGTTCCGCAAGGCGAGGCCTTGTGGGCACGACTGGAGTAGTGGAACAACTCTTAAGACCCACAGGAATTCCAGATCCTGAAGTCGAAATAAGGCCTACCACCAACCAGGTTGCTGATGTAATACAAGAAATCAAAAAACAAGCAAAAAAGAAACAGAGAACACTTGTTACTACATTAACCAAAAGGACGGCAGAAGACTTATCCGCTTACCTTGGTGAGCAAGGACTCAAAGTTCACTATTTACATTCGGACGTAAAGACATTGGACCGAACAGACATATTGGACGACTTAAGGCTGGGAAAGTACGATGTTCTGGTTGGAATTAATCTTCTCAGGGAAGGGCTGGATCTTCCCGAGGTTTCGCTTGTTGCGATTCTGGATGCAGACAAAGAAGGATTCTTAAGAAGCGACGTGACTCTCATCCAAACCATGGGCAGAGCAGCCAGGCACGTCGAGGGACGTGTGGTTATGTATGCGGATACTATAACCGGTTCGATGAAAAGAGCCCTAGATGAGGTGGGAAGAAGAAGAAAATATCAGATAAAAATGAATAAAAAATATGGAATTACGCCAAAGTCAATCCAGAAACCCATTCGCGAAAAATTAATAGAAAAAGAGGAAGGATCGTCTGTCGAAAAATTGTTTGGAAGGAAAGAGTCCACCTTTATGAAACTTCCACACATTGACATGGACGGACTAACTCCGATGGACAAAAGAAGACTTGTCTTAAGTCTCCGTCGAGAGATGCTCCTTGCAGCTCAGGACCTTAATTTCGAATTAGCCGCAGAAATTAGGAATAAAATTAGGGAAATTTCTATGTAAGCTTCACTTCAAAAAATTGCTCCAAATAAGAAATTAGAGCGCAGGTGCAGAAGGTTTTCTGTGATATACTTTCTCTACCACCGGATAAAACCGGCGGGAACTTTTTATGGAAAATGTAATTAAAATACGAGGTGCCAGACAGCATAATCTCAAAAATATCGACCTTGAAATTCCAAAGAATAAATTGGTCGTATTTACGGGAGTCTCGGGAAGTGGAAAGAGTTCTCTCGCTTTCGACACAATTTATGCTGAAGGGCAAAGAAGATACGTAGAGAGCCTTTCAACGTACGCCCGGCAATTCCTTGGAATTATGGAGAAACCGGACGTTGATCATATCGAAGGGCTTTCTCCTGCCATTTCAATAGACCAAAAGACCACTTCCAGAAATCCCCGCTCAACTGTCGGAACTGTGACCGAAGTCTACGATTACCTTCGTTTACTTTTTGCTAGGGTAGGGCACCCACACTGTCCAATATGCGGTAGGGAAATTTCGCATCAGACTCTCGACCAAATCGTTGAGAAAGGAGTTGAATTAATTAAAGAAACGGCCAAAAAAGGTAAAAAAGCTTGGTTTTTAGTCCTCTCCCCTATTGTCATTGATAGGAAAGGCGAATTCTCATCTCTTTTTGATAACCTCAAGGCAAAAGGATATAAAAAGGTCAGGGTTGACGGCTATATCAAGGATTTGTCCGAAGAACTTATTTTGATTAAAACCAACAAACATTCAATAGAGGCGGTTATTGACAGAATTTCATTAACTTCCTCAAACCTTAAAGATAAAATTTTCGAAGATAATCTTAAATCTCGACTGGCAGATTCTATACAGCAGGCCCTAAACTTATCAGAAGGAAATGTTATATTGGCTCAAGTACAAGATTCTGGATTTGAAATGCCGGATTTTCCTAAGAAGTTTTCTGACCACTTATTCTCGGAAAAATTCGCTTGCCCGGTTGATAATATTCAAATCCCAGAAATAGAACCTCGAACATTCTCTTTCAATTCTCCGCACGGTGCATGTCCAAATTGTTCGGGGATCGGCAAGATTCTAAAGGTCGACCCAAATCTGGTTTTCTCCGACGTTCTTTCCGTGACCGAAGGCGGAATTCTTCCCCTAGGAGCAACTTTTGAGCACGACACGTGGTTTTCTAGATTGATACTCAAGGTTTGCCAAGAACATGGAATTGATGCACGAAAACCAACTGGGGAGCTTACTAAAGATCAGAAAGAGATAATTCTTACGGGAACAGGATTCGAAGAATATAAAGTCGAGGGTACTAATAGATTTGGGCGCTTGACTTATATTTGGGAAAGATTTGAAGGCATAGTTAATTTTCTCGAAAGAAGACACAGAGAGACCGACTCTGATTACGTTCGTTGGGAAATCGAAAAATACATGCGCCAAAAAGTCTGTGAAGTCTGCAAAGGTACCCGTCTTAAAAAAGAGTCTCTCTCAATCACCATCGATAGCCTTTCGATAGCTGAAGTTACGTCCTTCAGTATCGACAAAGCCGCTGCCTGGGTCACTACAATACTACGTAGTAACGTAGTGTTAAATCCGAGAGAGAAAGAAATTGGAAAATTGGTGATAAGGGAAATTGAAAGTAGGTTGAACTTTCTAATATCAGTGGGATTGGAATATATAACAATAGACCGTGAGGCGGGCACACTTTCAGGTGGAGAAGCCCAAAGGATTAGACTTGCTTCACAAATCGGTTCAGGGCTATCCGGGGTTCTTTATGTTCTCGATGAACCTACTATCGGGCTTCACCAAAGAGATAATCAAAGACTTATCGATACTCTTAAAAAATTAAGAGATTTGGGCAACACAGTTATTGTCGTTGAACACGACCGCGAAATGATTAACCAGTCAGACCATGTGATTGATTTCGGACCCGGTGCGGGAAAGTGGGGAGGCCAGATAGTTGCGTCTGGAAGCCCTAAAACGATCAGTAATTATTCGAAATCACTAACCGGACAATATTTATCAGAAAAAAAGAAGGTTGGCGTTGCAATTTCCAATTCACAAATTTCAATTTCCAAAACAAATTCGAATCACAAATTACAAATCTTTGGGTGTCAGCAATTTAATCTCAAAGATATTAACGTGGAGTTTCCTCTGGGAAAATTTATTGTAATAACTGGAGTATCTGGTAGTGGGAAGTCAACACTGCTTGTTGAAACGCTATATCCAGCACTTTATCAAAGGCTTAATCCCTACTTTCGCGGGAATATCGGAACATATAGACGACTTGAGGGAGAACATTTAATAGATAAAGTAATTCTTATTGACCAATCGCCCATTGGTAGAACCCCAAGGTCAAACCCCGCAACATATACAAAGGTTTTCGACCCTATTCGCGACGTTTTTGCAGCTTCCCACGAATCTAAGGCCCGTGGATTTAAAAAGGGCCACTTCTCTTTTAATGTTCGCGGCGGACGTTGTGAGGGCTGCGAAGGGCAAGGTCAAATAAAAATTGAAATGCAATTTATGAGCGATATTTGGGTAACCTGCGAAGTTTGCCATGGTAAGCGTTATAACTCACAAACTCTGGAAATAGCTTACAAAGGAAAAAATATTGCAGAAGTTTTGGAAATGACTGTAACGGAAAGCCTAGAGTTTTTCCACGCCCACCCACAGATCTTAAGCAAATTAGAAACCATAAAATCGGTGGGATTGGGGTATATGCATCTGGGCCAGCCGGCTACTACTCTTTCCGGAGGCGAGGCCCAAAGGGTAAAACTTGCAACTGAACTATCCAAAAAAGCAACGGGTAGAACTTTTTATATACTGGATGAGCCAACTACGGGCCTCCATTTTGCGGACGTAGAAAATTTGCTCAAAGTGCTCAAAGTTCTGGTTTCAAGGGGAAATACAGTTTGTGTGATAGAGCACAACCTCGACGTAATCAAAAATGCAGACTGGATTATTGACCTTGGACCCGAAGGCGGGGAGGATGGCGGTAGAATAATAGCAAGGGGCGGCGTACAAGAAATTAAACAAATGAAAACTTCATATACGGGCCAGTACCTAAAGTAGGTTATACTTTTCGTAATGATAAAAAAAATATTTTTCTCTTTTCTCTTTTTTATTACTTTTCTTTTTCTTAAAACTTCACCCGCTTTAGCAGAAGAAGATTTCTTGGTCGATTCTCAAGTGAGTTATGAAGTCCAGGAAAGCGGAACTACAATAGTTTCCCACAATATCACTTTGGAAAATCAGGTGTCGGACCTTTATGCAACTAGCTACTCGCTTGAGTTAAACAATATAGACCCCAAAAATATTAAAGCTTATCAGGGTGACCACTTCTTTCAGGTTGAAGAGAGCCAAGGGGAAAATACGGTAACTTTAAAAGTAAACTTTGAAGACGCACTCGTGGGTAAAGGAAAGATCAGAGATTTTTTTATAACTTTTGAGGAAGAGGCTTTTGCATCCCGCACAGGAGAAATATGGGAAATATCTATCCCCAGACTTTCCCAAGAGTCAACTTTTCGCAATTATTCATTAGTCCTTTCTGTCCCGCTTGGACTTGGAGAAGAAGCTTATATTTCTCCCGAACCAGAATCTAGTAGTATATCTAACAATCGGCGACTCTACTCGTATAGCAAAAAGAGTTCTCAAGAATTGGGCATAACAGCCGGCTTTGGAAATTTTCAGGTTTTTTCCTTCACTCTTAATTATCATCTGGAAAATCCTCTAAATAAACAAAGCGAAATTGAAATAGCCATTCCTCCGGACACCGCCTACCAAAAGCTCTACTATGAAGTCGTAGAGCCGAGGCCAAAAAATATTAGAATCGATTCTGACGGAAATTGGCTGGCTATTTATGAACTTTCCAATCGTCAAAGGATCGACGTGAGAGTTTCAGGAAGCGTTCAAATATTTGCAGGACCAAGACCGTATCTTAATTACCCAAAAGAGGTTCTTGAGGGTAACCTTAAGGAAACAGAATTTTGGCAAACTTCCGACCCAGTTGTTACATCACTCAGCCAAAGATTAAAAACTCCCTTTGAAATCTATGAATTTGTCTCTAAAAATTTAACCTATGATTTTGAAAGAGTAGCGCCAGAAACCAAACGCCTTGGAGCTAAGGATGCCCTTAATAATCCGGATTCAGCTATATGCATGGAATATACAGATTCATTTATAGCAATTGCCAGAGCAGCCGGAATTCCCGCCAGAGAAATAAACGGCTACGCCTATACAGAAAATCCCGAAATTCAGCCCCTTTCTTTAGTTTCGGACGTTCTTCATTCCTGGCCGGAATATTGGGATTATGACAAAGCAGTTTGGATACCAATTGATCCAACTTGGGCCTCTACAACCGGCGGAATCGATTATTTCAATAAACTTGACCTTCGCCACTTCACATTTGTAATCCACGGAATGGATGCAGTACGTCCGTTCCCACCCGGTTCATATAAATTGGGTCCTAATCCCCAGAAAGACGTATTTGTAAATTTCGGCCAACTTCCGGCAAAGAAAGTATCCGTCCCAGAAATACTTGCAACTCTAACAAAATCACCTGGTCTTTTTGGAAAAAAAGTAAAAGTATCAATAAAAAATCCCGGGCCAGTAGCCCTATATAATACTAATTCAGAAGTAATATTTGATCAAAGTCTTGCCCAAAAGAACGAAATAGATATACTTCCCCCGTATGCAACTTATGAATTTGAAGCTTTTATACCATTCGGAATTCTGGGGAGCAAGGCACCGGAAAAGGTAGTTATATTAACATTGGGACAGAGAGTAGAATTACCCACAAATAAAGGCCAAGTTGTTTTATATAACCTGGCATTGTTGCTTATAATACTTATGGCACTTTTGACGATATTTATTTTGAGGTTAAAAAGAATAAATCCGTTTTCTTATTTAGCAAAAGTTTATTATTCTGCAAAGCTTAAAATTAATGAGAAGTTTAAGAAAAATAAAAATAACACCCAGGGTTTCTAAATTCTTACCCCAAGAACCGGGTATCTACGTCTTCTGGAAAGGAACCGCTCCCATTTACGTTGGAAAGGCCCTGAATCTTAAAAATAGAGTCTCTTCTTATTTCTCGAAAATATTGTTGCCTAAGACTTACAAAATGGTTTCGTCAGCCAAATCTCTTTCATTTATCCCCGTAACGTCAGAACTCGAAGCCCTACTACTTGAGGCTAGATTGGTACACCGGTACAAGCCAATATATAACTCGGCTCTAAAAGACGATAAAAGCCCTCTTTATATTTTTATTACTAATGACTTCTACCCCAGAGTTATTATGGGAAGAAAAGATCAAAAAAGGAAAGAAATAAAATCCTCTTTTGGCCCCTTCCCATCAAGCGCTAGCGTCCGTTTTGTGCTAAGGAACCTAAGGAAAATTTTTCCTTATGCAGATCACAAAATGGGTAAGCGGAAATGTATTTATGCCCACATCGGTCTTTGTAATCCTTGTCCAAATGAAATGGAAGCGCTACGGGATATTAAAGAAAAAAGGGAACTAAGGAGTAGGTATCTTAGAAATGTAGGTTATATAAATGCCGTACTTTCGGGAAAATTAAAGCGCGTGAGACGTAAGATGGAAGCGGGTATGAACAAAGCTGCCCAACTTGAGAAATATGAGGATGCTTCTTCCTATAAAGACACTATTTTAAAGTTTGACTACATAACCCAGCCGACCCAAGAACCTGGGGAGTTTCTTAAAAATCCAAATCTAGCCGAAGACCTACGAACAAAAGAGCTCGCTGAACTAAAAAAACTTCTTAGGGGGTACTTCCCATCATTGCAAAAAATACAAAGGATAGAATGTTACGATGTTGCCCATCTTGCGGGAACTGCTCCTACTGCCTCTATGGTTACCTTTACTAACGGGGCTAAAAATCTTTCTTATTACCGCCATTTTAGAATTAGGGACGCAAAAAAGTATGACGATATAAGTGCGCTTTCCGAAGTAGCCAGAAGGAGAGTTAAATATCTAAAATCTTGGGGCAGGCCGGACTTGATTATCGTTGATGGTGGAAAAGCCCAAGTTTCGTCTTTTAGAAAAGTTTTTGAAGAAAAAGATATACCCGTAATTGGTATTGCAAAGCGAGAAGAATCTTTAGTAATTCCTGTAAGAAAATTTAAAACTAATTCATTTAGAGAAATACACCTAAAAAGAGGGCCTATCTTGTTTCTCATCACAAGAATCAGGGATGAGGCACATAGATTTGCGCGAAGGTATCATCACAAACTCATTTTAAAAAGACTGATAGCCTAGTGCTATACTTATCCTTACATGAAGAAAATCCTGCGATTCTTCGTAGTTGACACTCTTTGTCTATACATCATAGCCAGCTCTAGCCAGGGTATAATTTTTGAAAATGGTATTCAAACTCTTTTTTTAGCTGGTTTGGGGCTAAGTCTCTCAAGCGTCGTAGTTCGCCCTATTATAAATATACTTTTACTTCCTATTAACTTAATTACTTTTAATCTTTTTAAATGGGGGTCAGCAGCCATTGGCCTTTACCTCGTCACTCTGGTAATTCCTGGATTCCTCGTTCAGGGGTTCACTTTTCCAGGATACTCTAGTCTTTGGTTTGATATCCCGGGGGTTTCTCTGGAAGGAATATTAGCCTTTGTCGCTATTTCATTTCTTCTTTCTTTATTAAGCGCAGTTATAACTTGGTTAATAAAGTAGATAACTATCTGCTATGACATCCTCCCCGCTCAATTCATCTCCCAACTAAAGTTGGGAGTTTTCTTGAATACTGTTATAATTGTCCAATGAAAGATTCCCTTTTGGCTGCTCAAATTGTGGTTTCGGCTGTATTAGTAGGACTAATACTTATTCAGGCAAGAGGTACGGGTTTTGCTCGAGGATGGACGGCCTCTTCAGCATCATTTACCAGGCGGGGACTTGAGAAACTCATTTTTCGTGCGACTTTTCTTTTCTCCGCTCTTTTCATTCTCATTTCACTTGCATCATTGGCTATCTAAATGCTCACTCTGCGCTATATTTTTAGATTAATTGTTGCTTTTTTCGTGCGCTTTCGCTTCTTACTTTTACTAGGGCTTTTTTTAGGAATCTTAGTCTTTACAATATCTTCTTGGATAATGCCCCTAGTTTTTGGGGGGGAAATCGAAAGAATAGGAATGGTAGGAAGATTTCGTACTGAAACCCTGCCAGAAACTATTCTTGAAGGGATTGGGGACGGCTTGACGACTATGGATGAAGCAGGAACCGTCATACCAAATCTTGCTCAAAGCTGGGAGAGTCCGGATAAAGGAAAAACCTGGATTTTTCATTTAAATTCTGATTATAGTTGGCAAGATGGGGAAAAAATTGAAAGCAGCGATTTAAGTTATGAATATACTGACGTAAAAGTTGAAGCTCCGGACAGCCAGACAATAATATTTAAATTAGAAACTCCGTTTTCTCCTTTTCCAGCAGTGGTATCAAGGCCGGTTTTTAAGAAAGGTCTTTTAGGAACAGGGGAGTGGAGAGTAGATGAAGTTTCCATTGCAGGGGGTTTCTTACAAAAATTGGTAATTGTCTCAGACGCTAAGGATAAAAAGGTCTTTAAATTTTATCCCACAGAGGAGAGGGCTAAATTGGCATATAAACTCGGTGAAGTCGATAAATTATCGGGGATTTTTAATTCCCAACCCTTTTCGTCTTGGAAAAATACTAAGGTGGGTGAGGTTATCGATTCACAAAAAGAAGTCGTACTATTTTTCAACACAGAAGACAAAATTCTTTCTGATAAGAATATAAGACAGGCTCTTTCATATGGAGTTGATAAGAAAGCCCTGCCAGGTAAGCGAGCAATGTCTCCAATTGCCCCTAATTCCTGGGCTTATAATCCTCAAGTAAAACCTTACGAGTTTGATATAGAGCGCGCAAGGGAGCTTCTAGAGGACGTTCCCGAGGAGATATCATCCGAGCTTACAATAAAGCTTGTAACCTCACCTATTCTTCTTGAGGTGGCCGAGAGAGTTGCTAAAGATTGGGAAGAGCTGGGTGTAAAAACTTCTGTACAGGTTTCATCGGGTGTTCCAACAGAATATCAGGCACTTTTAGCTATCTATGAAATCCCTAAAGATCCCGACCAATATTCTATTTGGCATTCTACCCAAGTGGGGAGCAATATTTCAAAATATAAAGATCCAAGAATAGACAAATTACTCGAGTCGGGCAGGACAGAGCTTAGCCTCGAGGACAGACGTACAATTTATTTAGATTTTCAGAGATTTTTATTAGAAGATGCACCTGCAATATTCCTTTATCACCCGAAAAGTTTCGATATCGAAAGAAAATAACCCTTTATTTGAGTTCTACTTGACTAATCTGCTATACTATCACCTTTCTTCTTAAGCGGCCGTCCAAGTCCCGCAATTACCATTTAGAAAATTATGTCACAAAAACCAGAAGTTGAAAGTGAAATAAGACTCGAAGAGCTTCGCCAAGCTCTAGGTAGAATTGGTGATCAAAATCATGAGCCTGCGGTTGAAAGTGAAACAAAACGTGAGGAGCTTCGTCAAGCTTGGGGTAGGATTGGAGATCAAGGGGCGGAATATTTAGGAGAGATTATTTATCAAAGTCCCCCTACGGATGCTATCAAACCTCAAGAATTAGGATCTCAATTAGGAAGGCTGGTTTTGTATTGGGATTTAAATGAGCCTAGTAAGGCCCAAAAATTTGGGCATATGCCGGGCGATTATCTTCTTGTTTTCCCTATAAGTGACGCGGAAGTAAATGACGACGACATTCACGGAATTCTAAATAATATGAAAGGTAGAATGCACTATGTTTGCGCTCAAAAACTTGGCTATCATCAACACGGAGTATCTTTCTTTCCTACCTGCTATTACCCAAAAGAGGAAGCTTTAGTTGTTCGAGTCGAACCCGAGGAAACCATTGTAGCCCCCAGTCAAAATCTGGGTAGCTGACTATATCTTATTTTAATTCGCACTCAGCTTGAATTAAATAGGTTACCCACCCATTTATAATGACTCAAAAACTTTGTTCTAACCCGTCGGGTTGATTTAGGTTGCCACCTTTCGGGGTGATGAAATAATTGGGTGGCTAAAGACTTTTCTTTCGAACTTCATTTAAAATCTTTAGCGTATCTTCGTAATCGGCTCTTAATTGTTTTGTATCTTGCGACTTTATTTGTTGATATTGCCAGAAGTCTAATAAGTTCATCGTACGTAAATCAAACTTTGAATATTTATTCTGAAGATTTTCTATTTTATGAATTATAATTAATGGGTTTTTATTATCATAAACATCCAACGAATAACTATCCACATCTGACATTTCCTCAAGTTTTACAATCTGTTCTTTATAAGAGAGTGAATCGGCAGAAAGCATTGAAAGATACGTATAATCAATTCCTTGTCCGGTCCTTGCTTTCTGAAAGTGATAAATCAGGTAATCAAAATTAAGAACGTTTACGGCAAGAAGTATAACTCCTGAAAAAATAATAGTCTTTTTAACAAAGAGGGCCGCCACATTTTTATGTCGAAAGTTTTCAAAGAAGAGAACGAAAATTCCGGTAATCCACGTCGCAAAAGTCAACCCATAAAGTCGCCTATAAGTTAGTCCCCAGGCGTTTATATATTCGAAATCACTCTTAAAAGCCATTAGCGTCAGAAAAATTCCTTGAACAACCAACATCCAGTTAATTAGCTTGCCAAAAGAACTTTCCTGCCTGGAGTTATAGACAAGAAGCAAAACTATTCCTGCTACCAAAGAAAGCTGGGTAAATACTTCCCTTGTGTGTTGGGAATGGCTCAAACCCAGGCTTCTTAGGGTTTCATCAGTTGCAAAATAAAACTGAAGTTGAGTAACAAAAAATACAATAAGAATGATGGCTAAAATCAATTTGGGAATCAAAAGCGGCAGATTCTCCTTCTTAAACTCCGAGGGAAGTGAGTAATCATCGTTTTTATTAATCAAAGAAATGACTTTGGGAATCATGAAAATAAAGAAAACAAAAAACCCTACCCTAACTAGCCAGATGAATGCGGTTTGAAGGCCGATAAGTCTAAGAAGATTATCAAGCTTAAAAAAATTCCAACTATCTAAAACTATTTTTTGGAAAAAGGGATTTGCCGAGGAAAGCAAGGGTAAAACAATAGCCATCAATAAAATGGCAATTAGAATGCCAAATGCCACTTCTGCCCATTTGACAATTTTGGAATTTCCTGTCTTTTTTTCAAATTCAAGATAATAATCACTGCGCGTAAATACGCTTTTGAGTACAAAAAGAAAGGGAGCATAGATCTGATCCGTAAAACCTAAGTTCTTTTCTTGACCTGGGAGAAGCATCAAAAACCCAAAAAAGATTGCGGCGACTAAATTAAAAAAGGTAGTTAACGGCTCACCTCTTATAAAAACCAGTAATGAAAATAAAATGGCAAAAACAAAATATAATTTAGTATCTTTTTGCTTACCCACCTTGTATTTGTAAGAAAAAAGAAGAAATACCAAAAAGGACAACGCAATGCCCAGGTAAGGAAAATAGTTAAGGGTGACGATAAGATAGGAAAAGACTAAAGAAAGTAGGCAAATTGCAGCGTATACTTTTCCGCGACCCGTAAGATTCTTCAACCTGTATATATTATACAGATAGAACTCAACCTTACTGCGGTTAATCCTGGACTGTTCTAACAGAAATAACCCTTACTTCATCTAATGCTTTCTGCATTTCCCGCTTTGTAATAGGGAACTCACTTCTGAAAATTATCGTGGATGTGCCTTTCTTTCGGCCGGTGTCATGCCCCGTGGCCGCTGCATCATGTTCGTCCACAACTTTAAAATAGGCATCCAACTCTCCTCTTGTAGCTATACTGTCATCAAGGGCAACGCGAACTACGACAGATTTCTGAGCACCAACTAAGTGTGAACGCCCTTCTATTCGATCTAAGCTCATCGAGGCAATTTAATATAGTAAAAGACCTGTGTCAAGTAGTTACTTACGCTTTATTTGTCGGGGTTACTAACGACTTTTTGGTCGAAGACTTAAACTTGTTTATTTTAAACCACATTTAGCTGTATTCTTTAAACTTGAACAGGGGTATACCTATTCCAAAAATAACTTCTCGTCCGAAGTTAACTCAACCCTCAACCAATTTGCTATATTTTGAATATTGCCGTAAATCCGCTGGTGCATTCTTAACCAAGTAGATTGTTTTATGTTTGGACCAAGCCTTTTACTGATCATATATAGAAAGGCATCAAGCTCCGTTGCCCTTACTTTTGCATAGCCAGCGATTGGCATAGACATTCCCTTCATTTTTTCTGATACAAAACGGTCGTCTTCTTTACCGCCGGCCTGAGCTGCATGGGCGAGTTCCTCGCAAAGCAAAAAACAGACTGTTTCGTCTAGTTTTAAAATAAAATCATTACCATAATTTCCGGCCAGCAAGTCTAGGTCGTTACCGGCTGGATAACCTGCAAACATAAGATTGGTTTCTTCCTCAACGGCCATAATGCTCCAGCTTTCCATAATAACTTTTATAACTTCGTCTTCCTTTGAACGCTCCAGAAAGGGGCCTAATTGAGATATTCTTTCTAACTTTTGACTGTCGACAGAGTTGGAGACCAATATTACGCCGGCCTTTTCAAGATCTCC
This sequence comes from Candidatus Woesebacteria bacterium RBG_16_42_24, assembly GCA_001792115.1. Classification (GTDB taxonomy): domain Bacteria; phylum Patescibacteriota; class Microgenomatia; order UBA8517; family UBA8517; genus RBG-16-42-24. Next base: position 12,879 of record MGFX01000004.1, read on the forward strand.
TTTGAGCTTAGAGTCAGAATCTTTAATCTCTCCAACTATTTCGTTAAACTTCCTTTGTTGAATAAGCTGCACTAAGTTCTCGTAAATTGGCTCTATAGCATTTCTTTGAACCTCCGTAGGAGAAATACCTTCGAAAATCTTATCTGTCATTCCTCAACTATTTTACAGCAACTATATATTCATTGCCTATAATCTCGCTTTACCCTAAAATTGTATTATGGAAATCTCAGCATTAAACAGCGTTCTTTTAGAGCTACATGTGACTAACTTTGACAAAGTCAAAGAGTATTATGAAAAACTTGGGTTTGAGGTCATTTGGGAGCGCAAACCTGAAGGATTCAAGGGCTATCTCATACTCAAAATGTGTGACAATATTCTTTGTTTTTGGGCTGGTAACGAGTATGTTTACGAAGAACCTTATTTTAAGAGATTACCTAAAAGCACGAAAAGAGGTTATGGGCTAGAAATAATCATTATGGTCGACAACGTCGAGAGGTATTACTCAAAAGTAAAAGGCTTTGCCAATGTAGTTGAAGAGTTGACTTTACAGCCCTGGGGACTAAAAGACTTTAGGGTTGTAGACCCATTTGGTTTCTATCTTAGATTTACAACGCTTCATAACATACTCAATCCCAAATACGCAGTTAAATAATATCCCCGTTATCCGAAGCTAAATAGATGGCTAATGACTTTTTTGTCGTGAGACTAAAACTTGTTTATTTTGAACCTCATTTTGAGGTAATAGCACGACTTCGGCAGGTTTACCCCAACTTTCAACACCATTTATGCTTCGGACCAGGCTTTTTCTAATTTTGCTTTAGCAGTTTTAAAATCTACGCACCACAAATACAGATACCCAGAAAGAGATTTAGCGCTTTTCTCTGTGTCCCAATATTTACCCTTGCTCTTTAGATATTTCATTGATGATTTTATTGCTTCTAGTTCTTCATTTAGTCTAAATCTACCTATGAAACAATATTTGAATCCCCAGAGTAACCATCCTAGTTGTTTCTGTCTTTCTATATGAGTTTGTTCATGAACAAGAATTGAAACATTTTTTGAATTTGGTTGTTTCGTTAAAAGATCCTCGTAAATGTTCCGAGGTAAATATACATTAGGATAGATTGCATGTGCCGAATATTTAGATAATATGGGCAAAATAGTCCAGGGAAACTTCTTGACTCTTACATTTGATGGTATTTGCATGAAGAAATTATAACATCTGAAGCTTGTTTGGGTAGCTAACGACTTTTTGGTCTGAGACTTAAGTTGTTTATACGGATTGCAGTGTTATAATTCGTCACTATGGAAAGAGAGAAAATTATGGTAACTTTTAGTCCCGATGGAAAAGTGGCTTGGAAAAGAGGTGGGGAAGGAATTCGTGTAAGAGAATTTGTAGAAACTCACCCTTGTAAAGCTCTAAAATATTTAGCTGGTGGAGGCAGGGGAGATGAACTAGGTGAAGCTGTAGTTAGTGTTATTGGGGGACTCTATAAGCTACAAGAATTTAACAGACAGAACTTATGTGGTGAAGATGAAAATCTTCTTCAACAAATCTAGGTCAGGGTGGCTGACAACTTTTTTGTTGAAGACTTAAGCTTTTGCTTATTTTGAACCTCATTTTGAGGTAGTAGTACGACTTCAACAATCATATCCCAACTATCAACAGCAATTTATTTGTGCTTAAACGAGAAGGCCTAGCAAGGTTTGTCAGGAACCACTATCAGGAAACTTGTCATATAAATAGAGTTGACAAGTTAATAGCCAGAGATATAATGTCAGCAAATGGCGACCCAGGAGATAGAGACAGCAAGGCAAAGATACATAGCCGGTGTTTCTGGAGTTAGATTGGGAGATATGTTAATTACATATGAGGAAATGACTGACCAGACTTCTAGGTGGAAACACTACTCAGTAGACCCTGGCTTAGGAATTGAGAAGCTACGACTTCCGGATGAACAGATATTAAGAATGTTATTACATGAGGTAACACCCTTGGAAATTAAGGGAGAAGCTGAAGGTGGGGGGCCATTAGTGCTGAATGCTCACCTTAAGCGTTTTCCATACAGCATAAATGATGAACGTCACTATCAGGCGTTTTCGCTAAGATTGGCTCCCGCATCTGGTAGGATTGAAAGCGTATCGATTAAATTGGGCAGTTCAAATAATTTGGATATCGTACATTTCGAGGGCAACTCTAAAAGAATAGTATATGAGTTAGGATATGGAGAAACATTTCGTTTGGAATTATTATTTGAAGCTTTAGGGGAGGATTTACCTTTACAGCCTCCAACAAATTATCAAGAATCTATTTACACTTAGTTCTCTCTTCCCTATTTTACAGGGTCTAGTTGATAATTTCCGAACTTTTGAGGCTAATATTCTCTGGGTGGCTTAGTGAACGATGTTCGAACTGCAATATTTATAAATCCATTCTTTTCATCTATATCGTTATTTCAGCTCTCGACGCAGCGACCTCCGACTTGACATAACGTTTTAATAATTTAACATATATGAAATGCTAAAGGAAAATTTAGATAGGTTAGTCACGAGATTCAAAAGTGCTTTTGGTTACGAAGAAGAAGAGGTGGAATATAGACTAAATATACCCCCAAAACTATATGGTGCCCTAGAGGAGATGGCAAAAGAAAAAAGGGTTAAGGTCTCGGAAATATTTAGACAAGGCTTAAAATTATATATATTACGGTCAGCCATAGAGGATGAAGGTGGAAATTTAGCAGTTATAAAGAGCGACGGATCGACAGTAGTTATTGAAGCTCTTACAGAGGAAACTCAAGGCAAATAGTTAAGATTGTTATTGTTACTCAATTACTTCAGTCTTCTGTAATTAAATTTCCTAACCTATTCTATAAGACCCTATATTTCTGTGTGAAGATATTTTTGGGTGGCTAATGACTTTTTTGTCGAGGACTTAAGCTATTGCTTATTTTGAACGACACATTAGGATATTTACAAAACTCCAACAAGCATTCTATAACTTTCAGTTGTCAACAGGGTAGACTAACCGTTTTTAGCCTCAAATATTACTATTTAGGTTCAGGACTTCTGCTATACTTATATGGTTAAATCAAGATGACAAAAAGAAGTCTGAAGATCAGGACTGCAGATGGTTTTATCCTGGATGGAATCTTCTGTAAGCCGAACGACTCAAAAGAAGGGGTAATCTTCGCACACGGAATGACGGTTGATAAAAATGAGGAGGGTATATTTGTTAGGGCAGAACCAAAGTTAAATATGCTAGGATTCGCTACAATTAGATTTGACTTTATGGGGAAATAATCTTCCAATTAAGAGGAAGAAATAAGGACACCTTCCCCAATTTACTGGACGCGACAGTCGGGGACATGTTGAATTAAATAGCGACTATGAGGATACCGCTCTTAAAGAAATCTTAGAAGAAACTGGAGTAAAAGCAGAAGAAAAAGATTTGCGTCTCATTACAACTCTTCATAAAAGTGCGAAAGACCCGGTTACAGGAAAGATTAATAATGTAATTAGAGCAGTCTACGCATACGAATATCATCAAGACCCTGATAATTTAAAGGTAGAAGGAAAACAAGCTCAAAGATTTGAGGTCTGGAAGATAGAAGATTTATTGAGGGGATTAAATGATACCGATAAGAAAAGGTTTATTGCCTCTATGCTGGAAAAAGATTATCTTGAAATTTACAAGAAGATTGAAGAATTAATACCTCGCTAAAAAGCCAATTAAAAGAGTTTGGTTTTATATTGGTAGGATTACGCTTACTCTTTTGGTTTTTTGGCTACTTGTAATTTTTCTTAAATTAACTCTTTCCCCATATTTGCACAATCTCTGTGGTTCATGGGATTGGTCCCTCTAGAGTCTTGAAGCTAAATTCCTCTGGGTCGCTGAGGGGCTCGGCTTAGAACAGATAATCAGGTCTATAAGGCTATAATTAAATTTTCCTACGAATTTTGATTTACTAATGTAAATTCTTCATCTTTATCTGGAGGTCGAAAATGTTTCCAATACTGATTAAACGATTCTTCGTCAATATTGAAAGAATCTACAGGAGGGTTTTCGCTTCGTTTTAGGGTTCTTGCTTTCATAATCTCAAAAGGTGTCTCAACATAATATATTTTTGGGATAGCACCTACATTCTTAACTTTTTCTTTTATTGCATCTCGATGCTCTTTTACCCAAAACCCTTCGTCAATAATGACACTTATTCCAGCTTTTAAGCATTCAAGTGCCATGTCCGTTGCAAGAGTGGTCATTTTATTATCATATTCATTGAATCTATCTTTAGGAGGGGTGTTTCCAAACACTCTAACCATCCATTCATCTTTAGTAAACCTGATAGCCCTTGTTTCTTTTTCAAGTTTTCTAGCAAATGTTGTTTTTCCAGAACCGATAAATCCAACAATAATATATGCTATTGGTTTTTTATTTTCTTGCATAGAAACTATTGTAACACGAAGCTAATCTGGGTGGCTAACGACTTTTTGGTCGAAGACTTAAACTTGTTTTAGTCGCAGACTTAAGCTCCGCTTATTTTGAACGCCATTAGGACTTACTCTCTGAGGTTATCTAGCGATCTGGAGTTTTTCCTCAATTTTCGAAACTCTATTTTCTACGAGTTCTACTTCTGTGTTTGTGTTTGAGGTGTTTTTAACTATCTGGTCCAGTCTATCAAAGAGCCCGCTTTTATATTCCGTAAAATCTCCTTTTGTGATAAAAGTTTCACTCAAGCGGTGTTCAATTTCATCCAAATCTTTTTGTGTTATTGTCATAAGTTGATTAAAACTCATATATCTCATTTAGTCAATGAGTCATCAATGGGGTGGGCGACGGGGATTGAACCCGCAACCTCAAGCTCCACAAGCTCGCGCTCTGCCATTGAGCTACGCCCACCAAGTAGAGAGATATATTATA
>MGFX01000005.1 GCA_001792115.1 Candidatus Woesebacteria bacterium RBG_16_42_24
CAACCAGCGCCCAGATGATTGCGGCCCTATATGACGATTCGGGAGGTATAGTTTCCCAAAGCAAGGCAACCATAGGCAATGCCAATAAAATTGCTACCCTCGACGGGTGTCCCGAGTGTAACGCTACTGGTGAGATGATTTATACCCACGCCATTGTCCTTGATTCAAGCGGATATCCAGTAATTTCATATATGGACGCTACGAATGATGATTTGAAGCTCATTCACTGCGGAAACGCCAACTGTACCAGCGAAAATGTCATTACCACCGTCGACGGCTGTTCAGGCTGCAACTTAAACGGAATTGTCGACAAACACTCGTCAATGTTCCTTAATGCCTCGGGAAACCCGGTCATTGCCTACCATGATGGTACCAACAACGACCTCAAACTCGTTGTTTGTGGGGACGCCAACTGTGCAAGCGGAAATACTTACCAAACTGTTGATGGTTGCGCTGTTTCTCCCTGTGCTAACACTGAAAGCTTAGGTACATACGCTGCCATGGTTCGGGACTCGCCCACCACTTATAAACCGGTAATTGTCTACTACAGTGATGCTGTTGACGATCTGATGTTTGTCGTCTGTGCTAATGAAGATTGTTCCTCAGGAAGTAATACCTACGTACGCTTAGACGGTTGTGTTAGCCCAGGCTGTGGTAATCCTGGTCAATCACAAAATAAAGCAGTCGGTCAATATGGCTCCATCCAGCTGGATTCAAATAATTATCCGGTTATTTCTTATAGGAATTCGGGCGATGATGACTTAAAACTGGTTCATTGTGGAGACGCAACTTGTACACCTGGATCTGCAACGTTCACTTTAGTAGATAACGGCGCTAACAGCCTTGATTCCGCAGGTATTTATACTTCTCTAAAATTAGACTCCAGTGGAAATCCAGTTATCAGTTTTGGCAGAGGTACGTTCGGAACTAATATAGACTTAAGATTTGTCCATTGCAATGACGCCAATTGTGTAAGTGAAACTCCGATTTACCTTGACGGTCAAGGCTCTGGGTCAAATTGTGCTTCGGCAACGGGCTCTGACTGCGATGATGGGGACGTCGGTTGGTACAATAAGCTTCAGCTCGATACTACTGTCAACCATTACCCGATCATTTCCTACCGGTCTCAAACAGCGGGCGATCTTAAAGTTATCCATTGTAGTGACGCCAACTGTTCGGGAAACAACGAAAGCGTCATACGAGTAGACGGCTGTACCGGTTGTGATACGGATGGCAGCACTCCCCAAACGGGCACTGGAGCATATACGGCCTTAGTTCTGGATTCGAGCGGATACCCGGTCATTAGCTATAGAACCGTCAGCGACTCCGTAGACTTAAAAGTTGTGCACTGCGGAAATGATAACTGCAACCCTACAGGCAGTGGCCAAACTGACCCTACCAATAACCAAAGGGCAGAGAGTATGGTCTTTACCCCCAATTTAACAGGAGGAGCAACAACCAGAACCTTAACAGTCAGAGTCTGGGTAACCTCAGGAACAGGCTATATCAGGGCCGCGAGGCTAAGAATAATCCAGAATGACGCAACCAGGATAACCGACACCCAAACCCAGATTGAACTTGGAGACGACCAAACAATTACTGCCACCAGCTATGGAGAGCTTACCAACCCTAAATATTATTTACTTGATAGAAACGTCTATTCAGGAACCTGGGGGACAGACACCAAAGCATACTTTGAAGCTTCTCTTAAAGGAGAGGGCTCACAGGGAGACGGGAGGGTTTGGTCATCCGGCTTTGAACTCAATAGCGCCACAGTAGGCGTTGAGTTTACGGACATTACTTGTCAGGGAGCCAGTTGTACTACGGCGGCAACAGTTCAGTCGTCAACTGTCAGAAGCGGCACTTATGCGGGCAGAAATAACGAATCTGCGTCCAACTCCCGTTTTGTCCACCAGTTTCAAACCGCAGCCTCAACTAACAATTACGTCCGAGCTTATTTCCGGTTTGCTTCATTTCCCAATGACGACATGAGAGGCATCCTGGGAGTGGGAACCTCTGCCAACTACGGCGAGATCAAGTTCGACAACGTCAATAACACTCTGGAACTGCATCGCTGTACTAATGCACTTTGTACAACCAGCACCCAGTTGGGCAGTGATTCATCAGCCCTCTCTACTGGGACCTGGTACAGAGTTGAACTTCACGCCGATGCGACCAAAAGTGACGGCGCAGACATTCTCGAGGCTAGACTCGAGGGAACAACTTTTGCCAGCTCGACCGCCGAGACTTTAGCTAACATGAATAAAATTATATTTGGCGCCCTACCCACACCGGATAACAGCGTGACCATGGATATGTATACCGACGATGTCGCCATAAACGATTCAACAGGTGGTTGGCCTGGGCCGGGGAAAATAATCCACCTTAAGCCCAATGCAACAGGAGACAACGAACTTTGGACAATAGGCGGATCGAGCCCCCAGTCAACGAACTGGCGAGGCGTTGATGAGGTGCCCCCAAATGACGGCACCGATCTCAACTATTCACACACCATAGAACAGGTTGACGACTTTAGAGTTGAAGACTCAAGCCTAGCTTCCAACGACGACGTCAATGTCGTTTCTGTCGGTGTCAGGTTTAATGGGGCAGGGGCTTCTGCCAACGATTCCTTTGTCGTACGGATTAAAGATTCCCCGAGCGGAGCCGCTGAAGGAGGCTCTGCTATTGCCCCCAGCGACGCCACTTGGAAAACCAACGTCGACTCCGGCGATATACTTTATCCATTGACTATATACGACCTTCCGGGGTCATCTACGACCGAGTGGTCCGATGGCACGCTTGACACGGCTCAAATCGGATACCGGTTATCTTCCGTTTCAAATAATGCGGCCCAAGTCTCAACCGTCTGGATGTTGGTTGACTATACACCAAACGCAGACATTGTGGGAATTTCTGCCCAGGCAGAGTTACAACAATGTGATGAATCAACAGGTTGTGATGCAGCCAATGAATGGACCGAGGTCACCAATTCGCCTATCTCCACTCTAACCTCTACTTTCCAGCGGGTTAGGTCAATTGATATCTCATCAGGATTGACCGACGACCGCAGGCTTAGGGTTGCTGTTAAGAGGTCATCTGCCTCGGGAACAATAAAGATTGCCAATGCAAAGCTTATTATCGAGCAGTCAGAAACAGGGGGCATTACCAAACTCGAGCTTGTTCATCAATATATCAATAGCAATACCTCGGAAACCGCAACTTCATTAACTGCCAAACAATTTTACAATGAATTTGACGACGATAACTTTGTGGGAGGAACATTCACTTACTATTACGAAGCAACTATGTATTGTACAACCGGCTGTACGGGAACGACTGATTTATATAATGGAACTTCTACTATTACAAATAGCTCTATCACCACCACCAGCGAAACCCCAACCAGAGTCAGGTCCGGCTCCGACCTTTCTTCTGGAATGCCGACAACCGCCACAAACTTAGACACCAGACTCCAGGCAACCTCGGGCGATACCACTTATGCCAATTCCAGCTGGCTCATTATCCAAGTATCAGGCCTACAGGTTCCGGAGAATCTTTTGCTTTTCCTGCCCTTTGTCCTTTTTCTACCAAAGATATTGGCAAAAGGCACCTTTAGGTTTCCCAACTTTAATCCCGTATCTTTTCTCCCAAAACAGGAAGACTTCAAAAGAAGGAGAAATCTATGGAGGCGAGAAATACTTAGCCGCTAACGATCCCGTATCGTCAAACGTATGCGTAGAGCTTTGACTACTATTTGTACTCCGAATAAAGTCCGTATTTTCGGATTTTAGGTATTTTAGAGTTAGAAAAGGAACGAAATTAAAAAGAAGCCAACGAAAAATTACACTTCTGGAATAGCAATCACCTTATAATATAATATCCTAAGAACCCCATAGCATATTTTGAAGCTAGAAAATTATGCTTATCTTGAAAACTAGGATTGAAACGGCTTTTGACTACAAGGCTAAATTAATTTGACTTGACAGTGTTAGGATGGTTTGGCACACTTATGTGTAGTTCATATATGTCTTTTTCTGCCCAAGATAAAGTCCGTATAGTTTGTGAAGTGCTTAGGGGTGGGATTTCACCCTCTAGCATTTCTAAAAAATACTCAGTTCCAGTTAGAAGCCTATATAGATGGATAGAAATTTATAAGAAAGCCCCTTCTTTTCATAAAAAAAGGAGTTTGACCCCTAAATATGTCTCCGGCCAGCTCCACCCCAGAAGTATTAGCCTAAAAACCCAAAAGCAAATCAAGAGAATTATTTTTAAATACCCCTCTTGGGGGTGTAGAAGGATAAGCTTAGAGCTTTTCAAAATGGGGCACAAGCTGGGTTATGCAGGAGTCAATAGTTATTTAAAGAGGATTGGGGCGGAGAAGGAAGAGGAGAGGGTACTTTATAAAAAGCTTTGGGCAGGGCCCGGAAGAATTGAGGCGACCATAAAGCTCTCCATTGTACGAAAAATAGTTAGCGGAGAAACAATCGCAAATATATCAAAAGGATACAATATTCCCAGGCGAACAATTCAAAGGTGGCTAAAAACTTATAGAGATGCAGAAAATGTTGATATATTGGGTGCTAATCTATTCAAAGAGGCGTATGCAAGGGGCATAGAGCACCCCAAGGCAATATATCCAAAGATTGAAGGTAAAACGCTAGATTTGGTTAGAGCTAATCCCGGGCTTTCGGTTCATAGGCTGACAGAGTATCTTCCAGCCTCGTCTTGGACAATTTGGAAGATTCTCGAAAAGCACAATTTAAATCTTTACAGCCAAAGACTTGCATTTGCCAAGCAGGGATTTACCGAAAGGAAACTGCCCGTACCGTCGTTTTTGGACAGGATTCGTTCCGTCTGGCAAGAATTTATTCCGTCCCTGGCCCCGGCTCCGCCTCCGCCTCCATCTCTACTCAAACCCTTCCTTGCGTCCGCCTTTGCCTCTTTCGCAACTTCTTTCCTATTAATCTCTTGGATTTCCATACTTGGAAAAAGCGGCTCTTTTGTAGGTGTTCTGGGCCTTACTTTTGCCAGCCTTGCTCTCCTCATGGGCTCTTTCTTTTTCCTCTACTCTCTTAAATACTATCTAACTTTGGCACTAGTCCTGTCATTCAGCCAAGAAGGAAAAGGGGAAGGGGAGATTGGGATTGAAGTCAGAGGCAAAAGTCTAGTAGGTTGGCTTTTAGGTCTGGGCGGCGGGAGGGCAAGTGAGCATAGGGCCGCCAATTTGACAAAAGCCGGAGGACTGGAAGCAAATCTTGAGCATGTAAAATTAACTAGACACCCTTTTGTTTCCATCCACATCCCTCTTTATAACGAGAAGAATGTGGTTGAAAGACTAATCAACGCCTCGACCAGTTTTGACTATGAAGGGGAATATGAGGTAATTCTCTGTGACGATTCAACTGACGAAACAAGTACTATTATTAGGGAGTATCAAAAGAAGTTTCTTGGAAAAGGAGAGACCCTTAAGGTTGTAACCAACAACCAAGAAGGATGGAGCATATCCCAGGTAGAGGTTTCTCCCGGAGTTACCCTAAAACACCTTAAGAGAACCTCCCGAAAAGGATTTAAAGGTGGGGCCCTTCGGCTGGCGCTTAAACTCTGCGACACTCGTACTGAATTTATCAGCGTCTTTGACGCAGACTTTGTGCCGTATCCGGACACTCTGGAGCTGTTTTTGAAATATTTTCAAGTTACGGCTGGAACACTGGACTTCAAGTCAAGAAATCCAAAATCCCAAATCCTAAATTCTAAACAATATCAAAATTTAAATGATCCAAATTCAAAACAGTTTAGAGATTTGGATTTAGAGTTTGGAGTTTCCCGCAGCAATATTGCTGCGGTGCAAGGTTACCAGTGGCACGTTTTAAACAAATCAGAGAACTGGATAACCAGGGGAGTAAGGAGTGAATATGCAGGAAGCTACGTTATTGAAAGGAGTGGAACTGAAATCTATTCAGGCCTTAAACAAATCTCAGGGTCAGTCTATATGATCAGAAGAGATGTCTTAGAAGAAGTAGGCTGGGAAACTTCAATCACCGAGGACTTTCAGTTAACTCTCAAGCTATATGAAGCTGGCTACAAGGTAGTCTATACCCCTTATATCCAAGCCCCTGCCGAGTGCGTCTCCACAATTAAAAGGCTGGTCAGGCAAAGAATGAGATGGGCAGAGGGACACTCAAACAACATTAAAAGGATGTTTGTGAGACTGATGTTTGGTCATTGGGAAGAGAAGACGGTAGAAGATGGAGGGTCGAAGATGGTAGTAGAGGGTGGAAGATCGAATGTAGAGAATCAATCTTCTAATAGGCAATTTATTCCTTCCCCCCTTACTCTTTCAGAGAAGCTCGAATTCCTATACTTAAGTCCCTACTACCTCCAGGCCTTCTTCTTCCTAATTGGTACCCTCTCCTGGCTCATCTCTGAAACCGTCTTTAGAGCCCACCTGCCCTTCTGGACAGAGCTCTGGGGCTGGAGCCTGGTCTTAACCAACTTACTTGCCCTGCCCCTAATGAATGCAGTGGGACTATTTCTGGAGGAATCAGAAGAGAAAGACTATGCCGGCCTGGCCTCATTTGTGGCATTATCATACATTCTCGTTCCCTTCCAAGCCTACGCCTCCTTAAAAGGCTTCCTGGAAAGAAGCGAAGGACCGTGGTTTAGAACTCCCAAGACAGGGCGTATTACGGATATATTTGCCAGAGGCAGATTTTACAGATTCATATCCGGAATACTTCCGGGTAGAACAGGGAATAGGGTACAGGGTATAGGGTATAGTGCACTAAACCCTAACTCCCTAAACCCTTATCTTTCCCCCTCCACTGCCAATTCTCGCTTTGACAACTTCAATATAGTTCCGAGAAGAAAAAAATGGGTGGGAAGATTAATATTAAGCTTTTTGTTAATTCTTACCGTATCTGTCTATTCTGTAACAAAGGGTGTGCCCGAGGTCTTGGCTACCAATCCTTCATCGTGTAACGGTACAAACTGTACCTTTTATTTGCACGATTCAGCCTCGACCACGTTAACCGGCACAACGGCGGAGTGGAAACTCGACGTTTCTGCGGATGTGACAGACAGTACCACTACAGTAATAAGTGTTAACAATAAGTTAACAGAACCCTTGTGGTTTCAATACAAACCGGGAACTACCAATTCTACAGCTGAATCAGCACAAAGCTGTTCTTCTAATACCCCCGATAATGCCGGCTGGTTTTTTGATACACCTTTTCAATCAGGAGGGTCTATTCCCGCAGGTACCTGGTCCTTTTATTACAACGAAACTGACAACCGCTCCGGGAACGTGGGAAATATGACAATATGCGCCTGGGACGTAACCGTATCCGGCGGTGTAATTAATACCTCTTCTCTCCTTTTTGAGGTCAGTCATTCGGGTCTAGATACTCTAGACCATTGGGACGCGGCGGTAAATAATACTGTTTTTGCATTCGGTGGATCAATTTACTCACTTTCTGCCGATCACTATCTTTATGTTGAGTATTTTAGCTCTTTGACAACTATATCCAGTGCTGGTCCTTCAACAAATTACACATCAACCCTAAGAACAGGCCCAACCTATGGTGATCCCAGAATTATTACTCCCCAAATTACCATTCCCGAAAACGCAATCTTTTTACTCGTCGTTGTGCCTTCGATTCCCTTTCTGGTTATTTGGATTAAAAAGAGTAGATCAAATGGTAAATCGTTTTCAGAATAATATTTGATGAAACAAAAAAAAGTATTTATCTACATATTGGCGGGTTTTTCTTTGGTACTCGTAAGCTTACCTTTCGTAGTTTCTGTTAATGAATTATTAACAAAGATTATCGAAAGAAACATTGCTTATATATGGATTCAAGACTATATTGTTCCCCTTGAGGCCAAAATGATGGGGGCGATACTAATTCCTTTTGGATATGAATACGGTTTTGCTCCTGCCAATTCGTCAATTGTAGTCAATGGTTTAAGCATGGGAATTACCTGGAACTGTCTTGGTTGGCAATCATTCTTGCTTTTATTTGTAAGCCTTGTTGTTGGTTTCAGAGGTAAGTATACGAAGATTTCAATACTGGAATCCTTAGGGATCGGAATCCTCGGTACCTTTTGGCTCAATATCTTAAGAATGCTTTTTACAATACTTCTGGCTGTCCATGCACCACCATTTTTTAGAATCATCTTCCACGACTATCTGGCAGCAGGAACAACTCTTATTTGGCTATTCTTCTTTTGGTGGTTTTCGTACTCCTTCGTCCTTGAAGAGAGAAAGCCCATTGTTCAAGTGAAAGCCATTAAAGTCTGAGTCTCGCCCCGCACTTTCGCCCCTGCGACGCCCGCCTGCAACTGCGTAGCTGTTGGCGGGGGAGCAAATAAGAATAGTGCTGGGGTGGTTTAGTTATTCCTATGTGTTGGAGGCGAAAGAAAAGGAAATCGGGATATCGGGGAATCAGGGATAAGAACCCGTGCTTCGCACAGAACCTTGCGACATTCGTCGTAGGATTCAGAATATCAGGGGACCAGGTTCTCATTTTCCCTGATAACCTAATAGCTTTATCTCTATCTCTGGTATCCTGGTTTTCTGGTCACCTAAATGTTGCGGGGCCGGGGGTAGCGAGTAGAATAACGATCCCGTATCGTTACTACAAATATCGCTTGTGGCAAGATGTGAAAAAAGAGTTATATAATAAAGGCAATTTAAAGTGGAGCAAATTCCCAAGGAAAGTGAAACAATAGCCGCTAAGCGCAGCCTTCGACTTGCGGAAAAGTTCAGACGGGCGGGAGAGGGCTTCAGGGACAAAAATTCCTGGTGGAGTAATGGGCCGCTTGAGCTTTTAGGATTAGTATTTGTTTTCTTACTCAACTTTTATCTAGTCATCAATTTTTTTGGGACTTCCGCGCCCGACATTCCATATTCGGGTCCGGTTATCCCCCTTTTTGCTAAGGGGATTGAGCTTTTTAATGTCCCAATTGCATATTCAATCCAAATAGTGAATGCAACTTTTCATCTTTTTTTCCCGTTCACTTTTTATTTACTTGTCAAAAAGATTTCGGGGAGGAAGTTGATAGCCTTTTTAGTAATCCTGATTGCTTCGTTGACAGTCTATCCGTTTGGTGTTGTCAGAATAACGGGTAGCTTTATTGGGGGGGACGGACCGCACATGGCAAGCCTTACTTTAGTGCCCTTAGCCATTTATGGACTATTAGGGTTTATTAGGGAGGGTGGGGTAAGGAATCTGGCGATTGCTTCGGTTGCCTCAGGAGTAATTGCCCTAATTTCCCCGTTCGGATTTTTGACATTCGCCCTATTTGCGGGTATTACGGCTTTCTCCGAGATGTTGCTGGGGACCGGCAGGCTTAAAGTTTTTCGACTTCTAATTGTTTTTATTTTTGCCGGCGCTCTAAATTCATTTTGGTATAACCCGGCATTTTTTTATTGGATGATAACGGGGCCGATGGGGGAGGATATTAGGATTACTATCGCAAGACTTATTCCAATTTCCTTCTTTATTATTCCAATATTGGGAGCATTCGGTTTCTTGCTTTTTGACAGAAGGCCAAACCTACAACCCGTATTTTTAGCTAGCTTCTATACAATTGTATTTGTGCTCATAGTAGTCGCCGGGGGTGGAATACTTCCTTCTCATCCTTCACGTTATGCCGCGGAACTCGGAATTTCTCTTGCATTTCTTTTAGGCGTGGGGATAGTCAAACTTATGGAATTTTTGAAGTTTGGCGCGAGTCACGAGCCCAAAAAAGTCAGTAAAGCGTTATTTGCCAACGGACTGCTTGCGTGCGTTTTTGTGGTTTTGGTGTTAGGCATAGTCCTGGGTCGGGGCCAACTACTAAGCGCCGAAGAAAGTGTTTTGGGTATTTGGACGGGTTTTGATAAGGGAGAGATTTGGACTTCGAGGGATAACTTTAGTGGCATCTCGTCTTTTTTAGGTTATTCGATAACGGGTTCTGCAATACTTGCCCTTACCATTCTTGGAATTAAATCAAGACAAGAGGTAGCCAGCTAAAAACTCCTTATTGATTAAGGCTTATTGTAAGCTTATTCTTGTTCCGACGAGCTAAACAAAAAGCGACGATCTTTCTTTATGGTTAAGAAAATATCCAAGATTGCCATTTTCCACTGTGGATTTATCTATACCGGGGGAGGGGAAAGGATTGTCCTTGAAGAGATAAGCGGCTTAAGAAAAAGAGGATACCAGGTCGAATGTTTCGTCCCTACCTATGACCCAAAGTTGAGTTACCCCGATATTATAAAAAAATACAGGATAAAGACTTTATTACCGCAGCTACCTAGGTTTATTCCTTTACGATTTGCCATCCAGTTGGTTTTAAGTTGTCTTTTTGCCCCGTTTTTTGTCTATCGCTTCAGAGATTTCGATTTTTTTATAGGAGCCAATCAACCAGGAGCTTATATTGCCTGGGTGGTTGCCCGGTTGTTGGGTAAGCCGTATGTAGTATACCTTAGCCAACCGAATAGAGTTCTATACCCCAGAGATCACGAAGATTGGCAAAACGTTCGTGACTATTATTTTCTCTTTCGATTTATCAATAAGTGGTTTAGAAATTTTGTTGTTAATTTGGACAAACGGTCCATAACGAGCGGAAGCAATCTCTTTATCAACGGCAGCTTCGTGGCGAAAGAAATAGTAAGAATATATGAACCCAAAAAGTGGACAGATTGTATGGGAGGGGCCAATTTAGCGCCCAAATCTGTACTGAATAACGACAGGTATAAAGGTAAATTGCGTATTAATGAATGTGAGATTGGTAAACCGTATATCCTATATACGTCGCGCCATGAACCATGGAAGAAATTCGACTGGGCGGTGGAGGTAGCCAGTAAGGTTATTGAAAACTATCCGGATTTAAGATTGGTTATACCGGGTACGGAAACTAATGTTACACCAAAGTTAAAAGATTTGGCTAAAGGATTTGGTATAAAGGATAAAGTAATCTTTACCGGACCTATTAAGCAAAAGCAGCTTTGGGAATTATATCGAAATGCCGCGGTTTATATTTTTACCTCTCCTAAAGAAGATTTGGGCATTGTCGTTCAGGAAGCCCAGGCGGCCGGGACACCGGTTGTTGCCTGGAATTCCGGCGGGCCGACGGTTACCGTAGTAAGCGGGGAAACTGGCTACTTGATTGATCCCTATTCCCTTAAGGAAATGGCGGAGAAAATCGTCTATTTATTGAAAAATCCTGCTCTAAGAAGAACTTTAGGAAGGAATGCTTGGGAACACATAGCTAAAAATTATTCTTGGGAGAGGCACATTGATATATTGGAGAAGGAATTTAAAAAAACACTTTAGGCTTTTCGTATAAAATCTCTGATTTTTCGAGAAAGTTCGAATCTACTTAAGCCGATTTTTGCTAGAATCGGGGGGTTAATTTCTGCAACAATAGGGATATTTTGCGGCCGCTGCTTAACAGCGCTGATTGTAGCTCCTAATGAACCTTCAATATTTTGGCTAATTACCTGATTTAGTTCATCACTATTTCCTATTTGAAAGTGAACCTCTTTTGTATAAGGTAACAAACTGGTGAATACTTCTCTCCATCGCCTTCTATCTATTTTTTGTTGGTTAAGATACTCCCAAAATTTTCTTTGACTGACGTCTAAAACTAAACCTCTTTGAACAGGAGATCCTTCTACCCAGTCAATTAGGCTTTGCGGAGAGGCACCACAATAGGGTTGAACCTCTAGAAATGGTCTTTGGAATAAAGATGTATCTTCTAGCCAATGGAATACAACCGGCGCAGAATAAACCGTTTCCAAACCTTGGAGAGTTTTTCCTGTAACTTTCTCGCTTGGAAAGACTGACCTAAAAAGAGCCGATCTTAGTGTAACGAGGTGGCCAACGTTCGTATCAGCTGAAAGTTGATGTTCGACTTCAGCTCTACGATCTCTTTTCCAGCTGTCATGAAAGGAATTTATTTGAGGCCTGGGGGCGGAAAGTTCTTGATATTTTTGAAATTCCCAACAGACAGAAAAACCCGGAAGTATTTCAAGGCCTTCAAATCCATTTTTTCTAGCAAATTCGGTAGACCAAGCCGTGGGCATAAAAGAAAACAAAGGCCAAAGCGATGCGGTCGATAAACTAATTTGTAAATCTTTTCTTTCAGTCATGCCTAAATTTCAAGGGTATAATAGTCCTGTAATGCAAAGAAATCAAATTAATATTGAGTTTTTGCCAACATGGAGATTTGTCTGGGAGATGAAGATTGCCTGGCAATGAAGATTATGTTTAATGGGTAAGAATAAACCCGCCATCAATAAATACTTCTTGGCCTGTTATATATCCGTTAGTTGCTAGAAACACTGCAGCGTCTGCAATTTCTTCAGGTAAGCCGTGCCTACCCAGGGGAATATTGAGTTCTTTTGCTTTTTGAAGGTCGTTTGCGTCCGTTATGTCCCTGTTCATACCTGTGTTTCTTATTGCCCCTGGAGCAATTGCATTGACTCGGATGCCATACGGAGCAAGTTCCAAAGCCCAACACTTGGTAGCACCTACTAGACCTGCTTTTGCAGCCATGTAGTGAGAGCTTTTGGGATCTGGAATCTGGGAGTGCACAGAAGTAATATTTATTATTGAGCCTTTCCATTTGCTCTCCGTCATTTTTTTTGCAACAGTCTGGGTTACTAGAAACGCGCTAGTTAAGTTTGTATCAATTAACCCCCTCCATTTATCAGGGGCATCCGTATCAAGGAGACTAACAGGATAGGTGATTCCGACGTTATTCACCAGGATGTTAATCTGCCCCCATGTTTTAACGACTTTATCAACCACTGGGCCTATCAGAGCTTCCTGACGGACATCAACGTCAAAAGCCTGTGCTTGGCCATCTTTTTGAGAGATTTGCTTTACGACCCTTTTCGCAGCCGGGAGATCGATATCTAATATAGCTAACTTAGCCCCTTCTTGGGCAAATCGAAGTGCAATTCCGCGTCCAATTCCTGAAGCGCCTCCAGTTACAATTGCCACTTCGTCCTTTAATCTTAATTGTTCTTTTGAAGCAGGTTTTTCAGGAGACATGGAGATATTATAGAATATTAGGATGGGCATAGAAAGGGAGACCACGATTATTTCTTCTGGGAGGAACTTTTTTCCAAAAGGTGCATTTTTTTATTCCACTAAAAGGATTGCGGAATTGGCGAGGAACGTTGGGTATGAAGGGGTTGAGTTTTTACCAACCTGGAGATTTGTTTGGGAAATGAAGCGATATGGAAAGTTGCTGGCGCCGGAGGGGATGGTTGCTTCCGGACACAGAGATTGGCGATTTGATAGGGTAATGCAGGCGATAAACGAAGGTAAACCCTCATGGCTATATCAGTTCAAGACCAAAGGAGATTTGTTGTTTCCGCCTTCCAGCCTTTGCCGAGAAGCGCTCCAGCAATTTCAGAAAGTATATAGAGTTGCTGTTTCGACAATTCACTTTAATGATACCAAGAATTTTTCTCCGGTTATGCTTGAAATTATAAACAAGAGGGAAAGCCTGGGGTATATCGACCTGATGGAGTGGTTAAGAGAGGATCCTAAAAATAGAGGAGTGGTTTTGGATACCGATAAGATTTCTCTTTGGCTTGAGGATAATAATTTGGCAGATGATAAAGATAGAATTATTTCAGAGCTTATTCCCTTTACGTCTGAAATTCACTATAGAAGTTTTTTGGAAAGATACCCTGGCAGGCAAGAAAGAAGTGGAAAAAATCTTCAGACAATTTTGAGCTTGGGTTTTAAAGGAAGGGTAGTTGTTGAATTCGGCTGGCCAGATATGGAGAATTCGCCATTCGGACTATTTAAAGAAGATCTAAATGTTTTTAAGAAAATTCATAAAAGGCTTATAGCCTTCGTTCGTAACTTCTGATAAATTAGAAGTGACATGTCAGTAGGACTAATAGACAAATTATTGGGAGGGCAGGAAGAGCTCGATAAAGAAATTACGGGGAATCAAGAAGAAGGGGAGGGCGACGAGTCAAAAAAAGTAAAAAGTAACTTTCTTGAATTGGGGCTGATTTTTATTTTGGCGATAGTTCCACGCCTTTTATATATCTTTGTTTTTTCGGATCCCAATTTTACCGGCTGGTATACAGACGTATTCCACCATTGGCAAATTGCCTTTTTATCAAAAGAAATCGGCTTTCACCAAGGGTTTTTGCGGCTTTGGGATTTTAAAGGAATGGAGTTTTTTTGGGGACTATTACACCCCCTGGTTCTGGTTATCCTTTTTTACATTACCGGCTCGATAAGTATTTTGATACCCAGGCTTCTTTCAACTTTTGGTGGCGCCCTATCAATTGTTTTGCTCTTTTTATTGATGAGAAGGTATTTTAACCAGGCCACTGCCTGGGCAACGGCGATACTAGCTTCCTTTTTCCCCTTGACCCTATTTAGCAATACCACCGGTATGCAGGAAGAGCTAGCCATGCCGTTTTTATTGGGGGGGATGCTTCTTTGGCCGAGCTCGCCGGTCTTAATTGGTCTATTTTTTGCTCTGGCTTCTATGGTCAGGGCCGAATACTGGCTGTTTGCTTTGGGTTTGGCTTTTTCGACTCTATTTTTTCGAAAACATCGAGACAAGGCTTTGGTTCTGATTCTTTCCTACCTCCTTTTTATAGCTATTTATATGAAATATCTGGCCAATCATACAGGCAACTGGATTTACCCCATTTATTGGAATTTCTTGGCGTCGGTTAAGGGCGAATGGTTTTTAGACTTGCCGATAGTCGGTGAGAAATTGGTTGCTCAAACGATTTCCCGCGGCATATTTGCCTTTGGGGTATTGGGGGCCTTGGTAACTTTAATAAAAAGGTCAAAACACATGCTTTTGTATCTTTATGGATTTGGAAATATAGTTTTTATCGGTTTTATGGTAGGTTTCGGTTCATATGTTAAGGGCTACATACCCAGGTTTTGGGTAGACAGACTCTATAATTGGCCTTATTTATTCGCGATGATACTTATCGTGATTGCCCTTTTTTATTATTTGCCTAAACTGGCTGGGAAACTGTCTACAACGGTCTATGTTTTTTCTTGGCTACTACTACTAACGGGCTTGGTTGTCAGTCAGATTATCTGGAAACCAATTAATTTTTTCATGCAACCGGTAGCGGCGATTTATAAAAGCGAAAA
Source organism: Candidatus Woesebacteria bacterium RBG_16_42_24 (assembly GCA_001792115.1). GTDB lineage: Bacteria > Patescibacteriota > Microgenomatia > UBA8517 > UBA8517 > RBG-16-42-24. The sequence goes on from MGFX01000005.1 coordinate 15,144, forward strand.
ACATTGGGCGGCTCAAATTGCCGGTGCTTATCAAGACGGAACGATTCTTTTACCGGAAGACAGGCCCTATATAACTTACTTTTTGGCGCATGATTACAAAATTCCTGGCAAAAATATGGAGGGACAAATGTTTGATCCTTTCTTTTATTTCAAGGATCAAGAAAATCCGTTTTCCAATTGGGGCGAAGAGAGAAAAATTGTCTTGGATTGGCTAAAGAGGGATAATATAAAACTTTTAGTTTTGACAACTCCGAAGTCTACTTATCAGGGACTGATAGACCGGGAGCCTGATCTATTTAAAAAATTACCATCAGAACAAGAAATTCTTCTATATGAAGTGAACATAAAATAAAGTGCTAGGTTATAAGTTTGATTACGAAAAAAAAGTTTGGGGTGGAGATATTATTCGCTTACGACCGATATATTTCCGGGCCTCCCGTTTGAAATATGCGCTAAAAGAACTCGCCAAGGTTAAGGGAAAAATATTGGATTTAGGTTGTGGGGTGGGGGATTTTTCGGAAGCAATCGGATTTTACCGGCCCGATTTGGGGATATATTCGGTAGACATTTCGGCTCACGCAATTGCTCTAGCTAATAAAAGAGGTCTTAAAGCGAAATTTAGCGTGGCCGATGCCCACCATTTACCCTTCAAGGACAATTATTTTGATGCTGTTGTTTGTTTTGACCTAATTGAGCACGTTAAGTCTCCTAAAAAGGTTTTAGAGGAGATAAACAGGGTGCTTAAGCGGGGCGGGCTCTTTCATACCTTTATTCCAACCGAAGGCAATGTTTATTCTTTACAGGGTGCGCTTATCGCCTTGGGTTGGAAAGCCAAGGAGAAGTATGGTGCTCATCCGCATCATTTTCCACCCAATGAGGTTAAGTCTTGGGTGAAAGGGGCCGGTTTTACGATAATTAAGTTGCGCTGGGGGGAACACTTGGTCAATCAAATAATTGAAATAATCTATTTTAGTTTATTGGAAATAAGAGGAAGAAATGTATCCTCGAGTGTTGAGGGGTATTTGGCGCGCACCAAGGCTAGGCCCTTAATTAAGATTATCATCTTAGTAAGGAACGTTTTGGCAACACTTTCTTATTATGAAACAAGTTTTTTGTGGTGGTTTCCGGGATTAGGCTTACATATCACATGCCTAAAGGATTAACCTATGATGCTCTTAACTATTCCGATTTTCAGGCGAGATTCTATGATGTCAATCCGCCCCTAACGCCCTGGCCGGAAATATTGATCGAGAGGGGACTAACGCTTCTTTATAAACCACGAGAGATATTTTTGAAGAAGGAGATTGATAAATTACGCCTAAAATCGGGCGATAAACTCTTAGAGGTCGGTTGCGGGCAAGGAGTTTTTTTAAAAAGAATAGTTAAAACCTACGGGGTTGACGCCGTTGGCGTGGACGTTTCTGAAAAATCTATTAAATACGCCCGTCAAAATCAAAAAGGGCGACTTGTTGAATTTGTGGTAGGCGACGCATTAAATTTACCCTTTCAAAATGATTCCTTTTCTGTGGTAATATCCTTTGACCTACTGGAACATATAGCCGATCAAGAGAAGGCGGTTGAAGAGATGACGAGAGTCTTGAAACCGGAAGGTTTGTTAATAATTTATTCTTTAAACAAAAGATATAAATATACTCTTGATTGGCTTCGTGAGGCGTTGGGTTTTGATATTTTTTCCAGAGCCGCCCACAAAAAAGATCTGCTCATTGATACAGAGTTCCTAAAGAGGGAGTTACAAGAAAAAGGAATGAAAATAGCAGATTTCAAATTATTTGACGCCTTTTTCGTCTTAGCCCTGGATGAATTTATCATGGCTATGGCTTTTGTCATGGGTAAATTGGGTTTATTTAAAAAGCGCTCTCTGGGTCTGATATTTTTAGGAATCAGTAGCTTTATATCACACTTTTTATATCCAGCTTTGTACTTATTAGATTACTTTTGGCTTAGAAAAAACTATTCATTGAGTTTTATTATTGTATGTAAAAAGTACGCAAAATGACTAAAAGATACCTTAAAATAGCCATTATACATTTGGCCTTTTTTTATTCTGGAGGGGGCGAAAAGCTAATCTTGGAGGAGATTAAGGGTTTGAAAAAAAGAGGTCATAATGTGGATTGCTTTACCCCAACTTTGGATAAGAAATTATGTTATCCAGATATCATCAACAAGTATAAAATCCGGGTTTTATTTCCGTTTCTTTCAAAGATTCTATTCCACCACGAATCATATGAAATTGCCCTCAGTTGCCTTTTGTTTCCTTTGGTGGCAAGGCATTTTCGCAAATATGACGTGATAATTGGCGCAAACCAGCCGGGTCCATGGTTTAGTTGGATTATAAAGAAAATAACTGGAGTTCCTTATATTATTTACCTAGCTCAACCAACCCGTATTTTGCATCCCCGGCCGGTTGATATTAAAACTGGCATTTGGATTCGCGAGAAAGTTAAAATATTTCCGTTGTTAGTAACAATATTTAGACCATTTATACGTTGGGCAGACAGAATAAGCATAAGAAGCGCTGATCAAGTGCTAGCCAACGGTGAATATATGACTGAAGTTATATCTCGGGTTTACGATATATCTTGCGTCAATTGCCCGGCCGGAGCATATGTGCAAAACAGATTGGTTAGAAAGCGCTGGAAAGGGGGAGTTAAGGCTAACGGATGGATCATTAATAAACCCTTTATTCTGATGAGTAATCGGCATTTTCCTCAAAAGAAGTTTGAATACGTAATCCAAGCAATGCCCGAGATATTAAAGAAAGTTCCGAATATTAAAGTAGTTATTACTGGTAATATGACGGTTTACACAAATAAGCTCATTGAGATTTGTCATAATTTGGGAATAACAGAAAGAGTAATCTTTACGGGGTACGTAAAGGAGAAAGATTTGAGTAGGTTATATGCCAATGCCGCGGTTTATGCTTACACGGCGCCGGAAGAGGATTTCGGCATGGGGGTTATTGAATCAATGGCCGCCGGAGTACCCGTTGTAGCCTGGAATAAAGGTGGACCATCAAAAACGATTATTCACGGACAGACAGGTCTTCTTATTAAGCCCTATTTGAATAAAGAGTTTAGTAGAGGTTTAGTTAATTTGGTCAAAAACGAGAGGGTAAATCGCGAAATGGGTAAGAAAGCTCGCAAACGCGCTATAAAACTCTTTACCTATAAAAAACACCTTGGTAGGCTGGAAAAAGAACTTTTTTATGCTTATGAATAAAGCAGTTATGATAACGAGGGGGATTTGGAAATAAAGTATCTATAAATGCAAGAAATATAAATTATATGGATATTCTTATTGTTCACCCAAAACTTACATGGAGAGGAGCTGAAAAATTAAGCGTTAATCTAGCTTCAGCTTTACAAAGCCATGGTCACAACGTAGCTTATTTGACTCTTTTTGTCGAGTCTAAAGGTATTCCTACAGGTATAAAAAAAGTTAATCTTATTGTTCCATCTTTATATATTCAAAAGATTTTACGTTTTAATGATTTATTCTTTATGCTTTTTGGTTTTTGGGTTTTGTTATTTCTCGTTTTCAAAAATGCCAAAAAGTTTCAAATAATAAATGTTCACAACATACCTTCAACTTGGGTTGGAGCTATTGTTGGCAGAATATATCATAAGCCGGTTGTTTGGACAGTTCATGATGTTCCTAAAGATATTTCTTGGAAACATAAATCTTCCATTATCGAGTATGTATTATGGTTTGTTGCGTCAAGTTTTATTGATAAATTATTAGTAAAACGTATTGATGTTGTTATCACGCAGTGTAAAAATGTTGCAAACGAAGTTAAAACTAGATACAAAAAAGAAACTCGTATTATTTTGCCAGCAGTAGACAGTATTTATTTAAAAAAGATAATAGGCAAGCGGTTTTTTAGCAATACAATATCTGGCAAATTTGTATTTTTATCTGCTTCCCATATGCATTTTAGAAAAAATCAGAAAACTATTATTAAAGCTTTCTCAAAATTTTCTAAAAAAGTAATAAATTCCTCTCTTTTATTAGCGGGTGATGGACCCGATAAACCTAAATTAGCTACTTTAGTAAATGATCTTTCTTTAGAGCATAAAGTGTTTTTTACTGGAATCCTTTCTGAAAATAGGTTAGCAAAACTTTATGAATCCAGTAACGTTTTGCTTTTAGCTTCAATTGAAGAACCTTGGGGACTTACCCCCTTTGAGGCATTGGCAATGGGAACTCCGGTAATCGTATCGAAATTTGCAGGTGCCTATGAAACCATTAGAGGAAAAGGTTTAGGATATTTTTCAAAACCTAGTATAAATAGTTTCTATGCAACTATGTTAGACGTTTATTTAAATTATGAAAAAGCAAAAAAAGTGGCACTTCGAGGTAAGCGTTGGGTCAGAAAAAACATGATGCCAGATAGGTATGCAGGAGAATACGAGCTGATTTATAAGTCTTTAATTGGTTAAATCTTCACTATAGTTAAACTTTAATAAAATAGCCAAAATGAAAGGAAAAGTATCGCCAAGATTTTATAATAAGAAATACTATTATCAAAAATGTGAGGGACACGAGGAGTTTGTAAAAGGGAAAATTTCAAAAAGATTTGCTCCAGCGTTTAGTTTATTGGGAAACGTAAAAGGCCAAAATGTATTAGATATTGGATGTGGAAGAGGGGAAATGGTTATATATTGTGCCAAAAAGGGATCAATGGCGTATGGAATTGATTATAGCAAAGACGCCATAGAAATAGCCAGAAAGAATGTTGACAATATTAAAAAAATTGAACACAGCATATCCGATAAGGTTTCCTTTAAATTAATGGAGGCAGGATGTCTTCAATTTAAAGATCATTTTTTTGATAAAGTATTACTCTTGGATTTTATTGAACATGTCTATCCAGAGGAACTAGAAAATATACTGATGGAAACCAAAAGAGTTACAAAGGTAAAAGGAATGATTATTATTCATACACCAAATCTTTGGTTTTTAAGGATGTTACAAACAGTAGGGCACCCTTTTGGTTACAAAGAATCTAATCTTCACGTAAATTTGCAAAGTTATTTTCAATTAAAAAGAAGTTTGAAAATACTTAATGGTGATATTAAATTTCATTTTATTAAAAGAAAGAACTATTTTTTTCATCTTACGTCAAATATAAGAAAATCAAATCTAGGTAACTTGTCAGTAAGAATTCTTGATTATTTATTTGAAATAAGCCTTATTGCCAAAGTAGTCCATTCAAACCCTTTCGCTTTTTTATTTGAATCTGATTTTTGGATTACAATTAATGATTGTAATTAAGTGTAAATAAGTATCATGAAAAAATATAAAGATTTTAATTATGAAAAAGTTCTCTACTCAAACTTATTCTTTCAACCAAAAATATATGAGACAGGATCGATTTTCTACAGATATCTAGTTAAACAGCTAGGTAATATTCCAATAAAGAAAAATGTAAGGCTACTGGATATAGCTTGTGGTGCCGGTGAATTAAGTAAACGTATTAGTGAAAAATTTCCGGAGATAGAATATTGGGCTTGCGATATAAGCCAAGCCTCAATTAAATTAGCAAAAAGTAATCCAGGAAATATTAAATTTTTTGTGACTGATGCCGAAAAACTGAAAGCAAAATCAAATTTTTTTGATATTGTAATTATGAACTCCGTTCTTGACCATCTTAATAATCCCAAAAAGGCAATTAAGGAAGTTTTCAGAGTGTTAAAAACTGGCGGAACATATATCTCGGGGACTCCAATAGAAGCAGATATGGCCAACATCCACGGATTTTTTAGTAAGTTTAAAGATTTCAGGAAATTTAGATATGAATATTTAGGCCATATACATGCATTTACCCGCGCATCTTTGAAGAAAATGATTGAAGGTGGCGGTTTTCGAGTCAAAAAGATAGATTATAGCTGGTTTTATTTTTCGCAGCTCATAGACATTTTGTATTACCCACTTCTTAAGATATTGGGTAGGGGACCCGAGTTTTCAATGAATGAATTTGGGAAAAAACGTAATAAAATTAACAATGTATTTGTTAAATACACACGTTACTTTTTGGGCATTATTGAAAATGTTGAAGACATCATTACGGCCAAAATCCCAATCGGTTTTTTTGAATATATAGTCGCATATAAAAATAGTAACTAATTTCATATATGGTTAAGTTTCAACCTAAAAGTATAGCCATAATCAGGGCTTTGGATTTGAGAATTATTCAGGGCGAGTATGCGGCTACTTTTAAAAGAATTGAACCATTTTTTGTTTCAAATTATAATCGGGAAATAAAAAATTTATTAAAATCTAAAAAAACCAATTACATTGATTTAAAATTGACACAACCCTATTTATTTGACCCTATAAGATTATTTTTTAAGAGAACCAGCCATCAATCGTGGCTGGCGTTTGATAATAAAAGCCTGGAGAAAACACTTTTACCAATAGATTTTCTTCAGATTCAGGAACCATTTTTTCTATATTCCGGACAGGTAGCAGACATTGCACAAAAATATAACAAACCACTGATTATGGCTCCATTTATGTGTTTTAATCATCTGTCTTCCTATATTCCTCCTTATTCTTTAAGTGTGAGAAGGGCCATTGATCAGACCGACCTTTTTATCATGAGAACAGAAAGGGTTAGTAACTATTTATCACAGTTTAAAATTCCTAACAGAAAAAAAGTGCTTATTTATCATGGGATAAACACAAAATGTTTTTTTCCCCGCAAAAAAGACAGAGGTGGAAAAATCAGAATCCTTTTTGTTGGTGTGTTAGATAGCAATAAAGGATTAGATGATATTCTAGACGTATTTCCGAAACTGGTTAAGCTAAGCAGGAGGGATATCGAACTTGTTATATGCGGAAAAGGTGTTCTAGAGAAAAAAGTACTAAATATGGCAAAGACTTTACCGATTAACTATATGGGTTATGTATCAAATTTAAGCCTTCCTGAAGTATATAGAGACTGTGATATTTTTTGTGGACCAAGCAAGGATGAATATTTTCTTGGTTTGAAGTTATGGGAAGAGGGTTTTGGCTTCGTATTTATTGAGGCTATGGCATCTGGATTACCAGTTGTGACTAACGATTGCGGTGCAATCAGGGAAGTTGTGGGTGAAGATAATTATATTAATGAACAGGACGATAAAAATGCTTTACAAAAATCATTATTGGAGCTAATTAATGACCCAAAATTAAGACGTAGTGTAGGATTAAGAAATCGAGACAAAGCGGAAAAATTTTTTAATCTGGAAAAACAAGTTATAAGGGAGGAGAATGAAATTATTCGCCGATTTATATAGAGGAATTATTATATGAAGATAGCTAGATCAGTCCTAGTTGGTTTTTTCAGACTAATTTATTTTATACCAGCCCTTATTGTAATTATATTCTTAGTTTATCTTTTTGGTCATTGGATTTTGGGTCCAGCTTTGTTAGGAAGTGACAATGCAAATTTTATTACGCACGCTAAATGGCTGTCTGATTGGTTCCCAAAAATTCCTTTTTGGTATCCCCAGCAGGGCGGTGGAATGTCGTTTACCGCTTCCTATCCAATATTAAATCACCTTATTGTTGTATTTTTTGAAAAAATCACCAAGCTACCCATGGCTGTTGTTTTCAGAATTTGGTCTTTGGTAGTAGTTGCTTTGACTTCAGTCGGTTTGTATCTGCTAGGTTTCAGGTTAACCAAAAATCAAACAGTATCGAGTTTGGCGGCAATTTTTTATCTATTGGCTCCGATAACATGGATATTTTTGTTAGCCTGGGGTTTTGCAGCTGAACAATTATCTTTTGTATTTGTTCCCCCTGTATTTATCTTTATAACCCTTTTTCTAGATGAATATTATTTATTAGGGTTTACCAAAAAGGCTAAAATATTCTTTTTATTATTTGTCGCTTCTTTTGCCATTCTTTCCATGGCCCATCCACTTATATTTACCGGAATACTAATGATAGTTACAGGTATCTTGATTATTTATCCATTATTTAATTTCAAACCCGAGAGAAGAAATATCAAAAAAATATTGCTTGTTACTATTACATCTTTAGCTACTGTATTTCTTTTAGTTTCTTATTGGATGGTGCCTTACTTTAGATACCAATCAATTTCTTCAAAAGGTGCACCCTCTGAGAAAGAAATATATAACTTTAACGCTTGGGGCCAGAATGCAATTTACCCGAGTAATGTTTTTTCAATTACAGATAAAACAGCGGCTTATACTAGTTATGATGAGCCAACACAGAATAAAAGCAGTTTTGCATGGCACAACGTATCATTCCCTTTTATCATATCTTTACTTGCGTTAGTTGGTTTAGTAGGTTCATTTTTTGTCAATCGAAAAATCTTTGCTTTGGGAATTGCAAATATAATACCACTTTCTTTCGCAATTTTTCCTAATCAGACATACTATCTACTAAGGCTACCTTTGACGAATTATTTCCTAAATTGGAGGTCTGGAATTACTGCATCGAGATTTATTATTCCGCTTTTAGCGGCTTTTGGTTGCTTTACCATTGCTTATTTAATAACTTTCCCCCTAGAATTACTTTCCAAAAAAACTAAATATTTTGTTTTGAAATATTCTTTAAAAACTTCCTTCGTTGTTTTAACGACAGTGTTAACTTTATTTGTAGCCGGAATTCTTCTTTGGAGGTTTAAAAATTGGCCATATGAATATCCGAGTGTTTTAATTACCTATGGTCATGAAAATTATTTTCCCTCAACGAGGGTAGATATACGGAATATTTGGAGAAAAAAGGTTACTGATGACTGTTTCAGTGGGGATCTTGTAGCCACGAAAGAATTAAATCCAGTATGTTTTAATCCGATGTTAAAAAACTATTTTTGGGAGGGTCATTTAAATAAGGCATGCACGGAAATGCAAAAAGACGAAACAAAAGCCAGACTTCCTACTGAAATAACTTCACTTTGTGGACCAAATCCAAGTTTGGAAATAGTGCAAAAGGTTATAAGCGGTTGTGATAGAAAAAGTACTACATTTGGATATTCTGAGGTTTGTAGAGCTAGGGGGGGTAATTTATTGGATCAGTTTAGATTAAACATTTTGAAAAAGGATATAAAACAAACGATTAAGGAAAGTGACTTATTTGGAGAAGGAAAAGAACTTTTTTATAAAGAAAGAGAAATACTAAAGGGGCTTCCTGATGATACAAATACTAGAGTTGATATTGGTACTTCATTGGGTGCATTTATGATGATGGAGCCATTTTACAGTAGGATGCCTGAATTACCAACCTACTACAATCAGGCGACTTTGCTTAAAACTTTATGGAATTATGAAATTGGAATTTTTAATCAAAAAGAAACCGTTTGGCCACAAGACAGAATAATGTATGAGCTATCAAAATATTTTGGACTTGGATATGCTGTGCTATCTGAGGATTTAGTCCCATTAGATAAGTTTATTAGGACTGGGTGGGAAAGGGTTGATAAATGGCCAGCTGGAACTTTTGGTGGATTGGCTTTATGGAAGAACAGTGAGCCAGCGGTTTTATTGCAAGTATCAACAAAACCAGTGGTGTTGGTTATAGGTCAGGACAAGGTAGATGGCTACTTTAGAATTTTCCATCTAGCCAATTTAGGAACGTTATCATTTGAGGATGCGCTCATTGTTAAAGGTGGATCTTATGTTGATGCTTATACCGCTAATGACTTAAAGAAATTCGATGCCGTCGTTTTAGAAGGTTACGCTTATAAAAATCAGAAAAAAGGTTGGAAGGTTCTGGACGAATATACTAAAAGCGGGGGAGCGCTTCTTATTAATACGGGATGGCAATATTCGAGTGCCGATTGGCAAGTAGCTTCTACTCCTGAATTCTTACCCATAAAAGAGCTGAAATGGCAGGAACCCGACATTTCCCAAGAATTTGCGAGTGATGAGACAACCATAATCGGAGACGTTGACTTAAAAGCTTTTTCCCCTCTGGTTTATAAGAGAAAACCTTGGAATATTTCGACTTCGGATAAGTCTAACTTAAGAAGCTGGGCTAAGGTTATTCTTTCGGCCAATTCAAAACCCTTGATAGCGGGCGGGAAATATGGAGCGGGTAAAGTGATTTGGCTGGGTTTTGATATTCCAGGTCACATTGGAGCTTACGGGGATAACGAAGAGGAAATAAAGCTCTACCGAAACCTGCTGAGCTACCTTTTGGAAAATAAAGAAGGGAAAGTATTAAGTGCGACTTTTAAAAGAAATTACCCGGATAAGTTGGAGATCACGATAAATGAATCTTCGGGACAAAAAACGGCCGTATATTGGAGTGAAGCATATTATCCCGATTTCAAAGCGAATCTGGTTACGGGCGGTAAATCCGAGAAGCTGCAAGTATATAAAGCGGGTCCGGGAATGACAATGTTTATTCTTCCAAAGGTGGTTGCGGGGTCAAAGATCATATATGAATATAAGACACCGCTAACGGTTACCATGGCAAGATTAGTGTCTTTAGTAACTCTGGTTTTCCTAATAAGCATAGTTGTGAATTCGAAAATCCTGATTTATATAAAGACACTAGTTTTGGACAATATCCTGAAAGGAAAACTGAGAAAAGGAATAATCGGCGAGCATGGTGATGAAGACTTAATTTACTAATGAAGAAGATTATCAAAATCGGACTAACTCTTGTTTTTACCGTTTTTGCAATCGCCGTTATTTATTACATTTATTGGCCGTTTGCATATAGATCTATTCATGAGAGTAAAGCGGTTGGGGATGCTTTTATGCATCTGGCTAATATTATCTCTTTTAAACGTGACCACCCATTTCCTATTATGGCTTGGAAATCTGAGTGGGCGGGCCACCCTGTTGTTGAAGGTTACCCTTGGCTTCATTATTATACCATTCAACCGCTTCTCCCTTTTTTTAATAGTGTTGGTTTGGCTATGGACTATTATTCAGCAGCCTTTTTGCTACTCTATTATGTTATAAGTTTCCTCCTACTTTATTATGTATCTAAAAATGCCTTTATGGCCCTCTTTTTTAGCTTGGTGTTGATTTATGGAGCTGATTCACAATTCCCGTTTACTATAAATGCATTTATGACTTTTACATCAACACAGTTTATGCTTCCCTTAATCCTTCTTTTAATAATTATTGCCAGAAATAAAAACAGTCTTAAAATATTACTTTTACCTTCAATTTTACTCTCCCTCTCATTTTATTTTCATGGTTCATTAACAGGTTATATAATAATCCCAACAATTATTCCGTTACTACTATTAAATAAAAATGGAAAAATCTCAAAAAAATCTATCTCAAAAACATTTTTATTTTTTCTAATATTTGGCTTTCTATCGCTAATTCAAATCTATCAATTTATTGATTATAGCGCTCAAGGATACTTAAGAGGAGTTAAACCGTTTCCTTTAGATACAATCTTACCCCGCCTATTTTATTTATTCTCCTGGCAAAATCCAGTTTTATTGCCTCTTGTTGTGATATTACTTTTACTTTTAATTACAGCGACTGTCAAAAGAAAATTTTCTAGGGTTAAACCATACTTTTTTTCTTTGTTAATGCTTTCTGTTGTTTTTACTTTGATGCTTTTTAATATCACAAGTATGAATCTCGTACTTCTCGCAGAGCGGGTACTTTGGAGTTTGAGCCTTATCATTTTGCTTCTTTTCGCAAAGATTGTTTCAGAATTAGTTGGTTTGAACTTTATTAAATCAATGCTTGTAGGATTGATCTCTCTTATTGCAACCGCAACGTATCTTTATTTCACTTTAGTTGTTAAACCACCACACCTGGTCCCTGATACATTACGAGACCAAGATCCTTATAAATATAAATCGGTCTGTGTTGGTTGTACTACTGTAGGTACAAAAAGTGAATCGGATAGTTTTGATCCTTCTTTTAAAGAAAAGACCATTAATAAGTACGATACAATATATTTATATCCCCAACCTTCCTGGAGTTTTAGTTTTGATAATTATCGTACTGACGGAATAAACTGGGCCGTTTATTCTAGTTGGAACATAAGATCGTCTAATCAGCGTTACAAAGGAAGATTTCCTGCAGCAAAAAACTTACCTCTAGAATGGTCAGGTTTAGTTAGCGCCGCTGAATATGGACGTTTAGGTGAAGCAGGATCTGTAGATGCAAGTAAATGGGCCCTAAATCAGACTATTTTCTTCCTTGATTGGTATGCCATTAGACATTTAGAAATAGTTGAAACTGATTGGCCAGACTACTTTAGAAAAGAGCCCTTAATAGTAAGTTCAGAAGAAAGTGGCGAAACTTTCTATAATACTATTGCCGAAAAATATGTTGGTCCTCTTTATGCGCCGACCGATGTAAAGACAATGGCTGTTGTTAGTCCCGAGCTTCAATATGATAATTTTGTTAGGACATTGTCATATTCGAACTTTAATTCGCAGAGGGTAATCCCAATCTATTTGGGTACGAGTTTGGGCTCCTTAAATAGAGGTGATCTGAAGTATTTCGACGCCATCTTTTTATATGGTTATAAGGAGCCGATCTTTACTTCCGGTATCTGGGATACGTTGTTTGACTATGTCAAGAACGGCGGGAAATTGATTATCGAAACTGGGCAGAAAGTTCCGGAGTCACAAAGCGCAAGACTGCCCGAAGTTTTTCCGGTTAAAGCTACCACGATCGAAGTTATCGGGAAGCCTTGGAATGTCGAAATTGGCAAGGGCGAATTAACAAAGGGGATAGAGAGGGCGGGCTTTTCTCCATTAAAAACCAAATACCTACCTTACGCTATTTCGGAAGTTAAGCCCGAAAATTTAAAAAATTGGGCACAACCGGTTTTAGCAAAAGACGGGAATATTGTGATGGCTTATGGGCAATTAGAGAAGGGAAGCGTAGCTTGGAGCGGTTTAAATCTGCCCTTTCATGCAATTGATAATAGAAACGTTTCCGAGACTGTTGTTTTTGCCAATATTTTGAACTGGTTTTTCCCCAAGACCGAAGAGTCGATATCTAATTTTCAGGTAGAACATCCTAACCCCGAAAAGATTATTGTTAAATCCGATCAGGGGAAAGGCGTTTTGCTTAAAGAAAATTACAGTTCCGGCTGGAGCGCCAAGCTTAACGGGAAGAATACGAAAATATATAAAGCCGGACTTTTTGAGATGTATATTCCCTTTAGTTCCCGGGGGGAAAACGAGGTCAATTTGACTTATCAAGGAGTGCCACTTCATTGGGCGCTTTTTGCTATAAGTAGCGCAACCTTTTTCGGAGTTTTGACGTTCTTATTGTTCAATATAAACCCTCTTTTAATAATTAAAAAAATATATAGAAAGAGAAAGCAGTCAGACGAAGAATATTAATAAATCGGGGATTTTACTTCTTCACACACTACTTCTTAAGGGGCATAATACTTTGGAATAAATATTTAACAAAATACAAGTAACTTGACATGGATAAGGATTTCCGACACGTAACAAGATGTCGAATTTGCCGATCAACCGAATTGTATAGATTTCTGGACTTGGGTTTTATGCCTGTGCCTAATGGATTTCGGAAAAAAGAAGAATTGGGGAAAAAAGAAAAAAAATATGAACTATGCTGTTGTTTCTGCGAAACATGCGGCCATGTCCAGTTGAGCGGAGTAGTTAGACCCCAGCTGATGTTTACCAACTACGTTTATATTCCCTCAACTTCAAAAGTCATGATGAATAATTTTAGCAGACTTGCTCACCAGGCTTATGTTGCCAAGTCTTTGGACGAGTTTTCATTGGTACTCGATATCGGATCGAACGACGGGAGTCTTCTGACTTTTTTTAAAGCCTACGGCTCTAAAGTTGTCGGAATTGACCCGGCTGAAAACATATCCAAAGTGGCCGAATTAAACGGGATTCCTACAGAAATTGGTTTATTCAATCTAGCTTCGGCGAATAAGGTGAAGAAAAAGTATGGAGCCGCCGACGTAATTACGGCGACAAACGTAATTGCCCATATAGACGATTTGTATGGTGTTTTTCGGGGCGTAGATACCTTATTAAAGAAAGATGGGCTGTTTATTACGGAGTTTCCCTATTTGCTTGATCTTATTGATAAATTGGAGTTTGATACAATTTACCACGAGCACCTTTCTTATTTTGCCATTTCCCCCTGGAAGTTTCTTGTTGAAAAATTTGGATTTGAAATTTGCGATTTAGAGAGACTCCAGATTCACGGAGGCTCGATAAGACTTACGCATCGCAGGAAATCATCTCATAAAAATAAAGCTAATAGAATTGTCGACTATTTTATTAATCTTGAGGAAGAAAGAAAGCTTAACGAGAGACAAACCTACGACTTGTTTTCCCAAAAAGTAATTGGCTTAAAGAAAAGCCTTACCGAACTTATCGATGGCTTAAAAAAGCAGGGTAAGCGAATTGTCGGCTACGGAGCGGCTGCCAAAGGAAATGTTCTGACCAACCTTTTCAATATCGGAAGAGACAAGCTGGATTATATTGTCGACTCGACACCCTATAAACTGGGGTTATATACTCCGGGGATGAATATTCCCATCTTTGCCGAAAACCGGTTGCTTAAGGACATGCCCGACTACGCCTTAATTCTGGCCTGGAACTTTGCCAACGAGATTATGGAAAAACAAAAAGCCTATAAAGCAAAGGGGGGAAAGTTTATAATTCCATTGCCTTCCGTAACAATAATCTAAGATGTGGTTAAAAAAGACAGTTGCAGCCGTTATTCCTGTTTCAACCAATAAAGACTCGATCTTTAATGTTATCCAGGGACTAGACGCTACCGGCTATATCGACGAAATAATTGTCATCGACAACGGAGTAGATGCCGAAACGCTTAAAGAAATAAAAAAAACGCGGGCCAGGTTCATCGCACAGGAAAAATTCGGGGTAGGGAGAGCCATAAGAGCCGGGATGAAAAGCACAAGGGCGGATCTGATTATTATTATCGAGCCGGACGGTTCTTTTAAGGACAAAGATATTTCAAAACTGCTTTCCTATTCGGAGGATTTTGATACGGTTTTTGGATCGCGAACACACGTGCCTTTAATTGGCAAAGGCTCGGGAATGACTTTTTCCAGACGACTGGTCGATGATTTATTCGGAAAAATGATTAGCCTTATTTTTGTATCGTCGAACATAACTGACGTTGGGTGTACTTTACGCTTGACAAATCGTAGAGGCTGGAGAATGGTTGCGGGTGAGTGTAAAAGTGATAGCGAGATTTTCTTAACAGAGTGGTTAGTTGCGGCTGCCAAGAACAAAGTCAGGTTTATCGAGATTCCGGTCAATTTTATTGCGCCAAAACCAAAACATAAGTACGAGAGCTTTTTATATTTGTCATTCAGGGCCGTAATGATATTTATTTATGTCGTAAAAACCTGGCTTATGCATCAGATACGCAGGTAGGAAGATTGAATTACATGCTCTTAAAAGAGAAAATTTTACTTAATAAAACTCCCTTATTAGGATATATTTTGCTTAACTTGTCGATTAAATAACCGCCGACAATAGGTATGCCATCGATAATCCCGACCAATAATTCATAAATGATTGAATATTTATAGACCGGGGACTCCCGATAATTTTTCAACTCTTTTTCATAACCACAATTATCTAATATTTCCTCGGTTGTAAGGAACGTTACTATAGGAAAGTTTTCGGCGAAGATTCTTCTGTAAGTGCGTTTGGCGCGAGGCAGCTGTGCGCTAAGGCATAGGTAGGCAAGAGCCTGCCAGTTATTTTTCTTTGCCAGTTTGTAGAAATTTTTTACTTCTTGCCTTAAAGTCAAAGAATTTGGTATTACAAGTACCTTGTTTAATAGTTTTGCATCTACATTTTTGAGCAGCTCTTTGTACATTACCCTTCCGAGACTTTCTTTTTGTGGATCAATCTTTCCTCCCAGTATGACAATTTGCTCAATCCCATCTTTTAATAAACAATTAATGGCCAGAAGTTGTAGATTACCATGCGCATCTAAGAGATTTGCAGAGGTGTTATCAAACCAATAACAATGGACAAGTAGTACATCAATATGTGATTTCGTCAATCTCTTTTATTGATAATATTAATACTCATAAGGATAGGGCTCTTCTGCCGCATCGCGTGTTGTAAAAAGATAGTACAGCAAACCACAGGTTTCTTGTATATGGTGGGCAGGAATTCCTTCCTGGCCTGTTCTAACAGGAAAAATCTTTACCTTTACGCCTGATGGAAAGCCGTTATTTAGATTATTCATGAAATGAAGTAGCCTTACTGCTTGTCCTGGACGAACTACAATTCCTATCCTGTCGCCGGATTCTAATTTTCGATCCGGCAATCTAATACTTCTAACTTGATCTAGGGAATTAAATAATTCTCCACGATCAGTGTCTATTAAATGTAATTTACTGCGTAAGAATTCTGTTCGATAGCCCCCTTGGTTTATAGCTTTTCTTAATGAATCATTTTCGTCAGGTCTTCCGTTATAAACTATTGGAGGAGATAGACGGAGTACTTCTTTTTGTGATTTCTCAGGAAGAGACTCTATTAATGATAGATTTGCTCTTCTACGACCAATAGCTTCCGAGATTTTCATTGAAGCAATCATTTGGTGACGATCCCACCACGCAGAGTAGGTAGCTTTTATGTATCTATCATTTTTCCAAGGTCTAAGCCAGGTTCCCGGAGCCGCGAGACACCAAATTGCATTTATATATTCAGTATCATCTTGAGTTATACGTTCAAATAGAGGCTCTGTTGTTGCCATTTCTAAATCATCCATGCGTTTTAATACTTGTTGTGCGAATAGGATTACTTTTTCCTTACCTACTTCCAATAACGTTTCCCTTTGGGACTGTGACAATGCCTTTCGCCAAACTTTTAATGATAAAGTATAATAATCCGCTGGCTTTTCAGTGTGGCCTGGTATTATTTCGTTCATAATATTATTTGAAATACAACGCTTGGGTTCAAATATAAATAATGGTGCAATTGTAGCATTCTTTTAATTAGACATTAAATCAATCCAGAAATACGTAATTGTAGATCTCCCTTGGGCCTATTAAATATTTTTGTCTTGATGCCGATTTTTGCCAGTAAATAGAGAGCAAGTACTCTAAACGTATCTACAGAATATTTGATGCTACTTTTTAGACTAGCTCCGCGTTTTTCCCCTATATAATTTGTTTCTACAGGTACTTCAGCCACCCTAATATTGTTGAAAGCTGACTGGGTAATTAATTCAAAGCTAAACAGATAGTTATTTGAGTTAGCTACAAAATTAACGTTCTCAAAGAGCTTTCTCGTATAAACCCTGAACCCTTGGTGGAAATCAGTTATTTTTACGCCCAAAACTAGTCTATCGATATAACTTAGTGCCACAAGTGGAAGTACTTTCCAGGCATACATACCGCTTTTTAGAGGCGTGTCAACTCGTGTAAAGCGGTTTCCCAAAACAAATTCATAGCCCTCTTTTTGGATTTTTTCTAAAGCTGGCGGTATTGCCGCTGGTTTATACTCGCCGTCCGGATGAATATCCACGATAATGTCCGCACCATGATTCAAGGCAATCGCAACCGCTCTTTTTAAATTTCCGCCATAACCCAAATTGACAGAATTTTGATATGCCTTTAGGCCACTAAGTGTTTTTGCAATCTCGAAAGTTTTGTCGCCGGAGGCATCGTCAACTAGGATAATTTCATCAAAGTATTTTCTGGGAAAGTCAGCCCAAAATTTGGCCAAAGTAGCCTCCGCTTTGTAAGCTATCAACACGGCCACAATTTTAACTTTTTTCTTCATTTTTTCTCCGCCGTTACCAAGGCAATAGGCGCTTCATCCAAGAATAGGAAAATAGCCTCGATAATGCAAGCTAACAAGAAAAAAGGAGCGAGGAGAATAAGAAAGAGGATGTTTCCTGAAGCTTTAAGATTGTCCGTTAATTTTGCCTTAGGATTAATTGTTTTTAAAAAACTTGCGATAAAGCCCCAGGGAGCATATTCGAAGGCTAAAACACCCCTCACCCGAATCTTGGTAAAACCACTCCTTATAAGAAGCTCTCGAACCCCATTGTCTGTTAAATGGGCCAAATGGCGGGGCAAGTCTAGGTGGAACCAATTTTGGCCAAATAATCTTGATTCAAAGCACTGGTAGCGGGGAAACTCGATAAAGATTAGGCCGCCGTTATTAAGCAAGGAGTAAGCTTTTTGAAGATATTTTTGCGGGTTGTTAGTATGTTCCAAACTTTCCCAAAAGCAGACCGCATTGAATTTCTGATCAGTAGCCCATTTTAAAAAATCTCTTTTTATTACCGCTCGGTTTTTTACTAATGAACTTGACGATTCAAGACTAACCGTTGTAAACTTTTGAGAAATTTGGGACAGATAAGTCCCAAAAGTCGCTTCACCCGAGCCGACATCCAAAATGAACCCTTTAGAGACCGACTTGGTTAACCAAGTAATTCTTCTTCTTTGAAAAAGGTTAAAAATTGTTTCCTTAATCAAGCCTAAGGTGCTTGATGAAATCCAATAGTATTCAGGGTAGTAATCTCTTATGTGTTCGGGGACGGGGGAGGTGAAACCATTATGGCAATTGTGACAAAAATAGACTTTAAATTGACCGTCAATTTCGAGTTTTACCCTACCTTTTTCGAAGCAATTAGGGCATTGAAAGGGTAGTAATGATTTTCCTAAATTCATAGATATAAGATGAGTAATTTTAACACTTTAGATGTATTCCGAAAGACTCACAAAATTACTCCTGTCCTTGTTAGGGGGCATATATCTTGTTGAATATTTTCAGGATGGGTTATACACTGATTTAGGAATGCTTGGATTTAACAAAAAAACCACAACTAGGCGAAGACTTACTTTTATTGTCTTTATTCTTGGGGCAACTCTTGCCTCGTTTTTTTTGGGTTCCCTCTCCTTCCCCAAAAATATTACTTTCCAAAATCTCTGGGGCGTCGCCTCGGTTTGTCTTTCTGGGATTGCAGGTATATTAGCCATTATCAAGCTCGTTACAAGGAGGAAAAACAAATACGTTTTCATCGCAGTCGCGTTTTCGGGGATAGCTTTACTTGAGGGGTATAGTCTTTTTGTGCCACTTCCATTGACATCACTTGTTTGGATGATTTCCAGAATATTTTTGGCCGCGTACCTGCTTCTATCACTCAAGGATTGGCGGGAGGGAGAGGGTAAACAAAAGAGTCTTAGACTAAGGGTATATATAGCAGCGGCAGCTTCGACTCTAATTATAATTGCACTCTTTTCTCTTCTTCCGACTTACGACCCTTATAATCCAATTGGCCCTTTTGGCCGGCCGATTGAACTGACCGCGGTCATTTTATTTGGGATAGCAGCAATCGGATACTATACCAAAGGCTATTGGGAATTTAAATATTTTGAATTCTGGTTGGTGCTTTCTTTGATAGCAGCATTTTTCTCCCAAGTATATATGTCTTTCTCCCAAACTTATTTTGACTCGATGTTTTGGGGGGCAATAATATTTAAGAATCTAGGTTATATACTTGCCCTGGTCGGACTTTTGGAGAGCACTTGGGCGGCGTTTCGCGAGGTTGAGGCAGAGAAGAAGTATCTTGCGGGACACACCAAGGGAGAGGCGTATCTCAAGGGAGAGTAAAGTTCAGTAATCCAATATTAGAACTTCGGTTTATCAGTTTTTCGGTTACTCGGATTTCAGATTACCGGTTAGTCGGATTTTCTATTTTGGGAGAATTTTCTCCAAGTCGAGGAGAGCTTATTTAGTTGTTTCGCTAAAGAGACATATTTTTCCTTAAGTTCCTTACATCTACCAACTGGAATTCTTGAGAATCTTCTCGAGAGAATGAGTGCCTTGGTTAAGTGGACAGTAACCTCATCACTTTCAGTCATAGCCATCTCGTAGAATCGCGCGGCTTCTAAGGGATTTCTTTGTTTAGCGTAACCCTCGGCGATTAATGGAGCAATTGCCTCACCCGAATTAATTAATTGTGACCTTAACTTAATATGTGGGATTCTATAAGCAATTTCATATAAGTTGTTCAATAAATTCAGAGATTCTTGATAAACATGTAGATCCTTAAAAGACTTAATCTTTCTCATGCGCGTATCATATCAGATTGCGGTAATCTGACAATCTGAAAAACTGATCTCTGATTACCTGATGAACCGATAAACTGGAGATTTACTGTCCTGGTGCGGGCGTAGGCGATGCTTCTCCCTCAGGGGGTTGGGAGCCCTCAGGGAGTTCGAGGGGAGGCACAACAGCAGGTCCTTCTTCAGCCGCAGGTGGAGTCAGACTTTCACCGCTACCTGGCTCGCTGGCCTTTTTAGCCTGCAAATTTTCAAGTTCAGTCTTGGCAATCTCATAATCCTTTGAATTGGTATCTTTTATTAATGAGAGGACCAAGGACATTTGGTTAATTGCCTTATCAAGTTCTCCTTTCTCGCGGTAGGCAAAAGCGAGGTTGTAATGAGAATTGGTTAGATCGGGTTTTACTGCAACGGCCAATTCTAAAACACTTACAGCCGTATCGTAATCTTTCAGATTGTAATAGAGGCTTCCTAAAGATATTCTTAAATTCGGATTCATGGGGTCAAGCGCTATAGCTTGACTATAGACTTGGAGAGCGAATGCGTCGGCGTTGTTGGCCAAAGGAATAATCGCGCGGTATGTTAGCGCTAGAACTTCCCAGCTGCTTGCTCTTTGGGGATTTAATGCAACCGCAGCTTTTGCTTCGTTAATTGACTGTTGAACAAGTTGGGTGAGTGTTGCCCTATCCGTATCTGACAAATCCTGTTTCCGGGCTAAGTTTCTGGCAATAACTAAATTGATTTGAGAGAACGAACTGTGGTATCTATCAACATATGGATTTGTGACAATTGCCTGGCGCATTTTATCGTAGGTCGCCTGACCCTCGGTGCGCGCTAAAGCGTCCATAGCCCCCTTAAACGTGTACTCTGCGATTAGTATCCTTCCCATGTAGTATCCAAAAAGCGCAACTGCCGCAATAACAGGAAGACTGATAAGCAAAGCCGGAAACTTGGAGGCAGTACCTGCTGTCCCCATGGTTGTAAGGTTGAGGGAAGTCTGGCTGGTTTTCGAGAATAGTGCAAGCAGGATAAATAAAAGTACGGTAAGAAGAGTAGTTGCTGGAAAGAAAGCCATTAAGACTAGATACAGGAAAAGCGAGAAAACAACTGGATTATCTTTAAAAGTTGAGCGGGAGGTATCTTTCATATTACGCTTAACAAATCTGTATATGGCGATAAGGATGATTACCAGAGCGGCGAGACCAAGGAGTCCCACCTCGGTGAGTACGGTTAGATAGAGGCTGCGGCCCGAAGTGTAGCGGATCGGCCAAAGGTCGGTAGCATTATAGCTTATAGGTCTAAAGCGGGAAAACGCCGTTAAATAATTTCCCGGACCAATTCCCAGTATTGGACTTTCCTTCAAGACGTCGATAGCGACATTCCAGGTGACACTAAAGCTCGGGGAACGAGGAGTATAGGCTTTGCCAGGAAGCATTTGGTAAATGGAGATGGAAAATGGAACAAGGGCAAGAAAGAAAAAGATTACTGATAATGCTTTTTTGATTATCTCTTTTTCTCCAAGGAAAAATCCGACAGAGAGGGGAAAGAGGGTAGCTAGAAATATCGCTACAGGCAAATAACCCCCATCTGGGGTAAAATTTACGTTTCTTATGCCTAAAGGGAGAACAGGTATTTTAGACAATATTCCGAAAACAGCCAGAAGAATAATCAATGAAAATACTGTTCCGGATACGAGAAGTACTCCTAGCAAAGATTTTTTTTGAGAAGGGTCAACTTGGTTGATCAAGAAGTAAAGAAGAGCTCCCCCAATAAAAGCAGTAGCGCTCCCTGGAAGTAAGAAAGCCTCCATCTTATTCGGAGTTTTAAAAATTGCGCTCACTAGGAAAGATAGTGCCAAAAAAAGAACAGGGAAATCGAGATCACCGAGATTAAATTCAAGTTTACCGATCAGGACTACTCTTATCGCTTTAATGAGGATTATAGTGGCGACACCTAAACCAAGTATTGCAAGTCTACCAGGAGTAAACAAATTAGGAGAAATCGGTAAAATTGCGATTGGAAGCAAAAATACCGTGAGGTAGAGTACATATTTTTCGATTTTTGTCAGAAAATGATTCATTTTAGACTTAGATATTTATGCTCTAATTAGTTGTATTGTCAAGCCCCATTTTGGAACAAAATGCAACATTGTATATAAATATATATAGTTTGATATACATCCTATTACTAATAGTATAGCGACCTATTGAGACGAGGCTTGCTGTGTGCCTACAATCCACCAGTTAAATTCAACATCTTGGCTGACTTCTCTATCAAAGCCTACTATAAAACTAGGCTCACAGGCATCCGTTGCCTCTTCGCAACCGTTCTGGCTTTTGACATAAAGTACATTATTACCTGTCGAAGTAGTAGGAGTTACATAGATTAGAACATTAGCTTTAGTATTTATATTTTTGATGGTAACCTCGCTTATTCCAGCGGGAACTTTGCCTTTGCCTACGGAGGCCACTGATTCGATTATGTAGTTTCCGGCCGCATCAAATGATCCGGTTGGACTGTCAGTTGTAACGGCCACCTTATTAGTTGAAACATCCGAGAACTGCCCTGAGCCGCTCGAAAGTGAAGAAGATTCTACTTTGCCCTGGACAAATAGATCTCCTTCAATAGTTACGCTTCCGTTTGTATCAATTCTGACTTTCCCGGCCATAAATTCAACCGGAGCTAAAGCCAGAGACTGAATGCGAAGTGGGGAAGCGAGAGTGTCGATTGAGTTAACGGCTGATCCGTAACTTTCGGTTATTGACTGGATAACTAGATCGCCACCAAGAGTAATGGCCGAGGTAATCGAGAGTGAATTAATAGCCGCTTGGTCAACGACATAGAGGTTTTCAGTTGTTACATCTTTGAGATTGGCCGAGCCGCCTCCCGTGTCTATCTTCCAGTCGTGAGACGAGGAAAGAAGAGATTGGTCAATTTGGGCCTCGGTCAGCATTTTTTCGATTTCTTCTCTGGTAATCCCCGATATAGTATTTGCAGATAGGTTTGCGAAATTTCCGGCTCGCGAAACAATCTCGTCAGCATAAATCTTATTAACTCTGAGTTCCCCGGATACCGTTGCATCACCGGCGAATTTGGCGTTTCCTTCAGCGTCAATAGAGGCGACTTCTGCTCCCGCCTCTCCCATAACACTAAGCTTCCCATATGACGTGGTTCCCCCCGGCTGGGTATTTTCGAGGTTGACAACAAGGTTACTTTGGGCGATGGGTGAGATAGTCTCGGTTTTAACATATGGCGATTCAATTCCGACTTTGGCTAATAGGTTATTGACTGTTCCCTCTAGGGTAATAAGGCTATCGCTTGAAAGTTCATTCGCAGAAATAGCTCCGGCTTTTATATTACCCACAATTAAGTTGGCGAGAGCGGCGATTTTATCGATTATGTTTCCTGACGAATCCGCGACTTGGTATTTGGCATCCACAGTTTTGGGATTTGGAGCTATTTCGATATTTAGATCGCCAGCATCGCTAAGCGTCAAACCTGGGTCGTACCAAATCGGATTTACATAAACTAAAACTTCCGGTCTTGAACTATCAGGTGTCCAAGATTCGAGGGCTCGGCCGACGATAAAACCGGCTTTGGTCGCTTTGGCAGTTTTTCCTGGTTCTACCGAGACGGCCATGGGGTCCCCGATAGCCACGGGTTTTGACAAACTGCTTATTTTAACAGGAACACGACCGGCCAAAGCAACGGGAATTGCAACCTGGTCGGGAAATTGGTTGCCCATTAAGTATGACGGGTGAGCCGAAGATATTCCGATTGCCCGAGGACCTGAGTTAAGAGTCGCTTTTTCGACGGTTAAGGTTTCACTGTCGCTTAAGGCAACCACTTCCCCGAAATCAACGTCACGCGCTTTGTACATTTCGGCTAAGTCGGCGTCGATTGAACCAGAGAACCACATTTCAACCCAAACGCTTCCGTCAAAAAGAAGGCCAATCGAGTCTCCGTTGCCAAGTTGTCTGGTCGTCGAACCGAGCTCCATGTTAGAGCTGGGAAGAGTACCTTGGTCTTGGACTGTAAGGGTATTGGTACTACTAGTTCCGCGAATAATAACAAAATCGCCTTCAACCCCATCGGCAATGGTCGGAGTGGAAGTTAAAGTGACAGCGCCTCCGGAACCGGCAACCTTAAGGTGGGTCGAATTAACCACAATTGTACTCGAAGCAGACAAAGTTTGTGTTGAAGAGGGAGTAAAAATAGTTTTTGTCGACGAGGAGAAGTTGACTTTACCGGCTGCCGCAAGAGAAATGTCTCCCGAAGTGGTTGTTTGGAGAGCCAAATTTGCGCTGGTAGAGTTAACGGTTAATCCCGATGCGGTGGAAGTAATTAAGTATCCGGAACCGGTTATCGTATTAGCTCCGACGTTTAAGGCATTGGTAATAGTTTCATCGCTTACGTCTATAGCGTCTGTGATGGTTCCGGATGAAGTTTGTCTCATTAATAGGCCGTCGACGGTAGTTCCGCCTCCTGAAGCGTCGAGTTGCGCTAATACTCCGGTGGAGGAAGAAGTAAGAAGTATGCCTTGCCCCGTGCCGGAATTGGTTATTCCAAGCACGGCGCCAGTTGCATTGGAATAATTCTGAGTGAGCGAAAGAACATTGGCGGTGTTAGCCAAGACTCCTAATGCTTGTGACCCTGTATCAGATATTTGTACGACAGCCCCCGATATTGTGTGAGTATTGCCGGAATTATTGAGAGTTATTGCCCTTGAAATATCGAGCACATTACCGCTAGAGTTCAAGTCAACACCGCCGTTAAAAATTTGGGAGTAAGCGATATTGGCGATATCTCCTGTGAAAGACGTAGACCCGCTGGCGCCTGTTTTGCTTAAGGCTAGCAAGCCTCCTGTTGAAAGCGAGGTAGAAGAAGAAGAAATTGTTTCGGCGACAGATGTAGTTAGGGAATCCGAAGTTAAGGTCATCAGCTTATTTGTGGAATCCCAGCCAAAACCTGACGTTTCGGAGGCTATTGTTGAGGAGGTATCAAAAAAGGCAATTTGTCCGGCCGTTCCCGAACCGGTTATTCCTGTCGAGGAAGCTATGCAATCGGCCCAGGCAGAACCTTCATAACAGCGGAATTTATTATCGGCCGAATTGTAATAAATATTGCCTGCCACATCGAGACTTGGGTCACCGGTCGTTGTTTTAACGGGTAATCTGGCTACCCCGGCACCGTTGGCTGCATTTGAGGCAAGTATTAAAGTATTATCGGTGTCATTGCTAATCGACTCGCCATTAGTAAAAGTAATATCGCCGCCGACGCCGGTGAGCGTTATTCCTGTCGTCCCGGCCAAGCTTATATCGCCGGTTAGGGAAGTCGTTGCCGTGGTCAGTCTGATTGTCCCATCTGTATTATTGTCTATCGTTTCTCCGTTTTGGAGGGAGATATCGGTTGTGACCCCGGTTGAGGCGATATTTATGGCTGTTCCTATTGCCTGG
>MGFX01000006.1 GCA_001792115.1 Candidatus Woesebacteria bacterium RBG_16_42_24
CTGGTGATATTGGTTGAGCCGATATTTAAGGTTGAGGCCGCATTGACGAGATTAAAGGTAGAGGCGGTTGTTGTAACGTCTCCGCCGTTTACCGCAATATCACCGGTAATTGTAAGATTGCCGTTGTTATCAAAAGAGAGTAAATTTGTCCCACTGGAATTTTGGGCTTCAATGATATTTGCATTTTGGGTAGAGTTAGCACGCACAACAAATTGTTTTTCGTCAGAATCTCCGATGACCGCCAGTTTGGCAAAATAATTTGTACTCCCAATAGTTACGTCGTCAATCGTTAAGTTTTCTACGATTGTGGTTCCGTTAATTAGCCAGGGAGAAGATATTCCACCTCCATCGTTACAAATAATATTTCCACTCGAGTCGGTAGTTAAGGCTCCACCGTTAGGATAAATTGAACAGTCGTAACCGGAAAAAACAATTGTTCCGGAAGTAGAAGAAAAAACAAGATCTCCGGATGTCGACGAAAGCGTATTTGTGCCCATTTGCAGATTTCCAATATCGAAGGTTCCTGTATCGGAAAAGGTGGCAAAAGTCGTACCATTATCTTGAATAACGAAATCACCTGTGCTGGAAAGATTGAATACGATATCGTTTGTTCCTGAATTTGTTAGAATTGTGTTTCCGGTATTTCCTATGGAAAAGATATCAGTTCCGTCGCTTTGCTCTAAAACAAATATACTGCTAGTTTGTGTGGAATATCCTCGAGCCAAAAGCTGAATCTCGTCAGAGGTTCCTGATGAGGCTAGTTTGGCCAGCGAGCTTGTTGTTCCTATACTTAAATTATCTGTTGTTGAAGTAAGATAGGTTACGACTCCCGCATCTGTCCAGAGGAGATTGCCTGACGCCAGATCTGTCCAGGTAAAACCGCCCGTAGAGCTGTTGTAGGTTAATGCATAAGCATTTGTGGCAGAGTTTGATACATTAAGATCTATTTCCTTGATTGCCTCATCTGTGATTTCAGACGAATCGATTGAGGTGCCTAATGTTGCCTGCAGCGATCCAGAGGAAACCTGGATGCCTGTACCGGTAAGGTCTGTGACAGAATCACCTCCGATAGAGAGAGTTGAGGCAAAAGTTGTTCCGTCTATTTCGAGGTCGCCTCCGATGTAAATGTCGTTATCGGAAGATATCGACGTAGTTTCTTCTGGTGCGTCTAGCGCATTGGCAAAGCTCGAGTAGGCGGTTCCTGTCCTGCCGCCTACTCCAAGTACTGACGTATCAGAAAGTATCATATTAGCACTAACTAATACATCTCCGCCTACGGGATTAATCGAAAGGTCGTCACCAGAAGTCAGGGTATTTCCGGAAAGGTTAAGAATTCCGACGATGTTGACGTCATCTTGGAAAGTGGTGAGCTTATCAAAGGAGCTTTCGACGGTAACCCTAAAAGTAATATCATCTGCCGAAGTACTCTCCGCTAGAACTAATCCTTGTGGAAAAACTTCTTCGGGTGTCTCGTAGGAAATAAGTTGATTTTCCTCTCTAGAAGTAGAAAAGAAAGATATGATATGGCTGGGTAGGCGAGTTTTAACCACAAGAGTAAAAAGTAAAGTAATAGCAAGAACAAGGGCACTTATCGACAAAATCCTTTTTTCTTTTTGGGGGAGACCGGTTACTAGCTTAGGAAGTGCTTTTAAGAAGGAAGTGCGGGAAATAGGTTTCTCGTAGTTAAAATGCCTTTCTAAATCTTGAGTGGACAGGCGCGATGGTTCATAAGTGTGAGATTCAAGTACAATACCTTTACGAAGTTGGATATCTCTTTTACTAACTTTTGAGCGTTTATTATCTTTTCGTAATTCTTCGACTTGAGAAAGCAGATAACGCCTGTGTCCTCCTTGAGTACGTGCCGGGATTAGCAAACTTGCCTCTTCCCAGCGCCTAAGAGTTTTAGTTGAGACTTTGAGAAGCGCTGACGCTTCCTGAATCGAGAGCGTATCTTTGTATTGGTTTTGAGCAGAAGCAGGCATGTTCGGAAATAATTACCTTTAACTGGATATAATGATAGACATATAGGCTTAAATGTCCAAGATAATTACGCCATTTTAATTATAGTATGTCAATAGGTGATTTGAATACAAATCGTAGGTGCGGAAAATAATTTTTTAATAATGAATCCTTTTATATAAGATTTAGACATTACGGTAATTATTGAAATCAGCTTAAAACACGCCTGTTATTTGGTTATAATATCCGCAAATATTGCGTAAATAATAAATGAAGAAATTCCATCTAATATTGGTCAATTAGGCTTGAAATATTATCACAAATTATATGTTTAGACTCTTGCTTTTGGTTATTTCCGAACCCTAATATAATAAGGATGTACAAAAAGTTATTTTCCGGTTTTATTTTCTTTATTTTGGGAATTTACATATTTCCAATAATTCTCTTTGCTCAAGACGCCTCAACCGGTGTAGCAATTGCAATTTCGCTAAAAGAAGCTGAAGACGGGGATTTGGTTTGTTCTTCAAAGCAAGGCTACAAACTTTGTGATATTCAGCGAGATTCCTCTATGTTCGGAGTTGTAACAGATAATCCTACAAGCAAATTTGAAGTTTCAGGATTAGACAATCCTAAATTTGTTTTAACTTCAGGAAAAGTTAAAACCAAAGTTTCTTCAATAAACGGAAATATTGAGGAGGGGAGTTTGGTAACCAGCTCAGAAAAGCCAGGAGTAGCTGGGTCGGCCACAGAAAACGGTTTTGTTTTAGGTACCGCTCTTGAATCGTATGATTCGTCAGACCCTAACGCTACAGGCAAAGTCTTAGTGTCAATAAGCATACATCCAGAAGTGGGGTTGAGCCCTACTAGGAGTAATATCCTGCAGGTTATTCGTCTGGGGGCAACGGGGTTGGTACTTGAACCTTTGGATGCTTTCCGCTATCTCATTGCCGGATTTGTTACGGTTGCTTCTTTTATAATGGGCTTTATCTATTTTGGAAGGGTAGCGCGATCTGGCGTGGAGGCGATTGGAAGAAATCCTCTCGCCAGCCGAGTGATACAGTTTAATATGATACTACATTTATTGATGGCCTTTGTTATTATACTTATTGGTTTAGCGATTGCATACATGGTACTCGTTTTATGAGAATGATATTAGGATATTAAGATACTATGTTTAACCTGCCTTTTTTTAAACCACTTAAGCTAGGGGGAAATAAAATAAAGCCTTTTGTCCTTTTGGTGCTGGACGGTTGGGGAATTGCGCCTCCCTCACAGGGAAATGCGATATCCCTCGCAAAGACGCCCAACATTAACGGCCTTTTGAGTAGATTTCCCCGCGCCCAACTTATTGCTTCGGGAGAAAGCGTTGGTTTACCTGCTAATGAGGTGGGAAATACAGAAGTTGGGCACCTGGCTATTGGGGCAGGGCGCACGGTCTTTCAGGACCTTAAAAGAATAAATTTGGCAATTGAGGATACTACTTTTTTTGAAAATAAGGCATTTCATTCTGCTCTAAACCACGCCCGACGCTTCAATTCGAAAATACATATCATGGGACTTGTGGGTACAGGAAATGTTCACTCGTCAATTGAACACCTTGACGCACTCCTTAAATTTTGTCAAAAGTTCGAGGTTAGGGGGGTAAAAATACATGTCTTTACTGACGGTAGAGACACGCCTCCTCAAGAGGCGGCTGTTGAGATCGCAAGGATTTTCGAATCTCTCAAGGAAACCGGAGTTGCCGAAATTGCTACAATTTCTGGTCGATATTACGGGATGGACCGGGACAGGCGATGGGAGAGGACGGAAAAGGCGTATAAAGCTATTGTTTTAGGGAAAGGAGTAACCGCACCCGGGCCGGTAGAGGCCGTCAAGGCGGCCTATGCAAAAGGGCTGACGGATGAGTTTATTGAACCCACCGTGATATTGAATAAAGAGGGATTACCTTGTGGGACCGTTGAGAATAATGACGTGATTATCTTTTTCAATTTTAGAGTCGATAGGGTGAGGCAACTCACGATGGCCTTCGTCCTTCAAGGCTTTGAGTCCCTTAAGTCATTTGAATTCGGTTATGCTCCTGGGACAGAAATTGAGGAAGGGAAAGCAACTTTTGCCGCAACTTTCAACAGAGAAAAGTGGCCCCAAAATATGTTTTTTGTGACAATGACCGAGTATCATAAGAAACTTCCTGTTTCGGCGATAGCTTATGGCCCGATAGTGGTTGAGAATTCCTTTTCCGATATCATCTCGCAAGCCAACTTCCGGCAAATGCACATGTCGGAGTCTGAAAAAGAAAGATTTGTTACATATTACTTTGACGGGATGAAAGAAATGAGGGCTTCTGGAGAGGACGTGGTTATTGTGCCTTCTCCAAAAGTTGCAACCTATGACAAAAAGCCCGATATGTCGGTATTTAAGCTGGTTGCGGAGTTTAGAAAAGAGCTCGCAAAGGATATTTACCATTTTTTTGTAATTAATTTCGCAAATCCTGACATGGTTGCTCACACTGGAAATCTCAATGCAACTATAGCTGCTGTTGAAGCTACTGACAAGGCAGTTGGCCAGATGGTGGAAATGCTTAGGGCTGTAGGTGGAACTTTGGTAGTTACGGCGGATCATGGGAACGCGGAGGAGCTAATCAGCTTTCCCACAACCTCATTCTTCTTTACGTCTTCCGGTGGGGAAGTGAACACCGACCACTCCAATAACCCCGTACCAGTTATCTTTGTTAATTCCATGCTAGAAGGGAAAGCCATGAATCTTCCTCAAGGAGCTTTGTCTGATATTGCGCCAACGATTTTGAGCTTAATGGGCCTTTCAATCCCAAAAGAAATGACCGGAAGAAATTTACTGGGGGGTGGGAAAAATGAGTGATACCTTACTTTTTTATGGTGCAGTTTTTCTTACGTCCGTATTAGGGCTTACTCTGGGAATTGTAGCCTTGTCTTTCCGAGAACTTATCAAAAAGTACTACAGACTCAAGGAAGAGTATGAGCGCCAAGCAGCTGAATTTACGGCAAAGAAAGAAGCTCTTAGCCAGGAGGCACAAAAAACCGCTGAAAAGATAGTCACTGAGGCTCAGCTAAAAGCTCAGGTAATTATAAGTGAAGCAGGAACTTTTAGTACAAAGTCAAAGGAGGATTTTTCCAGAGAAGTCAAAAGAGCAACTGAGATTCAAATAGCTAATTTTCAGGCAGCTTTGGCTAATTCCCAAAAAGAGGCTGGGGAAGCTTTTGGAGGTATATCGGGCAGTGTCAGAGCCGAGGTTCAAAATCAGATAGTAGCACTAAGGAAGGCACTTGAAGAGGAAATTAATCGTTCAAGGGCGGAAGCTCGAGAATCTATTAACGAGGCTTACCAAAAGGTAGAGGAAGAGGTCGAAGTCTATAAGGGTATAAGGTTAAAGCAGCTCGATGAAAGAATCTTCGAAATCATAAGTGACGTTATATCTAAGGCAACCGGCAGTGTTTTGAACTTCGACGAGCACGAGGATCTGGTTATAAAGGCCTTGGAGGAGGCGAAGAAGCAAAATGTCTTATGAACTTGTAAAACTAGCAAGAACAAAAGACGAAGCACTTAAGCTAATAGATGAATTGGATTTAATATATGATTCTCTTTTCGAAAATTCCAAAGAACCCCTTGATGAGGTATTGGCAAAAAAGGTTTCAGCTAAAACCGTTGAGATAGTGAAAGCAGCCTTTTCAAAGGGGGTTGACAAGGCGAAGTATCTTAAAGCCGCAAAAGAATTATTAAGACGCGCTAAAATTATTACCTTAACCCTCGCGTTTGAACCCAGAGAAGAAACGATTGAAAAATTGTCCGTGTGGATATCTAAGAACATTGAGGGTGTTGCACTTCTTGACATAACTAAAAACGAGTCTCTCGTGGGAGGAGCAATCCTAATTTTCCAAGGAAATTACAGAGATTTTTCATTGAGGAAAAAGATTCGTGACTTTCTACTAAGAGAGAGGAATTACGTAGCCGCATACCTAGCCAAATGAAAGACTTCCAGTCTTATTTAGAAGAATCGCAGGAAATAGGTTTTGTGGAGCAAGTTGTTCACGCTCTCATTTATGCATCAGGGTTACCCAAGGTCAGGCCTTTTGAGGTTGTAGTTTTTGAAAGGGGCCAGGTTGGACAGGTAATTTCGTTGAGTGAGGATCTGGCTGAAATATTGCTACTTTCCACAAGCGCCGTGAAGGTTGGAGACAAAGTTTGTCGAACACAAACCCCCCTAACGGTTGGTGTGGGAGAGGCGCTTTTGGGAGCTAGCGTTGATGCACTCTGTAACCCGTTTTCTGGGAGGATCCCAAGGGGTTCATTATCGCCCAGACCTCTGGTTACTACGCCCCTGGGTATAGGGTACAGAAAAAACGTGGATAGGCCTTTTGAAACCGGGGTAACGATAGTAGACCTTGCAGTTCCATTAGGAAAAGGACAAAGAGAACTGGTAATAGGAGATAGAAAAAGCGGAAAAACACCCTTTTTGCAGCAAGTGATTTTGACCCAAGCTCGCCAAGGAACAATTTGCGTCTATACCGCTATTGCCAAGAGATGGTTTGATACACAAAATACGATTGCTTTTTTTAAAAAGAACGGCGTTGACAAAAATATAGTCACAGTTGTTTCTGGACCGGCAGGAGCTCCAGGTCTAGTTTTTCTAACGCCTTATACAGCCATTACCATCGCGGAGTATTTTAGGGATCAGGGAAAGGACGTTTTGGTTGTTCTTGATGATATGACCGCCCATGCGAAGTATTACCGAGAAATTACTCTTTCAGCAAGGCGGTTTCCAGGAAGAAGCGCTTATCCTGGCGATATCTTTTTCGTACAATCGAGAATACTCGAAAGAGCTGGCAACTTTATTAAGGGTTCGATAACTTGTCTTCCTGTG
Source organism: Candidatus Woesebacteria bacterium RBG_16_42_24 (assembly GCA_001792115.1). GTDB lineage: Bacteria > Patescibacteriota > Microgenomatia > UBA8517 > UBA8517 > RBG-16-42-24. Next base: position 6,854 of record MGFX01000006.1, read on the forward strand.
GCCGAGACCGTTTTTAGAGATTTTTCCGGCTATATTCAAACAAACTTGATGTCCATGACAGACGGCCACATATTTTTTGATGGAGAGTATTTCAACCAAGGGAGACGTCCCGCAATCAACGCATTCCTTTCGGTTACTCGAGTAGGTTTGCAAGCCCAATCCCCAATAGTTAGAGATATAAATCGCGAGCTAAGTAGGTTTATGGTCTACTATGACGAAATGCAACAATTTATGCATTTCGGTTCTGAACTGAGTCTAGAAACTAGACGTACCCTTTCGCTGGGGGATCGAATTGTGGCTTGTTTTGACCAAGGACCAGAGATAATCATACCCATGAACGCTAGCGCTATCCTTTTTGCAGCTCTTTGGGCAGGATTTTGGAGAGAAGTTGAAATTCCAACAATGAAGTTTGAAATGCAGAACCTGGTTGCAAAGTATATAAAAGATTCGGATTATCGAGCGAAAATTAATAGCCTCATCGAACATAGTAAGGATTTAGCAGATTTAGTTTCTAAACTTAAGAATAATGAAGGTTTGATTTTAGAAGGCAGCGGGGGTGAGAAGGAATATAGGAAAAACTAGATGCTTGATGAAAAACTTATTGTCCAAGAGATATCCCAAATAGAAGGGCTGGGAGTCTTGGTGAAGGCTTATGCAGAAATAGCTTCGGTTAGAATGAAAAAAACCAGGGTTAATGTCTTAGCCAATAGAGATTTTCTGGCCGAGATTGTGCGGGTGTTTGACGAGGTAAGAGCGTCCTACGCAAAAGAAATTCTGGCACTTTCTAAGAGGAAAGGCCTCAAGAAAGGAGAAAAGATTACCTTCCTTGGGCACAACGGGAAAACGGTTTCAGTTTTGCTATCTGCGAATACGGGACTTTATGGGGAAATTGTGCAGTCAACGCTTAATTTATTTATGGAGGAGGTAAGAAAAAATATAAGTGAAGTAACGATAATCGGGAAACATGGCCTATCTTTATTTCTAGGCGAGGAGCAAGAAAGACCCTATTCCTACTTTGATTTGCCGGACGACAAGATTGAAACTACGCAACTTTCCAACATAATAAGGCACATCGTTCAGTACGAAGAAATCCACGTTTTTTACGGGAAATTCCAAAGCGTGATAAAACAGATTCCCTCAACTTTTGAAATTTCTGCGGGCATAACTTTAAGTGAGGAAAGGTCAAAAACATTGATTAAATACCTTTTTGAACCCTCTTTGGAAAAAATTCTGATGTTTTTCGAAACTGAAATTTTTGGCTCACTTTTTGAGCAGGTTGTGAGAGAATCGGCGCTTGCCAAATTTGCATCGCGCGTGATGGCTATGAATCGTGCTGATGGAAATATTAAAATTGAGCTCAAGCGGCTCTTGTTAGAAAAGACTCGTATAAACCATAGAGCTCTCAATAGAAAACAGTTAAATTCATTAATCTCCGCTTATGGATATGAAAGGAAATATGGATAGTAATGGAAAGGTAGTGGGGGTTAAGGGACAGGTGATTGAGGTGGTTTTTGATGGGGAAAAACCCTTCGTACACGACGTGTTAATTTTTGCTGAGGATCCAAGTATTAGGGCAGAAGTGTATTCGTCATCCAAGGAAAATTCTTTTTTTTGCCTCGCCCTCTCTTCCGTAGAAAAGCTCTTTCGGGGAGCTAGGATGATTAATACAGGAAGGCAGATACTTTTTCCGGTGGGGGAGGCGCTTCTTGGGAGAGCTGTAAATATATTTGGAGCTCCATATGACACTCTCGGTGCTATAAAGGCTAGTGATTTTATGCCAATACATCGGATTCCGGAAGTCGGCACGGCGATTTCTATGGAGGAGAAGCTCGTTGAAACCGGAATTAAGATAATAGATCTTTTTGCTCCGCTTTTAAAAGGGGGCAAAATGGGCCTTTTTGGAGGAGCGGGAGTAGGAAAGACAATGCTCCTTACGGAAATATTGCATAACGTGGTTTCTTCACAGAAGAACTTCGTATCTGTTTTCGCTGGTGTTGGCGAAAGAACCCGGGAGGCCCTCGAGCTTTATGAAGCACTTAAAGTAAGCCAAGTTTTATCCGCCTCCAGCCTTGTCTTTGGGCAAATGGGAGAAAGTCCGGCGGTAAGATTCCTATCTGCTTATTCAGCCGCAACGTTGGCAGAATATTTTAGGGATAAGGCAGGGAAGGACGTACTTTTTTTCATCGACAATGTTTTTAGGTTTGCGCAGGCAGGAAACGAGATTTCAGTTTTGACAGATTCGTTTCCGTCGGAAGATGGATATCAGGCTACCCTTGAAAGTGATATTGCAACCTTTCAGGAAAGACTTGTCTCGACTGATAAAAATATAGTTTCCGTAGTTGAGGCGATTTATGTCCCAGCAGATGATTTATTGGATAATGCAGTCCAGACAATTTTTCCATATCTTGAAAGTATAGTAGTGCTCTCAAGAGACGTATACCAGGAAGGACTTCTTCCAGCTATCGATATATTGTCATCAACTTCGACTGCTATTGAACCAAGAGTAGTTGGTAAAATACATTTTGATATAAATAAACGAGCTAAAAATCTTCTTAAAGAGGCAGCAAGTTTGCAAAGAATAGTTGCGCTAGTCGGGGAAAGTGAACTTTCGAAAGAGGATCAAACGATGTATCACAGGGCCAAAAAGCTTCGAAATTACATGACTCAACGATTTTTTGTTGCGCAGGGTCAGAAGGGAGAGCAAGGCACTTTTGTTCCTTTAAACACGACCCTCGCGGATACCAAAGACATACTTGACGGGAAGTATGATTCAGTCGCTGAAGAAAAGTTTCTTTACATCGCGAGCGCTAAAAACTTATTAGTTCGATGAAAAACCCCGGACTTTATTTAAAGGTAAGAAATAGAGAGTTACTTATATTTGACGGTCCAGTTAAATCTGTTACATCGTTCAATGATAAAGGATTCTTTGATGTCTTACCCCAGCACGCAAATTTTATTTCGCTGATTAGAAGATTATTGGCCTTTCGCGATACGGGAGATCAAAAAAGAGAAATAAAATTCGATTCAGCAATAATGAGAGTCTATAGAGAGAATATTGATGTGTATCTGGGGATAAAAAGGTGAATTTCCGCTTGGTTTCGGAGATATTTTCCTGCGGAAATCGTGATACTATAAAGTCCATTAGGTGTTAATTTTATAAACCATTGTAAGCTGTGTAAAACGCGGGAAATCCGAAGAGAAATTTGATCTATAGGGTAGACTCCCGAAATTTATCAGACTCAAATATTGAGTGCTAGATATTTAGAGGTGTCTTTTTAGCAGTAGCAACGGGCATTTACGTAATTCTTTTAAGGGAGAGAAATTATTGTGTATTCGACGTACCAATAGCTCTAGGCAATCCGGCTTCGTCCTATACAATTTCCGAAGAATGGTGAAAACGAGTTAAGATGATAACAGTTATGGCACGAATAGTGTGTGCGGATATTATCTAGCCATGCCTAAATTAGAGTGAAAAGAAGAGTGAAAAATATTATTTTGGTGTTTTTTCCAATATTGATATAATTACAGAAATGCAAAATAACAAACAGTACGACCCTATGGAGATAGAGTCCAAATGGCAAAAAATTTGGGATGAGAAAAAGATATATTCTCCGGAAACGGCTAAAGCAAAGAAACCCTTTTATAATCTGATGATGTTTCCATATCCATCTGCTGAAGGGCTTCATGTAGGGAATACCTACGCCTTTGTCGGAGCAGACATCTTCGGACGATTCACGCGTATGCAAGGTTTTGACGTATTTGAGCCCATTGGTCTAGATGGATTTGGTATTCATTCTGAAAACTATGCCCTTAAAAAGGGTGAGCATCCGGAAAGCCTTGCCAAGAAAACTAAAGAAAGGTTTTATAAGCAACTCCATATAATAGGGAATTCATTCGACTGGACAAAAACTTTAGAAACATATGATATAGATTATTATAGATGGACACAGTGGATTTTTGTCAGAATGTTCAAGGAAGGTCTGGCTTACAGAAAGAAAGCAAAAGTTAATTGGTGCCCGTCTTGCAGAACGGTTTTGGCCGATGAGCAAGTGATTGCTGGAAACTGCGAAAGGTGTTCAAGCCACGTCAGCGAAAAAGAGCTCGACCAATGGTTTTTCCGTCAGGCAACAGGAGTTAGACCGAACGGAACTCTTTACCCCGATTCTCTTCTGGCCAACTTAGATAAAATTGACTGGAGCGAGAAAGTAAAAATTGCCCAAAGAAATTGGATAGGTCGTTCAGAAGGAACATTGATAAAGTTTGAACTAATAGGAATTACCGGACAGGCTGATAATAAACATACATTGGAAGTTTTTACAACCCGCCCCGACACTCTAAATGCAGCTACCTTCATCGTTATTTCTCCAGAGGTTGCTAAGAAATGGATCAATATAGGATGGAAGACATCGGACGATATCAGAAAATACATAGACTACGCCATAAACAAGCGAGGGGAGGTTAACAGGGATGCGGAAAGAAAAAAGTCCGGAATATTTGCAGAGTTTTTTGCAATAAATCCTCTTACAGAGGAGAAAATCCCAGTATGGGTTTCCGAGTACGTTTTAGCCGACTACGCAACAGGATCTATAATGGGAGTTCCAGCTCATGACGAGCACGATAGAGAATTTGCCCAGAAGTTTGACCTTCCCATTTTAAATAAAAAACCCGAGAAGTCTCTTTGGAGAAAAATAGAAGAAGAAGGTTGGGGAAAGCTTCATGTAGTTTACCATTTGAGGGACTGGTTAGTTTCCAGACAACGCTATTGGGGTCCGCCAATTCCTATGATTTTCTGCGAAAGCTGCGCGAAAGAAGCAAAAGGCGAAAGGGAAGATATGCCTGGTTGGTATTCCGTTGACGAGAAGGATTTGCCGGTCAAGCTTCCATTTGTGGAGAACTACCAACCAAGGGGTACGGGAGTTTCTCCCTTGGCGCAAGATGCCGCATTTTACAAAGTAAAATGTCCGGGTTGCAGGAAAGATGCAAGGCGGGAAACCGACGTTTCCGATACTTTTTTGGATAGCGCGTGGTACTATCTTCGTTACCCGAGTATTGGTGTCAAAGACCATGCTTGGGATCCTGAAATAACCAGAAAATGGCTCCCCGTTAATATGTATATCGGTGGAGCAGAACACTCTGTACTTCATCTCTTATACTCACGCTTCCTGACTATGGTTTTTAAAGATTGGGGACTTACGGACTTTGAAGAACCTTTTACCCGATTTTACGCACACGGCCTCTTAATCAAAGAGGGAGCAAAGATAAGTAAATCCAAGGGAAACATAATCGTTCCCGACCAATACATCGAAAAATACGGAGCAGACACTCTAAGGCTATATCTTATGTTTTTGGGTCCATATGACGCGGGCGGAGATTTTAGGGACACGGGGATTGAGGGGGTAAGAAAGTTTCTAAATCGCGTTTGGATCCTTTGTATTAAACATAAAGATTTCATTTTGGAAGATGAAAAGGATGCTAAGGAAATATTAGTCAAAATGCATCAAACTATAAAGAAAGTGAGCAAAGATATCGAAAATTTGAGATATAACACAGCAATTTCAGCCATAATGGAGTTTGTTAATCTTTTAACGAAGAAGGCGCAAGGTAAGATAAAACGGGCGAAAAATATTCGCTGTGCCGAGTGGGACGAAGCCCTAAAGACCCTGCTTCTTCTTCTGGCTCCCTTTACACCACACCTGACCGAGGAGATTTGGACTGAATATTTAGGAGAGAAATTCTCAATTCACACGACTCCCTGGCCCAAATTTAATCCCGAGTTTGTTAAAGAGGAAGAGCTTACGCTAATAATCCAAATAAATGGTAAAAAGAGAGGAGAGCTAAGGTTAGATCGGGAGACAGGAAATGATGCAACAAAGGTAGACGAGCTTTCAAAGGCGAATGTCAAGGTGGCTAAGTGGCTTGAAGGAAAGGCAGTAAAAAAGACCGTATTCGTGGCAGGACGGCTGATAAACTTCGTTATCTAACCTCAAACGGAGCTATTTACAAATTGACTTTTTGGTATATATTTGGGGCACTATGGAAGAATTCTTCTTTAAGAACCGTATTCCTTTGGGTCTACTCACTGTCGGTATATTAGTCGTTTCAGTTGGAGTTTTTGCACTAAAAGGTAACTTAGTATCAGAAGATAAAGTTGAAGTCCTAGAGGGCGCTACAGAGGCCCAGGTTAACGATTTTGTCGTCGTCGAGATCGCTGGTAGTGTGACATCTCCAGGTGTTTATAAAATGCCGAAAGAATCCCGGATAGAAGACGTATTAGTTGCTGCCGGCGGTTTGACGGTAAATGCTAATAGAGTTTGGGTCGAAAAAACACTTAATAGGGCAGCCAGATTAACTGACGGACAGAAGATTTACATTCCGTCGATAGATGATCACTCTAGTGTGTCGAGTGCTAGCAATTATGGAGTATATCAAACTGATACAGCGGGTCAGGGGAGTGGTCTTATCAATATCAACACAGCAAGCGCAAGTGAACTAGAATCTCTAAATGGAATTGGCCCTGTTTACGCCCAAAAAATCATTGAACAACGTCCTTACTCAAACATAGGAGAACTGACTTCTAAAAAGGTTATCCCTCAATCTACCTATGAAAAAATTAATAACGAAATCTCCGTTTATTAATGAAATACCTCTTATGGATTTTCCTCATTTTCTTACTTTCTTTACGTCTAATAACCTTTAACCATCCCTTTTTGGAAGGACAAAAAATTAGGATAGGCGACACGGTTTCGGGAGAGCCGATTAAATATTCTTATTACCAATCAATAAGTCTTGCGGGACTAAAAATATATTTGCCTATCTTTCCCGAAATTTCTTATGGAGACTTTTTAATAGTTGAAGGATTTGTCAACGGTCGTGACCTAAAAGATCCGGTTTTGATAGAACATAGAAAAGCCCGGGGATTTCTTTACAAGTTGAGGGAGGAATTATTGGACAATATCAAAAGAGCCCTGCCAGAACCCCACTCGAGTCTTTTGGCGGGAGTTACTTTGGGAATAAAAAGCGGGATGCGGCCCGATTTCTGGGATGCCCTAAAAAAAACGGGTACTCTGCACGTAGTTGTAGCCTCGGGAATGAACGTGACATTGGTTGCTGGGTTTTTACTAAGCTCTTTGACGTTAGTTCTTACGCGCAAGAGGGCAATTCCCCTTGCGATTGCCGGTATCTGGTTTTATGCGCTGCTTTCTGGTTTTGATGCTCCGGTCATACGTGCGGCCATAATGGGCTCGATGGCCTTTGTTGCCCAAAAAGTGGGAAGAATTAGTTTTGCCTGGCGAGGACTCATACTTTCCGCCTTAGTAATGTTAATCGTGAACCCAAGCTGGGTAAAGGATATCGGTTTTATCCTTTCTTTTTTGGCAACTGCTTCAATTCTGACCTTTGAACCCAAACTTGAGAAGACTTTTTCCTTCTTACCCAAAATAATAAAGGAAAACTTCGCAATTTCTTTAGCTGCCCAAGTGGGAGTGGCGCCGGTAATTTTTGTTTCTTTCGGCCAGTTTAACCTTCTTTCTCCGTTAATAAATACCCTTATCGCACCAGTTATCGCTCCCATGACCATAATTACCGGAATCGGTAGTCTAATCGGTCTTCTAGTACCCGAGGTTGGAAAACTTTTACTACTTTTAGCTTATCCTTTGACCAGCTATTTTATTGAGGTAGTCAATTTGTTTGGATAAAGGGATACGATTTCGGTTTGTCAGATTTTCGGATATTCAGATATCAGTTTCTCAGTTTTTCAGATTGTTTAAATCCGAAAATCCGATTAGCCGGTATCCGATTTTCTGACAAACTGGTAAACAGGCAAATTAAATGACAAACACTTGGAAATACCTATTAGGCGTTATTACACTTGCTGTTTTAACCGCCCTCGCGACTATTTTTTCAGTTCCTGATGAGAAGCTCCACCTAATTGCCTGCGACGTAGGGCAGGGTGATGCGATTTTGGCTATCTATAAAACCAACCAGATTCTTATTGATGGAGGACCAGATAGAAAGGTTTTAGACTGTTTGGCCAAATATTTGCCCTTTTGGGATAAGAGTATTGAAGTAGTCGTTCTTACCCATCCTCAACAGGACCACTATGGGGGACTAATTGAAGTTTTTCAAAGTTATGAGGTTGAGACATTTGTTGCCAACGCAGTTGATTCTGACAGCGAAGGTTATCAAGTGCTAAAAAACCTTGTAGAGGGTAGTGGCGCAAAGATAGTCAATCCTGATGAAGAAACTGCTATCCGATTGGGATTGTTATATTTAGATATATTGCACCCATCGGGGCAATATATCCTGAGCGAAGTCGAAGGATCAGATAATGGAGTTCTGGGTGCTTTTACCACAAATCGAGACTTAAATGAGTTTTCGGTGGTGGCTATTTTAAGCTTGGGAGAATTTGACGCGTTACTGACCGGCGATATCGGTCCCGAGATAATCCCAGATATATTGGCTGGAGGAGAGATAAAAGACGTTGAGTATATCAAAATACCTCACCATGGAAGCAAGAATGGATTGACCCTTAAATTCCTTGAGGCAAGTATGCCTGAAGTAGCAGTTATTTCCGCCGGGAAAAATAACAGGTACGGTCATCCGCATCAAGAAACACTAAAAATATTACGTGATAAAGATATAAAGATATTACGAACTGATGAGATTGGGGATGTAGAAATAATAACAGATGGAGAAAGTTGGCAAATCAGAAATTAACGTAATCTTTCGGGCCCCGTGGGCTTTTCTTTAGGAAAAAAGCGGTAATATGCTTCACCGACGAACTCTTCAACGCTTGTTGCTTCGATTTTCGGAAGATCAAAATTTGCTATTAATTCGGGATCAAGTTCGAGGCTACTCACGAGTCCATTTAGAGTCTTTGTTCTTCTTTCTAGTTCTTGCGAAACAAGACCTGAAACTACCTCCTTTTGGTTAACATGTAATGACGCAATATGGTTGAGAAGCCTTTCCAAACTTTCTAAATCCTTTTTCATAGCTGGGATTGTACCACCTGTTGTGTAAAAAATTCAAATAAGATGTAGAATTTTAAGTATGCAAGACAAGATCCTTGAGGCCATTAAGAAAGCCATTGGGATAGAGGAGGTCCACATTGAAGCTCCAGAGATTGAAGTTTATGGTGACTATTCAACAAATGTGGCTATGGTTCTGGCAAAAAAGGAAGGCAAAAATCCCAAGGAAGTTGCCAAGGAACTTTTGCAAAAGATATTAAGCGATAAAGATATAAAGATATTATGCGAGAAAGTTGAGATTGCAGGACCGGGATTTATAAATTTCTGGCTTTCTTACGAGGCCCTTCTTGGAAATCTCAAAGAAGTTAATATTAAGGGAGAAGAATACGGTTCATCGGGACTTGGGGGTGGAAAGTGCGTTGTAATCGATTATTCCGCGCCGAACATTGCCAAGCGTTTCGGTATCGGTCACCTAAGATCCACAGTTATTGGACAGGCTCTTTATAACCTTTATAAATTTTTGGGATACAAGGTTATTGGCGATAATCACATAGGCGATTGGGGGACGCAATTCGGAACACTTCTTTACCAGATCGATTCTAAAGGGCTAAATCCTGCAAAATTGACTGTCGATGAGCTGGAAAACCTTTATGTGGAGTTTAATTCCGAGGCCCAAAAATACGAAAAATTGTGGGATGAGGCGAGAGGTTGGTTTAAAAAATTAGAAGAAAAAGACCCAAAAGCTAAGGAAGTTTGGAAGGCAGTTCTTAATACATCCCTTCGCGAATTTAATCGTATCTACGAACTTCTGGGAGTTAAGATTGACTATACCCATGGAGAAAGCTTCTATGAGGATAAAATGATGGAAATCTTGGATGAGCTAAGAAAAAAAGGGTTAGTCAAAAAGAGTGAGGGGGCGGAAATAATTGAACTTGCAGGAATGACTCCAGCGATGTTGACTAAATCGGATGGGACGACAACCTACTTTACCAGAGATCTTGCAACTATCAAATTTAGAATTGGGGAGTGGAATCCGGATATCGTGATATATGAAGTTGGTAATGATCAAATATTACATTTCCGCCAGGTTTTTGCTGCAACAAAACTTATTAACTGGAACAATAAGATACATTACGAGCATGTTGCTCATGGTTTGATACGTCTTCCTCATGGCAAGATGTCTACAAGACATGGTGAGACGGTAAAACTTGAGGATGTATTGAATGAGGCGATAGCTAGGGCCAAAAATATTATTGATAAGTCGGAGACCCCACTCCGCCACGGCTTCGCGGGGCAAGCGGGAAGAGGATTAAGTCATTCCGAGAAGGATAATGTTGCAAAAGCTGTTGGAATTGGGGCTGTAAAGTATTTTGACCTCACACACCATCCTGCAACAGATATTATCTTTGATTGGGACAAAATTTTTGTTTTGGAGGGGAATAGCGCACCGTACTTGCAGTATACATATGCAAGAACGCAAAGCGTTCTGCGTAAAACTCAAAAACTCAAAAACTCAAAAACTCCAAATTTGAAGATTGGAAATCCTTCGACTTCGCTCAGGCCTTCGGCTCTGAGGCTCAGGCTCGAAGAGATGGTGAGCCTGTCGAACCAGTGGAAAGTGGAAACTAACGCGGAAGAAATTTTGGTTCTTCGCAGTTTAGTCAGATTTTCTGATGTAATAGTGAGCGCCGCCAAAAATTACTCACCCAACCTATTGACAAATTATTTGTTTAACCTTGCCCAAAAATACAACAATTTCTATAATTTGCATAGAATCCTTCCTTCTGAAAAAGAAATTGGAGATTGGAAATTGGAAATTGGAAATTTTCGCTTGGCTCTGACAAGGGGGGTAGGACAGGTTCTCAATAACGGATTGACAATTCTTGGGATCGAAACGCCCGAAAAGATGTAGTTACTCCAAGAGGTTCGAGGCTACCAGGAAGTAAATAGTAACCGAGAGGAGGTCCTGGACTATGGTTGCAATTGGACCGCTGGCATTGGCGGGATCGAGATTGAGTCTTCGAAAAAAAATTGGAAGAATAATCCCCGTAAAGATTGAAGACTCAATCGCAAAAAACATCGAAAGAGTAACAGCCAGGCTTAAATTGGAGTCGCCGTGTAAAAAGAAAATTATTACGTAAAGCCCTGCTGCCAAAATTACAGCCATTATAGTTACAATTACGAACTGCTTGAGGAAATATTTAAAGAAATGTATGCCTTTATGGATGGCGATGTCCCTTATCACAAAAGATTCCATCTGTGTTCCTACGGCATCGGAAATGTATACAACAAGAGGGATAAATGAAGCCAAGAGGATGTTTCTTGAAAGAGTGTCCTCAAAAGCACCGATGATTTGAGCAGCCAGAAGTCCTCCGAGAAGCCCCAAAACAAGCCATGGGAGCCTGTGGCGTACCGAGGTTCCCACCTTGAGGCGCATGATATTATCTATCTGCTCGTCGGCAGGTTTTTGTTGGGGATCCACTCTTTAAATATATGCTATTGGGGATTTTTTTAGCAATACTCCTTTAAATCAGACACTTTTTGTCGTAATATAGCCCAAGGCTAGTATGAAATATAGTCTTTCAACACTTCCTAATAGATTTAGAGTGCTGGTAGTTTCCATGCCCCAACTCGAATCGGCGACGGTAACAATATGGGTAAAAACAGGCTCCAGGATGGAGGAAGCAAGAGTAAGTGGTATTTCCCATTTCTTAGAGCACATGGTTTTTAAGGGCAGCAAGAAGCGTCCCTCTGCCAAAGAGATTTTTGGAGCAGTTGATGCAATTGGTGGAGACTTCAACGCTGCTACGAGTAAAGACTGGACCAATTTCTATATTAAAGTTCGATCTTCGAACCTAGAAGAAGCATTCGACGTACTTTCCGACATGATTCTAAATCCGCTGCTTTTGACTGAGGAGCTAGAGCGGGAGAAGGGGGTAATTGTCGAAGAACTAAGGATGCATGAAGATACACCGATGATACATATTGGTGACGTTTTTGAGCAACTTATTTTTCAAGGAAATTCCTTAGGACGGGATATTATTGGCACAGAAAAAACCATAAGAAGTGTTAAAAGAGATGATTTTGTACGATATAGATCGATATATTATCACACTAGAAATATGCTCCTCACTATTGCGGGCGGGGTCAAGGAACATGATGTAACCAATTTGACCAATAAGTATTTTAGGGACCTTAATAGTTTAGGGAGGACGGTTAAGGGAAAAAACTTCAGATCTTCACAAAAAAAGCCTATGGTAAAACTTCACTCAAAGAAGAAAGAACAGGGCCATTTTATTCTGGGGTATTTGGGTAATGGAAGAACATATGAAGGAAAATACATCGACTCTGTCTTAGCAGTAATCCTAGGGGGAGGAGCAAGCTCCAGGCTCTTTATTGAGGTAAGGGAGAGAAGGGGATTGGCTTATGCCGTAAAAACGAGCTTCGAAAGATATTTAGAAACAGGGTATATAGGAACTCAGGCAGGAGTAGATGTAAAAAGGATTGATGAAGCGATTAAAGTAACATTGGGTGAGCATTACAAGCTTGCAAATGGAAAGTCTCCGATTAGCGCAAAAGAGCTTAAAAAGGCAAAGGAATTTATAAAAGGCAATGTAGCTTTGAGCCTAGAGGACACAAGAGATGTAGATAGCTTTTTTGGCGAACAGGCCCTTTTTCTTGAAGAGGTGCTTACGCCCGAAGAGGTATTCAAAAAGATTGATGCGGTAAGTGTCGAGGACGTTGTACGTGCGGCTAAGAAGCTTTTTAGGCAAGATCGGCTCAATTTGGCCATCATTGGGCCTTACGAAAGTCAAGAGCGTTTTGAAAAACTAATTAAATGAGAGGGTTAGAATTTCCAATAATAGGCACGAAAATTCCCCACGTTACTAAAAAATTTGATCTAACAAGCCCCAAAGGAAGGAAAGAGTACTTCAAAGCTAAATCTGGTGAAGAAATTAGGAGTCTTAAAAAATATTTGAAAAAGAGTAATTTTATAGCTTATCTTATTGGTAAAAAGAATTCAGGTAAAGGAACTTATGCTAAATTATTTATTGAAATATTTGGAGAAGAAAATGTTACCCACCTTTCAGTGGGGGATTTGGTTCGTGAATATGGTGCGAATTGGGACAGGTTCTCTAAAAGCAAGTCTTTGGTAAAGCTTAAGAGTTTATATAGAGGTTATGTTTCTTTCGACGAAGCTATAAAACAATTATTGAGTAGAAGTACTAAAAGTCTTTTGCCTACAGAATTTATTCTGGCTTTACTTAAGTTGCGAATAGGAGAACTCAAAGGTAAAAGTATTTTTGTAGACGGCTTACCGAGAGAGCTAGATCAGGTTTCCTACTCGCTTTTCTTTAGGGACTTAGCGGGCTACACCGAGGCTCCGGATTTTTTTGTCTTGATAGATATTCCCGAGGCTGTTATCGATGAGAGGATTAAATATAGAGTGGTTTGTCCCTTATGTAACACTTCAAGAAACAAAAAACTCCTCATTACGAGTAAAGTTGGTTATGATTCTAAAAGAAGAGAATTTTATCTTTCGTGCGACAATCCAAGCTGTAATAGTGCAAGGATGGAAAAGAAAGAAGGCGACGAGCTTGGAATAGAGCCAATAAGACCAAGGCTAATAAAAGACGAGGAGATTTTAAAATCAGTTTTTTCCCTACATGGTATAGGCAGAATTTTATTAAGAAATCACGTTCCCAAAGGTTTAGCAAAAAAATATTTTGACGACTACGAGCTTACTCCGGAATACGTGCTTAAATGGGACAATTCAAGAAAAAGGGTTAAGGTGATTGAAAAGCCTTGGACAGTAGTTGACGATGAGGGGAAAGAAAGCTTTAGTCTCATGGCTCCTGTCGTATTTATAAGCTTATTAAAACAGTTGGCAGAGGTATTAAATATCTAATATGAATGCGGAACAAGGGAAACCCTTCGGAGAAGCCTACATGGCCTCTTACGCAGAGGTACCACAAGAACCAGTCAGAGATGAATCTGTTGCTATAAAAAAATTATCAGGACATCTCAGGCTCTTTGATCCTTTAGATATAGACCGCGCTAGGAATTGGTACCATTCAAATTACGAGAGCTTGTGCCTGGCATATGGTGAAGATAGGGTTAATGGTTTTCTTTTAAGTATGGCCTTCGGAGTTCCTGATAAACCTGGTCGGGGTGCTGGGAATTCCTGTCCGCCTCTGGCGGAGAACCCTTGATTCAGTCGGGGTAGCTGGATTCGAACCAGCGGCCTCATCGTCCCGAACGATGCGCGCTACCACTGCGCTATACCCCGGCGTTGTTAATTTTCAAGGGAAACGTGGCGTGGTACCGATCCACCACACCCCGAGTTTACCCTGAGCGGAGTCGAAGGGTGCCCCTGGCCAGAATTGAACTGACATCCTCAGCTTAGGACGCCGCTGCTCTGTCCGTTGAGCTACAGGGGCTTAGTTAGCGCTATTTTACCACAAAGAGGTTATTTTATAGTTACTGCGTAGAGGTTGGGGAGGGTGTCGGTAGCACCGAGATTTGTGAGAATAATAATTCTGTCGGTAGAGAGAATCGGAAATGCGTTTGGGGTAATATACGAGCCAGAATAGACAACCTGACGGTTGGTCCCATCGTAGTCCATGATTGTTACCTTCCCTTCTTGAGCCAATACCAGGTGGCCTGAAGTTGAGAACCAGGTAAGTTTTGGAATAGAATTTCCAGTTTCCACAATTTCTGAATTGGTTACTCTATTCCAGTTTCCAATTTGGGTTTCTTCTTCCGAAATCAAAAAATTTCTGTCTTCTTTGATATCGTAAACATAAGTTCTACCCTCCTTAATATCCCTTTCTTGTTTTTGGGTTGAGGCGCCTGGGAGCTCTTTGACTACCCCCGATGGAATTATAGCCTCCGAGCTTGCCTGGTAGAGAATTTTGGTCTCATCAGGGGAGAAGGTTAAATATTTCGTTTTCCTAGTTAAAATATCGGCAATTTCGGGATGCAAGCTTTTGACTTGTGCAGCGAGTTTTAAATCAGCCTTCTTTTGCCACTCGGCAAGTAGTTCCTCTTTCTTTGTGGCGACATTTACCCTCTCCCTTTGGGGGGTGAATGTCCCCGCATCGAGCACAAAAACTCCTGTGAGTGTGGTTAGCATTATTTCCCTTCCGTCCGGAGAAAATGTCCAAGTAGCGCCTCTCAAATCGCCATCTGTAATTTGCCTTGGTTCTCGGGCAAATCCAAGAGGAAGATTTAGAGTGTCTATGACCCAGAGACCCCCACTATCATTTCCATTTGCAACCGCTACCGAATAGGCAATTCTTCCGAAGTCGGACGAAGCAACGGGGAAAATACTTCCCGAGAAACTTACGGGTGTTAAGGAGGGGACTGACTTAAATAGATGGGCGATAGCCTCTGTAACAATTTCCTTTTGAATTTCTAACCTCTTACCCCAGGTAATATAACCCTCTTTTCTGAATTCTATATCGTAAGTGCCTGGAGAGAGCGAGATTGTTGTATCTGTTGCATTTACTAGCTCGCCATTTACAAAAACCTGGGCGCCTGATGGATCAGATTCAACCACCAAAAGGCCATTTGGGCTAAATTTAAAGGTTTTTATATCAAACCTGTAACCTCTTGCATAAAGAGATACAAAAAGTCCCAGAACGCCGACTACAATTAAGGTTATCAAAAAAACTGCAACTCTGACTTTTGTCACGACCTAATTGTACACTATTTGAAGCTGTTTTGCCCACTTGTTGCCCCTTAAAAATCTTCATATAATGCGACGGCAAAGGGATTAGTGCATAGTGGGAGGAGCATAGTCTAAAACATCATAAGATATCAAAATAAATCAGTTTTTCAGGTTATCAGTTAATCGGATTTCTGTTGATCGGTTGACCGGATTAAATCTGACAATCAGAGAAACTGGAGTCTGAAAACCCGATAAACCGATAAACTGGAATATGTTACGAAAAAACATCGCCATTGACCTAGGCACAGCCAACACCCTTGTTTGGGTGGCTGGTGAGGGGCTTGTTGCTAACGAACCCACAGTGGTCGCAATCTCGGCCGAAGACAGTAAAGTTGTAGCCGTTGGCGAGGACGCGAAAAGGATGCTTGGTCGTACTCCGGAAAGCTTGATTGCCAGCCGTCCCATGAGGGAAGGGGTCATTGCAGATTATCAGGTGACAGAGGCGATGCTTCGCTATTTTATCGGTAAAGTCACGGGGCGTTTTCAGTTATTTAAGCCAGAAGTAATGGTTTGTGTACCAGCCGGGTGTACGCAAGTAGAAAGAAGGGCCGCGCTTGACGCGACTCTCGCCGCTGGAGCATCGCACGCCTATCTAATAGATGAACCATTGGCAGCAGCGATAGGCGCTGGGATCCCAGTTTCTGCGCCTTCTGGACATATGATAATCGACTCCGGAGGAGGAGCGACTGAAGCTGCTGTGATTTCTTTAGGAGGAGTAGTCGTTCATAAAAGCGTAAGGATTGCTGGAAACAAGATTGATGAAGCTATTCAAGATTATCTTAAAAAGACGCACAATCTGATAGTGGGAGACCAGACCGCCGAGGACATTAAGATTAAGATAGGTTCTGCAACGACTCTTGCCAAAGAAGAAAAGCTCGAAATTTCTGGTCGCGACTTGGTCTTTGGACTCCCAAGAAGCCTGGTAATCACCTCTGGAGAGATTACCGAGGCTATAAGAGGCCCACTCATGCAGATAATTGGAGCTGTTAAGGCGGTTTTGGAAGATACTCCGCCGGAGCTTGCAGCGGATATAATAGATAAAGGAATAGTCATGAGTGGAGGCACGGGCTTACTTCGTAATTTTAACAAGCTTATGACAGAAGAAACTGGAGTTCCTGCGCACGTTGCTGAAGACCCAATGCTTTGTGTGGTAAGGGGGACAGGCTTAGTACTTGAGAATATAGAACTTTGGAAGAGGAGTGTGACAACAAAGAGGTAAAGCCCTTTTATAGGAACTAGAGGGTGCTAATTTACCCCTAAAAACCGAGGAAATACGGAAAAAAATCATCACGGATGGTATAAATTGGGAAATTGGTGGAGTAGGAATATTCTTGATATTAGGTTGTATAGTAATTATGGTGATATCATCTACCAAGTGGATAATTTGAGGATAAGAGAAATATCTTCCTATATAAATTTCGATGAAAAAATGTGTACAAAAAAGGCTAAATACAGGAATATTAAAAAGCATTAATATAACCTCTAGTATACGTTTTGATTAACGAGAATCAGTAAATGGGAGGAATGAAGCAGTATGAATAGACCGAATTTAACGCAATAGATATAGGATACTATATAGTACATCATATTAAGTTATAATATAAATAGTAGTTGAGGCTAAATGACCTTAAAGACAGAAAAATCGAGTGTGATACACTAAAAAGCAAATAGAACCCAAAATAAAGTGTTAAAAATTGACCGAAAATACGGGAATATCCTAGGAATTAATATTAGTAGCACTCCAAGAAGCAGAGTGCTAACGTTAGTACGCTCTAGGCTCGCTAGTAAAAGAAAATTCTACATTGTTACCCCAAATCCGGAGATTGTTTTGAAAGCCGTGAGTGATAAAAGGTTGGCCAAAATTATTAATAGTGCCGACTTGGCGATCGCCGACGGGGTGGGACTTGTTCAAGCTGCTAAGTTCTTATCGATGGCTAGTCCTAAAAATAGTTTTCTAAAGATTCCTTTTTGCTTTTTTCAAGGACTTTGGGTGGGTTTGGCGACCTTTTTGGATAAGGACTGGCTTTTTAGGGAACTAAGACCCATTAAGGGTAGGGAAATGTTTCTAGAATTAGTCAGACTTGCTAATAAGAAAGGCTGGAGGGTGTTTTTATTGGGTGGGGAACACGGGGAGGCAGAGGAGACTGCCAAAAAACTCCAAAGGAGTTATAAGGCTGTTACGTTTGCATGGCGCGAGGGGCCAATTTTTGATAAAGAAGGCCTAGCGATTTCGGCGGCGGGTCTTAATGAAGAAAAGGAGGCGGTTTATGCAATTAACGAATTTCAACCAGAGTTACTATTTGTGGCGCTTGAGACTCCAAAACAAGAGAAATGGGTTAGTAGGTGGTTGCCTAAGCTTTCAATTGGGGGAGCTATGGTTGTAGGTGGAGCTTTTAGGTATATTGCAGGGCAGGCGCCTTTACCCCCCAAATGGATGGAAGAGGTTGGCCTTGAATGGGTCTGGAGACTGATTACCGAACCTTGGAGAATAGGAAGAGTTCTAAACGCTTGGCCCATCTTCCCACTGAGGGTATTTTTGTACAAAATAACTATTGACACCCCTGAAGCTCTTTGATATCGTCTGATTAACTTAGGTTATGCCTTAGCCTTGGGACTATAACAAATGCGACTTAAGTGATTTAAAGCATGGCAGATGAAGCTAAAAAGAAAAAAGTAAAGTTGGATGATCTTCCTGATCTTCTGACAGTCCGAGAGGTTGCAGATATATTGCGTGTTTCCCCATTAACCATCAAAAGGTGGGGCAAGCGCGGTAAGCTTCCCGCAATCCGCATAAACTCCCGGGGAGATAGGCGCTACAAAAAAGAAGCCATCCTCTGGTTGTTAGGCATGCAAGAGAAGACTGAATAGATCCAATTTGGTATAATATGGGTGTATGTCGATTGTAAAACACCTTCATAAATACTTCTGGGATATAAATCCCCGTAAGTCCAGGCCAAAGACCCATCCGAAGTTCTACATAACCAGAATATTGGAGCTTGGGGATGCGAAGGCCCTTACTTGGCTGAAAGGCGTCTTTGGAGCAAAAAAGGTGGCTAAAGTCGGAAATAAGGCCAAGCTGTCTTCGAAATCCAAGAACTTTTTGCCTTATGTTTGAGAAGGTCTTGCTCCCGGCTACCCTGGGACTGGTTAAAAAACTGACACCAGACTCGTTTCCCGAAGGTTCGTATCTGGGAGGGGGGACGGCCGTTGCTTTGCAGTTGGGCCACCGACGCTCCGCAGATTTGGACTTTTTCACCGCTTACGAATTCATCGAAAGCCAGTGGGAACAAAAACTGGCAAAGGAGCTGCGGTTTAAACTTCTAAAAAGAGACTGGCAAACTCTAATAGGAGCCTGCGGTGAGGTAAAAATATCCCTTTTTGGATATAAGTACCCCCTCATCGGCAAAAAAGAAAGGTTTTTTGATATGGAGGTTGCTTCGCTACCGGATCTTGCGGCGATGAAGCTGGATACCGTAATTTCAAGGGGGGCAAAGAGAGATTTAATCGATATCTACTTTCTGGCTCAAAAATTCGGCCTGGACAAACTTTTTGAATACTACGACAAGAAGTATAAAAATTTTCAGGAAAGGGAAATTATGATTAAAAAAGCCTTGGTTTACTTTGAGGAGGCCAAAGACGATGAAATGCCGGATATGCTTGTCAAGACGGATTGGGAAGAAATAAAAAGGTGGTTTAGAGAAAAAGTTTCTAAACCTTAGGCCACGCATCAATTCCTGCGGCGATAGGCGCTACAAAAAAGAAGCCATCCTCTGGTTGTTAGGCATGCAGGAAAAAGTGGAATAGGCTTCTTGCCCTTCCGAAGCTCAAAGAGCGAAGGAGGGTGGCTTCTAGGGATGCAGGAGAAGAGCGAATAGCCTACAGCTTTAAAAGAACAGGCTTTGCAAGGCACTTCAAAAGATGGATATAGATAGAACATAGGTAATAAATGGGTGGTTTCGGAGAATGAAGGGAATTTAAGTTCTACAAACAGTATAAATCTTTCAGCGGTTTTCTTTAAATTCGCCCCTGGCTACGATTCCTTCAACGGAGAGGTCGTCAACTGATTCCAGCGACATTATTACAAAATTTTTGAATTGATTTGGGTTAGGGTTTGTGCCAACTAGAGATTCTTCGATTTGTAGAAGATAAGAGCCGTCGTCTTGTCTTAAGAGTTTTGCGAGGGGGGTTAAGCTCGACTTTTCTGCATCGCTATCTAGCCAAATCTGAAGGAAAACTCCCTCTGGTGGTTCAAAGCCCAACGGACTTATTTCAACGATCCATTCTATTCTGTCAGCATCTATATTCCTGCTAATCTTGCCGTATTCATTTCCCGAATCAACCCCAATTAACGCGATTGTTTGAGTATTGATAGTAGAAGAGGGCTCTTCCTGCGTAACCTCCTTATTTTGAGGTTTTAAAAGGGGTATTAAGGTAATACTTAAAACGCCAGCAATCAAAATAAGAGCGATGACTAAAACTAGATAAAGAATAGTCTTCTTTTTCGACCCTTGATTATCAGGAAGCACTGGTCCGGGAATCGGAGCTGGATATGGAGATGGAACAGGAGCTGTTACTGGTGGTTGGGAAGACAATCCCTGAGAAGTATTTTGGTCTGGCAGAATATCCATATTTGTTGATAATATGAGTTTATTTCTGGAAGAGATACTTTGTCAATAATTCAAGATTGAGGTTTCTAGCTAGTCTGGTAAATCGTGATTGGATTCCCATTCTTCAAGAGATAATTTGTAGTCGTTAATCATTTTTTCCGCAATATCGAAATTAGAAAATAACAAATTGTTTTGTTCTTCCATATCTTGCGAAATATCATACAGCTCGAGAGGTTTATGAGTATCCTTTTCGGAGTTTAATATAAGTTTCCAATTTTTCCATACTATCGCCTTATTTTTGGCTCCATCGCCATTGATAATTAGTTGGCGATCTTCAAGTTGGTTGCCCTTAAGAACCTCTACCAGGCTTTTGCCTTGAAATTTATATTTTTCATTAATTCCGACTATATCTAATATTGTTGGGGGGAGATCAGTAAGTTGGACAGAATCGGACACTACTACTTTTTTCATGTCGGGAATGTACATGATAAAAGGAATCCGGATATTTGAATTGTATATAGTAATGTGGGTTATTTCTCCGTGTTCTGCAAACTCTTCACCGTGCTCGGCGCTAATTATTAAAATTGTATTATTCTTTAGCGATTCGTCGTTGATAAATGAAATTAGTGCTTCTATGGCCGATTCGTCTAGTTCATGAATTCTTTGATCGTAGAGAGCTTTTATGTATTCAATATGTCTTTTGTTATTAACGTCAATTTTTTGGTTCCAGTTAAACCACTGTATATAACTCGAGAGTGAAGTCGCCAAGTCTGTATCTAGAACTTCCTGATAATACTGCTTAAGAGCCGGATAGTTGTTCTTATTTCTATCGATAAATTCCAAAAATTCCTTTAACTTGCCCGACTCCGTCCTTCCCGATTTAATATCCTGCGGTATTTGCACAGACAAATATTCAAAAAATTCTTCCGAGGGATTAGCTAAAACATCCCCAAACGTGTGCGGGATTTCCGGAACATTATCTGAGGTATAAATCTTTGGTCTGTCTTCGGTTAAATAGGGGGCATGGACTGAATAATCATTAACATATAAAAAAGTCTTCTTACCAGCTTTGACATTTTCCTTAAATTCTTCGAATAGGTTCTTCCAGGGATATTCGTTTAAATACTTATCTATGCCACGATTAAGCGCGTTTTTGACAGGTATTGCAGGATTTTCTAAAGGTACTCCAAAAAGCGTTGTATAGCCGTTTTTCTGTAAAATCTGTGGCAGAAAAGGCGTGTTCCCATTTAAGACGTCATTATAGGTTATTACTTTATGTGTTTCAGGATATAGTCCGGTAAATTCGGAGACCGACGAAGGTAGAGTCCAAAACGAGTTTGAGTACGCATTAGCGAAACGGATATTCTCTTGCGCAAACTTGCAGAGGTTGGGCGCAGTATTCCTGGGGTAGCCGTAGCAAGGCAGGTGTTTTGCGCTTAAAGTATCCAAAGAAATCCATACGATATTACAATCTTTGCATAAAGGGTTTTGTTTTTTTATCTGTCTTAAAATAAATGAGCCGGCAAAATAGGAAGCAAGCAATATGCATCCTAAAATAAAGAAAGGTTTGATTATTTTTTTAAAGCGTATGATACTCACATTAGTATGAGAAAAAGCGGGAAAATAATGGTCCTTTTGATTTTGATAGTAATCGGTTTAGTCTACTTTACCATAAAAAACTCAGCCTGTTTTGAGCTGGATTGTATTTACTTTCCGGGAAAAGAGAACTGGAAACTTGTGGAGATCTATGAAAATTCTGAAAAAGCATGGAAAGGTCTTTTTGGAATTGAAGACGGATATGTAAGAGTCGAAAAAAAGGTTGTCGATTCTTCCCAATACGCAGGGGAATTTACGAATACACGCCTTATGCAGGTGCAAAGTATTTTTGATAAGGCCCGCTCTCCTTATCCTGGTGCAATTTCAGATGAAATCGAATGCCAAGAAAAGTTTAAACCAGTTGAAAAAGAAATAACCACCAGTAGAGGAATGACACTAACCTACTATCGCGAATATCTTAATAATCGCCTTGCCATAGGGACGTGTTTAGACGAAGATGTCGAATATGTAGGATATGTAGCAATATTTTATTGTTCTGAATCCTCCGAGTGGTATCAGATGGAAATAATAAAGCCGTCTGAAAAAAGGGGATTGGAAGAAGATTATATTTCTCTTTTTAAAGAGATTAGATGTCAACGACCGTTCTCGAAAATGGGTAAGCTTTTACCCTGAACAAATTCCGGTGATTCAACTTTTAAAGCTTTCATGATAGTGGGGTATTGGTCAATGAGGGGGAATGGTTTGTCCCCAATATAGAAATTCTTTTTTACTCCGGGTCCGGAAATTATAAAAGGCGTCCACATTCCGGGTACTTCTTCGGCGTAAATAGCCTGTTTATAACCTGAAACATTGGGTTCTGAGAATATTCTTAAATCCTTTGACATTTCTTCATTCCACCCGTAACCAGGAGAATTTGCTATGACCAGGTCTCCGGTTCTTTCCTGGTCCAATCTCAGGAAGTTTTTTGCATCTTCCCATTTGACTATGTCGACAACAGGTTGTACCCCGTTTTCATCCTGCAACTCTCTTAATGTCGAAATGACCTCATTTCTAAGTTTTTCATAGTCTGGACCGCTGGCTCTAATATAGTTACCATCAAGTCCCCCGGGATTGATATAAACGTGAGCCATTTTCAGATAAATTACTTTTGTATTCTTCCAGTCGATAATGGGCTCTCCGGTGTTAGAATCTATTTTAAATTTAAGCCAGCCTTTTTGCGCAAAAAGATTGTTTAAATTAACACTTCTGTTTAATGGAACGGCTCCGTGGTCTGAAGAAAAAACGATGTAAGTATTTTTATCGGAATTCTTTAAAATTTCACCAACTATTGCATCAAGTTTAATATACATATCCTTAACTTCTTCCCAAAGTATCTCTCTTTCCTCGTCTGAAATATTATTGTAGTTTGTGCTTTGGGGATCGATGTATCCCATCCACCATTTGCTGGTTAACATTTGATTTGGCGAATATATGTCGTGGATCACTATATCGGGAGAGAAGTTGTCAACCAGTGCGCCCACAGCCTTTTTGTGCCACTCAAAAGACATGTCCATTTCGTCAATAAACGTATTTTTGTCCTCCGGATAATAAATAAGTTGTGCCGGGAAATTATCTACAAAGTCAACCATTGGACCGGCCGAAGCTATCATCTTGTCGGCAGCCTCCTCGGGAAATGCAATATATTTGTTTATATTGTTATATAAAAATCTGAATCTGAAAAATTTATCCTCTCCGAGTTTGATTACGGTTGGTTTAAAGAAGGTCGGAACGTCGGTTGTCTTGTCTTCAGTTTTCCATTTCAAGACAATCGGGCTCCAATCGCCCCATTCGCCCTGAGATAAGTCGGCCAGCGCGGTTTTCTTATCAAGAGAAAAGATTACTTTATCGAAATTCTCCTTGCCGTCGTCTGTGTTGTCGTAAACATACGCATATACGTCGGTACCCCAACCCGTCATCTTAACCTCATAAGGATCACTATATGAAGTTGGTGGATTTTGCCATCCGCTGGGGGAGCCGTCGTCGACATATTCGGTTAGCTGTGGACCAAAAAAGAAAAGTCTTGTGGCCCGGCCCTGTTTTATTCTTTGGGCGAGGTTTCCTTTTTGTTCAAAATTAATTGCTGAAAAATCAGCGCCCCAACCGCCCCACCTGCCCCTTAACACAGTACCTTTATTAACCTCTGGCGGTGTTGATCCGGGTATGGACAACATGGCGACTTTGTAGCCTTCCTCCTCTAAGGTTTTCCAAATGGGGGCTACTTTTTTTGCGGTTGAGCGAAATCCCGGAACTGCAACTTTGTCGAGCGGTTTGCCTAGCGACCTCATTGGGCCGTCAACAACGCCGTTGACTTCAGGATAAGAACCGGTCAGAAGTGCTGCAAAGTTGGTCGGAGTATGACTCGGAAAATTTGGGAAAGAGTAGCCGTAGGAACCAGTGTCCATCAATTTTTTTATATTGGGGAGCTTTCCCTCGCTTGCCCAGTTATAGATATTAAAAAGATGGGGTTCTGCCCTGACTCCGTCGGGGATAAACCAGTATAAGGTCATTTTATTGCCCCAAGGGTTAAATATGCTGTTTTTTTTAAATGTCGCTATGAGAAATACAGAAATTAATATCAGGGGCAGTAGTAGAATCGGATATTTCAGTTTCATGAATACTCTTAAATTGTATCCTAACCCTTGTGTACTACTTATTGATTATCTTGCCAGGAGCCCATGCTGCCTTACAGCACTGGTAAGAGTATATTGCAATGAGGTATATTTTACAATGATTCTGTTCAAATAGTGTCTGCAATGTATGCCTAAAAAACATTCGTGCCCCCTCTGTAGAGGTGTAAAAAATAAATTTATTGAAAGAATTTCGTTAGACGATCTCTCCTTTTTGTACGAGAAACAATTGGGGAGTAGTGCGCGGCCTCTTTTTACAAAATCTGTATTTAATTACCTAAAACTTCTTAAATGTGGAAGGTGTGGCCTAAAATATTTTCAGCCAAGTCTTAGAAGTTCAAGACAGATTGATTATCTACTGGAAACCAAAGACTGGTATTTTCTGGACAATAAAGAAGAATTTATCCAAGCGATAGAAAATATTGCTCCCAAAAGTAAGGTGTTAGAAATTGGTGCCGGAAATGGAAATTTTGCATCAAAATTGGCCAGTCGTTATTACAGGGGTTTGGAAAAAAGCCGCTCCGCCAGGGAAATCGCAAGTTCGAAAGGCATAAAACTACTCGGGGAGAGTTTATTTGAACACTCCAAAAAGAATAAAAATATGTATGATGCCATCTGTATGTTTCAAGTACTTGAACATATATCTAATCCCAACGCTTTTTTGAAATCGGCTTTAAGGTGCCTAAAGGCTAATGGAAAACTTATTATATCTGTTCCAAACGACGATTCTTTTGTAGGAGTGGTACTTAATCACGAATTGAACTTTCCCCCTGTTCATAAAACACGTTGGAATAGAGAGGTTTTCGATTTTATTGCAAAAAAATTTGGACTAAATATTGAGAAGCTATATTTAGAGAAACTCAGAGACGAACACCTTGAATGGTATTTAGAGACTTTATTTGTTAATAACCTAAACATCCTTCTTAAGAGGAAATCTCGGTTAATCGATTTATCATGGCAAGCCAATATTTTGGTTAAAGTAGCTAAGATTTTCGCTAGATTTCTTGCAAAAGGCATTTCCCTTAAAAATATGAGGCCCACAGGAGCGTCTTTGACGGTGGTAATGGGAAAGAACTAAATGTTTAGGTATAAAGATTTAAGCCGGGTTTTATAATTGGGAGTTTGTGCATTTTTGCCAACAGGTCCTCGTAAATATTTTCATCTTGACGTAACTTTTTGTTGTTTTTTAACCTCGTATAACTTTCATTAATATCTAAATTTTTTGCCGGTGCCAAAAAAAGAATTAGCTGAGTTTTGGACCCTTTTTCTTGAAAGTCAGAGAAGGTGTAAACCTTTGGGAAAAATTTATTCAAAGAAGCCAGACACCTGCGTTCAAAAACCAGGTCTTGCCCTTTTAATTTTCCTATGACGATATATATCAGCAGGCCATTTTTATTAAGGAGACTGTGGAGTTTTTTAAATGTTCTTAGAGTGCAAAAGGGATACATATCTTTTGTCGAAAGTCCACGTTTGCGGGTCAGCCCGATATCCGAATAAATTATGTCGTATTTCTTTTTGGTGTCTTTCAAAAAGAGAGTAGCGTCTTGGTGGAAAATTCTATAATTTTTGTTCTTCGGCAAGCCGAAATACTTTTCGGCTAATTTTGTATTTAGTTCGTCGCGCTCTACAACGTCGATATAATCGGGTTTATAGTTCCTCCAAACATATGAGGGAACAGCATTAGGTCCACCCCCTAGAAAAAGGAGAGATCTTGGTTTCGGATTTACTATGTCCGCCAAAAAGTAGGGCGAGTATAAAGGGAAATTATTTCTTGTATCGATACCGGCAACAAAAAGACGATTACTCGCATACATGACCCTCTGGTGACTTATCGGTTTTTCTACAACCGTAATTTTTCTGAAATTCGATTTTCCCTGAAATAATATAATTTCATCCGAGCCCGCGAAGTTTTTTTTGATTAAGTTTTTGATTAATGAATAAGGTTTCATTTTTCAATTATCTTAATTCTTTTCGAATGTAAACTTGGCAAGAGGTAAGTAAAGCTTTTTGCCAGAAACGGGAGAAATATCATGTTTTAATACCTCTAAGTTTCGCGTAAATTGCCTTAGGAGTTTTTCTCAAAGTATATTTAAAAGTTCTGTTAACTTCGTCTTGAAATTTTTTTGCTTCCTTGTGACTGCCGGCGGTGATTTGGTAATAAACTAAAGATGAGGGTAAATCGTATTTAGGAAAAATCGTACTGCCCTTTTTTACATGCCAATATAACTTAAAATATTTTTTCTTTTTTAATTCCATAAGACCTGAAATGTCTGTAACTTCACCCCAGTTGTAATCAAAAACCGATTTGTGGATGATGACATTGTTTTTTGAAATTTTCGGAACTTTTACTTTTTTGCCGAGACAGATGTCTAAATACATATCTATCATGTCTACTTTGTATGCGTTTTTGTAGGCCAGGGTCATATTCCCTCCGGGCGGTCTTGCCGCAATTTCCAGAAGAACCGGACCCTTCTTTGTTAATTTGTATTCGGAGTGAAAAGCGCAGTTATCAAGTTCTAAGACTTTAATAATTTTTTTTGCTTCTCTAAAACATAAGTTTTTAGTTTTTGTATTATAATCTGCCGGGATAGTGACCGATTCTTGTATAAAATGGGGTAGAGGACTCATCTCGAATTTTGTTATTCCCCAGAAAATGATTTTATTTTGCTGCACAAGACCGTCAACACTTACAACATCTCCCTTAATGTACTGCTCAATAAGAAAATCATTTTTGTAAAGGTTGTAATAATTCATCCATTCGTCAATACTTGCCTTAATTTGGTCTTTGGATTTGTTTAAAACGGAGAGAAAGTTCGGTTTATTGAGAGTTTTGATATAGGAAATGCCGTAAGAATGGCCGGATTTTACGGGTTTCAGGATTGCGGGAACGCCTACTTTTTTGAGTTCTCTATAACCTTTTGCCGGGGTCGAAAAATAACCAAATTTCGGTATATTTATGTGATTATGCATACAATATAGTTTCATCAATAACTTATTTCCAGAGGTGCGGCGGGCAACCGAAGGAAGTAAAAATTTAAAACCCAGGGCGTATGCCAAGTCCGCTGTTTGAATTACGTTCATTTCGAAGAAGGTTGTAATGGCATCAAAATTGACCCCTCTTTTTTCAATGAAGACTAAAGTGTCAATAATTAACCTTTCTGAGTCATAAGTGTTTGTTGTAATAATGTGGTCATATTCTACATAGCGCTTAATCCAGTCGGGGTAATTTTCACCGGTAGCAAGAAATAATTCGAGATTTTTCTTTTTGGCAATGCTGAAGGCATAGTCCGAACTCTGTGTGCCCCAATTTACGATTAAGATTTTATTCCTTTTCATTATCGACAGATTCAAATTTTTTTAAGAGCAAGTCCGCCTGATATTTATTAAAATCAGGAAAAAAATAAATTTTAACGAAACAAATAGGATTTTTCGATAAGTTTTTTACA
Organism: Candidatus Woesebacteria bacterium RBG_16_42_24; assembly: GCA_001792115.1. Classification (GTDB taxonomy): domain Bacteria; phylum Patescibacteriota; class Microgenomatia; order UBA8517; family UBA8517; genus RBG-16-42-24. The sequence continues at coordinate 34,829 of MGFX01000006.1, forward strand.
ATCATTTTATTGCAGCTTATGGGGAAGTTTTGCTGAAGCGCAAGAAGATAGGGAAACTTATTTTTATTTACAATAAGCATTAAAGAAAGGCTGTGAGGAGGGGAGATTGCTTCTAAAACTAGTCCACATTTTTTTACTTTATCGGCAAAGTATGAACGGACACTTTGGCTATCATTCACTATTTTTTTAATACCTTCTTTACCCAGACTTTGGATGGCGGCCCATAAAGCCAGCCCCGGAAGGCTACTACGGGATTCAGCAAATCCCGCACTGAGCCGTTCATTATTAAAAATTAAGTTCTTTCTAAATAAAATTACCCCTGAAGGATAAGGGGCAAAAAAAAGTTTATGGGCATCTAAAACCACCGCTTGGACGTATTTACTGTCAAAAGGCAGGAATTTATCCGTTATCGGTCTGGTTAAACCTTCAAAAGCCGCGTCAAACCAAATATAAAATTTAAGCTGTTTATATTTTTTGCTAAGTAAATTTACGAGTTTTAAAACCTTCAAATAATCGTCACTCGTTCCGGTTATTTTGTAACCCAATGTCAGGGGTAACAGAATTCCAAGTTGTTTACCCTTTGCCAATCGCAAGACCATTTTTGTAAGAAGTTCGATCGAAATACCGTAGTTTTTGTCAAGGCCAACATTGGTCGTAGGTATTTCCATAAGATAGGCTGATTTATCAATGGAGTCGTGCGTAATGGCAGTCTTTAAAATGAGGATATTTCTTATTTGTTGGTTTTCGAAAAAGGCTTTTCCAAGGGAAATCGCATAGGCATTACCTTCGCTTGCCCCCGACAATATCATGCCGGAAACGGCCTTAGATTCTGCCCTATATAAACTGGCCAATTTTCTAATCGCCAAGCGCTCAAAAGTATCTAGTCCAGAACTTTTGCCACTTTTAACAAACTCCCCGAAGTGGAAATGGTTATATTTTATGAATTTTTTCCATGCGTAGGTTGACAGCCAATTTGCAGGTTTGACAAAAGGTCCGAAAATTGCCCCCCTTTTATTAAATAGAAAGAGGTTGACGAAGTTTAGATACAACAATGTTTTATATCCCTGTGGTTTATTGGGAAATCGAAAGGGATCGATATTAAAATACTTTAAGTACTTTTCGAAAAAATTCCCTCTCATGTTTTTTGTATAATCCCGAGGCCAGAAGGGGTTCCCCACGGAATTGTATATGGAACCGTAATTTTGTTTTTATTTTTAAGTTCTTTCCAAAATTTCCAAACACCAAACTTTAATTTTTCCGGATGTTTTTTAAGTATTACATCGTGGAATAGCATTAGGCCGCCCTTCTCAAGTCTCGGCCAAAAAAGGCTAAAGTCATTTTTTATTCCCTTGTAAGAATGATCGGCGTCGAGATAAATATATTGCCATTTTTTTTGGGTCCCCATTTTTTGAAAGTCGGCAGATGTCATTACGTAAGTGTCCAACCAGCGGTGTAAATCATAAAATCCAAAGTGTTTTTCGGGATTAACTTTTTTCCAGAATCCAGTGCCGCCCCAGCTGTTCGGGTTGTTTTTATCAAATCCAGCATCTACGAAGTCAACGTGCCCGGTTTTATTATTCTTGCAGGCAAGGGCGCAAATTGCCGGAATAAATCCCTGTCCTGAACCGATACATAAAACATTTTTGGGCTTAAAATTTGTTATGAGTGCGTAGTGTAGAAAACCATAGCCCAAATCATTTTTCTTACCGAGGTCTAAGTTGTGGCCAGTGCTGCCTCCATAGTGTGTGATTAAATTTGTGACGACCCTACTAGATATAAGACTTCTCCTTTTTTCTTTTAACCTTAGAATTGTCTCTAAGAAATTTCTTTGCAAACTCATAGCTATAAAAGAGTAAACGAAATTCTATGGAAGAAACGTTTATAGATTATAGCAAATGTCAAAAACTACTGGGTGGATAGCCCCCGTGCTTTGGACCAAGAGGGTGAATTGGGTTTCGATTTATCATAGAATTTGGGGAAAACCGCGGTTTTTGGGTTTATGGTGGATGAAAGAATAAACAAGGTATAAAATGCGATAAAATTCAACCGCATATGAACAAGCAATATTTTGAATTTATATTCGCAATGACCGAGAGGGAGTTTAAAACTCGATATAAAAGGGCAATATTCGGATTTATATGGGTTTTAATAAATCCGATCTTGCAAATGCTGATTATAGGGATAATTTTTTCATACTTCATCGACATTCCCAACTACTTCATTTTTCTATTCTCGGGCTTGATGCCTTGGAATTTTATAACAGCCACAATGACCCGGGGGACGCCAAGTTTTGTAAGCGAAAGGCTTCTTATAAAAAAGGCGAAATTTCCGCTTGAGGCTATTCCCTTATCGGTAATATTTTCCAACTTTATACATCTGGGAGTGTCGGTTTTTCTTTTTTTAGGGGTTCTGGTAGTTTTGGGCGGGGGGGGAAATATTAGTCTTGTATTTCTTTTTCTGTCCTTAATTTGGCTCTTGTTATTGAGTTCTGGCTTGGTGTTTTTTACGTCGACCCTCCATGTTAAATTTCGAGATATAAATTTTATTACACAGGCATTTCTGATAGTACTCTTTTATGCAACGCCGATATTGTATGACCTCAGTCTTATCCCGGAAAGGCTCTGGTTTATCTTTTACTTGAATCCTTTAACTTCTATCGTAATGCTTTTCCAGTGCTCGTTTACCGGGCAATGTAGACTTAATCCAAATATTGTGGGAGTGAATATTCTTATCGGAATAATTGTAGTTTTGTGTGGAGTTATCGTGTTCAGGAAAAACAAGCGCAACTTGGTTGATTGGCTATAAGGATTTTAAACACGAAAAACCAGAAAAAAGCCAATAATAAGTTTGGAAAGGAAAAAAATTGAAATGAATTTCACAAATAGCAACGTAGTCAAATTACAGAGGGTCTCAAAAAAATACGAATTTGCCAATATTTATTCGTCTTTATCGGAGTATTTTTTAGTGGGAAGCAAAAGCAAACCCTTCTGGGCGCTCAAAAATATCAATCTTGAAATAAAAAAGGGAGAAAAAGTCGGCTTGATTGGTCCGAATGGCGCGGGAAAGACAACACTTTTGAGCATAATCTCGGGCATAACCACACCGGACAAGGGCTGCGTAGACATAAGAGGAAAGGTTATTTCGATAATCGAATTGGAAGCGGGTTTCCACATTGAGCTGTCGGGTGTTGAAAACATCTTTCTTAATGGAATGATTTTGGGTATGAGCAAAGAAGGAATTAAAAGAAGACTAAAAACAATAATTAATTTTGCCGGCATCGGAAAGTTCATAGAGCAACCCATGTATTCCTATTCCGAAGGCATGAAATTAAGGGTGGCGTTTTCGGTTGCTGCCCATTGCGATTTTGATACATTAGTTCTTGACGAAAACATCTCTGTCGGAGACATAGATTTTCAAAAGAAATCGCTTTCCAAAATCCGGGAATTTTTTTCGAAGAGAAAGACTATAGTTATCGCCACACACTATCTGGATTTTTTGCAAAAAACCTGCGAAAGAGTCATATGGCTTAATAACGGTCGGATAGTAGAAGACGGTCCCGTCGAAAAAGTAATTAAAAGATATATTAAGGAAAACGGCAATATTTGAGCAAATGAAGAATGTTTTAAAAATTATTTATCCGGAATCTTGGATATATGCCATAATTTTTTGTCTGTCGCTATTTGCGACCGATAATTTTTTTTTCCTGCTAATAGTAATTTCTTTACTTTTTTATCTCAAATTTACCCGCAGTTTATTTAATTCATTATGGTTTTTATTCATTTCGTCAATGCTTTCTTTGAGAACACTACCTTTTGATATAAATTTTATTGCACCTATACTGAATATTAATGGAGATGGTAGCTGGTACTACTCGGACCTTATTTTTGTTTTAATTCTTGGTCTCACACTTACTGGGTTCAATAAAAACAGAATAAAGGTCTTATTCAGCGGGACCTGGGGTATTAAAGCAGACTTTTTTTTGTTTTTATTTCTGGCTATAGCAGGCTATTCGACCATCATCGCTTCAAATCCAACAATTTCCTTCTCATTCTACTTTTTATTAGCAAAATCGGTAATTCTTTATTTGGTATCCAAATTAGTATTTTTAGACCTAAATCTGGTCAAGAAAACCATGCAGATAGTAATTGTCTATGTGGTGATAAATTCTTTATTGATTATCACCCAATACTTGGTTAGAGGTCCTTTGGGCTTTGATTTTGAAGATGCGTTTATGCCTTTCGGAAAGTATGCAGAGAACTATCTATTCAGGCCCGGAGGTTTTAGCTCAGATCCCAATATCTCTGCGAGTTTTATAGTTGTTATTTTACCGGTAGCGGTAGTTATGTTTCTTCCACTTTTAAAAAAGGCCGCCGTATATTATTGGGGATTTATAGTATCGATTTTTTTGGCCCTAATATTTACGGCAAGTAGGGCCTCCTGGATAATAACCGCGGTTGCGATTTTGCCTTTTTTGATCTATTTAAAGTCTAATAATTTTATTTTTTTACCGAAAAAACTTAAGGCCCTTTGGGTATTGGGATCTATCTCGCTCATTATTATAATAGGGCCGTTTATTTTTTCCAGGATTCTGTCTTTGGATCAGACATTCAGTCAGGTAGGAAGCGGCTATTATCGGATTCATCAGGCGGTAGCTGGATATCGGATAATGTTTAATAATCCATTCGGCGTAGGATTGGGGATGTTCCCCTATGAGGTCATGAAATCTGTTTCAGATGAAAATTCGCCAACTACTTTTGATTTACCTCATAATTTGTTTGTACAATTGGGGGCAGAAAGTGGCATTGCGGGTCTGATTATCTTTTTGGTTTTCTTGTATTTTTTATATAAAGACAAGTTTATAAATGGTATGCTAAAGCCAAACGTTTTTTCGGGTGCCATGATTATTTCCTTTGTGTCAATGAGTTTACTTATGCTCGCGTATCCTTGGTTATTGCACCCGAGAATCGGTTGGATATTTTGGCTCTTGGCGGGTTATTCTGGCAGATGGAAAAGCTACTAAAAAAATTATCCGTTTTAGACTATGTCGTTTTTATAGTCGTTGTCGTGGTGATTGTCGGATTTTTTGTTTTTTATTCGAGGGAAAATGTTACGGTATACGTGTCTACCGTAAACGAGTGGTCGGAGTGGCTGGAAGATCCAATGCCTCCGCCGTACTGGCTTTCAAATGCCCTTAAAGTCGGAGACAAAGCATTTCATACATCCGGGGGGGAATTGGCAGAAATTATCGGAATAGAAAATACTGATTGGGGCGGACAGAGAAGATTTTCCAGACTAAATCTTAAGGTAAAAGCCTTATATAATGTTCGCTCAAAAGTTTATTTGTTAAAAGAACAGCCCCTGATTGTGGGAGGGACCCTAACTCTTAACTTTAAAGGCGTTCAATATCAAGGCGTCATAACCTATATTGGTACTACGCCCGAGTTCCCGGAAAGCAAGCTGTCCAAGGCAAGGGTAGAAGTATTTATTCCCGAAGTTTATCCTTGGCTGGCCGAAACTTACAACAAAGACTATGTTGTAAAAGATACCAACGGATTGAAAATATTTAGAATAATATCTTCCAGGATTATTCCTGCCGAAAGGTCGATTGTAACCGATGACGGACGGATACTAAGAAGGTCGGACCCTTACTACAAGGACGTTTATTTTATCGCCGAAGCGCAGGTCAGGTGCCAGGAGGGGACATGCTACTATAACGATACATTTCCTTTAAGGATAGGTGCACATATTAGAATCCATTCAACTTCCAGCTTAGTCGAAGAAAAAGCTATTATAAAAAATTATGAAATTTTGGACTGATCTTACAATAAGCACCCGCATTACAACTCGTGACTGATACTATATTTTTCATATTTCATGACTTGGGGATAGGAGGTGTTCAGAGGAAAATAGTTGACAGCATAAGGTTATTAAGAAAAGACCCATACTTTTCAAAAAAAGGATTCAAAATAATCGTTTTGTTGGAAGACGAAAAAGCTTACGACCTAGAAGAAGACATTTTTTTGGAAGATATCGAAGGTCCCAAGTGTGAAGTTTACTATTACAGATCAAAAAAAGATATTGATTTTTCGACTTTCCATATTCCCTTTACCGTTTTTGTTTTATGGAAAATATTAATTTTTAAACCCTCAAGAGTTGTTGCTTTTATGGAGCCGTATGCCGCCTCTGCAATTATCGGCAAATTAGTATCGAAGATATTTTGGCGCGGGTACACAAAGGTAATAATAAGCTTTGACAATGTAGCCACCTCTCTTTTAAAACTTGAATATGGCAGAAATTGGAGATATTTCTATTGGACCTTTTTAATTAAGAATTTATTTAGATTTGCCGACAGGGTTATTGTGCCCTCTGATTTTTCCAAGTCGGACTTGGTAAATAATTTCCGCCTGCCTAATGAAAAAATTGTTGTCAATAAAAACTGGGTTTTAATTCCTAAGAAAATGGAACGTCGTTTCCTGAAATACGACCTTTTATATGTTGGTAGGGTGGACAGGGTTAAGAATCTTAAATTATTTGTAGATACCGTAAGAGAGCTTCGAGGCAGGGTGCCGAATATTCGCGGCTGCATTGTCGGGTGGGGAGACGAGATGGAAAACATACTGCATTATATTAATTCTAAAAAAATGGGGGGTAACATAGAAATGGTAGGTTCCCGGAGAGATGTCGGATTTTATTATTCTAGTTCAAAAATATTTTTAATAACGTCGGACTTTGAAGGATTGCCGATTGTTGGTCTGGAAGCAATGTCCTGGGGACTACCAGTTGTTTCCAAAGATTATCCGGGGGCAGGTGAGTTGATAAAAGACGCCAAAAGCGGATATGTCTGCAACAAAAAGCAATTGACGGAAAGAATTTTAAAATTGCTTCACGATACCGCAAAACGCGAGGCCATGGGAAAATATGCAAGAGATTATGTCAGAAAAAATCACGGCGCTAAGTCTTTAAGAGATTTTGTTAAGGAAATTATTTGAATTTTAATATTCTTTAAAATTCCAGCTAAGGCCAAAAACATTTTTGTTAGTACGATGCGGTCACTATCATTATGAAAATTCTTCTTGTAAATAATCACCATTTTGTTTTGGGAGGGGCGGAGAGATACTATTTGAGTTTGGGCGAGTTGCTTAAAAAGCACGGAAATGGGGTAGCCTATTTTTCCACACACGATTCAAGAAACGTGCCGACCTTTTGGAGTAAATACTTTATAGACAAGGTAAGTACTCAAGGGAGAAATCTGAAGAATTTGTATAAGGTATTATCGGGCATAATTTATTCGCTAGAGGCTAAAAAAAATATAGGAAAACTTTTAGACGAGTTCAAACCAGATATAGTTCATTTAAACAATATTTATTTTCGTATTTCACCTTCGATCATTTTTGAAATAAAAAAAAGAAATATTCCTATTGTAGAGACAGTCCACGACTATCATCCAATATCGCCAAACGTAAATTTGTATCACGACGGAGCGGTGTGTGAAATTACAAAGGGCGGCAAATATTACAAGGCGGTACTTCATAAGTGCGTTAAGGATTCGTATCTTATTTCTTTTCTAGTTGCCGCATCCTTTTATCTACACGACTATTGGAAGATTTATCAGAATAAAATCGATCTATTTATAAGTCCAAGTAGATTTCTTAGGAAAAAACTTGTTGATTATGGACTGAAGGACTCCAAAATAATATATTTGCCGAATTTTACTGAAATTGGCAAATTTCATAAAGCACAAGCGCGGAACAAAAATACTTACGTTCTTTTTTTTGGTGTACTTCTTAAGCACAAAGGACTGTCGGAACTATTGGGGGCGGCGGGGCTCTTGCCCGAAGTTACATTCAAACTTGTCGGCGATGGTCCGGAAGAAAAGAATTTGAAAAGGTTATCCCAAAAACTCAGGTTAAAAAATGTCGATTTTTTAGGCAGGCTTGATGATACAAAACTTCGAAAGGTAATTTCACAATCGCTTTTTTGTATTGTGCCCTCTTTGTGGTACGAAAATATGCCGTACTCGATACTTGAGGCTTTTAGTTTGGGCAAACCCGTCATTGCGGCAAGAATTGGGGGGATTCCCGAGGTGGTCAAAAATGGCAGAAACGGATTATTATTCGAAGCCGGTAACAACGGGGAATTGGCAGAGAAGATAAAACTTCTTTGGACCAAGCGGAAATTGTTCGGAATACTTTCTAATAATGCCCTTGCTGATGTTAAAAGAAAATACGGCCAGGAAGAGTATTATAAAAAAATCATGAAGATATACAAAAAAGAAGTCGGCAGATGAGAATAGCTATATATTATCCCTGGGTCTATCTGACAAGTGGGGTCGAACGCACGATTTTGGAAACTGTCAAAAGAAGCAAGCATGATTATACTATTTTTACAAATCACTTCGATATAAAAAATACTTTTCCGGAATTTAAAAAAATTAAGTTGGTGGAATTGAAAAAAATTCCGGTAAGGCGAAATATTATCGACACCTTGAAAGCTGCAATCGTTATTATTTTTCAAAAAATTGATTTGAAAAACTTCGATCTTTTATTGGTCAATTCGGAAGGGTTGGGAGACTTGATTCTTGTAAGAAATCATAACCTGCCGGCAGTTTGTTTCTGCCACACGCCCCTACGGCCCGTATTTGATATAGAGTACAAGAGGCGAGTATATGAAAAGAAAAATAATTATCAGAAGCTGATATATCACATTTTTGCCTTCTTATTTAGGTTCATCGATAGATACCTTTGGAAAAAATATAAGTATATTTTTTTTAACAGCGAAGAAACCTTAAAAAGGGCAAAGGTTGGCGGTCTAATTAAAGGTAAAAAAAGGAAATTTGAAATATTGCATCCGGGCGTTGACGCTAAAGCAATTAAACCAAGTTGGGTTTATAAACCTTATTTTTTCTTACCGGGTAGAATAATGTGGGCAAAAAACATTGAATTGGCAATAAGTTCCTTTAAGGAATTAAAAAGAAGAAATCCTAGTTTAAAGAGTTTTAAGTTAATTATTGCTGGGAGGGTGGATGAGAAAAGTAAGGGGTATTTGGCGAAACTAGGGTCATTGTCAAAGAATAAATTGGATATCAGATTTGTGATTAATCCCTCCGATTATAAAATGAGAAAACTCTATGAGAATTGTTGGGCAGTAATTTCGGCCTCCTTTAATGAGGATTGGGGAGTTACAGTAATTGAGGGGAACGCTTTTGGCAAACCCTCGGTTTGTGTAAATAGGGGCGGGCTAATCGAAAGCCAGATTAATGGGAAAACAGGGTTTTTGGTCGAGCTGGCAGTAGACAAATTTGCAGACGCTTTGGCGAAAATTGCTTCCGATAAAAATCTGGTAATAAAGTTAGGCGAAAACGCTCGTATAAACTCTTTGAAATATGACTGGAACAGTTTTTCTCAGAGGCTTGATAACGTACTAACTAAACTCGGGTAGTTATAAAATCTCCCTGATTCCTCAAGCAAAAACCCGGGAGTTAGCGGGTAATCCCCGTTTTTGATGTGGTTATCATAGTAATTTTCGCACCAGTCGGTAGAAGTCTGATACTTCTCACACTTATATAATAAAATATCCTCGGCCTCCTCTATTTGGCCGTAATTATAATAGAAGTTAGCCAGTTCGACATACAAGTAACTATGTTGGGGACTTAGATTAATTGCCGTCTGTAAAAATCTTGGGAAAAGATACTCCGAATCGTTTTGGAACGATAGTACTCCCAGGTCGTAAAACACGCGGGACAAAGAATAGTAATCGTTAAAGAATAGGTTAATAAATTTGATAGAAAATAAATAATTTCTAATATCTTTGTTCAGACTATCGTTATTCTCAAACGTAATTTCATTCGGGTATCTGCTTAAAACAGGGTGGAAATTTTCGTTTTTTATAGAGCCCGCACCCCCCTTTTTTTGCATATCCGACTCTGCCCATTTCACCAAGAAATTAACGGTTTCTTGAAAATTCCCGCGGTCAGCCGATTCCTTTGCCCTCTCAAAATAGTAGTAGCCCAGGACAGCGTTTTTGTTATTCATCACAAATACAAATTCCGATAGAAGAAAAACGAGAGATAAAAAAATTACATATAAAAATATATTTCTCATAGATAGCTGTATTTTGCGGAAGAGAAAAATAGGGTTAGTTAAATTATATAACTTAGGATCCTGTTTTGGCAAAAGTGCGGGAAATAATAAGGTAGGTTGAAATTCGAGCCTGGGGATTGTTTCTTAGCTGGTATATAGCCTCTGAAGTAAGCACAAGGAAAGATAAAGCCAAAATGGCCCAAAATGTTTTAGCTTTCATACCGCAATAATAATATTATATTATTTAGAGAAACCCTGAATTTTGATGTTAAAATGTTTGCGAGTTGATAAAAAAATTTAGCCCGGAGAAAATTACAAACCTTCTAATATTAATTCTATTCGGGACGCTTCTAATCTTTGGAGGATTGGGGATTAACGCCTTACTCGCAGCCCAAATTGGACTCGTATTGGGTTTTTTAATTATTCTCTGGGTTTATTTGAAAAACCATAAAATCGAATTCCCAAGGGGTAGCCTGCTCTACCTTATTTTTCTCTTCTTTTTTGCAGCAAGCGTTCTTTGGGCAGATCAAAAGAGTCTTATCTGGCAGAATTTTCTTTTATTTTTAGTTGGAGGAGTTTTTTGGCTGGGGTTTCATAACTTGGGCCAAAAGTTTAAGAAGATTTTTTTTTGGCTAGTAATTTTTTTGGGAGCAGTCTTTGGTATGCTTTTTTTGGCTGAGCAGGTACTTCCGGGAAATGCCTTAAAGCCCTATACACTCTATTTGCCGGTGGGTTTCCAGCGAAACCACAACCACCTGGGCGACCTTTGGGCGCTTACTCTTATTGCACTTACCTATCTTTTTGTCAAAGAAAGGAAATGGTGGAATCTGCCCCTAGGGGTTCTGGGGATTTATTTTTTGGGAGTATCCCTTTCCCGCTCTGCCTACGCCTCGTTACTGGTGGGACTAACTTATCTTTTTTATCAATTCGGGTGGCTAAAAAAATTCAAAAGTATCTTCCTCGCCCTTTTGGCAATCACCGCAGGCCTTTTTCTTTACGCGGGCAGCTTAAAGTCGGTACTTTCTTCGCGGCCTTATTTTGTACAGGCTATAAGGGGACTGTCTAAATATCCCTTCGGGGTCGGGGTGGGGAACTTTTCAGTCATTTCGACCGATCCACAAATAGCCGGGGAGGGTGCGAAACATTTTTCCTCTCTTACCCATAATTTAATTTTGGAAATAACCACCGGTTTGGGGATATTTGGGTTTGTCTTTATCGCCTGGCTTATCTTTATAGTCAAGGACTTACTTTCTTCTAAGAGGGGAGGCGAGACTGGCGTTTTTGAGGCTATATTTTTTGCCCTACTTGCCAATTTTATGTTTGATTATACCTATGTTATTCCGACCATGCTTTGGTTGTGGTTTACCATGCTTGGGCTAGCTCAGGCAGGAAACCTATTCCCCGCCTTGACACAAAATAATAAAGAGCCGTAAGATGAATCATTCCCTCCCTAGCATGCGGAAACGTTACCTGCATAAATCGCAAACCGGTCTGGTTGGCTTTCTCCCCATTTTAGTTTTAGGAGTACTTACCATTTCTATAATCATGCTTTCTTCATATTTGAGTAGAGAGGGAGTGTCGTTTGATATTAGGGAACAAGCCGTGTATGAGCAGATCTGTCCCGGATCGGTGAGTGCTTATCCTAGCTCGTGTGTTGTTACAGAAGGAGCTACGGCACCCTGCCAAGATATTAAGATATCTTGGGATTTTCCCGGCTGTCAAAATGTGACGGTAGATGGGACGGGGGTTGGTATTCCGGGTGGCCCTTTGGCCTATGGAAACTCAGGGTCGTTTTTCACTGACGTTTATCCTCCGGGGGCCGACTTTTACTTTTACGCAAATGCGGGCTCCGACCAAATAAACCATTTAAGAGTAAATGCTAGACACCAATCCACCAGTAGTCCGGATGGGGAGATTAGAGTTAGCCCCCGACCTTGTCAAATTTGTTCGGGTGGAGGTTTGTCAGCAACTTGTACCGTGAGAGTAGAATGGAGCATCTGGAATGCTAAGAAGCCGAGGGTAATGATTAAACTTGCTGGTTTACCCAAAACAGAATGGGATAATAAGACGACTGGAGTTTCTGAGTATGAACTCAGAAATAATACTCTCTTCAAGTATGTTTGGTTTGGGGTGTACGACGGATATACATTATTGGACTCAGCAGACTCTTTTATAGAGTATGTGGGTTGTAATGGATAAATAAGCACTCCAAAGGATACTGCTTACACAATTTCCAACCATGCTCTGGCTTTGGTTTACGAGTCTGGGATTATCCAGGCTCGGGTCAGACTTGGGTGAACCATGAGCTTGGGGCTGGGACAGGAAGACTAAAGCCACCTTTAAAGGCTGGTCCTTTATAGGAGCATTCAAGAAAACCCCGATTTATTCGGAGATGGATTGAACGCTCATATGTCATCCTCGTTTAGACGAGGAAACCGCGGACTTAAGTCCGCGGAGGATGTCATAAGGAACTACTATTTCTGAAGACTTATTTCTGCCAAAAACTCCTTAATTTCACTGTCGTCCTTCTTATGGCCACTTAAATAATCTATCCTTTCCGAATAGTCTAGATCATCAAAATAAGACAGCTGTTCTCTGAAAAGTTTCTCATTAAACTCTTTTTTGAAAATCTCCCTGGCTTTATTTATAACTTCATTTATAGTGTGTTTTTTAAATGCGAAAAATAAATCCACATAGTCCTTCCATTTGGCTCTTCTTCCCAGAGAATAGGCTTTCATAGAGGCGAGTGTAAGTATATCCGGCATGTTAATAAACTCTCCGAGCCTTTCTCTAAATTCAATCGTAAAGGGGAACTTTAAGAAGGTAAGTTTGACCGATGCCACAACGACCGTTAGTTCGTTCATTTCATCGACAAGAGTACTTTCTATGGGGTGAAGACCTCTTATTGAATTTGCTATTTTTTCATTATTAATAGCCTCAAGGGAAGCCAAATCAAAATCAACCGACCTTCTATGTCCAATCTGGAGAGCCATTGCAGTGCCGCCAACTAATCCGAATTTATCCGAGAACTTAGTGATAATCGGAAGAAGCAGCCTTTGTCCTTCCGATAAAACCTCTTCATGCATATTTTGCAAAATAATTTTGGAAGTAATTTAGCGTACGCTTTTTTAAATTTACCCTTTTACCCCTCTTTATTTCTTCAAAAAGAGATTTCATTTTGGAAATACCCAAAACTTTCTCGGCTTCCATAACGTCACCCCAGTCGCCATAGGACAGAATGTGTTCCAGGGCGCTTTTGTCAGATAAAGCCTTTTTGTCCTTGATATACCAGGCTAAATATGGCTTCCCCTCTAATATTTTTTGAAGCATACTCATATATTATATCAACTAAGTGGGAAGCAAGCTTAAAGCGTAAGTGCCGAAAGCGATTACAATGCTTTGGTTGTGGTTTGTCAGCTTGGGTCTTTCTCAGAGAAATGATTTAAGGTAAAATATGGTATATGAGCGTGCCTAAATTCTTACAACCCTATTTAGCTTCGTATGATTTGTCAAAGTTAGACAAAGATAGTAAGGCCGTGCGGGAAGAGATTATTACCCAGGTTCTTAATTTGGGTGACAGGGAAGCTGTCGGGTGGGTTTTTGATAATTATAATATGGACCAGGTTAGAGATGTTCTGAAAAAGCCAAAACGTGGTTTATGGTTTGAAGAATCTCTTAATTTTTGGCAAAAAATACTTGGCATTGAAGCCAAAGATTCACTAAATAAAGATGCCATATTTACAAATCCTTAATGATAGGCAGTTGGACTTGATTAAGGGTCTGGACTTCCTTGGCGGAGAAGTTTACTTGGCGGGGGGCACCGGTTTGGCTCTACAGCTTGGTCATAGAACGTCGCTTGATTTTGATTTCTACTCCAAAATTCGTTTTGATCCTCAACTGCTGGCTGCTTCGTTTCAGGAAAAGTCTAAAGACTTAAAAATTAATAGTATTGTCAAAGATACGCTTATTCTTACCGTCGATGGTGTAAGTTTTTCTCTTTTTTATTACCCTTATAAGATGATAGGAAAGAAGGTTAAAGTGGAGAGTATAAATGTGGCTTCTATTCAGGATATTGCCGCAATGAAGCTGGTTGCGGTTGCCATGAGGGGAAAAAGAAGAGATTTTATTGACATTTATTATCTATTGAAAAAATATTCTCTTAAAGACCTTTTGGGTTTTGTAAAGACAAAATATCCTTCGTTTGAAGAGATGATGGTTCTTAAGGGACTGATTTATTTTGAAGATGCAGAAGACGAAGACCTGGCGAGGGGGATAAAAGTTCTTGCTAAACACTTTTCCTGGGAAGACGCCAAGAAAAAAATTCTTCAAGAAGTTAAGCGCTACCAGCTTGCGATAATTAGAAAGTGATGGTTTTTTGACTGAACCTACTTTATCTATACGATGCTTTGGCTGTGGTTTACCATGCTTGGGGTTAGCTCAGGGTGGAGTCAAACGCGAGTGAACAGTATAAGTATGGTATGTTTTTAGGAACTACGGTTAATATTTTATTCGCTGGGGAAATAGACTATTTCTACGTTTGTTTTTTCACCATTTTTGGGAAGGAGATTCTGGCTGAAAACTATTTTTACGGTGCTATTGGGTTTTAAGTTCTCGAATTCGAAAGTTTTTAATTCTCCCCCTACGGTTGAGTAGATAGTCATTTTTTCTAGCTCTTCTTGTAAAAATGGGACCGCCTGCTCTTGTCCGGATGAGCTTACTAAAATTAACCCATTTGGGTAGGTGACATTACCAATTACAATTGGGACGGACAAGACTTCCTTTATTTTTCCCGTAAGCGTATAGTCAATCGATGCACTTTCGAGAAATTCTCCTTTGGATTGAAATAGATCCAGGTAACCAACGAGATATAAAGCCCCATCCTTGTCGAAAGTTGCTTGTCCCGAAAGACCAGTAGGCGTAATGGAAGAAATCTTCCTGGGTGTTTCCGAGGTATTTGGTGTAGAAGGTTCTTGTGAGCGCCCCTTATAAAGCGCTATCCCTCCCCAGGAAAGAGCAGCAACTATAGCAAGCACGAGAATCCCAGTTATGATATACAGTCGATATCTATTTTTGAACTCTGCGTCGGACGTAAAAACTTTCGGCTCTGTTTCTGAAAGATTTGTATCCTGGCCTAGAGAGTTGTCGTTCACAATTTGAGTATAAACGATAATTTCAAGAGAGGACAAGAGATAAAGAAAGGGGTGAAGATTTCTCTTTCTATAAAATGGCTTATATTATTAAGGTAAGGTGTTGAAGATGTTAGGAAGCAATATAATAGATGTAATTATTATCTTTTTTTTGGGGACGCTTCTTTTTTTGGGTGGCCTGGGGATTGATACAAGTTCGGTGCAAATTCTGGGGATAAGCGTTGGTATTTTGCTATTGGTTTTGATCAGGTTTTGGAAAAAAAAGCTTGATATCCCCGAAGGCTTCTGGATTTATATCTTCTTTTTGGCAATACTCGCATTAAGTACTTTCTGGAGCGTTAATCTGGAAAGAACTCTTAAGTATTCTGCGTCATTTTTCACAGGCGGGCTTTTTTGGCTAATTTTTTTTAATATACAAGATCACATTAGAACCAGATTCGGGCACCTTTTAATTCTCTTGAGCTGCCTTTTTGGAGGATTTCTTATATTCCATTTGATTTCGGGGACCTTAGATCCAAACCCTTGGAGTATTTATTCTTGGACTACGCCAGAAAAAACACACAACCATATCGGTGATCTGTGGGCATTAGTTGGAATATTGGTTTTTTACCGATGGAGTCTAAAGCGCCCCCTAATTGATACTATATTTCTTGGCTTGACGGTTTTCTTTCTGGCTCTTTCACAATCCCGCTCGGCTTATCTTGCGTTAGCAGTAGGGATAGGATTTATGGTCTTGAAACAAGGTTGGAATAAGACAAATAAGAGTATTATTATCACCCTAACCATTCTGGTTGTAACCCTCTTTCTTTATTCCGGATTAACCAGGACAACTTTATTTTCAAGACCCTATTTCCTGGTTGGAACGCTCGGCCTAATTACCAGTCCATTCGGGGTCGGCCTGGGCAATTTTGGCGAGATCTCTAGTAGGGTTAGGGCGAGTTTTCCTTGGACAGCTAACTACATCACTTCATTTGCCCACAATATTTTATTAGAAGTATCTGCTGGAATTGGAATTTTAGGATTGGTTTTTATAACTTGGCTTTTAAGGATATCCAATTACCTTTTCGAAAACAAAGAAAATCTTCTATTTAAAGCATTATTTTTTGCACTACTTACCAATTTTATGTTCGATACTACTTATTTGATTCCTTCGATGGTGTGGTTATGGTTTGCGAGTTTGGGGTTGGCGCAAAATGAAAGAAGCAACAATAAATTATTCAATGAGTAATTTCGCAATGCAGATTATAGGGGGATTTTCCTGCGATTTAGGAACGAGCTAAACCCAAAAATCGTAGCTCATAAGAAGAATGTGGAGCCCTATCTTTAAGTGAGATCGGTGATCTTTCAGATTTCTCTCCAGCCTTAAGGGGGTTAAATTCATCAGAATTGGTGTAAATACTTTGCACTACCTGTCTTTCCTGGTTAAGCAGATTGATTTGGGCTTGGACAATCAGTTTTCCCTTCAAATCTTGAGTTGCTTCATAGGTAAGCGATAGAATGCCCGTTTCACTAACATACTTTGGTGTTACCTGAAATTCGTTAGACGGGGAATAACCCAGATTTTGCAGATAATTATGGTCAAGTATGGAAACCCAGGCTTCCTGTTTTCCTCCTAGAAATGGAGGATAAAAAACAACGATATCCGAATTAGCAGGCACCATGGCCATCTGTTTAAATCGATCCATATGATTTTGAGCATTAGCGGGTTCTTCCACCCGAATATTAACTACCTTCCCATTCTCATCTCTTTCAGGTAGTTCCAGTCTGAATGCTATTGCGCTAGAGTTTGGATTAAAAATTCGCCAGTATGGCCAAGGATTTTTCTCAGGATGTGTTTCCGAGCGGCTTTCTCCTGCTAATTCTATTGATAAAGGAAGGTCCGTCTTTTTCTCGAGAGCTTCGAACGAAACCAACCTCCCGACTCTTGCGATCACTCCTCCCCACATTAACCCTGAAACGGATAAACCGCCAATTTTCAAAACATCCCTTCTGCTAAGCACAGATTTAGATTTTCTTTCTGTATTCATATATCCTATTTTTCGACTTAAGGGGATTATAACATATAAAGAAAAAATTACGAATTCTGAGTTAACTTAGAGAATAATTTAAGATAATATGTAAGATTACCGATAATTAGATTATCGAAACTTTTCCCACCAAGACCAAGAGGTAGTAGTTCCCAAAAAACATAACCTGTAGTTTGAAGGAAATTGAAGGTGGTGATATAATTCTTCAAATGGCAAAAGAGCTCACAGGAAGAGAGTTTCTGGGAGCCGTTGCATTAGGGGTAGGCGGGCTCGTTCTTTCTGGTTGTACAGGAGTTCCGGTCACAGAGGCTGTTCCTTCTTCTACTCCAAAACCTACAAACACAGAGACCAAGGTTCCACCAACTTCTACAGGTATTCCTACCGCTACCCCAACCCCAACTCCCACCCCGACAGAAATCCCGACCCCCACCGAAGTCCCAATGTATACGGGCGAGTTCCCCGACACGAGTGAGTATTACAGGCGAATGGGAGCTTTGGAACAGCACTTTTTAGAGTTCACGGAAGTAAGGACACTTGAGGATATGAAACTACTACAGCTTTTTTTTGGGGCGCCGCTGAGCCTTGTACAAGTATCAAACGACCCCGATACGGGAATAACGCAGTTTGTTTGGGGATTTAGCGTAAGGGGAAACGATTACCGTTTTAGAACCTATGCCTTGCCCTACTGTGAGTTCAAAATGGCAGATATCGATCACTACGTTCCCGGGGGCGGCGACTTAGTAGGCAATCCCACCATAGGGCAATACCGCAATCCGGTATTCCTAGCAGTGCAAGAGCCTCTAAGTGAAGCTTGGATAGAATTTACAGGAGGGTATTTTCCAGCCTGTAGCGACGTTATGGGAGATTTATTACCCCAGGATAAGGACCGTCTAGGACAATTCTTTTTTAATGGAAATACAGAAGGTTTTGAGATTGACGAAAAGGGCATATTGGACCTAAGAAGAGTACTTATTACAACTAATGTGCTGGTAGCGAACGAATAACTATTGCCGGCCAAGCGCTTCGCTTGACACAGTGACCTTTTTTTGGTGGAATGGAAGCGGGAGAGATAGTGACGAAAAGGATTTTTTTATTGTTTCTTGTAGTCGCGGTTTTAGCTCTTGCATTAGTTGCCGGGCTCTATGTTGGAAAAAGAACCACAAATAAGGTACCGGACTCCTCCGAGGAAAAAAATGAGCCAGTTCAGACGTGGGGAGAAGTTGAAATTCTTCCCGGGGGCAGAGACTTTGTAGATTTGGAATTCTTTCAGCTATTTAGATCCTCCTCGGTTTTGTCGAGTTTAACCCACGACGCTGATATTCCCCAAGTAACCGAAATGGTGTGGCAATTTGATTTAGATGGAAAAGATTACAGTTTTAGGACATTGGGCGTACCCTGTGAGTTCCAGAGAGTGAACGATGGCAACTACTCCAAACTTGGTGCTGGCCTAGATAAATTAACGACGGGAAAAACCTACAGATTGATGTTTGCCGGGCTAGAAAGCCCTTTAAAACGCTCTATGCTCGATAAACTGGATAAATACAACGATTTACTTCCCGGCTGCAGGGAGGTATGGGGTAGCCTGCGGGCAGATTCCCAGGACCCGGAACGCCTAAGGCGTTTTTTTACAAGCGGGCAAATAGAAGGCTTTGAAATTGACGAAAATGGAGTTTTAGACCTGAGAAAAATAATTACCTTGATAGAATGGCGGAGCCTTAATGATTAAATTAATTTATAAAAGCATACTGGGAATAATGGCTTTTGTAATTCTAATATTTTTGTTTAATCAGACCGCACGGGCGGCGAATATTTGCGGTGATTATCTGACAATTGATGTTTTTGACTACGAATGGTGGGTTGGCCCGGGGAATTACCCATGGGGTGCCTGTCAAGACGTCCTCGTTTATTTTCCCACGGGAAGTCATGACGAGTCCTGCAGCCCAACAAACGGTGATTGTAAAACCGATAGGGCTGTTTGTGCAGATGTAAGCCCTAGAAGGTGTACCCCTGGTGGCTACAACACATCCCCGTGTACATCTCTCGACAATGACTGGTGTGCATCTGCTATTGAAGAGGCACAATGTGAAGCGGGGACTCGCTATTTTTGTCAGGACAGCGATTCTACCTATATCGGTAGTGCCAGCTGTACTCCCCAAAGATATGATTGCTGGATTAATTGGGATCCTACTTCCACTCCCCCGGGTGGAGGTGGAACTGCAACTCCTATTCCCACTCCCTCGTGTACACTTTCCTTTAGCCCTTCTCCGGTTAATGTGACAATTGGTGATACTGCCAATGTAACTGCCAATGTAGTTCCATCAAACGGGACCGTGGACAGGGTGGATTTTGCAATAGCGAATCCGGCAATTGCTACGATTAATCCTAATACGGATAATATCTTCCCATATCGAACGGTGGTTAGGGGCGTGACACCAGGAAATACTGAATTAAGGGCAACTGCATATATGGGTGGGGTAGCAACCTGTGGGTATGGAACTCCGGTCGACCCTGCCGCCGACCCCGTCAACGTAACCAACCCCAACCCCTGGTGGCGAGTGTTCAATGGGGATGTAATTACCAATGCAAGCTTACGCTCTCTAATTCCCTCAACCTGCAGCTCCCCTGGTTGTAATCCTGCCTTTAGTCTTACCCCTCTCGGTGGCCAACCCGGACTTCCCTCATACGTAGGAGGTTTTGACTTTAGTGCGGGGATTGGAACGGGAACAGTATCCTCTACCGGCTGGATAGCGCAGGCCCGCTATGATGCCCAGAATCCATATAACTACGCCTTCTTTGAAAGGCAGGTTCCGGGGGACACGGTTAGAAACGTTATAGCAGACGTAAACAACCCGACCACCCCCAATTATCTCAAAAACCAGGGTACCGACTCTCCCGATGGCTATAAATGGTACTTCAGGGAAGGGGATTTGACGATTGCACGCCCCGGGCCTCTTTTCAGGACAAAACTTAATAAAAGAAAGGTAGTTCTATTTGTTAGCGGAAACCTGACTATAAACGAATACATACAGTTAGATACGGGTGAAGGCTTTTTCATGGCGATTGCGGGTGGGAATATTACGGTTAACTCCATTTCGGCACCCGCCAGTGATCCCGACATTGAAGGAATATATGTCACCGACGCTAACTTCATAAGTACTGCTGATCCCGAGCAGCTCTCTGTCAGGGGAATGGTAGCAGCCTACGGCCAGGTTATCCTCGGGCGGGACTTGGCCGATGATTCACAAACCCCAGCCGAAACCTTTGAATATGCACCCGACCAGCTCCTTCTAATGCCTTTCTCTCTCAACCTCAAGCGCACCCGTTGGAAAGAAGTGGCGCCCTAAGGAGAATTTCCATTTTCCATTCGCCAATTACCAATTTCTAAGCTTGATTTCCTCATATGCTAGAATCACATAAGAATGATTGTTTATTTGGAAAAACCCGCAACTTATGATGAGATAAAAAGGGCGAGTGAAGAGTTTGGGACTTACATAAAAATTAGCGTTGATATTCTAAGAAAAGTAGCCGTAATAGGTGGAAAGCTCCACGCTGACGAGGAAAGACTTCTACTCGAAAAAGGATCAAAACAAGAAAATATTTGGGGAGGAGGATACGATATGAAATCTGGAAGAATTGACTCCCAGGCAGTAATTAATATTAGACCAGGAAAGGGGAATGATAGTATGGAAATATTAGATCCCAATATTAGAAAAAACTTTTTGAGCCTTGCCAAAAAATTCCTGAAATGACTAAACAAGATAGATTAAATGCCGCCTCGGACCTTAAACGAATCGCTTATTGGTTGGCGGTGGGGGATAGAACCAAGGCCCGTTTAATGAACCAAATTTGGAAAAAGGATTATCGAAAATTTACTTCTATTAAAAACCCAGAGAAAGCCCTTAATAACAAAGTTAAACGACTGTCACTTGCAGAGGAACTTCTGTTTACAAGCCTGAAACTTCAGTATCAATAATAAGTCCCGCTGGAAAGAAGTGGCCCCCTAAAGAGAATTTCCAATTTCCAATCGCCAATTACCAATTTCTAAGCTTGATTTCCTCATATGCTAGAATCACATAAGAATGATTGTTTATTTTGTTCGCCATGGGGAGTCGCAGGCTAGTGCGGCAGATATTTTTCAAAAAGACGACGACCCTCTTTCGGAAAGAGGGAAAGAGCAAGTAGAGATACTATCCGAAAAACTAAAATCGTTTTCAATCGGAAGTATCTTTTCAAGCCCCCTTATAAGAGCGAAAGAATCGGCCGAGATTGTATCAAAAAATCTTGGGAAACCTTTTGAAATTTGGAACGAGCTTACAGAAACCCGTAACCCCAGTGAAATAATGGGAAAGCCGATGGATGATGCCGAAGTAAGAAAAGTAAGAGCCCTGATTAAAGAAAACTATCATAAAGGAAATTGGAAATATTCGGATGAAGAAACTTTTGAGGAGTTAAGAAAAAGGGGAAAGGAAGCAATCGAGAATCTCTTAAAAAAGGATGAGGAAGAACCCGTCCTTTGTATTTCTCATGCAGGGATAATAAAAATGATTTTGTCTTTAATGATTTTCCCAGACAGCTTGACCGCACCATTGTATTGGAATTTTAAGTATCATCTGGCTTCCGAATATACAGGGATAACTACTTGTAAATATTCCGAAAGCCGTGGCTGGTGGGTAATTACCTGGAACGACACAACCCACCTTTAGGCGAGGTTAATCCAGTTTTATTTGCAAATTCCAGAAGTGCCTATATAGACTCTCTTTCTTTGAAAGGAGCTCTCTGTGAGAGCCGATTTCTATTATTTTACCCTTCTCCATGACCACAATTTTGTCGGCCCTCATCACGGTTGAGAGCCTATGGGCGATAATGATTGTAGTTTTGCCTTTCGAGGCCTTCCAAAAAGCCTCTTGAATTAATTTTTCGGACTCGGAGTCCAACTGGCTTGTGGCCTCGTCAAAAATAATGATATCTGGGTCGGAAAGAATCATTCTGGCGATTGCCAATCTTTGTTTTTGCCCGCCGGAGAGTTTTATTCCTCGCTCTCCTACAAAGGTTTGATATTTTTTAGGAAGACTCTCGATGAATGTATCTATATTAGCAAGAGCCGCAGCAGCCTTTATCTCGGAGAGTGTGGCTCTTCCTTTTGCGTAGCCTATGTTATAGAAAATAGTATTATTGAAAAGAATTGGCTCCTGCGGAACTACTCCGATATAGCTTCTTAGGTCCCTTTTGGTGAAGTCGGAAACGTTAATTCCGTCAATTGTAATTTTGCCGTAATCTAAGTCGTAAAACCTCATAAGAAGCTTAACCAGCGTTGTCTTTCCGGAGCCAGACCTTCCGACTAGTGCTATGGATTGGCCCTGCCTAATATTCAAGCTTAAGCCGTTAACTGCGTTTTTGCTTCTTCCTTTATAGGAAAAATGGAGATTTTTAAATTCAATTTCACCGTCAACAGACCGTCTTTTTATGGGAACTAAAGGATCCTTAACCTGTATATCGTTATCAAGAATCTCAAAATATTTCCCAATATCAGCGTAACTTTTGGCGATGTCTCTAAAACTCCAGACCAAGTCCCATAAACGAGGGAAAAAAATTCCAATAAAGCCGGATACAAGTACAAAGTCTCCAATTGTGAATTTAGCATCCACGGCGAGTCTTAAACTCATAAGAATTATTAAAAAGAAAGTTATGTTGGTAATTACTCCGATGGTCACGTCTATGAGTCTATAGCTATTGAAATAGTCCCAACCGGCCTTTCTCCAGCTCGCGAAGGAAGATTTCAGTCGATTTCTTTCCCAGCCTTCTTTTGAAAAAAGTTTTACGGTCTCAAAGTTAATTAAGTTATCGACAATAATTCCTGATATCTCATCTTCTTTCTTGTTAAAAAGCGCCCTTCTTTTTACATTGAGACTTATTAGGAATTTTATGGCAACAAGGGTGAGAAAAAAGGAGATAATAACAACTAAAACAATTCTAATATCAAGGGTGGTGAAAAAATAAATCATGACCAGAAGTGATACGGCAACCTCTGTCATTCTATGGTGGATTGCATGAAATAGATTCCATAAGGCTCCGTCGCCCCTTTTAAATGCACTAATTAAGGACCCCGTGCTTTTTTCCGAATGGAAGGCAAAATCCAGGTCCTGCACATACTTAAAGATTGCGATTCTGGCGTCGATTGAAGCGTCAATGAGGACATAGTCACCAAGGATGTGGGAGAATATTCCAGCAAGCCAAGAAGCGATTCTTACAAGCAGAAATACAAGAAGAATAGATAGAAGCTTTTCGTAATCCAAGGAGGGAATGGCTTCTACAAAAATTTTGTAAAAATATGGAGAGAGGTTAGATAGGGCGGTGGCAATAACGACCAATGCGACAAAACCGGCAAACGCCAGCCTTTTTTTCAATACAAAGCCATAAAAAGTTTTCAGAATTTTTAACATAAGAAATGAGCCCTTTTAATTGGCCTTAAAACGATTGTACTACAAAGAAAAGCAAGCACCACTGTAAATACCTGTAGACAAGGCTCCAAAGATTTTCTTTCAAGAAAACTGGATATTTGAGAGCCTCGGGGAGTATAATTTGACCTACACTTTTTATTTCCCATGCGAAAGTTAATACTAGGGGTTTTAGTGGCGTTATTAGCCGTACTTTTTGCGGCAGGAGCATCCTATGCACAAACTCGTCGAGTTTCGCCGTCGCCAACCATTACTCCTACACCAACTTTTACTCCTACCCCGGCTCCACCGTCGGATTTGACCCAGAAAACGGAAGAAACCATTGGCCCTTTGGAGAAACTATTAGAAGAACAAGAGCTTGGCAAGGTTTGGCCGGCAAGCCCTTTAAAATATGCCATTCGTTCGGCAATCGCCGCCCAAGTTCCAGTCAACACGATAGTTCTTCTTCTTCTCTTACCCTTAATTGCCTCACTCATCGCCGCCGCCCGCCATATAATCGGACTTCGAGGATTCGGAATTTTTTTGCCGGCGGCTTTGGCGGTAACTTTTGTGGCTACCGGCCCAATTGTTGGAATCGGACTGTTTTTAGTCATTGTTACAACCGCTACTTTGATTCGCTTTACGCTAAGAAAACTAAAAGTCAAACTTCAATATTTACCGAGAATGGCGCTTCTTCTCTGGTGGGTAGTAATAGGAGTTTTGGGGGTCCTATTTCTGGCCCCCTTAATTAACAATTCGAGTCTGTCAAATGTTTCCATTTTCCCCGTCCTTATTCTTGTGCTTCTTTCAGAAGATTTCACCCGCGTGCAGCTGGGGAAGAGTGCCAAAGTGGCGGTTAACTTAACTTCCGAGACACTTATTTTGGCTCTGGCCTCTTATTTTGTTTTAACCTTAAAGCCGGTTCAGGAATATGCGCTTTTAAATCCAGAAATATATTTACTTGTAATCTTTATCTTTAATCTCCTTTTGGGCCGCTATGTTGGCCTAAGATTAATGGAAGTGTGGAGATTTAGAAAGCTTATTTCCAGTTAACCAGTAATCCAGTAGTCCAGTCAGACCGGTTAACCGGTAAACTGGCAAACTGAAAAACTGGAATACGGGAATACTGGAATACCGGGACTATGAAACTTTCCAATATTCTAGGCTTAAACGCTCGGACTCAGATTTTCTCTTATCGATATAACACCATATCTGGGAGGAAAATTTGTGATTCCAAGATTCAAACGGCCAGGGTTTTAAAGAAAGTAGGAATTCCTCATCCTGAAATTTACAAAAAGCTTAAAAACCCATCGGACATTGAGAAATTTGATTGGCAGACTTTGCCTGACGCCTTCGCCCTAAAGCCTTCCCGTGGTCTTGGGGGAGAAGGGATTGTTGTTGTTAAAACCCGGACAAAGGGCGAAGACGCCTGGATTACCACACAAAAAAATAGAGTTGGAATTGAGGATTTGAAGCTTCATGTTCAGGATATTCTTGAGGGGGCTTTTAGCTTGGGAAATGTTCCGGATAGCGCACTAATTCAAGAGTTTGTAGGCCGACATAAAGCCTTCAGAAAGTATGCATATAGGGGAACTCCTGATATTAGAATTATTGTTTTTAATAGGGTGCCTGTTATGGCCATGTTAAGACTTCCGACTAAAGAATCTGGAGGTCGCGCTAATATGTATCAGGGGGCTGTTGCGGTTGGAATTGATATGGCAACTGGGATTACTACAAAGGCGTATTTGCATGGCGAGTTTATTTCTCACAAACCAGGAACTTTAAGGAAACTCCGAGGAATAAAGATACCCGATTGGACCAGGATTTTAGAGATGGCGGTTGAGGCATCAATGGCGTCGGGAATGGGTTATTTGGGTGTAGATATAGTTTTGCATCCAAGTAAAGGACCAATGGTTTTGGAGCTTAACGCCCAACCGGGCTTAAAGATTCAGCTGGCGAATATGGCGGGCCTTAAGAAACGCCTTGAAAGAGTCGAGGATTTGGAAGTCCGCGATTCGGTCCACGGCGTAAAAATTGCCAAAGCCCTTTTTGCCGCCCGCTTCGCAGACAGGGTAAAGGCAGAAGAGGGGGTAAAGACCGTAGGAGTTTGGGAAGATGTTCGAGTGGTGGGCGGGGATCATAAGAAACATACCATTAAGGCAAAAATAGATACCGGAGCCTGGAAATCTTCTATTGATAAAGAGGTTGCCAAGAAGTTGGGAATTCTCGATAAAAGTAACGTCCTTTGGACTAAAGTTTACAAAAGCTCATTAGGGCGCGAGGTAAGAAAAGTTGTAAGCCTAACGTTTTACCTTGCAGGGACCAGAGTTTATACAATCGCGAATGTTGCCGTTAGAACCCATTTAAGAACTCCTCTAATTATTGGTCGTAAAGATCTGAAAGGATTTTTGGTAAAGGCTGAATAACATCCTCTATGAAAAAAATATTAATTTTGGTAGACAAGGTCGGTCCTAAAAAGGAAATGCTTGCAGAACTAATTGCAGAAAGACTTTCTGACAAAAATACTCAAATTGTCTTGGCTAGATTTTCGGATTTGTATTTCGAAATAGACGGGGAGAATGTCATAGTAGAAGTCGAGGGAACGTCTATAGAGAGGTTTGACCTTGTCTATTTTAGAAGGGCGGGAGACAAATTTTCGGGAATCGCCCTTACCCTGGCACTATGCTTGGAAGAATTGGGAGTTAAATATATCGATAGTACCTGGGGTAATATTGGACCCTTAGGAAGCAAGTTTGCATCCCTAGTCCGTCTAGCAAGAGCCCACCTTCCGATTTTCACCACAATTTATTTTTGGCCTACCCACATAGAAAAATACCAAGATAGTCTTATTAGAAAATTTGGTTTGCCCTTGATTGCCAAAGAGTTATCTACCCAAAGAGGAAAGGGTGTAATTTTGATTAGAACAAAAGAAGATTTTAAAAAGCTTCCCCTTACGGATAGCAAGGGCAGAAATAATCAATATCTATTTCAGAAATTTATCGAAATTAAAGATGAATTTAGAGTATTAGTTTTGGGAAATAAAGCGAGAGTTTGGGAAAGAAAAATAATTACTATCAAAGGGGAATTTAGACATAATATTTCTCTGGGGGCAAGTGAGGAATTTCTCCCGATTGCCAAAATACCAGAAAAAATTGCAGACGTTGCAGCAGATGCGGCAGCGGTGTTAAACCTACAAATTGCCGGAGTCGATTTAGCTATTCAGAAAAAGACGAATAATGTTTTTTTGGTCGAAGTCAACCGTGGACCGGGAATAACTTATGATACAAAAATTTCTCCAGAAATCGACGAAATGGCCAAATTTTTGGAAGAAAGTGTCAAGAAATAAATGGAAAAATATAGGGTGGGTATGGCCTTTTCCAGGCAGTTTAGAGGCAGTTCTCCTCTAGGTCATATCGGCGTCAAACTTCCGGTTTATATTAGGCTTCTAACTCTTTGTGAGGCGAAGGGTTGGGAAGTTTATGTTTTGACGAAAAAAACATACAAGGGAAACGGAATATTTGAAGGTTCTTGGAGATATTTAGATGGCAAATTCGAAAAAATAAAAACTCCGGTAAAAATCGACCTGGTTTATGACAGGTGCGCCGGGATCAAATTTCCTTCGGAAGGGGACGACAGTCTTATTTGGATAAACCGCAGAGATTTTAAAATACTTTGCTGGGACAAGTGGAAGGCATATAGGCAGATTGGAAAATTCATGCCAAAAACTTTTTGGGTAGAAAGGCAGGAAGATTTGCCGGCGGTTTTAGCAAAAGTAAAAACCGAGTGGGTTAGCTTAAAGCCGTTCAACGGTTTAAAAGGATTAGGGGTTTTTATTGGACCAAAGTATAAGGCGCAGGAATTTAAATTCTCTAAAAAATTCAAGCACTATATTGCCCAGGAATTTGTGGATACGTCAGGAGGAGTTCCTAAAATTACTAAGGGGTTTCACGATATCAGAGTTGCGGTAACCAACCAAAAAGCCGTTTGGTCGCACGTCAGAGTCCCACTTAAGGGAAGCTACTTAGCGAACGCGGCCGCCGGGGGAATATTAACGGAAGTGGATTATACCCTGCTTCCAAGAAGCATAAAAAAAATTGTAGAAGAAATCGCCGAAAAGTTTTCTCAAAAATATGACGACCCTTCATATAGTATCGATTTTGGAGTAGGCAAGGATGGTACCCCAAAAATTTTTGAGATAAACGACCAAATAGGTTTTCCTAGGTGGGAGATGAAAAATAGAGACAAGTTTCTTAAAGCACTGGTCGATAATTTCGAAAGTAAACTAAATGGCAAAAATCGCGCCAAGTTCTTATAATTATTTCGATATTGAAAAACGTATGCAATTATTGGTAATATCTTCTAAGTATGGATCTTGCCAACCCCAACACAGGGGGAGTGATAAATCCTCCTCCGGTACCACAAACCGATGAGATAACACCTCCTACACTAGCCTCATCGGATCCGCCCAGTACGCCTTTAACTGACCCTGTTGGGGCGCCCCCCTCTTCGTTTCCTCCGAGTTCTTCCGGAGCTGAGGTCGTGCCACCAGCGGTCCCTCCGTCAGACCCCCTTTCCACGGGAGAACCCTTGGTTACACCGCCTACAGGCCCTTCGCCTAGAGGTAAAAAGGTAGTTCTTTCAGCCATTGCAGGCATTCTCCTTCTTGGAACAATAGGGGGCGGAATTTATATAGCCACGCATATTGCACCCAATCCTGCCGATCAGACAGGGCAGGCTACATCTCCATCTGCGACTCCGGCTCCGCAGATTACGGGCGTAGAAGTTACTTATCTGGGAGGAACCGCCTGGAGTATTTCCGGTGATGCAAAAGTTCCCCTTACTCAAGGCCAAAGCGTTGTAGAAGGGGCGACTATTGAGACGGAAGATGATGCAAAGATGCTCCTTACTCTTGGGGAGGGAAGTATTGTAAGGATAGGTCCTTCCTCTAAGATTACTTTAACCAGTCTTGATCCGGAGTCAATGAATTTTACCCAGGAGCAGGGAATAATCTATGCCTATGTCGGCAGCGAAAGCGTTGCAACATTTACAGTGGTCGCCGGAGACGTCACAATCGAAGCGCAGGGGACGGCCTTTTCTGTCGAAAAAGATGAGTTAGCGTTTATAAACGTCTTTGATAACAAAGTTATGGTGAGGCAGGGGGGTAAAGAGAAGGAGGTAGCTGAAAATACTAATTATGTTCAAGGAGCTGAAGAAGCCTTTGACTTAAATACGGACGAGCTTGAGACAGATAGTTTCCTACAATGGGCATTAGAAGAAGAACTAGGAAGGATTGAGGCAGAAATTGCTTCCGAAGCTGAAGGTTCGGCTAGTTTGGAGGCTAAAGAAGCCTATAAAACTACACTTGAGGCTTTGGGTATCGAAAAGCTCGATGTTTTGAAGGATACTTTCTTGGCGTCAACTACAGGAGCCGTAAGTAAAATTACTTTGACCGGTAGTAGGCTAGAAAACGGAGCGGTCTCGCTTTCCTGGACGTCTGATGGTCTTGCCGAGAATGGATATAAAATTGTTTGGTCGACCACTCTGGGAAAACCATATCCGGCAGACAAGAGAACCAGCGAGCCGATTCTTGGATACGCCAAAACTCTTGGCCCTATGAAGCCAGGTAAAACCTGGTATTACCGAGTCTGTGAGTGGACAGGGATAACCTGCGGGATTTACTCCAACGAGCTCTCGTTTAGCTTCTAAAATTACTTTACCTCCACCGTTGCTTCCCACACTACTTAGCTTTCGCCTTTTCAGAACTATTCGTTCACGGCTCAAGCTGCGTTAGTTGAGGGACTTCACATTCTCATTTTAATTCGAATGTTGCGCCTGCCGCTTTGAGCTTCTCAACTGCGCTCTTGGCGTCTTCAGCTTTAGCGTCTTTGAGAACTTCAGCGGGAACATTCTCGGTCATACTTTTGGCATCCATCAGAGTTAAGTTTTGATTAATCTCGCGTAGTGCCTTGATTACTCCTATTTTATTTGCCCCAGCAGCTGTCATAGTTACGCTCTGGACTCCACCACCAGCGGATTCACCGCCAGCTGCGGAAGGTTCTCCACTAGCCTGAGCTGCATCTTGCCCCGCGGCAGGGGCGACTGCGACTGCCTGGGGGGTTACTCCTAGTTTGTCTTGAAGAGCTGAAACAAGCTCGCTAAGTTCAACAACTGTTAACTTTGCGATTTCGTCAACCAATTTTTCAACACTCCCAGAAACTTTTTTTTCTTTTTTATCTGTCATGCTTAATCACCACCTTTGCCCCGCACAAAGCGGGGAATTTAGAATTTAGGATTTGGCCTTTTCGTTTAAAACGAAAAGCAGCCTCTGTGTATTTGCATTAAGGGTTCCGACAAGTCCATAAGAAGTACCCATTAAAGTCCCAAGTAGTTGACCCAAAAGGGCGTCTTTTCCTGGGAGGTTTGATAATTTAATTAGGGAATCCGTGTCTTGGAAGCTTCCGTCAACAATTCCCACCTTTAAAGACGGCACCTCAAATTCTTTGGCAAATTTACCAAGTACAGATAGGGAAGCGATAGCGTCTTCTCCGGCTAAAATGAGAGCAGTTTGGCCGCTAAGTACTGTATCAGTTAAAACCTCCGGTTCAATTTTCGCGGCTTCACCCGCTCTTTTAAGAAGGGTATTTTTGACAACCAGCATCTTGGCTCCGACCTCGGTAAGCCTCTTTTTGAGCTCCTGTTGGGCCTTAACCGAAAGGCCGGCGTAATTCACGAGAATTACACTCTTTGCCGACTTTAGTTCTTCGGTCAAATTACTAACAAAAAATATTTTTTCAGCTTTTTTCATACTCATACCTTTAAAGACCGTGTCTTGCAAGGTATATATAGTTTTGCACTAAAAAAGCACTCCGAGGAGTGCTGATACTTTTCACTTAATATCTTTACCGCGAAGCGGCAAGCTCCGCTTATATCTTAGTATCATCCCGCTTCGCGGGAACCCTCGGCACGACTTATGGTTCGACTTAGCCCCTCGATTACACTCGGGACTAGCTCACCACGTGCTGTCTTAGGACAAAAGAAATTATAAGTTAGAATAGTGGTTACGTCAAGGAGTTAAAATGAAGATTTATTCGTTTCTGACTTCACCGCGGGTAACTCTGTCAAGCTTTTTCCCTGGTGTTTCGGGCCGCGGGCTCGTTACTTGTCTCAGCCGCTCTTCAGTTCTTGTTCTCTGCCCCTGTTCTAACGACTGTACTAATGCAGTTTTCTCAATCCCTTGCCTTAAACCCTGGGGACTAATTGATCTTGGTCGCACAGGTGTTTGAGTTTCTGTAACTGGAGGCACCAGGCGGGGAGATTCTGGCCTTTGAGTGTAGTCTTTAAGGCCCCCCCTCCGGATACCTTCTCGAGTTCTTTGAAATGCTTCCTCGGGGGTTAATGGTCCTTCACCGCTCTCATCTGCCATATCCAGATTTTATTGCCCCGTCCTTTAGTTGTCAAATTTAGAAAAAGATTGAAAAATACTAATCCAATGTGCATAATAAGCCTGTGGGAAGAAAGCTTTTTATAGCATTACTAAGTTTCCTTATTCTTCTTTTTAGCCCGGGCTTCTCTTTCGCTCAGGAAGAACCAGCAAGCTCAGGGGTTGCCAGACCAGACATTTTTCCTCTCCCCAATCCAGAACCTGGGTTTTTGGGCCAAGACCACTCATATTCTGTAACTTTTAGAGGGAATGGGGAAGCGGTAGTTGCTCTAAAAGTAGCACTCACCAATAAAGGAGAAACACCCTTAAGCGAAGTTTCCCTTAGGGTTCCCAAAGTTTCTCCGCAAGAATTTTTTATTTATCAGGTCATCAAGGAACCTTCTTGCACCCGTTATTTAACTGATAACGCTTGTGCTGAATATCAGGAGCCAGACTACTACGGTTATTGGTGGTCCAAGACTAAATATCAAAAAGCCCAGAGCGAATTTAGTGGCGATACTCTTAAAGTCATTTTACCGCAGGCAATTCCCGCAGATAAAAACGGGAGTTACCTTGTTTACTTTCGGGCCATGGGATATGCCAAAAAGAATATATTCGGAGCCTATAAATTTACTTTCGAGACACTTCAAGTCCCCGACGACATCAGAAACATGACGGTAGGAATTAGTACGGATTCCGATTTGGTTCTTCGGGGAGCAACGGGTGAGGTTAATTACCGTTTTGGAGACGTCGCGACCTCTCTAAAAGCCGTTGGTGGAGCAGCCCCGACAGAGTCTTCGTCAATTGATACTTTTTACCAACAGATTGGCCACGGGACACTAATTAAAAATGCATCAAGTTTGGCTTCCCTTGAGTCCTATACTGTCTCTTCCAGTTTTGCAGATAACCGAATTAAACTATATGCCAAGGAGATCTTTGTCGGGGTAGGAGTTTTCTTGGGAATTTTGGCAGTGGTTTTAGTAGTTCTGCGCCTTATTCTCAAAAGAAGTCAATCCAAGACTGAAGGGACAACTGTTGCCACATTCAATTCGAAGAGCTTGGTTATTTGCCTGGGTGTGAGCTTTGTCTCGGCGTTAGTAATAAGCGGCTACACAATCCTTGCAATTATCGCTGCCTCCTATCTCGCAAGTACTGTTGGTTATCAGTTCCAAGCCGTCCTGACCATTTTTATTGTTGTCATTTCTTTTGCGATTTACGCACTATTTCTCTTTGCGCCAGGAATATATTTAGGTGCCAAGAAGGGAATCGGTTGGGGAATAGCAACTGTCGCACTTACAGTTTTCTTCCTTCTAATATTTTTGGGAATTGGGCTTTTGGTCTATCTTGCAGTCCGAAATCCCTCAGTCTATCCCGGACCGATTCCTCTGGGGGGAATGGAATCTATTAAGCAATACTGACCTTGACAGAAGGTCCCATTGAGGCTTTAGCGAAGGCTTTGACTATTTGTTTGTCGCCCCCGAGGGCCTTAAAAATAGCTTGTGAGTTGGCGATGAGTTCTTCGTCCTTTTGACTTACTTTTCCAACTACGGTGTGAATTAAGGGAGCTTCTTTCTCGGTTTTTAGAGAGAGGGAACTCACGGAAAAATCCTTTGCCTTTTTGGCTTCAGTTATTAAAGTTCCGTTTTTGGGATTCGGCATTAAGCCCCTTGGCCCCAAAACCCGGGCAAAAGAGATGAGTTTTGGCATCATTTCGGGTGTAGCTAAAAGGACGTCAAAATCGATTTTTCCGTCGGCAAGTTTTTTAATTGTTTCCTCATTGGCAACTTCCACCTTTTTTTCTCTACCTGCCTGATGGGGAAGAGTGACATTGGCGCTTGTTCCAATCTTTTTAACTACCAGATGAAGTTCTATGGACCCGTCAAAGTTCGAATATGAGGTTTCTTTGGCGAGGGCAATAGCGTCGGAAAGTGAGTAGGTTTTAGACTTATCCACCTTAGCCCTTGCCGCTTTGTATTTCTTACTTCTTACTTTTTCTTTCTTATTCTTTTTCTCTTGCTCTTTTACCTTTTCACTCTCCTGCTCTACTGCCGGTTCTATCTCAATTGTTTTTATCCTCTGGCCACCTTTAAGACCCGCAATATGAACTTTCTGAGGTTTCTTATCAGCCTCCTTTTTGGCCTTTTCCTGCCTCTTTTTCTCATAAGCTTCCTTGCCGGTTAATTCGGCAACTTCTGTGTCTACGAAAGAGGTTTTTGTTTTACCCATTAATTATTCCTCCACGGTTATTCCCATAGAACGGGCGGTACCCGCGACAATTCTTTTGGCGGCTTCCAAGTCTTTGGTATTAAGGTCGTCCATTTTATCTTTGGCGATTTTTTCAACTTGTGCTTTGGTCAGCATTCCAACAATTTCCCGAGGTGTTGTTCCCGAACCTTTTTCAAGGCCGAGCTCTTTTTTAATCATCGAAGATACAGGTGCCTTTTTAATTCCAAAAGTGAATGTTCTATCTTCATAGATAGTGATAACAGCCGGAACTACTTCACCTTTCATCTCGGCGGTTCTTTCGTTATAAGCTTTGACAAACTCCATGATGGCTACACCGTGTTGTCCCAAGGCTGTTCCCACTGGGGGAGCTGGAGTTGCTTCTCCTGCCTTTAAATTGATTTTGACTACTGTTTTTACTTTCTTGGCCATAACCTTACTCAAACTTTCTTTCATAAAGAAAGTTTGGCAAAGAAATTTTAAACACAAGCGTCGGAAGCAATCTTGAAGCTTTCGACGCCTTCAGCGTCTCCCTCATCCTTCGACTCCTTCGATTTCACTCAGGACAAGTTCTCTCAGGACGAGGTAGGGGAATTATAGCAGAAGAAATAAGGATACGTAAAGTGTATAATTTTTGCTAGATGTCGGACGGCATAACAGAAAAAAAGCCGCTAAGCAGGCGAGATTTTCTCAAGGCTGCGCCCCTGGCTATTCTGGGGCTGGCGGTTTCGGGATGTGGGGTAAATCCGGAGGCCGCAAGAAATTTAGGTGACTATCAACCAATAAGACACGGGGAAAGACTCGTCTTGAATAAACTCGAAGCAGGTAGTATCAAACCCATGGCCATTACGGTCGAATATAATAGTACGGATATTCAGATGTTGTACGGTCTTCAGGAAAGACTAACCAGGGGGCCCAACGGAAATTTTCTTTATTCCCCCGTAGACTTTAAGGACGGCGCAGAAAGAGAAAGACTCATAGGGGAAATTGTTTCCAATAGGCTACAAGAATATAAAGCAAGTTCTCGATTGTCTTCAGAAATAAATGTTGGGATATATATAAACCCTGGAATACGTATGGGAACAGAGCCTCCTTATAGAGTAGGCGAGATTACATCCCAAGAGAAGATTTGGGGACTTCCCGTAATAAGTGCGAAGCAAGATTTGATGCTGATGCCGGACCTCCCGATCCCCGTTGAGCACGACCCCGGTCCACCTCCAGCCGCCGATGCCAGTACCGTAACAGAGTTCTCCTTAGGTTACGCTGTAGGGCAGATGCTTCGCCAGGCAGACGGATCACTAACGCTCCGAATAGCGGGATATGTGCCCGACGGTAGGGCCGTAGAACCAATCTCCTAACTAGAGACACCCGCTTTATTTTTAGGCTCTTCAGGGCTATAATCCCTAACTATGGGGAAAGAGGGTGAGCTGAAAGCGGTGCGGGGATGCCAGGTAGTACTTGATTTATCACGGCCCGACGCTGCGACTTCTGGACTTGATTTGAGATGTCCCACCGCGACCGGCCAATGTTTGGTCGATTTTGCTGAAGACAGGGGAGACTATGGAATAATCAGATCTAGAAGTTGTCCCCACGGTCTTACACCCAAGACCCCATCACCGGACAACTAACCGCTTTTTTATACCTTAGTTATCTGTAAGAAATCTAGCTCAACCGGGGTTTCGCGGCCGAAGATTGAAACCAAAACTTTTACCTTACCTTTTTCCTCATCCATTTCGTGAATTGTTCCCAGAAAATCGGCAAAAGGCCCGTCGGTAATCTTGACGGCTTCTCCCACAGAAAACTTAGTTTTAAATCTGGGGGCTGGAGCTGAAATAAATTTTTGAATATTGCCGACTTCGGACTCTGACAAAGCAGTTGGAGCTTTTTCAGCACCCACAAATCCGGTTATTCCGGGAGTGGTACGAACTGCCAGCCAGGTGGGATCGTCCAAAATCATCTTAACAAGTAAATATCCGGGGAAGATTTTTTCTTTAACGGTTGCTTTTTTGCCACCCCTTATTACGACTCTATCCTGCGTTGGGACAAGAAGCTCGAAAACTTTACCGGTTAAACCCATCGACTCGACTCTTTGTCTTAGCGTTTCCGCTACTCTTACTTCGTGTCCCGAGGCCGTGTGGACTACGTACCATTGGGCTTTTGCGTCGTCGGTTGCACCAATGACAATATGGCCGGGGATTTTTTTCTTCCCGACTCCGCGTTCTGAAACCGCTTCTTGGGTTTGAGTGGGTTCGTCCATTTTACCTTGCTATAACAACCTCTAAAATTTTAGTCAAAAAATAGTCAAGAGCGCCTGCGTAAAAGCCGACGAATGCCGAAATGAGAAAAACAATTAGGGTAAGTTTTATAACTTCTTCTCTTTTCGGCCAAGTGACTTTGGAAAGCTCTAGTCTCACCTCGGAAAAATACGAAAGAACTTGCTTCACGAAGGAAATTTTACCACGAGAAGCACCCAGCCGCAAGCTTGGTGGTATAATATTGGCCATGCAGCAAGAAAGGGCCGATGTAGTCAGAGTAAAAGGAGTTCAAAAAGGCCGTCTAACCGTTGAGATTGAAGGCGGCGGAGACGTTGTGATAGGAGTAAGAAGGGGTAGAGGAAGCACACTGGAGCCAAGAAGGGGACTAGTGGAGTCATTCAGACCAGCAATGCAAAGGCTAGCCATTAGATATCCGCGAATTTTTGGCGCGGATTCTCAAGACTTTTGGTTAAATTTGGAACAACAGCAGCCCTTTACCCCCGAAAAAGCGGCGATTTTGGCCAGAAGACAGGGATTTAGCTCAAGCGAGATAGGGAGAAAGGTAGTCCAGGGTCTGATTGAGCTTTCGGGCACCCAAGGCTCGATTTCTCCAGATACAATGGACCAGTTGATTGACGAAGGGTCAAGGATAGTAAGAGGATTTTATATTAAGACAACCGAGGTAAAACCCGGTCGTAGCGTAGGAAGATGAAATTCCCCAATTTCTCCTTCGAGAAAAAACTTTGGAAGGCAGGCTACAAATTAGTCGCTGGGGTAGACGAGGTAGGCCGAGGATCTTTCGCCGGCCCAGTCGTCGCCGGCTGTGTAGTTTTCTACCCCTCGCAGCTTCTGCAAGGCGAGGCCTTGCGGAACTTGAGGAAGGAAGGAGTTGTTATTAATGATAGTAAAAGGATGACTCCGAGACAGAGAGAAAGGGCGAATAAGTGGATTAAGGAAAATGTAGCTGCTTGGGGAGTTGGGGGGGCAAATGTAAGTTTAATCAATCGAATCGGAATGGGGAAAGCTACAAAGGTCGCATTTCGAAGAGCAATTGCTGAGGCAAACTTAAAACTTAAGACTAAAGACTCAAATTTGATAGACTTTCTTCTAATCGACGCTTTCTATATTCCTTATGTCAGGGGATTAAGAAGAAAGAATCAAAAAGCAATAATAAATGGAGATGAAAAATCGATAACTATTGCGGCAGCCTCGATAATTGCTAAAGTTTATAGAGACGCCCTTATGAGAAAAATGTCCCATAAATATCCAAGATATGGGTGGGGGAGAAACAAAGGGTATGGGACGAGGGAACACCAGAGGGCATTAAGGAAATACGGGCTAAGTCGTTACCACAGAAAGCAGTTTGTAGCGACCTATTTTAAAAAGACCTCTTCTTCTCAAGTTCAATCAAGTGCTTAATGCGGTATTTTTTTTCTTTGCGTCTTTCAGCCGGTTTTTTGTAGCGCTCGCGCTCCCTGTAATCCAGAAGAATTCCTTCGTTAAGTACCTTTTTCTTGAAGCGGGCTATGAGCCTGTCCTCGGATTCGCCTTTTTGTTTCGTAACGACCACCATGGGGTCTCGCCCCCCTTCCGATTGAATAAATTGAGTTTAACTTCATAACACTCACCAAATGTATTGTAGCAGAAAGGTCAATACTAAAAAATAGCCCAAATTCGGCCTAAATAGCCTTGCTCAGATGATGGTCGACGTCAACCTCGCCCACCCCAAATAATTACTCGATCTAAAAAGTATCTAGTTTGGTTGAATTTAGACTAGTTTGTTGCTAAAATCTATCTACCTCAATCGGAGGTTTCTATTAGTTTCGCCGAAGTATCATGGCGATGCCGGAGGCTAAGCTATAGAGGAGAAGTTCTAGCACCTGTCACAAAAGTCCGATACCCATAAAGCCCAAGGAGCGCAGGATGACCAATGACTTGTATTTCGAGCCGTACGCGCTTGAAGGCAGGCTGGTCGTCAATGACCGAGTAGTTGCATCTGCAATTCGGAGTCTAAGGGAATCCGAATGGGGAAGGAAAGCCGAGGAGGTTCAAGTGCCCCATTCGCGGTGTTCGAGCGACCTGTCGCAAATGGTTGACGGGGTGCCTGTCAACAGGACCAGCCACAGCCAGGAGCACATCTACGTTGGGTTCAGACACAGGCGCATGTAGCCCCTGGGTCAGGGTACGGATCGGGTGTTAAGGCAAAGGGGAGAGGCGGGAAGTTTCCGCACAAGTTAGCTCGTCACGAGCCCACTTCTCGCTTCTCCCCCTAGTATTCTTAGTGAGTGCTTCGGCCGTAGACTTTTCTAAATAACGATTTGATTCTTCTTGACGTTTCTAGCCATTCATTATATCTCTCTTCGGCATTAGGAATCATCCGTTCATATCGTTTATCTCTTGGGTCATTCGAGGGTATTTTGCTGCGGCTATTCTCGAGTTGCCTTGGGGTAGGTGAAGGTTGAGGAGGCAATAAACTTAATAATTCTATTTTAGACATAGAAGTGAATTCCAGTCATTTTACTAGCCTTTGAAAAAATAGCAAGTTGGAGTTGTAGAGTTGTAAAAATTGAATTTAACGGGTAAAATTAGAACCTAGGAGATATAAAAATGCCAGAAGAACCAGGTTCAGGTGAAACACGACCCGGCGCAAGTCTTGCTGATATCTTGGGGATGCAGCAGGAAAATGCTGCACGAAAAAACCGAAGAGATAATCCACGACATGGGACAAGAATTGATGAGCGCTTAAACTTAGAGCAGGCTGACGCATTGGACCGAGCTCGAAAGAGGGCACACCCCACAAGTGGTTCAACCACTAGTATCCCCGATAGATGGAGTTCGACGGGACAAAAACCTCAAAGACCGGGAGAGTAAACGAACCCCGAAAATATGACCGAACAACATAAACAGATAGAGTTACACTGGTTAGAAACTTTATATGGAATATCTCCAGATAGCCTTCCCTTAGAAGCGAGAGATTTGGCAAAAAAGCTTGGCCCTGATGGGGTTAATGAGCTAGTTGAGCAATATCGGGGAACACAGTTTTATAGAGGTATAAGAGCAGGTAGGGAGGAACTTTCCAATAAACTTGAACAGATGCACAGGCTTGCGTTTGAGGGCGGAGGAAGATGGGCCCCGGGAGAACCTTCTTATGGGGATTCACCTTTGACCTGGATTAACCAGGAAGTAGCAGAACTTCTTGAAAAAGGTCAAACTGAGTAGAAGTTTAGTGGTATTTGACTACGAGTTGGGGGCGATTCCCGGTGCTTAAGTAGTTATCTCCCGACTCAAACCTTGCCCATGCGTCAGCCCCAGTTGCTTCTGTCGTAAATCTTAATCTATATTGGGAGCGAGTTCTTGACGCAGCGATGTCTGTCTTGAGAGGATTGGTGACGATTAAATCTTTCCACTCGATGCTCGCGTTGGAAGTTAATGTTCCGATATTAGACGAGATGGCGGAAGCGTTTAAATCTTCATTTCCTAGACTATCTCCATAGTCGAGGTGGTCAACGATAAGACTTCCCCCGGAGGCGTAGGGGGTTCCCTCAAGTTGCCCCTGATAAAGCCTTAAAGTTACCTCGTCAATTGTTTTGCCGGATGGAATGCTTGAAATGTCAAAACTGACAAAACCTCGCTCTGTGAGCGTTGCATTTCTTCCAATTTGTATATACCAAGTAGTGTTTCCTCCACCATTACTTGCGCGCCAACCGTCGAGTGCTGCAGTTCCCGTAATAGTCATTGTTTGGATTGCCGGAGTTGGAGTAAGCGTTGGCGTTGGAGTACTCGTAGGTTTTTTTGTTGGGGTTGGAGAACCGGTCGTTTCTGGCTCTTCTGTCGGAGTAGGTGTTGCAATAACTTCAGGTGTAGGGGTAGGAATTGGCTCTCCGCCTTCTCTATTTCTAAATCCGAGAAAATATGCAGCACCTCCTACCAGAAGAAAGAGAATAATAACTATTAAAACGTATGGCCACTTTTTTCCTCCCGATTCGCCGCCATTTGCGGATGGGGGAGTTTCACTTGGAATCTGAACTTCTTGTGTACCTTCCGGCTCCATTGGCCGAATAGTAATCTAGTAAAAAAAATATGTCAAGAGGGGTCTAGGAGGAGAGCAATCTTTTTCAATCCCAACTTTTCGAGTCGTTCCACGAACTAATTATGTCACCTGCAGGGGCTAGTGGATTATGTTAGAGTTAGAAACTCCTCTCATTATGGGTAGACACTCCCGGAGTGAAATAGCTAGATACATCGGGATAAACATTGAAATCGTAAACTACGAGATAAGTAAATACTAATTTAGGCGTGCACTTGACAAATTATTACAACTTGCTAATAATTAGTTAATGCCCAAAAGGAAGACTAAAAAGAGAGATTTAGTCGGTGCTTCTTCAAAAAATAAAATCTTCCTATTGTTATTTATTGCTATTGGAATTTTCTTTACTCTTTACAAATTAAATATTTTTGCCGCTTCAGGAGGCAGGGGTGGTGGAAAAGTTGCTCCAACACCAGTTCCACTGCCAACTCCACCTGCAGGAGAATTATTGTTAAATACTTCATTTGAATATAATACCGATGCTGATTCCCGTACTCCCGATGGTTGGGTTCAACATTATGACCAGCCCAACAAACTTGTTAAAGTTGACTGCGGTGTTTCAGTTTCCGGAAAATGCTCTTATTATGTGGATGGAAAGCATTATAATGCCATCAAACAATATGTTACATATTCAGCACCTCCTGGAAGCACGGTAACAGTTTCAGGGTGGGGCAGAGGCAAAGATGTTGCTGATAGTACTAGCGTTGCAGAAGGCTCCTTCTGGGTGCAAGCCTGGATTCACTACACAGATGGATCAACAGAATATGGTTTGCACGCAGATTTTGACAACGGAACTCATGATTTTCAAAAGGTCCAGAAATCTTACATTGCCCCCAAACCAGTAGAAGGATTTACCTATTTTGTTAAGTTTGGAAAAACAGGTTATGCATGGTTCGACGACGTAAGCCTCGCCGTAATTACTCCATAAAATTTGTAAATTTAACCCTAGTAAAGTATTGTTTTTTTGCAGGGGCTAGTGGCCCGACTTCGAACAGTTTGGCACGAGATAGACTCGATTGAGACTGATAAAATTCAAGAGTTTATTAACACGGAACAGCGTTTATTTTTTAATAGTTCTGGTACTGCCTATTAAGTGGAGCTAATGGATGGTTGGGGAGTTCTCGCATCTATATCCAACATAAACCGAGTTCGTTGGTTTGGCCCTATCCCCGCAGAAGTTTTTAATACACCGTCATCATCTTCATAAAATAGGGGTAGAGCTCCCTTAACAGTTTTAAGTCTTATTATCTTTGGCCCAACCCTAAACTCACAAATTGTTTTAATTGGAGCTTTTTGGGGAGACAGAATGTTTTCTTTTCCCATTTGAAGATCAGTTTAATGTATTTACACCTAAAGTCAACTATTTTGGGCGAACATCGGATTATTGTTTACCATTTGATATTTGGACATATTTGAAGCTATTTTGCAGGGCTGCCAGGATTTGAACCTGGAAGAGCGGTTTTGGAGACCGCCATGATACCATTTCATCACAGCCCTAAAAAATCAGCGGTTTTTGCTTGCCCTCCGTAACTTTAGTGAAGGAGGGGAGACCTCCGGCCTACCACTGACCGACACCCCTAAATCGAATAACAGCCTATTTTACTTCAAATTAGATAGAACCTCAAACCATACCCGTGTGCTCATGTATGATAAGATGATATATCATACACCAGGCTGTGTTGGGTCGGGTTGAATCAAAAGGGAGTTATTTTCTTGAGCAGGCTTCTTTTTGAAAGGTCTAAGTTCTTCAAGAAATCTTTTGTTAATTCCTTTGCGAAGGTTAACTTCAATTTTCTCATAAGCAAATTTTTGTCTCCCTCTGGGACCAATTTAGTTTGTAATCTAAACCGTGAGATTGTCTGTCTAGTGGTTTTTATTGTACCCGCGACTTCTTCTGGGCTATAGCCAAGTTCCAGTAGAAGAATTATTCCTGCCCTCTTTTTAAGCATCGCAATTTCAGTTTCAGATAGGAGAGTGTTGAGAATTTTAAATGTTTCGGAACCATCCAATTTATAAAATGCAGCTTTAATAAACTCTTGAAGTACTTTTTCGGTATGTGGGGCCAGTTTCTTCCGGGAAACGTGTGTCATGTATGATAAGATGATATATCATCAACAGGCGAAGTCAATCATTAATAGCTACCGTAAGGTACTACCTCTATTTGAGGTTGGTAGATTCTTTGTGGAGTTGATATTTTCTACAGTTTGAGCAATGTTTTTTTAGCTCAAGTTTTCCTTCAATATTGAGTTTATTCCGCGTGGTCACGTAGTTTTGTGATTTACAGACGGAACAAATCATAGCAACAATTTCCCTGGCTCCTTTTTTTGCCATACGCTGGATATTCTACACGAAGAGGCTAGATCCAACAAGATGGAGCCGAGGGTGGGAATCGGATGCCGAAGGCAGGACTTCGGCCCCCACGACCTAGCTATCAATTAGCTTCCGCATCAACATGTTTCCTTCTCCGGTATTTTTGAAGTACCACTCACGCTTTAAGGCTTCGATTTTAGAACTATATGTTTCTTTATAGATCAATATAAACGGTATCCTGGCTTTTGTTGATTTCGATTGACCATTGTTATGCTGTCTAAGTCGTCTCTTAAGGTTGTCGGTGGTTCCTATATAGAGGTTATGGTCTTTTTGACTTCTTAGGATATAAAGATAGTGCATCCGGAGCCTGGATCGGGGATCGGACCCGAGACCTCGTTCTTACCAAGAACGCGCTCTGCCAACTGAGCTACCCAGGCAATGTGCGGGCTACTTGAGCCACCTCGGCGAGTCTAATGAGCCAGGTGCCAGTGGCTAATTTGATTACCACTGAGCCACCTCGGATTGGTGCTGGGACTAGGATTCGAACCTAGGTAGCTCTTTCGAGCGTCAGATTTATCCCGTATAAAGCTTCGCTTTTACGGGACAAGCACTCTGGTGTGCCAAGGCCAGGATTCGAACCTGGGTAGCCCTTTCGGGCGTCAGATTTACAGTCTGATGCGATTGCCCACTCCGCCACCTTGGCTTAGCTAATTTTTTATGCGATTGCTTGCCCCGTTTTCGCCGGAGGCGAATTTTCTGGGTCCGCTCCCTGCCTGCCGGCAGGCAGGCGCCATCCCAGCCCTCCGGTTTCTCTCCGGGAGCCGACGAGTGGGATTGAACCACTGACCTTCGCTTTACAAAAGCGTTGCTCTACCGCTGAGCTACGTCGGCTTGACAGATGAATTATAACAGCATTCAAGAAGACCCCCAAATATTATTTGGAGGATGAATTGAACGCTGATATGTCATCCTCCCTTAAGGGAGACCCCACACTTTCAGTGTGGGAGGATGTCATAGCAGAAAATGAGGCTTCTCCGAAGCTCCAAGGGATTTATTTTAAGTTTTCTTTCCCGGTATTTTTTTGAAAAGAAATACCGAGTAGCATTTTGACCCTGCTTCAGGATCGGGCAAAACTGTCCTGGAAAACTTCCAGGTGGGTGAGCTGCCCCGTACCATTACGGTGCAGGGACTCCGCCCTCCCGATTGAAAACGTGGTCAGGATAGTTTTGCCTCGGTACCCCTTAGCAGGGTCACTTATATTGTAACAAATGGGGTCAAGGGCGGAAAGTCTCTAAATTATCGATGAGGCTGGAGTAAGTAAATTTAAAAGAAAATTGATAATGGGAGAGATTACTATTGATACCAAAGATGCTCCTCCAAAAGTAGGAAATATGATGAAAAAGAGAATTATCATTCCGTAGCGAGAAAGGAAGAGATCGGTCTCTCTGGCTTCCTTGGGTGGCAGAAGTCCGACCAATATTTTTCCTCCATCCAGAGGATGAATGGGGATAAGGTTGAAAATGGCTAGAGCAACATTGATAACGATAAAAGGGAGGGCCAGGCCATAGAAGAATGAAGCTGGAGAGAAAGGGGAGTAGGTTAGCCTAAAAATTAGAGAGATTAACACGGCTAAAATAAGGTTGGAGGAAGGTCCAGCTAAAGAAATGAGAGCCGAGTCTCGTCTGGGATTTGCCAGATTATACGGATCAAAGCGCACTGGTTTTGCCCAGCCGAAGGGGATAACAGGAAACCCTAAGGCTCGCAAGAGAACCAGTATAAAAAGTAGCGTGGTTCCTATTGGGTCATAATGTACAATGGGGTTTAGAGAAAGCCTTCCTTCGAGCCTAGGTGTGGGGTCTCCGAGCCTATCCGCAACAAAAGCGTGGGCGGCTTCGTGAATTGTGATAGCAACGACAAAAGCCAG
Organism: Candidatus Woesebacteria bacterium RBG_16_42_24; assembly: GCA_001792115.1. Lineage (GTDB taxonomy): Bacteria > Patescibacteriota > Microgenomatia > UBA8517 > UBA8517 > RBG-16-42-24. The sequence continues at coordinate 78,735 of MGFX01000006.1, forward strand.
AATCCAGAAAGCAATGGTAATCATTGTCAGTAAAAAGTATTCATAGTATAATGTTCGGTCAACCAGTATTCCAGTACTCCAGTCAGACCAGTAAACCGGTAAACTGGAAAACTGGTGAACCGACAAACCGGAATACTGGGATACCGGATTACTGAATTTTATGAGCTACATCTGTGACAATTGCGGGAAATCTATTGTAGTCGGCCGTAGCCAGAGGCACGGCAGGGGTGTTGCGGGTAAAAGGTGGAGGAAGCGCGCCCAGAAAACAATGAGGCTTTTTAAGCCCAACCTGCAAAAAGTTTCTGTGCTAGTTTCTGGAAAGAAAGTTTCGATGAAGCTATGTACAAGGTGCCTCAAAAGATTTAAGAAGGATGGTAAAATTCCTTCCTACACAAGCGCGGCAATAGGATAACCTCTCTTAAATTCTTCCCAAGAAACAGGGTTTTTTCCCTCGAGCTGGACTTCGTCAAGGATTAGCGTATAGCGTTTAGGGGATAGGGATTCGGCGTGTGCTTTTAGGATTTTTAGTCTTTTGGCTTGCCCTTCCGAAGCCGAAAGGCGAAGGAGGGTCCACGCCCCGGGCCAGGGGTCCATAGCGCGAATAAAACAATCTAGGGTATAGGGGGTGGGGTGTAGGGAATAGTCTTTGATGAAAGGAATTTTCCAAGTAGCTTTCAAGGACCGTCCCTGCAAGCATGCGGCAAGGTATTCAGCAGGGATGAAACCGTGACCTTTTTTAACCAAGGTAGTATAGGTCGCCTCGTCGTGATTTTGTTCGCGAAGTTTGACTTTCCCTTGAGTAAAGGCGGGGATTAAAGCGACAACAACTTCGGCCGACCTTTCAAAGAGCCTTTTTCTTAAAGTTTCCAAGGTGTCGGAAGCTAATATGTCTTCGCTGAATTGAGAAACAACTAGACCGTGGTCCATTAGCTCGTCAATCTTGATTATCGAAACGCCGGTTTTTGCCTCGCCCATTGCAATTGCTGCCTGAATCGGGGAGGCACCACGATATTTAGGAAGAAGGGAAGGATGGATATTTAAAATGCCAAATTTCAAATTTCTAATTGCAGATTCTGGAACGATTTCCCCATAGGCTGCTAAAATTCCCAGATCCGCTGGAGGAACTTTTTCGGGGCCATAAATAACCGGAATATCTTTTTTATATGCCCAGGTATCAACGGGCGAGTAAGTTAGTTTTTGATCCCTGCCAACGGGCTTTGGTTTTTGGGTTACTACGGTAATAATTCCAGATTCCATTGAACGGTCCTTGAAGGTTTTGTGCAGCAAATTTAAAACAAGAAGAACGTAATCCGGGGTTCCAAAGAAAACGATTTTCATATATCAACTTCTTCCCACTCGTCGTCACTTGCAAGTTTATATAGCTTCTTCTTTTGTTCAAGAAGCCTATCTACAAAAAGCACACCGTTTAGATGGTCAACTTCGTGCTGAATGATTTGGGCCAGAAATCCTTTAATGGTTTTAGTTTTTTGGGCTCCTTCCTCGCTTCGGTAGTTAACCGTAACACTTCCCGACCTTTCGAGGGGACCATAGTAGTTGGGTAGGGAAAGACACCCTTCCATTATTTTCCCTTTCTCCGGAGATTTCCTTATTGGCCCCCGGGAGGTAATTTCGGGGTTAATAAAAATTTCTGAAGCTTCCTTATGGCTTATATAAAAGATTCTTAGGCTTTTACCGATTTGGGGCGCGGCCAAACCCACTCCTTCGGGGTCTTTTTGAACATTAAGTGTATCTTTGAGGTCTTTCACCACATCCTTAATCTTTTTGTCTATCGCGCCTACGGGTTTTGCAACTTGTCTTAAAAAGGGGTCTTTGGCTTCTAATATTTTTCTGACCATATCAGATATAATATCACCCAAACCTATTTTTCTGTAATTTCGTGAAGCTCTTGCTGTGTAAGTGCATCGTCGGGGTCTATCTGCTCAAGGATGTATCGCAGTTCTCTTTCGGCATCTAACTTACGACCTGTGTTTACATATAGTAGTGCTAGGGCAAACCTCGCGTCTCGGTAATTATCCTTAAGTTCAACCGTTTTTTCTAGTGCGAGGACTGCGTCACTTGTTTGCCCAATTCTTGCGTAGGCAAGACCCAAGTTGTAATAAAGTTTTGCATCGGTCGGAGAATATTTTGCCTCGAGAAGCATAGTATCTTTAGCATCGTGCATATAGATTGGATCAAATATTGATAGTCTAATCAAGACACTGGTGAGCCCTCTTACAAGTAGTAGGTTTCTGGGTGCAAGCTTAACTGCATCTTGGGAGAATTTGATTGCCTCTTGGGAGAGTTTTTTAGCTTCGTTTTTATTACCCTCTTCGTTTAAGGCAAGAGCTTCGAATGATATCAGCTGGGCAAGCTCATTTAGGTAAATAGCCTCTTTGGGCGAGAGAGAAATAGCCTGTGTCATTGCCCCCTTTGCCTCCGAGAAATTTTTTTCGTCGCCCAACATTTTCCCTTTAGCGAAAAGAAAATCAGCGTACCAGTATTTGGAGATAGAGTAAAAGAGTGAAATGGCGAAAAGGGAAATGATAGTAAGGCCGACCATTTGAAATGCCGAAACATTTTGTTTCTTATACTCTTTTACCTTTTCACCTTCTTGCCCTAGCCCAACGGCGATTGCCGGAAAAAAGAAGAATAAAAGCGAGGTGGTTGTAGTCGCGAAACCGAAGAAATTGGCAACCAAAATTCCGCCATAACCTGCTCCAAGAGCATATTTTAATGGGTTATGAGATTTAAAAATGAGTAAAACAGAGAAAACAATAAGAGTAAAATATGCTAATAAACCTACCGTACCCGTGGTCGCAGCATAATTGAGGTACTCATTGTGGGCTTTGTTGAAAAGAAAATCCCACTCAGAAACCTTATTTAGCTCTTTGGGCCGGAATTCATAGAAGGAATAGGCGAATGTTTCAACCCCACTGCCAAAGTAAGGATAATGTTTCCAGATTTCGATGGCTCCATTCCAGACGATTTTTCTGATTTCACCGGACTCTGTTCCACCGGGATCAGGTGGGATTATCTCCTCCTTACTACTCGGGAGACTTTTAGTAAGTAAATTTTCTAGGCTCGGAGTCCAAGGGGTACCGATTATGAAAGAAATAAGTAATAAGGAAGAAGTAATAAGTAGAAATTTTTTTAAAAGAGACCTCGGGGTTCTTTCTCCGAATAATTTTAGTCCTACCCAGAAGATTAAAAAAGAAATTGCAAAGCCAAGTATGCCCGAACGGGATTTGGTATAAAGAAGGACAATAAAGAAGATTATCGATAGTCCCCACCAAACCAACCGTTTAGTTTTTAGGGAAAAAGCCAAAGTAAGGGGAATTAAGGCGATTAAAAATGTAGCCAGCCAATTGGGTTGACCTAGAGTTGAAAAGACCCTATTTTGGACGTCTTGGACCCAAAGATTTTTGTCTACCCCGAAATGCTGTAAAACGCCATAGAGGCAAACTAAGAAAGCCCCTGCAAAAAGAAAGTAAAGGGATTTGCGGGTAGACTTTGCATTCATGTTTGATACAAACGCCCAATAAAGTAGGCAATAGGCGAGTAAGGATACGAGCCCTCCGTTAAATCTGCCGTAATAGCCAAGAAGCGAAGTGTGTCTATCGATAGAAACCAAAAAACTCAAAAATTGAGAACCCAAAAAGATCAGAAGGGGTAAGTCCAACATTGTGCGACGAAATATTACTTTTCTGACATAGATGATTCTTGTCAGCCAGAAAAAGGTTACGAGAGCCGTAATCAGATAGATAAATATAATTTTGTTAAATTCAAAAAGTTCAGAGGTTTTGGGAAAAAAAATGAGTGGCGTAAAGAAAAAAAGGAGATTGAAAAGGGTGGGGATTCCATTTTGTAAGATTTTCTTCATATGCCCAATTTACACGCAATAGACATTTTTTTAAAGGGTATTTTGGCCTTTGCAAAGACTACCTGCCTCGTTATACTTGTGGAACAATTTAAGGGCACTTTTTGTCATGGCGTTACCTTTTGTAAATAAAATATTAGGTTTGTTCTCTCATGACATTGGGATTGATTTGGGGACCGCAAATACCCTGGTTTGGGTCTCGGGAAAGGGAATTGTAATTCGTGAACCCTCGGTTGTCGCCAGGCACAAAAAAAGTAAGGAAATTCTAGCTATAGGAACTTCGGCTAAAAAGATGCTGGGAAGGACTCCTGCCACAATTGAGACAATTAGACCTTTAAGGCACGGAGTCATTGCGGATTTTGATGCTACGGCCGCGATGCTAGGCCATTACATCAGAAAGGTGCATGAGTCAGGAGGCGTGTTGCCAAAAATCCCTAGACCTAGGGTAGTTATTGGGATTCCTTCGGGGGTAACCGAGGTAGAAAGAAGAGCGGTAGCTGAGGCCGCAGTTTCAGCTGGAGCCCGGGAGGCGCACTTGATTGAGGAACCGATGGCAGCCGCAATCGGCGCTGGCCTGCCTATTGAAGAACCTGAAGGAATTTTCGTCGTTGATATTGGTGGAGGAACCAGCGAAATTGCGGTCATATCTTTAGGGGGCATAGTTCTGGGGCGGTCTGTAAGAATTGCGGGGGACGAGATGGACGAGGCGATAGTAAGCTATGTTCGCCTCAAATACTCGCTTCTTTTGGGTCAACCTACTGCTGAGGAAGTAAAAATAGGGATCGCTTCAGGAGTCCCTCCCGAGAAGGAGAAATTTGCAGTAGTAAGAGGAAGAGATCTTGAGACCGGACTTCCGAAGTCCGTGAAGTTAGCCAGTAGCGAAATAAGGGAGGCTCTAGCGCCTATCCTTCGGGAAATAATTTCCGCGGTTTCCGACAGCCTAGAGGAAACACCTCCGGAACTCGTTTCCGATATTATGGAAAAGGGTATTGTTATGGCGGGCGGAGGGAGTTTACTGCCAGGAATTGACAAGATTGTAGCCGAAGAAACAAAAATGCCAGTTTGGATTGCTCCTGACCCACTAACTTGTGTAGTAAGGGGTTGCGCTAAGCTCTTGGAAGATCGCCGGCTTCTAGCAAAAATTCGAGTCAGTCGAAGTTTCTAGTATGGAAACCCTTATTTCTCTAAAGACCCAAAGTTGGCTTTTCTGGTTTATGAGGGGGCTTTTAATTTTAGGATTTCTGGTTCTAGCAGGGAGGCTATTAGAACTTGAAATAATTAAAGGTGGTTATTATCGAAGCCTTTCTGAAGGAAACAGAATAAGGAGGATTCCAATCAGCGCTCCTCGGGGAAATATTATAGCTCGAGGTGGCGAAATTATCGTCGGAAATAAAGCAGTTAAAAAAAGGGTTATTTTTGACCAAGAGAAAGGATACAAAAAGCTTGACGACACTCTCGGCGCCCCCCAAGAAGAAATAGTTGAGGAGTGGGAGAGGGAATACAGATATGGATGGAAATTTGCCCACGTTAGCGGATATCTGGGCGAAGTTAATGAGGAAGAGTTGGGGAAAGTAATTGCCGAGTGTCCTGAAAAAGGTGCAAGGAAGCTGGGAGCTTTAGTTGGTCGAGCGGGACTTGAAGAGATTTATGAGTGCACATTGGCAGGTATAAACGGTGAGGAGTTGGTAGAGGTCGACACGAGAGGAAAAAAAATAAGAACATTAGGGAAGAAAGATCCAATCCCTGGGGAAGACCTAAAAACGTCGATTGATATTAAGCTTCAGGTGAAAATTGCCGATGAAATGAACGGGAAGAAGGGAGCGGTGATTGCTTCCGATGCGAATGGGAGTATACTGGCACTTTTTTCTTATCCGTCTTTCGACCCCAACTCGCTTATCAAGAAAGATAAAAGTGCCGAGGTCGAAGTGTACTTAACCGATTCCAATTTGCCATTTTTTAATAGAGCGATAGGGGGAATGTATCATCCTGGGAGTGTCTTTAAACCGATAGTAGCCGTCGCGGCACTTGAGGAAGGTGAAATTGATAAAGATTATATCTTTGATGACCCTGGGATAATCTCGATCGGAACATTTTCTTACACAAACTGGTATTTTAGTCAATACGGCAAAACCGAGGGAAGAATCGGGGTTACTCGCGCGATAGCTCGCTCTACAGATACTTTTTTCTATAAGCTCGGAGAATTTCTTGGGATTGAGACTTTAGCTTCCTGGGCCGAGACTTTTGGTCTGGGGCAAAAGACGAATATTGACCTGCCCGGCGAGATAGCGGGGCTCGTACCCACCCCGGAGTGGAAAGAGAGGGTTAAAGGGGAGCGCTGGTTTTTGGGAAATACTTACCACGTCTCGATCGGTCAGGGGGATCTCGCACTCACCCCCATTGAAGTAAATAGAGCTATTTCGGCAGTTGCAACCGGAAAGCTTTGTCGGCCAAAAATTGTAGGAGGTAAAGAGTGCAAAGATTTAGGGATTAAGAAAGAAAATTTAGAATTAGTTAGGGAGGGAATGGGTGAGGCTTGTAGCGCCGGGGGGACAGGATTTACATTTTTCGATTTTACGCCTGCGGTTGCTTGTAAAACTGGAACAGCAGAAACAAATGTCGACGGCAAAACCCATGCATGGTTTAGCGTTTATTCTCCCCAAGAGTTTCCGGAGATTATTATGACAGTTTTAGTTGAGGGTGGAGGTGAAGGGTCGAGAGTTGCAGGGCCAGTGGCAAGATCCATATTCGACTTCTGGTATGGTAAGGGAGGATAGAGTATGACAGAAAAAGAGGCACTCATTTCCATATCCAGCTTCGTTCCCTTCGGCCCTGCAAGGATTAATCTTTTAATTTCTTTTTTCGGAACCGCAAGAAAAGTTTGGAATGCGAAAGTGCAGATTCTTAGGAAGCTCGGACTGGGGGAGGAAAAACTGACAGGGTTTTTAGCTCATAGGAAAAGTTTTGATCTAACAAAATACCAAAAGAGTTTAAAGAAAAATTCTATCGGGGTAGTTAGTATATGGGAACGAAATTACCCCCGGGTGTTAAAGGAAATTGACTCAGCCCCAATCCTTTTATATTTCAAAGGGAGAATGGATAATATGGAACCGGGGGTTGCCATAGTGGGTGCAAGAAAAATGACCTCTTATGGGAGGGAAGTTGCTTGGAAGTTTGCTGGAGAACTTGCCACGTTTGGGATAACAATAATTTCTGGGCTAGCTAGGGGCGTAGACACTGCGGCCCACGAGGCCGCGCTTTCCGTAAAGGGAAATACCGTAGCGGTTTTGGGTTGTGGGCTCGATAGGCTCTACCCCCCGGAAAATACGGGTCTTGCAGAGAGAATCGTTAAAAATGGAGGCACCCTAATTTCAGAATACCCGCTTAATTATCCGGCTTTGAAACTTAACTTTGCAGCAAGAAATAGAATAATTTCCGGACTTTCAAAAGCGGTAGTGGTTGTTGAGGGTACCCAAAAAAGCGGAACACTTCTGACCGCCTCGGCGGCGGCAGAGCAAGGTAGAACCGTTTTTGCAGTGCCGGGACAAATTACTTCCCCAAACACAGCTGCCCCTATTTTCTTACTCAAAAACGGGGCCAAATTGGCAACTTCCTCTAATGATATTTTAGAAGAACTCGGGTTGGAAGTAAGAGTTGATACAAGAAGAATGAATTCGATACTCCCAAGCGGCGAAGAGGAGGAAAATCTATTAAAAATATTGGAGCTAGAACCAAAGTACCTTGACGACATTGTTAGAATATCTTCTTTAGATGCGGGGAGTGTTTCTGCTAGACTAACTATTATGGAGTTAAAAGGATTGGTAAAGAATTTGGGGGGAGGAGTATATAAAAAGATATAATTTCCAAATGCCAATTACCAATTTCCAAATAATTTCAAATTCTCAAATTTCAAATTTATTAATATTGATAACTAACTGGAAATCGGAATTTGGAAACTGGAAATTAATAATACTATGAATCTAATCATTGTTGAATCACCTACCAAGGCTAGAACGTTGACCCGTTTTTTGGGGAAGGCTTATTCTGTGGCGGCGACCATGGGACATATTAAGGACCTACCCAAGAATATATTAGGGGTGGATATTGAGAATAATTTTTCTCCCCAATATCAAGATGTTGAAAAGAAAAAAGCGGCGGTTTTGGAAATAAAAAAACTGGCTAAAAAAGCCGATAAGATATATTTGGCGACAGACCCGGACCGCGAGGGAGAAGCCATAGCTTCGCACGTTTCCGAAATGCTTGTTGGTAAGGAAACCCGGATTGTCTTCCACGAAATTACCAAAGAGGCGGTTGTCGATGCTATCACGCACCCAAGGGCGGTTGACAGAAATTTGGTCGACGCCCAAATTGCAAGAAGAGTGCTAGACCGCCTCGTAGGCTATAAACTCTCGCCCCTTCTTTGGAAAAAGGTAAGGCGCGGCCTTTCGGCCGGTCGCGTTCAGACTGTTGCTGTAAAAATAATTGTCGAGCGGGAGCGCGAAATTGAGAAGTTTAAGCCAGAGGAATGTTGGAATATTTGGTGCGAATTAAAAGGCAAAAGCGGTCAAGTGTTTATAGTGAATTTTATCGGGACCGAAGACAAAAAGATTGAAGTTAAGAATGGAAAAGAAGCGGGGAATATAGTAGCCAGTTTAAAGAAATCTCGTTACGCTGTTTTGGACGTCAAAAGGCGCGAAGTCAGAAAAAATCCATTCCCTCCTTTTACCACTTCGACTCTTGCTCAGGCAGCCGCGAGAATTTTTGGCTGGTCGGCTAAAAGAACCATGTCTATTGCCCAAAGACTTTATGAGAGGGGTTATATCACTTATCACAGAACCGACTCGACATTTATTGCCAAAACGGCGATAGAAAGGGTTAGAAGCTTTATTCAGGTAAAATATGGCAAAAATTATTTACCCCCGACTCCCAGATTTTATAAGGTTACCTCCAAAGTCGCTCAGGAAGCCCACGAAGGGATTCGTCCGACTAACCTTGAACTTGCGAGCGAGGCTATTAAAAGCAAAAAATACGGCAATGACGCTTCAATTCTATACGAGCTTATTTGGCGAAGATTTGTGGCGAGTCAGATGATGGCAAGTCTCTATGATGAAACGACAATCGATGTTTTGGCAACAAATGGGGAAAGTTATCTTCTTAGAGCCTCCGGACAGGTCATAAAATTTGACGGTTGGCGTAAGGTTATTCCTGCCAAAAAAAATGGTGAGGAAGAAGTTGTCTTACCTGAGGTTAAGGCTAAAGAAAGCTTGACTTTAATTAAAGTTGACTCCGCACAGAAATTCACCGAAGCCCCTGCAAGATTTAACGAAGCCTCGCTTATAAAGACTTTGGAGAAGTTAGGAATTGGAAGACCTTCGACCTATGCTCCGATCATTTCGACAATTCAGATAAGAAATTATGTAGAGAAGAAAGAGGGGAAGTTTTTTCCGACACCAGTTGGGGTCGCTGTGAATGACTTTTTGATTCCGAATTTCCCGCAAGTATTTGATTATGCATTTACCGCCGAGATGGAAGCCGATCTTGATAAAGTGGCCGATGGAAAAGTGTCTTGGCAGGATAGTATAAAGAAGTTCTGGGATCCATTCGCGGGGAAACTCGCTTCGGTTGAGAATGCAAAAAGAGTAAAAATTGAAGTTGAAAAGTTGGGCAAGGCGTGTCCAGAGTGTAAAAAAGGGGAGCTCGTCGTGAGAATCGGAAGATTCGGAAAATTTATTTCTTGCTCGCGATTTCCCGACTGTAAATTTACAGAGAAATATGTTGAAAAAATAGGAATGAAATGCCCGAAGTGTGGAAAAGGGGAGGTTATTGTTAAAAAAACCGGAAAGGGTAAAAGATTCTTCGGTTGCTCCATCTACCCCAAATGTAAGTGGGCTTCATGGAGAAAACCGGAAGCCGTTAAGAAGGAGTAATCAAATCCTCTCTTCTTAATTCCCAGAGAAGTTTCATAAGTTCCGTGTTGCTGACAAATCCCGCCTCTATCTCCCAATCCTCGGGCTTGATTAGCTCGTGCTTGGGTGGAAAACTGTGGGAGGCACGGCCCTTAGCGTACTTGATACAAACAAGGTTGTAGTCTGGTATTTGGGGATCAGGCGACATATGGTAGATTTCCCACCATCCATAAGCTTCGTCACCCGTTTCGAAAATAACATCCCAGGTGTGGTCACGGCCAACAGCGAACCCCAAAGTTTCGTGGTCCATAACAAGAATTGGCGGAAAGTCCCTTCTTAATGAAATTCCTTCGAGGAACGTTAAGTCTTCGGAAGAAAAGGGGACCAATCTCGCTTCCAAAGACAATTTCAAAAAGGATTCAGGATTTTGCCGAAATAATCTTTCTTGTCTTTTTAGTGCTTCCTTGAAGTGGACTAGGTGTTCGAAAACCTCGTCTGTTAGATACAAAGGATGGGATCTGTCAGGAAGGCGATAAATGGCCATCTGGAAGTTGGTTGGAGGACCAAATTCTAAAGGTTTCATTTCGCCTGAGATTTTAAAACCCAAAAGACTAATTGTAAAGGCATGTCGTGGGTTGTAAAAATACTAAATTAGTAATTGACACCCTGCTTATTAATTGATAAACATTTGCCGATGGCAAGACGAAGGAAATTTCCTCCCATTCAAGACGTTTACGGAACTCTTCCCGATTGGGCACTCAAACAGTATATCAAGCATGGCGTTATTAAAATCAAAGGACTGGACGATCGTTGGGAAGAAAAACTAGGCCCTGTCACTTTAGACTTTCACTTGGACGGACTCATCCTTATTCCCAAAGAAAATCCCTATAGCTACATTGATGTAAGAAAGGGAATAAAAGAAGAGGACTATGATGTTGTTAATATTCCGGAAGGAGGCCCCCATATTCTTAAACCTGGTCAGTTTATTATCGCCAGAACCCAAGAGAAACTAACACTCCCTGCGGACATTGTCGGCAGACTAGAAGGAAAAAGTAGCCTTGCAAGACTCGGAATTGTGGTCCATTTAACCGCTGGAAGGTTCGACCCGGGGTGGGCGGCAGTGCCGGTTTTGGAGCTTAAGAATAATTCCAATACAGACGTGATTATATATGAAGGGTGGCCGATTTGCGCCTTTTCATTCGAAAGGCTCTCCTCCCCGGTAGAGCGGCCACTGGATAACAGCGATAGATATTCAAAAGGGGCGATTCTAAGCCTTATACATACTGACCATAGGTAAGATATGCCGATAGGACCAGAAACACTTTTGGAGTTGGTGAGAAAAAGAAAGCTTGTTTCAAAACTCGACCAAAGGGAATTAAGAAATCCCGAGGGGGCAGGTTTTGACCTTCGAGTAGGTAGAGTCTATGAAATTTTCGGGGAAGCATTTTTAGGAATAAAAGATAGACAAACCCCAAAGGCCAAACTTGTTGCAAAATATAATCCTCGAAAAAGGGCGTCTTACACTTTAAGGCCGGGAGAGTACGTCCTTATGATGACCATGGAATCCTTCAAGTTACCGCCAGATATTGTAGGTTATACCTCCTCACGAACTACAGTTTTTCGCTCTGGCGTAAACCTTATTTGTTCACCAATTCAACCTGGCTATGTTGGGGAGCTTACATTTGGACTTAAAAATGAGGGACCAGTTGATTTTACTTTTGAGCTAGGTGCAAGAATTGCACACGTGCAGTTTGATTATGTCCAAGGAGGCGGGGCCGCTTATAGGGGGCAATGGCAGGGGGGAAGAGTAACTACCTCCGGTAGAGAAGAACAAATTTGACAAAATGAGCGTTGATTTATCACCAGAGCAAAGAGGATTCCCAGAAACAACATTTGAGGCCCCAGAAATGAAGGTTTATCCCTTGGGTTTTACCCCATCTGTCAAGCAACATTTAAGAGAATCTGGCGTCATACCTACCCAGGGGGAGACTTCCGATTTTGGAAATGTGGGTCTTCTTACCGAGGAGGAAATAGCGGTAGTTTTGGCAAAGGTTTCAAGAAATCCTGGGGGATTCTTGGAAATTGCAAAAACTGTTGATGAAGAGGGGGCCTCTCAATTTCATCAGAAGTGGGTGGTAAGTATAGAAGGGTATGGACACGCATCGGTAGCAGAGCATGCAATGCTTCATATGGCGGTTGAAAATGTTTCTTCTTTGGCGGGAGACGAGGTAACCAATAATAGACTAGCTTCTTATACGGAATTTTCGGCAAGATTTAAAGGTAGACAAAATGTTGGACGTTATACGCCAGAATCGGTTGCGGCGCACCCAGATCTATTGAGAATGTGGAATACGGTTCATGAGAGACTTTTTAGCTTAAACGACAGATTAATGGAATTGGGGCTTTCCTATATTAGATCAGAAGATGGAAGAAAAAAGCAACCAGAAAGAAGGGCTGACGGCGCCAAAGGCGTAAAGACCGTTTCGGATCAGTTTAAAAATTTAATGCCCGCTTCGCGGTTGACAAGTATAGGAGTAACAACAAACGCGAGAGAAGCAGAGCACATAGTCAGAAAAATGTTGTCCTCCCCATACCCAGAGGTACAAAGATTGGGGGCTAGATTTAAGCAAGAGTGTCTTAACGTTGCCCCGACATTGGTTAAGTATGCAAATAGAAACGATTATTTGGTTTTAACAAGGGAGGCAATAGAATTTTTGGCAAGAAACCGTAGGGAAGATACGGGGTATCCCGAGATAACAGAAAAAGGACAATTAGTAAGGTTAGTTGGACATGATCCTGACGCAGAAGACAAATTTATTGCAGCCGCCTTATATGCAAAGTCCCCGGGCCAGACACTTGAACAACTTCTCTTGCAGGTAAAAGGCTTGGATGAATCTAGGAAACGACAAATATTTGAACACGTTCTGGGAAATCTTGGCAAGCACGATGCACCAATTAGAATGCTAGAGTTTGCTGGAGATTACCAGATTGAAGTTTCTGGAATGACATATGGCGATTGGAGGGAATGGAAGAGACATAGAATTGAGACTTATGATACAAAAGATTTAAGCGTCACTTATGGTTTTATGAATCCTCCACTAGCAGAAGAAATGGATGAGTCGCAGGACTTTCAATACCGCGGATCTGTCGATGCAGTCAAAGCTGTGATGGACGATGTAGGGGAGCTTTATTTAGCAGTAAAGAAGATAGACCCTCTAGCGGCTCATTATTGTGTCACCAGACTTCACTATCGACCGGCGATTGTGAAGATGAATCCAAGGGAAGCATTTCATCTCATTAGTTTAAGAACCGGACCTACAGCCCACCCTTTCATTCGGCGGCTTGCCTGGGCTTTTTACGACGAAATTAAGAAAGTGCACCCTTTATTTGCTGAACATCTGGGGAGAAGATTGTATTCCCAAGATAGGCCTTCCAGGGATTTTAATTGGACATATTAAGATGGCTACTCCGGATGTTGGTCCGAGTAGGATAGAGGACAGAGAACAGTTATCTTCAAGAGAGTTTTTTTTAAAACGATTTAGTAGTTTTGTGTCTGTTCTTTCGGATGTCGAAGCAGGTCTTCCTACGTCAAATAAGGATAGGTTGGATCAAATCAACACAATAATAACAAAGTATTTGGAAAAAGACATTACAGAATTACCGATACAAGAGGGACAACTTCTACGCACTATTTATGGACTTTGGTCTTTGAAAAACGATATTCCTCAGGAGGCACATTTACCGGAGTTGCGACCCTTCGTTTCTGGAAAAGGGTTGCAAGAGCTTTCTATGGAAATGGGTGGCCCAATAGCGTCTGCAAAGTCGACCTTGGCTAGATTTTTAGCTGACGAAATTGGTGCCAAAGTTGAAGAGGAAAGATTTGATCCTTCCGGAAATCCATTTTTGGATAAAGCATACAAGGATCCTGGTTATATGCTTCGAACGCAAGTTAAATTTTTGCTTGACAACATTTTAGTTGGGCTTCGAGGCAAATTTTATGAGGGCAGGTGGGTAAGAGATACAAGCGTTCTATCGGATATCCACGTTTTTATGGAATGGAGGAGAAGGGCGGGAATTGTAACAGAAGAGGAGCACAAGGCCTATATGGACGTTGTAAGACTATTAAAACCTTTGATTACAAAACCTGACCTGCTTATTCTTCTTGTTCCCAATTCCGGCGAGAGGCTTATGGAAGGTCTTTGGGAAAGGATAAAAGATAATCCCGAGGAGAGGAAAATGGAAGAGGGAATTAGTCAAGAAGATTTGGACATCTGTATTCAAGCCACTAAAGACGCTGCTGCTATAATTCGGGAAGAATTTGGAATTCAAGTGCATGTTTTGGAAATAGACCCTGTGGAGGTTTATAAAGAGCCCAGCTTAAGGTATGCGGCGGTTTATAAAATAAGAGAACAGTTGGGGCTTCTAAAAGAACTTCTTCTAAAAGATCCGAATAAAGTAGCTGCCGATATTGTTAAGATTTTTGCAACGTCTCATGAACCCCAAGTTGTAATAGTGCATAGCCCCAGTATGTTTACGGGGAAAACCTCAACACTCAATTTTGTGGCAGAGATGGTTGGACGCGAAAAGGTGGTTTCTTTTCAACCCGCAGCCGCTCTTCGCTACGGAGAAGAACATATCTATAACATGATAGACAGGGACGGAAGAAAAATTCCCGCATTTACGACTCAAAGTAATCGCTTAAGAGACATTTTAACCGAGATAGACCAAAGGGGTATGACACCTAGGGAACACCCGCTTATTTTCATTGACGAAGTGATGTTCTATACCGAAAGCAGCTCCGAAGAGGCAATCGGAGTAATCGAAGATCTAAGAAGCCGAGGGTTTAATGTAATTTGCGACGGAATTGATTACACTTTCCAAGAGGAACCTTTCACTTTTAGCCATGAGCTGGTTGCCAGATCTTTCGGCGACGGCAACTGGCACGAAATAGAACTTGCGACACGGTGTAAATACTGCGATAAACAGGCTAGAGGTACAAGGAGGCTAACCCCAGACGGATCAATTGCAGATTTTAGTGACACCGCCTACCAGGCAGGAGACAATTATGAACCGGTTTGCTGCGACAGGGACAAAAGTTGTGTTGGACAACCCAAGGATTTTCAGAGAAAAAGTATCGAGGTAACCGAGCCAATTCCAGAAAGAAAAGGTCCCCGAGTAAAGATTACAAAAAATAATATACCTGAATATGAAGCCAGAAATAAAGAATCGGTGGAGATAAGTAAAAATATTTCCCTTTGGGTCGATACTGCTGTTAGGATATTGCAAGACACTGGGGATTTTGACGCCTTCTTTTCATCGATGGTCGAGTTCTATGAAGACCTTAAGAGGACATATAACCATGACGATCAGCGTGTCCACCCCTTTGTTTTATTAACACCACTTACCGACTTGATAGAGGAAGAGTGGCCGGAAGGAAACACGGCAATAATTCGTGGGGCTGAAAAGTTGGGAATAACACCCCACCCAAATTATAATGGCAAAAGGCTAAGGGCTACCAATGTCCTAGCCGAAATTTTGGTAAAAAGCAAGCTTTAAACTATAATATCCCCATATGCAAAAATTGGTCGAATGTGTGCCAAATTTTTCGGAAGGTAGAAGAATTTCGGTAATAAAGAAGATTGCAAACTCCGCCAAGAAAATTTCTGGAGTAAGGGTTTTAGACGTGGAATGGGATAAATCTCATAACCGTTCGTTAGTTACAATTGTTGGAGCTCCCGAACCTGTACTTAAGGCCGCGTACGAAATGATTAAAACGGCAACAGAATTTATTGATATGAGGCAACACAAAGGGGAGCATCCGAGAATCGGAGCGACCGACGTTGTTCCCTTTGTTCCTGTTTCGGGTGTAACACTCGATGAATGCGTACTTTTATCGAATAAACTAGCTCAAAAAGTTGCCAAAGAACTCAAAATTCCGGTTTATTTGTATGAAGCAGCTGCAAAAAGATCCGATAGGGTAAATTTGGCAGACGTTAGACGAGGGGAATACGAGGGTTTAAGTAAGGAAATAGGGACAAATCCCGATAGAAAACCAGATTACGGTCCGTCAAAAATGCACCCCACAGCTGGAGCAATGGTAGTGGGAGCTAGAAAATACTTAATTGCATATAATGTAAATCTGGATACTAAGGATGTTGGAATTGCCAAAAAAATTGCATCAAAGATCCGTGAGAAAAGCGGAGGACTCTCGGGAGTTAAGGCTCTGGGATTTGAAGTTGGAGGATTCGCTCAGGTTTCAATGAATTTGGTTGACTTTGAAAAAACCAATTTCGACCAAGCGTATCGTACAATCGAAAAAGAAGCGAAGAAACTCAAAGTTGGCATAAAAAGTTCAGAAATTTATGGCATGATTCCGCTTGAAGCGATTGTTCGTGCTATAAAAACTACCTTTATGGCAGAGAAGTTTAACCCAGACCAGCTTCTCGAAAAGAGGTTATACGAATAAAATAAAATTCTAGAGGACTAATGTATGATAAGATGATATATCATACATAAGGGGTAGATTAAATGAAAATAGGAAATCAAAAAATAAATAAATTTCTTGAAGAGTTGGGAAATTCTTCTCCGACGCCGGGGGGAGGAGCAGTCGCGGCATTGGTTGGGGCAATGGCCGCATCGCTTGTTGAAATGGTTGCCAATTTGACGATTGGGAAGAAGGGATATGAAAAACAGCAAAAAGATATAGAGATATTAAGATATAAAGCGATAAAGGCAAAGAACGAACTTTTGGAGCTTGCTGATGAAGACGTTTTGGCATTTAACCAGGTTATGGCCGCCTATAAGTCAAAAGATAAGAATAGGATTAGAGAAGCGCTTGTTTACGCCATAAAAATCCCAGGCAGAACTGTTAAATTGTCAAAAGACGTCGCAGAACTTGCAAAGGAAATTTCTAAAATCGGAAACAAAAATGCATTTTCTGATGCTAAAAGCGCCCTTCACCTGGCAAAAGCCGCGGTCGAATCAGCAAAAGAAAATATCAAAATAAACAAGGTAGCATTGAAAAGTCTTAATTCTTAAGTTATAATTTTGGCTTACACACATCGGCCAGGCTTCCTGGATTCTTCCGGTCGATGGCGGTTTAAGGAGGCAAAGCTTAATTCCTAATGTCTAATTAAAAAAATGGCTATAAACATTTCGCTAAAAGAGCTTTTGCAGTCTGGTGCCCATTTTGGTCACCAGGCCAGGCGTTGGAATCCCAAGATGGCTCCTTATCTTTATGGGGTGGAAGAGGGAGTGCACATTTTTGACTTGACTAAGACCAAAGAGGCTTTGGAAGAAGCCCTCCAGTTCCTTACGCAAACGGTAAAAGAAAACAAGGTAGTTCTTCTAGTTGGTACTAAAAAACAGGCTAAAGACAAGGTTAAAGAAATCGCGCTTGCCTGCGGTATTCCTTATGTTTCTGAAAGATGGCTCGGTGGGACTCTTACTAATTTCGAAGAAATAAGGCGTTCAATTGCCAGACTTAAGGAGTCGAAAGAGAAAATGGCAAAGGGAGAATATGCCAAATTTACTAAAAAGGAGAGACTTCTTATTGAGCGCGACATGGAGAGGATGGAGAGATTTCTCGGTGGAATTTCCGAGCTTACCGGCAAGCCCGACGTGCTTTTTGTGGTGGACACTCACAAAGAAATCGGTGCGGTCAAAGAAGCATCCAAAATGGGAGTAACATTAGTTGGAATCGTAGATTCGAATTCTGATCCAACCCTGATTGATTACCCAATTCCCATGAATGATGATGCAGCAAAAGCGGTTGAGTATGTGCTAGATTTAGTTAAAGAGGCGATTTTAGCTGGAAAGAAAAAGGTCAAGAAGGTAGAAAGTAGCAAGTAGAATGTAGTATGGGAAAAATATCTTTGGATTTAATTAGAAAATTAAAAGTAGAGACCGGGGCCCCCGTCATAAGGGTGAAAAAAGTATTGGAGGAAGTTGGGGGAGGCGAGAAAAAAGCTTTCGAGATACTCCAAAAAGAGGGATTCGAGAGGGCAGCCACAAAGCAAGGTCGGGAAACTTCGCAAGGACTAGTGGAGACTTATGTTCACCACTCCGGAAAAATAGTGAGCGTAGTTGAACTATTCTGCGAGACGGACTTTGTGGCAAGGAATGAACTTTTCAAAAACCTTGCACATGATTTAGCCCTTCAGGTTGCCTCAATGGGGGCCAAAGACGCTAACGACCTTATCGGGCAAGAATTCATAAGGGATCCAAATAAGAAAGTAGGAGACCTTGTCAAGGAAGTTATCGCCAAAACCGGAGAAAACGTTCGCATAGGTAGAATATATCGTGTAGAATTGGGTAAATAATGGACGAAGGTGCTATTCGTTCACGGATGCAGCAAGTTATTGCGCTTGTGGAATCTGATGTCGCCTCAATTAGAACCGGTCGTGCAACTCCCGCCTTGATAGAAAAACTCGAGGTAGCTGTTTACGGAGGTCAGCAGAAACTCAAGGTTCAGGAACTCGCGACAATTTCAGCCCCAGACTCCCAAACTTTAGTAGTAGACCCCTGGGATAAATCTATTATTGGTGAAATTAGCAAAGGAATATTAGTGGCAAATGTTGGAATGAATCCCTCAATCGACGGGGAAATAATAAGAATCTCATTCCCTCCTCTAACTACAGAGGATAGGCAAAAGTATGTCAAACTTCTTTCGACAAAGCTTGAGGGAGCAAGGGTGATGATGAGGCAGATTCGGGGGGATGCGATGCACGAGATTAAGAAGAAATTCGGGGCTAAAGAGATTACGGAGGATGATAAGTTTGGTCAGGAAAAACGCCTCCAGGGGTTAACCGATGAGATGATTGGAAAAATTGAAGAGATGGGAGAGAGGAAGAAACAAGAGTTACTCCAAATCTAGATTTTCTAAAACTATTTGCTTAAACCTTACTACATGCTACATAATACTTGCTACAACAATGTCGTCAATTTTGGTTTTTCTAGCGGTTCTATCCGTCCTAGTTCTCGTACATGAACTCGGACATTTTATAGTGGCGAGACTCGCCGGCGTATGGGTTGAAGAATTTGGTTTTGGACTGCCACCGAGAGTAATCGGCAAGAAAATCGGCCAAACCATCTACTCAATTAATCTTTTCCCTTTTGGTGGATTTGTCAGGCTTCATGGAGAAAGTTCTGAGCAAGGAATAAAAAAACCTACAAAAGCCTTTTTGTTTAAGGGCAAGATGGTAAGACTCGGAATACTTTTTGCTGGAGTGCTAATGAATTTCTTGCTCGCAACTGTCGCCTTCGGCATAGTTTACTCCATAGCCGGAATTCCCAGAGAAAGTAAAAATGTGAAGATAGTGGATGTAGCGCCTGGCGGCCCAGCTCAAACATCGGGCTTATTGGTCGGAGACATTATTAGTAAAGTTGGGGAAGAAGAGATAGAAACGACAGAGGAATTTATCAGTTTGATAGAACTTGAGAAAGGTAAGAAAACACAAGTTGAACTCGGAGACGGAAAGATAGTTACCCTAGTTCCTAGAGAAAATCCGCCCGAAGGTGAGGGCCCCTTAGGAGTTGCCATCTCGAGTATTGAAATTTATTATCCACCCCTCTGGCAGAGGCCCTTTTACGGGGCTTATTATGGTTTCCAAGACGCAATCTATTGGGGAAGGCAGGTTGTTGGAGGGATAGGTATGGTATTAAACGGGCTTTCAAAGGGAGAAGTCCCGAGTGATCTTGCGGGCCCAGTTGGAATATATGCTTTGACCTCGGAGGTTAGTAAAGTTGGTACGCTTGCTCTCATACACTTTGTAGGAATTCTTTCTGTCAACCTTGCAATACTTAACATCTTGCCATTTCCGGCGCTTGATGGAGGAAGAGTTGTGTTTGTGATTATCGAATCCTTAATTGGCAAAAGAGTTACTCCAAGGCTCGAAGCAGCATTCCATACAGTTGGCATGGCTATCCTCCTTTTTTTGCTCTTAGCTATAACGGCAAGAGACATTCAAAGATTAATAAAAGCTGGGTCTCTCACTGGCTTTGTCGAAGGGGTTTTGAGATAATTTGCTTATGCTTCAGTCCAAAATATTTCCAAAAACAAGAAAAGAGGCTCCCAAAGAAGCGGAGAGCGTTAATCATAAACTTCTAGTCAGGGCAGGATTTATTGACCAGCTCATGGCGGGTTCATGGACACTCTTACCTCTCGGCTGGAGAGTAGTTACCAAGATAAACCAAATAATTCGAGAAGAAATGAATGCAATTGGCGGGCAGGAGATGCTTATGCCCCTTCTTCATCCTAGAGAGATTTGGGGGGAAACTGGCCGTTGGGGAAGTTCAAAAGACAATCCTCTCGGCGCCCAGGAAATAATGTATCAATTCAAAGATATTAGGGGTAGGGAGTTTGCACTATCCTTTACCCACGAAGAAATTGTAATGGATTTACTTCGTAAAAACATAAAAAGCTACGTAGACCTTCCTCTTTATGTCTATCATTTTTCGACAAAATTCAGGAATGAACCAAGGGCAAGATCCGGTATTTTAAGGGCCAGAGAATTTATGATGAAAGACCTTTACTCGGCTCACGTCTCTGAAGATGATTTGATGGATTTTTATGAGAAGGCAAAGCGTGCATATTCTAAAATCTTTACAAGGTTGGGATTTGATTTTAGGATAACCGAAGCTTCTGGTGGAGTTTTTACCACAAATAGGACTCACGAATTTCAGGTACTCGCTAATACCGGAGAAGATATAATTTTTTATTGCGATAAATGCGATTGGGGCCAAAACAAGGAAATTTTTAATGGGAAGGCTGGGCGAAAATGCCCCAAATGTAAAAATGGTAAGGTAATTGAAGCAAAAGCGATTGAGGTAGGAAATATCTTTCCACTTGGGACTTGGTATGCCGAGAGGATGAGGGTTTATTACACCGATAAAACTGGGATGAAGAAGCCGGTTTGGTTCGGAAGCTATGGCATTGGGCCAACCAGAGTCCTTGGAGCTCTTGTTGAAGTTTCGCACGATGAGGATGGAATTATTTGGAACCCAGTGGTTGCCCCATTTGATATTCACCTTATAGAACTTCCAGGAGGAAAGGCGAAAGAAGTATACGAAAGACTTACTAAGGAAGGAAGAGATGTGCTCTGGGACGATCGTGACGTTGCCGCTGGAGAGAAGTTTGTAGACTCGGACCTCATTGGAATCCCGGTCCGCCTAGTAGTTTCCGAAAAAACCGGAGACAAAATCGAGTGGAAAGAAAGAACTTCGGAAAAGATAGAAACTTTATCCCTTGAAGAAATACTTCAAAGCTTAAGAAAGTAAAGTTGAAAGCTCGGGATCCGCTGTGTTAACATTTTCACTACCTAATGTGCGGCGTTTTCGGTTACTCAGGAGAAGAGAAAGAAGATCTTGCGGGCTATATTTTAGAGGGTCTTAAGAAACTTGAATACAGGGGCTACGATTCTTCGGGGATTGCGGTTTTTAAAAAAGGGAAAGTTAGGATAATAAAAGAGGTTGGGGAGCTTGCTAACCTCAGAAAACGCCTCAAAGGAAAGCATCTTTCCGGAAATTTGGGAATAGGCCATACCCGCTGGGCCACACACGGAGGAGTGACCAGAAAAAATGCTCATCCGCATACCGATTGCCTGGGAAAAATCGCCGTTGTCCACAACGGGATAATGGAAAACTACGAAGAGATAAAACAAAAGCTTCTTGGGTTGGGTCACAAATTCAAATCCGAAACCGATACCGAGATTTTCCCGCATCTTATTGAAGAAAAAATAAAAAAAGATAGGAATTTGTCTTTTTCCGAGGCCGTAAGATTAAGTTTTAACCAAATCGAGGGGCTCAATGCCGTTTGTGCATGTTGTTCCGACGGAGAAATAGTGGCTTTTAGAAAAGGCTCGCCTTTGGTTGCGGGATTGGGAGAAAAGGGAAATTTTGTAAGTTCCGATATTCCGGGCTTGAGTTGCCTTACCAGAAAAATAGTAATTTTGGAGGAGGGGGAGGGCGTAAGCGTTACAAAAGAACGCGTGGTTAAAATAAACTCCAAAACGGGCAAGAGAGCTTTAGCTAAGGAAACCTTTGTGGATATGGAAGAAAAAGAGGCGGCCAGAGGAAATTTTCCCTACTTTCTCATTAAGGAAATTTTTGAACAACCCGAGGTCGTTGCCAGGGTCGCGGCAAGTGACAAAAAAGAAATTAAGAAAGCAGTCGAAATGATTAAAAAATCTTGGGGAACTTATTTTACGGCCTGTGGAACGGCAGCCCATTCAGGACTTGCAGCAACTTATATGTTTTCTGAAATCGCCAAAAGGCACGTTAATTTTGCCTTTGGCAGCGAGTTTCCTTATTTTAACGACTTTTTAGTTCCTAAATCTCTTCTTATTGCTGCATCTCAGTCCGGAGAAACTATGGATACTTTGGAGGCGGTAAGGGCAGCCAAGAAAAAAGGTGCTAAAGTTTTGTCTTTGGTCAATGTTCCCAGCTCCACATTAACCCGGCTTTCGGATAAAACAATACTTCTTAAGGCAGGACCAGAAAGGGCGGTATTATCGACAAAATCGTATATCGCCAAATTGTCCTTTTTCCTTCTTTTTGCCTATGCTATTGCCGGGAGGTTGAATTTGGGAATAAAAATTTTGCAAGAAACCTCCAAAGAAATGGTCAGAATGCTTAAAAGGGGCTTAGAGGCAAAAATGAAAAAACTTGCCAAGAAACTCTCCGGTTGCGAGCACATTTATATCATCGGAAGGGGAGTAAATTACGCAACGGCCCTAGAAGGTGCCCTTAAAATCAAGGAGGCAAGCTATATCCATGCAGAAGGATTTCCCGCGGGGGAGTTAAAGCATGGTGTTATTGCGCTTATTGAGCCGGGAACTCCTTGTTTCTGCATTATAGCGAAAGACAGAGCAAAAGAGGCAGTGCTATCTAACGCAATGGAGTTAAAAAGTCGAGGGGGTTATATAATTGGAATTTCTTCCGAAAGGCAAAGCGTTTTTGATGTGTGGATACAAGTTCCGGAGGTGGGGGCAGCCTCGCCGATTGTTAGTATTATCCCCATGCAACTTTTGGCGTATCATCTGACCCTGATTAAAGGCTATAATCCCGATAGACCAAGAAATTTGGCAAAATCGGTTACAGTTAGATGAAAAAGAAAAAGGTCGTCGTTATCGGTGGGGGAACAGGGACCTACACCGTTCTTTCCGGACTTCGAAAGTATCCACTTCATCTTTCTGTGATTATTACCATGATGGACTCCGGAGGAAGCAATCGTGTGATACGCGACGAGTTCGGGCTCCTTCCAACCAGCGATATCAGGCAATGTATGGTTGCTTTGGCATCGGATAAGTCCCACGAACTTCTAAGACAGCTTTTTACCTATCGCTATAACGCAGGTACCGGGATTTCGGGAATGACATTTGGCAATCTTTTTATGGCGGCCTTAACCGACATCCATGGTTCCCAGGAAGTTGCAATTGAAAAAACCTGCGAAATGCTGGACGTCCAGGGAGAAATATTTCCAGTGACTTATGACAATGTTCAGCTTATCGCAAGGTACGACAACGGTAAACAGGTTTTGGGGGAGCACTACATCGATGAACCGAGTGACGAATTAGGCAAGCAAAAAATCATCGAACTCGAAGTAATTCCAGAAGCCAGAGTTAATCCAAAGGCAATTAAGGCCGTAAATGAAGCGGACCTTATTGTTTTGGGTCCGGGGGACCTTTATACCAGCATCATTTGTAATTTAATAATTAGAGGAGTAGCAGAAGCCATAACCAAATCCAAGGCAAAAAAAGTTTATATACTGAATCTTATGACTAAATTTGGCCAAACACACGGCTTTTTGGCAAGTGACCATATTGAAACTTTGGAAAAATATTTGGGGAAGGGAGCCATTGATTTCTGCTTAGTAAATACGGGAAACGACTATCCTAAAGATATACTTGATAAATATAAGGAGGAGGGGGCGGTTCCCGTTAAGGATGATTTGGGTAAGCCATCTTCCTTTCTGGTTATAAGAAAAAAGCTCGACTCTGACAAGGTATTTGAAAAGGCCAAAAGCGATAAACTCAAAAGAAGCCTTATTCGCCATGACCCGAAAAAATTAGCCCGCGCCATTGTTTCTCTTCTCTAACCACACTTTTACTATAGATTCAAGAATGCCTCACAATTTATTGTGAGAATGAATTGAACCTAGAGCTATAATCTTCCTTTAGAGGCATAGGCCACCCACATTGTCGGTGGATGATTTTACCCTTGTCTATTTTTTGGTAACTTCTTATACTGGAGGACGACAATGCAGGAATGTATTTTCTGTAAGATTATTAATAAAGAAATTCCGAAAAAGCTTGAGGCTGAAACTGCCAACCTTCTAGCCTTTAAAGATATAAATCCCAAAGCCCCAGTGCACCTTTTGATAGTTCCCAAAGAACACGTTCAGGATATAAGATACGATAGTGGTGTTATTTGGGCTTCAATGGGTAAACTGGCGGTTAAGCTTGCAAAGGATAAAAAACTAAAGAGTTTTCGCTTGGTACATAATACGGGTGAGGCGGCGGCGGTGCCTCATATGCATATGCATCTTTTGGGGGAAGTGGCGGCAACCAGGGAAGTATGATCACAAGTACCATTAATCAAAAAATTCAGGAAGCCATGAAGGCCAGGGACGATGTTAGGGTTTCGACTTTGAGGCTTTTATCCTCGGCTTTTAATTACGAAAGAATTGCCAAACAGCACGAATTAACCAAGGAGGAGGAATTGGTAGTTGTTAAGCGCGAGGCCAAAAAGCGCCTTGAGGCAATTGAGGCGTACGAGAAAGCCAAGGTTCAGGAGAAAGCAGATAGAGAGAAAGAAGAACTTGCCATTTTGGGGGAGTTTTTACCCAAACAAATGTCTGATGAAGAATTAGAAAAAATTGTCGAAGAAGTGGTCAGGGAAACCGGGGCAACTTCCATAGCCGATATGGGAAAAGTGATGGGGGTAGCTATGGGTAAAGTTTCCGGTCGCGCAGACGGTGGCAGGGTTTCCGAATTGGTTAAGAGCAAGCTCTCATAATATTGTGCGACTAGCTTTAAAGGAGCCTCCCTTAAAGTATGATAAAGGTAAGCGTAGTAAAACAATCTAATTATCCTGTTTCGACACCCGCTCTAAAGAAAAAACTTAGCGAATTTTTTATGAAAAATGGGATAACTTCGGACGCAGAAACCTCTGTGGTAATAGTGGGAGAGGCCAAAATGCGGGAGACTTCAAGAAAATACCTTAAGGACGGTTCGCTTCACAACGTTCTTTCTTTTACCCCCGACGAGGTTAGAGAAAAGTTTGAATACCCTCCGGACGCCGCTCTTCAGTTGGGCGAGATAATTGTTTGCTACCCGGTTGCGGTTGTTGAAGCAAAGAAAGAAGGAAAGTTAGTTAATGAGAAAATATATGAACTGGTTGAGCATGGGGGGAAGCACCTTTTAGGCCTACACCATGAGTAAAAATTCAGTTTTTCAGTTTGTCAGTTGTCAGATATCAGTTGGTCAGTTTCTCTGATAAAGTCAGAATAACCGAAAAACCGAAATCAGAAAACTGATACCCGATAAACCGATTAAATATGACCTTATACCTTAAATACCGTCCGCAAAAACTTGAGGAGTTAGATAGCGAGACGGTTCGAGAATCACTCAAAAGGATCGTGGTTTCGGGAAAACCCCCTCACGCATTTCTGTTTGCCGGACCAAAGGGTACGGGAAAGACCTCTGCGGCAAGAATCATAGCCAAAATTCTTAATTGTGAGCGTTTAGCGTCAAGCAAGAAAACGGATAGTTCAATCGAGCCGTGTGGGAAGTGCGACCAATGTCTCTCGATTTCCCAGGATTCTAATCTGGACGTAATCGAGATGGACGCAGCGTCTCATCGGGGAATTGATGACGTACGCGCCCTAAGAGATGCGGTGAAGCTTGCTCCTGCCAAAGCGAGAAACAAGGTCTACATAATTGACGAGGTGCACATGTTAACTACCGAGGCCGCCAACGCTCTTCTTAAAACTCTTGAGGAGCCACCCAGCCACGTCTATTTCATTTTGGCTACGACCAATCCAGAAAAACTTATTGAAACGATTCGTTCCCGGGTAACGTTAATTTCTTTTAAAAAGGCAACGAGAGATGAGATAGTTAGGTCGTTAAGAAGAGTTGTAAAGGGAGAAAAAATAAAGATCGAAGAGGATACTTTGGGGTTAATTGCCAAGGCAGCCGCAGGTTCGTTTCGAGACGCAGTTAAGACCCTGGAGCAACTTCTCAGCGAAAAAAGGAATCTTTCTCCCGAGGTGGTTGGAGAGTTTCTTTTCCAAAGAAAAGCATTTGAGGCGGACTCGTTTTTGGCACTTTTAGCAAAGAAAGAAACAAAAAAAGCACTTCAAGAACTAGATGCTGCAGTTACCTCCGGAGTCTTGGTTTCGAATATTTTAATGGCTATGCTTGAGAGATTAAGGGGAGGACTCTTGGCGCTTTCGGGAATAGGAGAGGAGAAAATAGAAGGATTTGAGCGAAAAGAGATAATTTCACTCATTAAACTTTTTGGCAAGGCGGGAAAAGATATTGCGAGTTCGCCAATTGAGGAGTTGCCTTTGGAAGTTGCGATAGTGGAGTGGTGTGAGGGGACTATTGGTAGGTTGCAGTCCGTTCGCTTGAATCTTAACTCGCCTCTCGCCCCTGGCGAGACCAATTCCGTTCACTCCCGCTCGCGCGCTCACGACACGCTCGACTCCCGTGAACAGGATCTGGCTCGGACAAAAAGTTCTGCGTCTCGTCGTCAGACGGACGCTTCCTCAAGGAATTTAAAAGAAGTGAGTGAGGAAGTTTGGAGGAAGATTTTGGCAACGGTTAAGCCCATCAATACTTCGATTGAGGCACTTCTTCGTGCCGCAAGGCCGGTATCTTACGACGGGAACACTTTGACCTTAGGCGTTTTTTATAAGTTCCATAAAGAGAGACTTGAGGATTTTCATCACAGGAGAATTTTAGAAGAAGTGGTGGGGAGAATCATGGGGAGTACCATCAAAGTAATTTGCATTCTGACTAGCCCTCCCGCAAAGATCGAAACTACTTCCAAGGAAATCCCAAAAGAGGAAGTGGTTTTGACCGAGGGAGGGGATGAAGATATAATAAAAGTTGCCAAAGAGATATTTGGTAATTAACTATGTTTGATAAATTAAAACAACTAAACGAGCTAAGGAAGATGCGCTCCCAGGCTATGGGGCTACAAAAAGAGCTAGACCAGATAATAGAAACTTATGAAAATAGGGGAGTAAAGGTGAAGGTAACCGGTTCGCAAAAGGTTGATTATATCGAGATTGACGGAGAAGAAAGGAGCGACATTAAGGACGCAATTAATGAAGCTATGAAGAGGGTTCAGAAAGAAGCAGCCAAGAAAATGTTAGAGATGGGTGGGGGGCTCTCCGGACTTCTTGGTAAAATGGGGCAGTGAGTGCTTCGTGGCAACGAATTTCTCAAAAACTCTCGTCGAGTCGGTACTGCTTTTTCAGAGTTGCCCACTCCTCGCTTGGCGTCTCGCCAACCCAAATACTCTTATTAGAGGTTAGAACTTACCAGGGTTTGGCTCGACACATTTTTCGAAACTGTTGCCACTTCGCACGAGATGAAAGATAATATAAGCGCTTATGAAGATTCCAAAACCACTGGCCCGAGTTATTGAGGCTTTTGAAAAGCTTCCCGGGATAGGGCCAAAGACTGCGCAGCGTCTGACTTATTATTTACTTCACGTTCCTCAATCGGAGCTTGATTTTTTTGCAGATGCACTAGGAAATCTTAAAAAGCAGACAATACTTTGTTCGAATTGTAAAAATGTTTCGGAGGTAGACCCCTGTCCAATTTGCCAAGATTCTTTCCGAGATTCTTCGACGATATTGGTTGTGGAGAACCCCTTAGATATCTTGGCTTTCGAAAGAACCGGAAAATATAAAGGCCTTTACCACGTCCTCCATGGGAGTATCAACCCGCTTGAAAATATAGGACCCGACGAGCTCTATATCGAAGACTTAGTTAAACGAATAACAAATAACAAATTACGAATTAACGAGGTAATTATAGCCACAAACCCAACGATGGAAGGGGAGGCCACGGCGATGTACCTAAATAAAAAACTCAAAGCTCAAAACCCGCCTGCCGGCAGGCAAAACCCAAAACTCAAAGTAACAAGACTGGGGATGGGGATTCCTACGGGTGCTGATTTAGAGTATGCCGATGAGGTAACATTAAGGGAGGCAATTGAGGGGAGAAGGGAGATTTGAAATTACTAATTACAAATTACTAATTATCTATTGACATGAATATAAAATCTGGAGTTGCGAAAACTGCACAGCAAATTGCCCAACAGGCGGCAAAGCAGGTTGTCCAAGAACCTTTCGAGATGGCAAAGTCCGCGGCAAAACAAGTTGGTGCAGTAGAGGCAGTTAAGTCTACCTCTCCACAGTACCAAGCACCGCAAGTTCCCCGGGCAACTGAGGCAGAGATTAGGAATCTTCACGAAAAAGACAAAAGCGTAAGTACTTCCCGATATCAAAGCTTACAAAAAGAAATTCAGGCAATAGCCATTCAAAAGAAAGAGAGGGAGAGGCAGGCTAAAGAGTTGGAAGAGACACAAAAGATGATGAAGAAAGATGCCTCTCGGCCACTGGTAGAGCCAGTAACAAAAACTAGTAGAAACCCACTCAAAGGGATGGCTAAAAAACTCTCAGACCTAGGAAAACGTGCCGAGATAAGAATGCCACCCTCCGGGTAAAGCCGGAATTTCCAATTTCCAATTTCCAATGTAAAATGGGTAAGTGTCGGATATTTATCTAACCAATACCCTTTCTCGAAAAAAAGAGAAATTTGAACCTATAAATCCCCCAAGAGTAGGAATGTATACCTGCGGACCTACAGTTTATGACTTTTCCACGATAGGGAATTTTAGAACCTATATAGCAGCAGACACGCTTCTAAGGGTTCTTAAATACAACGGCTTCGAGGTGACTTACATAATGAATATTACGGACGTTGGGCATTTGACCGGCGACAATTTAGGTGATGCAGACCTTGGGGAGGACAGGATGGAAAAATCAGCCCAGGCCCAGGGCAAGAGCGCGTGGGAGATTGCCAAGTATTATACAGAGGTCTTCTTAAAAGACTTTGAAAAACTAAACCTTACTAAACCAAATGTCTTCTCAAAAGCGACAGATCATATAAAGGAACAGATAGATCTTGTTTCAGGCCTTGAAAAGGTAGGATTTGCTTATAAGATCTCCGACGGAATCTATTTTGACACGGTAGCTTTCGAGAAAAAAACCGGCAAAAAATACGGAGAGCTTTCTACGCTGGACATCATTAAAGAGGGGGCAAGGGTTGAGCCAAATCCCGAAAAGAAAAATCCCAGAGACTTTGCCATTTGGAAGTTTAGCCCTTCGGCAGGCTCAGGGTTGCCTAAGCGGCAAATGGAGTGGGATAGCCCTTGGGGGTTAGGGTTTCCGGGATGGCATTTAGAGTGCTCTGCAATGAGTATGAAATATCTTGGCGAGAGCTTTGATATCCATTGTGGAGGAGAGGACCTTCGTCAGACCCACCACCCCAACGAGATTGCCCAGTCAGAGGGGGTAAGCGGCAAAACCTTTGTTAAATATTGGGTGCACGCGACTTTCTTGCAGGTTGACGGAAAAAGAATGGGAAAAAGTTTGGGTAATGTCTATACGGTTAGCGATATTGAACGTAAAGGATTTGACCCCTTGGCCCTAAGATATCTTTATTTAACGTCGTACTATCGCGATACTCTCAATTTTACTTGGGAAAGCTTAACTTCTTCCCAAAATGCCTTGAATAAATTGAGGTCACAACTTCTGGCATTGAGAGAGTCTAGAAAAAGAACCGTTTTGTCGCGAGAAAAGGAAAAAAAGATGGAAGAGTTTCGAGCAGCATTCACCACAGCCGTAAACGACGACCTCAATACTCCGCGGGCACTGGCGGTAATGTGGGATATGTTTAAGAGTAATATTCCTGCGGAAGACAAGTATGATTTGGCGATCTCTTTTGATGACGTGTTGGGACTTAGTTTAGGGCGAATTTCCAGTTTCCAGTTTCCAATTTCCAAAGAGATTAAAGAACTGGTAGGGGAAAGAGAACGATTGAGGAAAGAAGGGAAATTTGAAGAAGCAGATAAAATCAGGGTTAAGATAGAAAAGACGGGATATGCATTGGAGGATCAGCCGGAAGGGACCAGAATCAAAAAAGCCTAAAAATGCAGAAATTTCTTGCCCCAACACTAAGCTTCTTGGCAATACTCGGTGTTATCAGCTCATATTACTTTCTTTACTCCCTCAATAAAAAGGTTGAGAGTATAACTCCCCAAGATGTACAAAAAGAGGAAGTGAAGAAAGATCCTACAGAGGTGGTAGTCGATGAGTGTGGAGAGGAGTGCGAGCAGAAAATAGAGGAAGAGGTTGCTAAGGCTATAAGCACTATATCTGCCTCGACCAAAACTACTACAGCCCCTTCCACAACAACTACCCTTACTAAGAAGAGCACCGACTATATTACGCTGAATGGGCCTGTTTCAACCACTTCTACCCAGTGGGTGGATATCCCCGGGGTTGAAGTTTATTTGGACTTAGTGAAAGATTACGGAAGCTTAGCCTCAGCTAGCTGGGAGGGAAGTCTTAAGGTTGCACATGCAAACGGCCAAGCCTATGCCAGACTTTTTGATATAACCAACGGTAGGGCGGTTGACGGAAGTGAGATCTCAACCTCCAATAATGCAGATTATAAATTAGTATCCTCCGCGCCCGTATCTTTTTGGGCAGGGAATAACCTATATCGGCTGCAGCTTAAGTCCCTTAATTCATTTGAAGTTACTTTTTTATCAGGGCGAATTAAAATAACCTACTAAGAAGATGGTGTTGGCGGTAATTTTTGATCTTGACGGAACGGTTCTTTCAAACGAGGACGAGTACGGGGACGCCTTCAGGAAAGTTCTTACAAGATTGGGCAAGCGGGTTGAAACGGCCTATCCCCACGTTGGCGGGATCGGAGTAAAAGAAAATTGGCCGATTCTTCTTTCTAAATACAAAATTAGGACAGAAAAGACTATAGAGGAATTAACTCAAGAGACACAAGAAGCATATTTGGCAGATCTCCCCAAAGTGACTCTTAAGCCCGGTTTTGAGGTTTTTGTCAGGGAACTAAAGGAGGGCGGAGTTTTGGTTGCCTTAGCAACTTCAAATGTCTTGTGGATTTTGGAAGAGGTCTTTGAGACATTATCGTTGAAAAAATTTTTTGATGTAGTGACAACTGGAGAGGAAGTAAAATTTAAAAAGCCAGCTCCAGATTTATTTTTGTTAACTGCAGAAAAGCTTGGAGTGAACCCTAAGGAGTGCCTTGTAATTGAGGATTCCGAGGCGGGGATTGAAGCAGCTCATAAAGCTCAAATGAAAGTTTTTGCGATTGCGAGGGACGCTTCTCACGCAAGAAGCCTAAGAAATGCCGACAGGGTGGTAAGTTCCTTCGAAGATATTTCACTTTCCACAATTCAAAATCTGTGAAGACGGCTAAGACTCGTGTAAAACCTTCCGCCGACTAAAGTCGGCGGCCTTGACCCTTAAGGAAAGATTGTAGCTCTAGGTTCAATTCATCCTCGCAATGAATTGCGAGATTTTCTTGAATCTATAGTAAAATGGATAGTATGAAATATCTGCCCTTAGCTTTTGTCCTCTTTTTATTTTTCCTTGCAACACCTGCCTATTCCCAAATCTCAAATAGCGATGACTTTAATTTTCAAAGAGCCTACGCCGACTACATTTACAATTTTGACATTTATAGAAAAGCAAATATCGACTACGAACTCTATCGCTCACAATACCTACAATTTAAAACCTTAAAGTCCCAAGAGAATGCCTATAACGCGACCCTGACAATGCTTAAGGCGAGAGATTCTACCGTCGAAACTTACCTCACCGCCATAAGGAAAAAGTTAGACGAAACTCCGGGGGCGGACGGAGCCAAAAAGCAAATTCTTTTTACCAAGATTGACCCTGAAGTAACTTGGCATATTGCTCATAGCGACTCCTTGCCTTCAGCGGGGACCCTGGAAGATTTGACGGGAGATAGTGACGCCGCCAAGGTAAGATTTCAAAGTGACGTACCCCTTTTTTACGAAACACTGGTTGCCGTATCGGGCGGCAAGGTAATCTACGCGCGGGAGAAGGAGGAGGCAATTCTTACCTCTCTAAAAGAAAAAATTGCAGAAATAAGCGCTAACGGCGATAAAAATACACAACTAATCGAGCGCTGGATTTTAGATACAGAAGAAAAAATAGTGAGAAGCAAGGAGAAGGAGGCGGAAGCCTATTCAATTGTCGCCAAAGCGAGCGGGCAAGGGAGTTTGGGTGCTTATAACGAAGCCCTTATTAAACTTAAAGAGGCTTATCAATATTTAAAAGAGGCAAATTCTTTTCTTGAAGAAATAATAACCGAAGTAAAGTTTGAAGACTGATATGGAAAACCAGATGATTGCATCTTCCAATCAAGCGGTTAAGCCGCCGCCACAGAACTTTTTAAATAAGGTTAAAGGGGTATTTTTATCTGTCGCAGCGAAATTAAAAGAGGTCATCTATTACTTGAGAGTGCCTTCCCGGGGGGCCGAGGCGGAAGGAGAGGTCCCTAGCCATGGCATATCTGACCGAACTAAAAAAATTGTGACTGGAGTTTCCGCGATATTCTTTTTACTCATAATCCTTCTCATCGCGGCCTCCTACCTTAGAAATATGGGAGAAAAGCCCGCCGAAGAGGTCAAGGAAGAAGATAGCCTTCAGACCACAATTGTTGAGAGAAAGGCCTCTCGTTATGCGACGGATGAAGCGGTTCTTAAGATGGAGGGAGACGTTAAAGCACTGGAGGAAGAGATGAACAAAGAAGACCTCGAAGAAAAATCCCTCCCTCCTCCAAACTTAAACTTCGATGTGAATTTTACAGAGTAAAAATTGGTGTTTCTCATTAAGAATATGTACAATTTCCCTTCATGGCATCAAAAGAGGGTTCTCAGGTTGAGTTTCGAGATGGTGAGGAGGCCCTTGGTGAAGCGATTCGGTGGATTACTAGCTGGCACGGCCGGGTGAGACAAAAATACAGCCTTACACCCAACGTTTTAAGAAAGACTCGAATTGGCGAACTAAAGGTAGAAAACGAGGGAAATATAGAAGCTTTATATGTCTGGAGTATACAACACAATCTTAATAGCTCATTCGGCCAAGTTTCTATACTGGAACTTTCGCAAACGTTAACAGATAATCCAGACCACCCGTTCATTGGTCGCTTCTTCTACCAAACCAGGAATTTCGACAACTTAGTCGCGCTATCTTTTGGGTGGCGACTGGAAAATTCGGATGTTTTCTATGAGATGGTCGCAATGTCCAAAGGAAGAATAGATAGAATGGATAAAATAACTCGCCCCGGCGCCCTTTTTCCGGTATCGGGACTAGACGACCCTACACTTACTAGGCAATTGACCCAACAGATGGAGTTGAGTTTCTCTTACGATAAAGGCAGGCTAGTTAGATGGGATTGTGAGGTTGGGTTTGAGCATTTACCAGCGTGTGCGGTATTTGAGAATGGGAATTTAATTCATAGGGACGAAGTTGGCCCAGGCTGTGAATTACCAAAGGCCTTTGATCCAACTCCACACATTAAAAGTTTTATGAGGCACAGGCCAAAAGAGCCAGTTCTTCCTTAAGAATAGCTTGCGGGGACGGTCCTTGTAAGGTGTTAGTCTTTGTAAGCTGTTAGGAACTTTTTACTAACCCAGCCTTTGATTTTTACTTTAAATTTAATCCCCGAAGGCGAACAAGGAAAGAATAATTGCCGAGAGTGATGGGTTAAGGAGAACAAAAGTCTCTAATGTGCTGCAGTGGTAGAATATGAGTATATGACAGATTTGGAACCTGGCGCAGGCAGTTTCGAAAAACTTGGATTTAAACGCATAGGCAACTCTGATCTTTTTATTCAGGGCGAATTTGTGGTTGAAAATGCTTCAGAAACATCTCCTTCAATTTTTGTTGACTACGATTCACATACGGATTGGCCAGGTGTTATTGGAATAAAACTGGGCAAAGGGTTCGGTGGATTAAGTTTGGTGACATTAACAGGCGATGGAGATGCAATAGAAAGAACCATCAACGGATCAGGGGGTGGAATTTGGCGTGGAGAAGTCCCGACAGAGGCGGAGTTTAGGGGTAGGACAATTGAGAGTCAATTAGCGGATGCAGGATTTGACCCTGACAAGAAGGACGAACATTTATTTAGAAAGCGCGTAGATGAGGATGAATATAAAGGTTATGTTGTTGCATGGGTTCAAGATGGGAGACTTCAAAGAGTTCTAAAACCTGTACATCATAGAGTTACTGAATTGACAGGTGAGAAATTCGAAATCGCTGGATACAAGGACATAAAAGGGTTTTTTGGTAAACCAGCGTCAGCACTTACCCTGAAGAACGATTTGATGCAGTTTGATATTTCTTCTGAGATAGATGGTAGATTGGTTGATGGAAGCCAGAGGCTATTAAGAAGTGCCACTGAAGAGGAGCTTGGCCTTAATGAGTTCGAGGTTGTAACAGAGAGGAGTGGTTTCAAAATAGGGGGTGTCAATTCAACAGATTTAATACACAGTTTAGATTCACTGGCGGGTCAGCCTATAAGTAAATTAGAAGAGAGACTTAGACCAGGAAATGACTCAATGATGGGCTTCCTTGGCCAAAACGAATCTCTTATTAGTATTCTTGCAGATGATAATGATTTTGTACTTTCTCATGATTTGACACATCAGGATTTGGCGCTGCCATTGTTTTACGCCAGAGAACATTATCTGCAAGGAAAGGGGAGAGAATTTACATATAAAGGGAGAAAGTTTAGCATTCAAGCTACCGCATATAGAGGTATGCAATTTTCACCATTTGATGACAGAACCGGAACTAATATTGATATGGTAATAAAAAATGAAGATACCGGAGCCTCTTTGTCCTACTCAGGACTTTTGCCTGACATGATTCAACGCTATGGTTTTTATGAAGGGAAAGGCACTTCTTATCGCCTCGAGCCAAGTAAGATCCTGGAAGTGTTTGACTTTCTTTAAGAAGTAAGAATAGCTTGCGGGGACGGTCCCTGTAAGCTGTGGGAGACTGCTTTTGTAGAGGGAATGAGCTAGTTAGCTTTCCCTGTCATTAAAAGATTGACAAGGAAAGTCTTGATCCCCGTTGGCCCCTCTTCCTTAATGAAGGAAGGAAGAATTGCTCCCACTAAAGATTGAAGTTCTCGTCCTTCTTGGTTTAACATCCCGACCCAGATTTGAGGAAGTTCTGGATCTAAGCCGATGAAAACGCCCCTTCTGTTGTAAACGACAAATTTCCTCATCTCTTCGAAGGGGAGTAATCTTGTGCCCGCGAAGGGCCTGGATTTGTCGAAAATGAGGGTATTAACTGGGATCTCTCGAGCCCTAGTAGGAAGAGTGCGCTGTTCGGTAGTGTCAAGAAGAAGCCCTAGGCTATCCTCGCCTCTTTGAGGCCAAAGCTTTTTCCGAACAATGAGTATAGCCATTTCCTTCTTGACTTCATGCCCCGCATACCGATCTTGAAGGACTGATTGAAGTTCAGTAAGAATCTGATGGGGATTGATTGTTTCAAGAATTACTCGGTCTTCTCGAATTAATGCCTCTTTCCCATTGGTCATATCTTTATTTCTGGAGAGGATTATAACATAAGAGCTTAACAATAAGCAGTTTAGTGCTAAAATGGGGCTAAATGTCACTTTCGGTTGGTATAGTAGAACTTCCAAACGCAGGCCCCAGTAGAACACTTTCCAATCCCGTGGTCTACGTCCACGCGTCATGGTGGCGTGTCAACGGGGCTATTCCGCATTTTTCTATCTCAAAGCTTTTCTTACAGAAAGGAGTTTTAATATGTCATTAAGCGTTGGTATTGTTGGACTCCCAAATGCGGGAAAATCGACGCTTTTTAATGCGCTTGTGGCCAGGCGCTTGGCTGAAACGGCCGCACGGCCTTTTACTACAATTGAACCCCACGAAGCGGTAGTTGCGGTTCCCGATAAAAATATTGAGGAGTTATCTCGTCTAATTTCCCCCGAGGAAACGGTATATGCGAATGTTACTTTTATCGACATCGCGGGACTCGTCAGGGGAGCACACAAAGGCGAAGGTTTGGGGAATCAGTTTTTGGCAAAAATCCGCGAGGTCGACGCCATAACCCATGTTGTAAGGGCTTTCAAAGACCCCAACGTAAGCCACCAACACGCAACACACGAACCAGGCAGTCTAGATCAGATATTAGAAGATATAGAGATAGTTAACCTAGAACTCGAGCTAGGAGAAATAAAGGGCAAACCCATGATTTATGTTTTAAATGTTAATGAAAGTGATTTAGCCCAAAAGTCGCAAATAGAAGACTTTGTAATAAGAGTTAAAGACAAATACGGTGAAGCCCTCGCAATTTCCGCCAAGATAGAGGAGGATTTAATGGATCTTAATCCGATTGAAAAGCGCGATTATCTAAGACAACTTGGGGTTCACGAGTCGGGTCTTGAGAAATTAATTAAGAAATCCTATGAACTTCTTAACTTAATTACTTTTTATACGATTAAACCCTCCTCCGCTAAAGCTTCGGAAGGGCGAGGGGGCGGAAACCAGGTTACAGCACGGAGTATAAAAGAGGGTTCAACCGCTATAGAGGCGGCGGCAGTTGTGCACACAGATTTTGCTAAGGGTTTTATTAAGGCAGAAGTGATTTCGGTAAGCGAACTATTAGAAACCGGAGGTTGGCATAATGCCAAAGAAAAGGGGAAGGTGAGACTCGAGGGAAGAGATTACGTTGTCCAAGACAGAGACGTGATTGAGTTTAAAGTGAATACCTAGTCAGGGAAGACTTTCGGAGCCAGGTGCTGTTGGTGTGTCAATAGAAGCATCACTTGGAGTAAGTTCGGGGCTTGGATCGGTACGGAAACCAGACAACCGCTGACGAAGAATGCTAAGCGCTTCCTCAATTCGATCTGCTGTTAATTCAAGGATTTGAAACTTGTTATATTTTATAACCGCCGATTCCGCACCTGGAGTAGTTTCACCTTTTGAGTGTAATAGTATTGCCTCGTTCATTAAGCCTTTGGCAACAGCGAATCCCTGCTCGATTAAATTATCTAGATTAGATTTAACTTGTTCTGTTCTGCGTTCTCCGCCAGCCATTTCAGAAAGTTTAGCACACTATGTCAAATTGATACGTCTGTTCATTCTTTGCTTGTCCAAAGAAGGGGCTGTTACTTTCTTTGCTTCTCCGAAAGAAAGTAACCTTTAGATGCGAGCCCCCAATAAAAATTTGATAACTCCTCGTTTTCGTTCGTACTTTGTCGCTTAACTCCTCGTGTCAAGCACTTCGTCGGACAATACGCGACTTTTTGAATTGAACTCACTCAACTCGTCGAAATCAAATTTTAAAGGGGATTGTTGATAATTTTGAATTTTGCTTGCCCGCCGAAGCCTCGGCGAAGACGGGACATTTGACCTTTGAGTTTTGACATTTCATAAGTTATACTTTCCCGTATGCAAAAATACGAGTTGACGGTAGTTTTGGATGGAAAAGTAACCCCCGCCAAAAAAAAGTCAGTTAGGGGAGATATTGAAAAACTGGTTTCTACTTTCAAGGGCAAAGTGGGAACGGTTGAGGATTGGGGAGAAAAACCCTTGGCCTACAAGATTGAAAAAAGCGAGAGTGGAAATTTTCTTTTCTTTCCTCTAGAATTAGACCCGCAAGAAGTTAAAGGTTTATCAACAAAGCTGAATATCGAAGAAAACATCGTCAGATTTTTACTTATAAGGAAGGACCCTTCTTCGCACTAGGCTTTCGAAGGGTAAAATAAATGGCACGAAGTCTAAATAAGGTCGTATTAATAGGGAATTTAACACGAGATCCGGAACTGCGCTACACTCCCCAGGGAACTGCGGTCTGCACCTTTGGACTCGCTACTAACCGCCAGTGGGTGACAGAGGGCGGGGAGAAAAAAGAAGAAGCGGAATTTCATAGGCTAGTTTCCTGGAATAAGCTCGCTGAAATTTGTTCACAGCTTCTTAGCAAAGGAAGAAAGGTTTACGTTGAGGGGAGACTGCAAACTCGTACTTGGACCGGTCAGGACGGAAACCAAAGGACTTCAACTGAAATAGTGATTTCGGATATGATACTTCTTGATTCTAGGCGTGACGTAGGGGAACTTGAGATGCCGGAGGCGACTATTGAGGCCCCAACCGTTGAATCTGGAGAGGTCGAACCCGAGGAGGTTGTGACCACGAAAGCTCCGGAAAAAGAAGAAAAGAAGAAGAAAGCCGGAGGTCCTGAGCCGGCCGAAGGAAAAGTCAAAAAGGGAAAGAAAACCGACAAAAAGGTGACTTCAGAGGAGGAAGAAGAAATTCCCTTCTAACTAATATAAAATGCCCCCAAAGAAAACCTCGAGAAAAAGAGCCAGGAGATTTGAAAGTGAAGCCCCGAGATCGGCCGTATGCCCTTTTTGTGAAGGCAAAAAGGATCCCGATTACAAAGCATTTGAGGAGCTTAAAAGATTTGTAACCGACCGCGGCAAAATTATCGGAAGAAAGCGCTCAGGAGTTTGTGCAAAACACCAAAGAAGATTAACTATTGCCATAAAACGGGCAAGATTCCTCGGGCTTCTTCCTTACACTTCGGGTCTTTAGATGTTACAATTTTAAAAGTCTAAATGGAGCCAACAAATAGTCTGCCCAAAATAAACTTCGCTGTAGCTCGAAAAGTAATATTTTCGTTAATTGTTTTATCAGCCACCTTTTCGGCTGGTTACCTAGTAGGATTTAGGGGCTATCAGGGGAGTCTGACCCAGTTTCCTAAAGTTACTATTAATCGGGAGCTTCCCCAAGATAAGAAAGATTTAGACTTTTCTCTTTTTTGGAGAGTTTGGGATACAGTAAATTCCTCCTATTTCGACAAAGAAAAGATAATTCCGGCGCAGATGGTTTACGGGGCGATTGAAGGGATGGTGCAGGCCTTAGGAGATCCATACACGGTTTTTCTTTCTCCTGATAAAAACAAAGTTGTTCAAGAAGACCTTCTGGGTAGTTTTGACGGGATAGGAATCCAAATTGGCTTTAAAGGCAGCCAACTTGCAGTTATTGCACCCCTACCAGAGTCACCGGCCGAGAAAGCCGGGATTGAAGCTGGAGACTTTATAGTTGGTATAAAAGACCCGGAAAAAGGGATAGAACGCGGGACTATTGGTATTTCAATAACCGACGCTGTTTCGGCAATCAGGGGTCCGGCGGGCTCCGTTGTTACGCTAACCCTTCTGCGCGATGGGGTGGAGGAACCGATTGTTGTTGACGTTACCCGTGAGTCAATTGACGTGCCATCGGTTTCTCTAGCTTTTGTTGGCGACAAGGAGTCTATCGCCCACGTAAGACTCCTTAAATTCGGTGGAGAAACTGAAGGAGAGTGGGAAAGTGCAGTTACCCAAATTCTGACAAAACCCGACGTAAAGGGGATAGTCTTGGACCTTCGTAATAACCCGGGTGGATACTTGCAGGGAGCGGTTGATATCGCCAGCGAGTTTATGAAAAATGGACATGTCGTAGTCATTGAAGAAAGGGGCGATGAAAAAAGTGAGTATGTGGTTGAAAAACTCGGAAGGTTTTTGAATACCCCCCTTGTCATTTTGGTTAATGGGGGATCTGCTTCAGCTTCCGAAATTCTTGCAGGGGCGCTACGCGACGATAAAAAGATTCAACTAGTTGGCGAAACGACTTTTGGCAAAGGAACCATTCAAGAGCCCCAGCAGGTCGACGGCGGAGCGGGACTTCACATCACGATTGCGAGGTGGCTTACGCCTAGCGGCGTATGGGTTGACGGGAAGGGGTTAACGCCAGATTTTGAGCTCGAAAATAATGCTGATACCCCGGAGGATGAGCAGTTGCAA
Source organism: Candidatus Woesebacteria bacterium RBG_16_42_24 (assembly GCA_001792115.1). Classification (GTDB taxonomy): domain Bacteria; phylum Patescibacteriota; class Microgenomatia; order UBA8517; family UBA8517; genus RBG-16-42-24. The sequence goes on from MGFX01000006.1 coordinate 118,487, forward strand.
AAAGCGCTAGAGCTACTACAATAAAATTTTATCCTTATGAAGGTACTCAATTTAAAAAAGTTTGTCTTAGGGTTTGCAATCGGCCTTTTGATTTTAGTTGCGATAACAGGTGGAGCCATCGCCGACCGGCTATTTGGCTTAAAACCACTCGATTTATTAATCCCCAGGGAAGGATCTGCTCTTAGATTTGATCAGCGAATTTTGACCGAAGAATCGGTCGTAATTGACGTCGCCGAGCGCGTTTCACCTTCGGTGGTTACAGTGTCAGTTCAAACCCCCAAAAGAAGAGTCTTGGAATTTTCTCCTTTTGGAGGATTTTCCTCAAGGGTTGAGGGAGGAACCCCACAGGATATTGGGACAGGCTTTATAGTTTCCGAAGACGGACTCATCATTACCAATAAGCACGTTGTATCCGCAGACGCAACATATAAAGTAGTTACTAAAGATGGGAAAGAATACGAGGTGACACAAATAAGTCGCGACCCCTCAAACGATATTGCAGTCATTAAAATAAATGCAAGCGGCTTAACCCCGGTTGAGTTGGGAGATTCGGGAAATCTTAAGGTGGGGCAGTTTGTGATTGCGATTGGAACAGCTTTGGGCGAGTTTAGGCATACGGTTACTACGGGTGTTATTTCGGGGTTAGGGCGCGGGATTACTGCGGGTAGTGCACTTGAGGGGTATGTTGAGAAGTTGGACGACGTAATTCAAACCGACGCTGCAATCAATCCGGGGAACTCCGGTGGCCCGCTTCTAAATTCCGCCGGTCAAGTTATAGGAGTCAATGTAGCCGTGGCCTCGGATGCGCAAAACGTTGGATTTGCTCTGCCGATAAATGTAGTCAAGGAAGCTCTCGACCAATTCAAAACCACCGGCAAGTTTGCCTCAAAACCCTACTTAGGCGTTGAATATCAAATGATTTCCAAGGATACCGCAATTCTAAATAATGTTCCCCAGGGAGCTTATGTGGTAAATGTGGTCGAGGGTTCACCCGCCGCAAGCGCCGGAATACAACCCGAGGACATTATTACCAAAATGGCGGGGGAGGAACTAAATGAGGATAATACTTTGGCTGATGTTATAGTTAAGAAACAGCCTGGAGAAAAAGTGGATCTTGAAATCTGGCGAGACGGCCAGACTCTCACCCTCTCCGCCACCCTCTCGGAATTTTCGGAATAAAGTCTTTGGGCATTATTTCTTATAAAATCTTTCTATAACTTCAAGAACAAGCATGGCAGCTCTTTCAGTAACTTCCTGTGTTGGGCCCGACGCATCTAGGCAAGCATAAGCGAACGGTTTTTCAAGGCCAGGCAAGCTAAGGCCCCTTAGGTCTCTATGAAACCTTAGATATTGTTCGTAAAGAACAGGCAGGAACCTGGGGTGCATTACCATTCCGTATGATTCACGGGGACCTTCACGACCCAGAGACTCTTTTGGGGAAACCAGAAACATGACTACGGCATTGTCAAAATCATTGAGATTGGAAATACCACGATTAACGTTAAAGGTTGACGAGGAGAAAGACTGAGCATCGAATCTTCCATACATAAAATTGGCTTTGTTAAAAGGCAGAATGTCGATTGGGCCCCTATCGACCAGTAGAATCTCGGGTACCGACCCATAGGGAATCCCTTTTAGGTAAAGATGAAATTCTGTAGTATAGGCTATTACTAAAGATGTGACTAATTGTGAGTAGTCAAGGCCAGTTACTCTTTCTTGGCTAAGTCTTTTTATGGGAGATGCCACTTCTGGTAGTAATTGTACGGAAGGGTTTTGCTGTGATATTTCGCCAAACACTTTTTCGATTAGAGTTGTCTTGCCAGAGCGCGGCATTCCAATTATATGAACCGCTAGGGGTTTTGATTTATCTCTTTTTAGACCCTCCGGGAAAAAGACCCTATTTATATCTTTTAGTTTCGAAGGCTGGTCTAGCCTGCCTACCCCAGAGAATTGAAGGGAAATCTGTGTTTTTAAATGCTCTGCAAGTAGGGTATCGAAATTTTCCTGTCTGTCGTGTACGGGCTTTCCGCTATTAGTTAGTCTAAGAAGAGCCAGTTTTGCTTCCATATAACGTATATTTTCGAGAGGAAGAGGCGAAGAAATGTCATTTTCATGCATAATTTTCTGGCAAGTTTCGTAAATATACCATAAATTAGAGATTTTGAAGTAGACTTTTGTCTCCCGAATGGTAAAATCCTTGGCAGATGTCATTGTCAAAAAACAGCCGGGAGAGGTTGTTTCGCTTGAAATCTGGCGCGACGGCCAGACTCTCACATTCTCCGCCACCCTCTCCGAGTTCTCGGAGTAAATCACTTGACAAAAGATTTTGCACAGTCTATTATTACACTGTATGACAATAATCTTGAGAAATACGGAGGTCGTTTCTATCTCCTTACCTAAAAGAATTGCTAAGAAGTTAAGAGTGGTTAGCAAAAGTAAAGGGCAATCTCGCAGCGCCTTTATTGCTTCTTTGATTGATAAAGAAGCAGAAAATGAAAGGTGGAAGTATTTGTTAAAGTTAGGCCGAGAGACCGGCAAGAAATTTAATATAACCAGCGAGGATGATATAGACAGAATCTTGCATGAATCTTCCTAGGGTAATCCTGGATACTAATGTTTATATATCAGGACTTTTATATGGTGGGAATCCCTTATCTTGTTTGGAGTTGGCCCGGGAAAAGAAGATAAGGATATTTACATCTAGAGCACAAATTCTTGAGCTAAGTCAGAAGCTTTATACAAAATTTGATTGGAAAGAGGACGATATAAAAAAATTGATTAAGAGTATTGGTTTGTTTACAGAGCTGATTGAGCCGAAACACAGTATAACATTAATAGAGAAAGACGAATCGGATAACAGAGTTTTGGAGATAGCAAAAGAGATCGGTGCTGACTTTATAATTTCAGGCGATAAAAAACACATTCTGCCCCTGAAGAAATTTGAAGGAACAAAAATCATATCAGCAGCTGATTTCATTAAACAATTCACTCCAGAAAATTGATCTGACCCTTTCCGAATTTTCGGAATAAATCACTTGACGAACTCTTTTCATTAATTTAGAATCCGCTCATGGCAGTAGGCGATGGCGAACCTGGCATGGATAGTGTTACTGGAACCAGCGCAGTACGTGGGGAAAGAGAAACAAGTTCAAGGGAAAAACCGGATAGAAGAACAGTTCCTATCCAAACTCGATTTACCGAGCGGTTTCTTACCCTCTACCAAAGCGATATGGTGTCGCGTCAGGCAGTAGACGATTTACTTGGTTTTGCTCAAGAAATAATGGAGACAGATGCCGACTTCAAATTAATAATAGCAGACAGGTTGTCTCGAGACTCCATACGTAGGACACACTTAATATTTAGAGCAAATGGAGATCTCGAACTTCAGTTTAGGACAGAAGTATCTGGCTTCAATCCCCACACCCACGTTGGTATCGTTTTTCCTAATCGATTTTTCACAAGGGCCTATAGCATTCCCGACAAGTTTGTAGCCCTTATAGACGACGAGAGAATAATGGAGCTGCGTATTTATCAAAATGGAGACATAAGTCATAAATGAATAACCTCCCGGGTTTATTGAAGAAGCCTAGCTAGTTCCACAATCTTATCCAATTCTCCGTTAACTACCGCCTCTAAGTTGTGCCAGGATTTATTAATTCTATGATCGCTTACGCGATCTTGCGGAAAGTTATAAGTTCTTATTTTCTCGGCTCGCATACCGCGGCCGATGACACTCCTGTAACCAGCTATAGTTTTTTCTTTCTCTGCCTCTTTTAACTCCCAAAGTTTGGCACGAAGAAGATCCATTGCGATTTTTCTGTTTTGTTCCTGGAAACGCTCTCTTTGGGCGGATACCACAATTCCTGTGGGTTTATGAATGAGGCGCACCGCCGTTGAAACCTTTTGCACATTTTGCCCTCCTTGCGATGAGGAGTGGAAAAATTGAATTTCTAGATCAGATGGATTAATCGTTACTTCGCTCTCTCGTATTTCAGGTAAAACTACCACTGTTGCGGTTGAAGTGTGAATCCTGCCACGCCTTTCGGTAGTCGGAATTCTTTGGACCCTGTGAACCCCAGATTCGTTTTTAAGCTCATCATAAACCCCGGCCCCTGTAATTTTTATGACATTTACATCAACCGGGAAAACTTTCCAGCCGCGCCTTCCCGCATATCGCAAATACATTCGAAGTAAATCCGACCCCCAATTCTTGGCCTCATCTCCACCTGTTGCCCCGCGAATTTCTATATAAAGCGTTTGAAGCTGATTGTTCATAATATTAGTTTCCAGTTTCCAAATTCCAGATTCCAGTTAAATTCTAATTGCTAAATACAAAATTTGATAATTGATTGGAAATTGGAAATTATTGCTTGGTTCGAAGGGCCTCAAGTGTATCTGGTCTCTCCATCTCCTCAAGTAGTCTTTTTGCCTTCTTGAGCCTTCTTTTTTCAGCTTTTGATAAGAAATCCCTCTGAGCACCTGCTTGGCGGGTCTTAAATGCTTCAACTCTTCCGGCTGTATCCACATATTTCATTTGTCCGGTATAGAATGGGTGACAGTTGTAGCATACTTCGACCTTAATTTCTGGCACAGTAGCTCCTACGGCAAATGAATTTCCGCAGGCACAGGTTATTTTTGCCTCCGGATACCAAGTCGGATGTAATTGTACTTTCACAACCTTGAAATTATATCAGAAAAATTTAAACTAGCATAGAATAATATGCAAGAAAGAGGAGTAAAACGTGGTGGGCCTGAATTTACTTCAATTGAAGGAGAAGTTTGGTTATACATAATAGAATGGAAAGAAGAGTTCAGAAGCACACCTTCTAGTAGGACCATGGCTAACCATTTCGGATTATCTCGTAACCAGGTTGATAAAGTTCGTAAGAGTATTCAAAAGAAACTCAACCTGAAACCTGGGTCTGTTTAGCTATCTTGCTTTTCTTATATTCCGCAATAATGACTCCAGCGGCGATTATAACTCCACCTAAGATAAATGTTGGTGTAATTTTTTCTCCAAGCCAGTAAACTGCCAGAGGAGCTGCGAAGAGGGGATAAAGATAAGAAAAAACGGCCGCTTCTCCTATTTCAATTGTTTTTTGTCCTGCATGTGAGAGTGTATAGGCCAAGCTTCCAGAAAGGAGGGCCATATAAAAAACCCCCAACTGATATGGAAGAGAAAGATTTTGGATGGTCGAAGTAAGACCCCCCGCCCCATACTTGGCAAGGGCAAACGGTAAAAGCGAAACAAAGCCGATGACAAAGGAGGAATTTGTCATGGTTAAGGGTTTAACCTCTTCTCGAAGAAGTTGCTTAGCCAGAATTGAAGCAATTATTGTTGACATAATATAAAAAACTATCAGGATGTTTCCCGAAAGACGAGTTCCATCACCCCCATTTTGGATAATTGGCTCAATAACAATAAAACCCGTTCCCAAAAGGGCAATTCCCATTCCAATCTTTTCCCTTAAGGTTACATGCTCCTTAAGAATATAAGCACCAGCCGTTGCGATAAGTAAGGGGTTAATAATGGTAATAATCGTTTCGTCCAAGACCGTAGTTTTTTCAAGTCCGAAAAATAAAAATCCGAGAGAAATCGTGGAAGTAAAAAGTGCAAAGAAAAGAAGTTTTAGTAGAGTTTTAGGACGGTGGGGTAAATGCAGTCCAAAGATTATAAAAGATAGGACGGCAACGAGGGACGAGAGGCCAAACCTATACGTTAAAAAGGAGAGAGCGTCGATTCCTCCTAAGGTATATTTGATAATCGGTCCGGCAAAACCCCAAATAACTGTTGCGGCGAGAATTGCTAAATAGGCTCGCAGGCGATAAGGATTCATATTCAAATAGTAGCACGCAGTATGTAGCAAGTAGAATGGGGGAACTAGAGGAGCTCGACAATTCTGTCGACGCCGAAAGAAAATCCGACGGCGGGGATAGTACGCCCCGCAAACATTCCTATTAAATTATCGTAGCGTCCACCTCCACCGATTGACTGATCACTAGGTTTCCCGTTAGGTTTTAGCTCAAATATCGAGCCCGTATAATAATCTGACCCCCTGGCGAGGGTTGGATCAAAAAAGAAATCAACCTGCTCTTTTAAGCCAAATTTGCTCTCTAGTGCTTCGAAGATTTTATTCAAGTTATCGGTTGGTTTTACATTATCTACAAAGTCCAAAAGGCGCTTTTCGGTATTCTCTTTGCCGACTTTGTAAATCTTATCGATGGTACGAATATCTTCGATGGAGAGCCCTTCAAAGTTTTTTCTGTCGTTTATCGCCATCTGGGCATCATTTAGACCGAGTTTTCGAATTGCGATAATTCCCGCGGCAATAATTTTTGCATCCTCTGCGATATCCGGGCTTCCCACAGTATCTAAATCAAATTGGGTAGATTCACGGTACCTTCCTTTTTGGGGATTCTCACCCCTAAAAATCTGGCCTATTTGGTAGCGAGAGAAGGTGGGAGATAGAAGATTAAGATTATTGGCAACAAATCGCGCTAAAGGTACGGTTAAGTCGTATCTGAGGGCTAACTTGCGTCCTCCGCGATCGGTAAATTCGTAAATCAACTTTTCCTCCTCGCCATATTTTCCCTTAAGAGTATCGGCAAATTCGACAGTGGGGGTTTCTAGGGGAACAAATCCAAAATCTTCCAAAACCGTGGCGATTTTTCCAATAACCTCTCTCCGCTTTTTGGCTAAGCTCGGTTCTAAATCTCTAAAGCCTTTTGGTGTGAGTGGCCCCTTTTTCATGATAATTAATGGTATCTTTTCTCCAATAAAAAAACCATAGAGAGGGTCTTAAAGACTAGGAAATTCCGCAACAACAACCACTGTCCTTGCAACAAAATTTGCATCATCTTTTACACCGAGGGCAATAACTTGTTGGTCTTCCTCTAAATCGGCAAAATCAATTTCTTCCTCTTCATCTCCAAGCTGGCTAAATATGGTTAATTCCTCTGAATTCTTAATCAGAAGCTCGTCAGCGTCGTTAACAGTTTTAAGTGTGAATTCGGCCTTTTTGGGGTCAAGAACCGTACCCAATATCGCTTCCCTTCCGGAAGTTTCGAACTCGGTGGTTATAAGAATTCTTTTTCCCTCAAGAACCCCGTTTCCGTTGGCAAATCCCATCGCAACAATAAAATCCCCGATTGCAAGATCTGCGAACTTCACCTCGGTGCGGGTTTTCGCAATTTTTACAAAGACGGCTTCATCGGGAGAAAGGGAAACCTGGCGAATTTCTCCTTCAAGGTCTCTTAACTCAATCGTCCCCGCCAATTTATCGGTTACACTACCCATTACAAATTTGGGTACCCTCATTGCTTCATTTACCTTTTCTTGGACTTTTTCTCTGACTTCATTGGCCTCGGTTGCAGTTTCTTCCTCGGTTTGGGTGGGAGAGGGGATAGAAGCCTCAACCTGCTTAGCAAATTCTGTTGAATAAGCAATAAGAAGTCTTTTTTCAATGGTTACACCATCAGCGTCAAATGCAGTTATAGTAATTTCATTTACGCCCTCGATAAGCGTGATTTCTTGTTTAAATTCTCCTTCAACGTCTGATTTAACGACAAAATCTTCCTCGACACCCGAGATTGCAACAAAAAGTTCAGGTTTTGTTATTCCCGATATCAGGAAGGGGGACTGTGATACCACTTCAAAATCGTTTGGTGCAGCCAAAGTGATCCCAAAAGTAGCCTCTTGCGGTTGAGTTTCCTCGCTCGGCTCCTCCGGGGGAGAATCTTTCGAGCGAAGAGCCAAGTTTGCTCGCCAAACGCCGAATGCTAAGATTAGGCCAAGAGTAACCCCTGCCAATATTGCAAAAAGGACTTCCTTACGCATGCTTAAGTGTCGAAGTAGTTTAGGCAAGCCTCCACTTATTGTCAAGTTTGCTTTAGTTTGATAGGATGATGCTCGGTGGACATTTCATATCTCGGCCATTCTTCATTCCGGTTAAAGTCGAAAGACGCAACTACCGTTACTGATCCATTTGACCCCAAAATGGTCGGTCTTAAATATTCTGGAATTGAAGCCGATATTGTTACTATTTCACATCTTCACGAAGACCACAGTCGAGCAGACTTGGTTAAGGGGACAAGAAAGATAGTAGACGGGCCGGGTGAGTATGAGATAATGGGCGTTTCAATTATCGGTTTATCTTCTTTCCATGACGCCAAAAAAGGTGCTGAGCGCGGTCCGAATACAATATTTGTCTTTGAGATAGAGGGCTTACGCCTTGCACACCTGGGGGATTTGGGACACGCTCTTTCCCAGGAATTAGTTGAGGATATGGGAGGTATAGACATTTTAATGATTCCGGTTGGCGGGTTTTATACAATCGGTCCGGAGGAAGCGGCAGATGTGGTTCGAGAAATCGAGCCCAAAATTGTTATTCCTATGCATTACCAACTCCCGGGTCTTAATCCCGAAACTTTTTCGAAACTTTCCGGGGTAGAAGCATTTTTGAAAGAGATGGGACTTCCTGTCGAAAATTTACCCAAACTTTCTATAAAAAAGGAAGAGCCTTCCGAGGGAAGCAAGGTAGTGGTTTTGGAAGTAAGAGGGTAGAAAAAGGTCTTCTTTACAACTTGCCCACAAGGTGTTAATTATATTTCACTATGGCAGATAAAAATGTTCGTGTTCCTCCCCATTCTGCCGAGGGTGAAGAGAGCGTACTTGGTGCACTTCTTTTAGATCGCGACGCGGTAATTGCCGTTGCTCAATTTCTTAAGTCAGAAGATTTTTATGATCCGCGCCATAGGGAAATCTATGAGTGTGCAATAGCGCTTTTTGAAGAAAGAGTCCCCATAGACGTTTTAACAGTTTCGGAGAGACTTAAAAAAAGAAAAACTCTCAAGCAAGTAGGTGGAGCAAGTTATCTCGCCGAGCTGGCCAACAAGGTTCCGACTGCAGCCCATGTTGAGCACTACGGAAAAATTGTCAAGGATTCTGCTATCAAAAGGGCTTTGATGAGTTCGGCTGGCAGGATTTTGGACCTTTCTATGGATGAAGGGCTAGCGGCTGAAGAGCTCATGGATAAGGCGGAGAGCGAAATTTTTGCGCTCACCCAAAGACATCTTGCTCAAACATTTACAGCAATAAGAGAAGCCTTGGCAGAGAGCTTTGATAGACTCGATGAGCTCCATAAGCAGGAGGAGGGTTTAAGAGGAGTCCCCACAGGATTTAAAGATTTGGACGATACCTTAGCAGGAATGCAGAAATCAAACCTTTTAATCTTGGCGTCGCGCCCCGGTATAGGGAAGACTTCTTTGGCTCTTAATATTTCCCAAAATTTGGCAGTTAAATATAAAAGACCGGTCGGATTTTTCTCTCTTGAAATGAGTAAGGAGGAGCTGGTCGACAGGCTTCTTGTAGCCCAGGCAGATATCGATGCCTGGAGATTAAAGACAGGGAAATTAACAGAAGATGATTTCACCAAGCTTTCAAATGCCATGGGAGAACTTGCCGAGGCGCCTCTTTATATCGACGATACACCCGCTCTATCAATTCTAGAAATGAGAACCAAAGCAAGACGGCTCCAGGTTGAAGCCGGAATAGACCTCTTGGTTGTTGACTATCTTCAGCTTGCAAGAAGTCGCCAGTTGGAAAACAGGGTGCAGGAGGTCTCGGAAATTTCACAGGGATTAAAGAATTTAGCTCGTGAACTTAAGATTCCGATTTTGGCAATCTCACAGTTATCTAGGGCCGTTGAGCAAAGAGGAGGACAGAAAAAACCCCAACTCGCGGATTTGAGGGAGTCGGGATCTATAGAGCAGGATGCGGACGTGGTTATGTTTTTGTGGAGGGAAGAAGAAGAAAATACGGAAAATATTAATCTCGACATCGCCAAACACAGAAACGGCCCCCTAAAAAGCATCCAGCTTTTCTTCAAAGGGGACAGAATTAAGTTCTATGGGCGGGAGACAAAGAGGGAGAAGTAATTTGTGCCGAGGAGAGGAGTCCCTCCTCCGCTAAAGCTTCGGACGGGCAAGCGAACTTTTCTTAAGTGCCGAGGGTGGGAGTCGAACCCACATGAGGTATTACCCTCATAGGTTTTTGAGACCTACGCGTCTGCCATTCCGCCACCTCGGCATAAGATATCTTAAAACAAATTCAAAAGTGCTTCTTTATTAAACCTCACTTTTAGAAATTTTTCTAACGATCTTGCTTTTAGTCTATTTTCAACGATTTGTGCAAATACTAGCCTGAACGGCTTATATGCCTTTGTAGATTTAACGCTTCCTGAATTATGCTCTCTTAATCTAGAATTAAGATCTCCAGTAAAACCCACATAGTTCCAGTTATTGTTGATGCTTTTAATTATGTAAACAAAAACTTCTGCCATTCCTTGCTTGCGCAAGCAAGCGCCACCTCGGCTAGGCTTCAATTATATCAATATTCAAGAAAACCTCGCAATTCATTGCGGGGATGAATTGAACATTGATATGTCATCCTTCCTTAGGGGGAACCCCTCACAATTAGTGAGGGGAGGATGTCATAGCATAAATTATGTTAGAATACGCACGCCATGACAGATCCGAGGATAGTTAAACAGGCCAAAGTTTTGGTCGATTATTCTCTTAAGGTAAAAAAGGGAGATAGAGTTCTCATTCTTTCGGATATTTTAGGCTATCCGCTAGTCAAGGAAATCTATCGGCTTTTGGTTCGCCGGGGAGCTAAGGAAATTAGACTGCACTTCGACTCCTATGAACTGGAGGAGATTTTTTATAGAGAGGCCAGCAAGGAGACGCTTCGCACGTTCCCTAAAATTTCCATGGATGAGATGAAGCAAATTGATTGCTGGATTGGTGTCCGCTGCGAGGCAAATACGAGGGGTCTTTCTGGAGTTGATTCGTCCAGGATGGCTGAAAGATTAAAAGTAGTAAGGCCGATCATTAACTGGAGAGTGGCTAAGACTCGTTGGGTGATAACCAACTTTCCAGTTGATTCGCAGGCACAGGAAGCCGATATGTCTTTAGCCGAATATGAAGATTTCGTATTCTCGGCAATTAACAATGTTGATTGGGGTAGGCTAAAGTCCAAGCAGGAAAAACTAAGAAGAATTGTTAATAAGGTCAAAAGGGTTCGGATTCTTTCTAAAAATACAGATTTGGAGTTTAGTATTTCCGGTAGAAAGGCCCTAAATGGTGACGGCGAAAATAACATGCCCGATGGGGAAGTTTTTACATCGGTCGTTGAGAACTCGACGGAAGGGATAATCACTTTCACCTACCCCGCAATTTATATGGGCAGGGAGTTCCACGAAGTAAGCCTTACTTTTAAAAAGGGTAGAGTGGTTAAGGCAAGTGCACTTAAAAAAGAGTCAGACCTTAATAAAATATTAGATATGGATAAAGGAGCAAGGGCTGTTGGGGAGTTTGGAATAGGCAATAATTTCCGGATAACAAAATTTACAAAAGATATCTTATTTGACGAGAAAATTGGGGGAAGTATACATTTGGCTTTAGGAAACGGATACACTGAGAGTTTGAGTAAAAATATTTCAGCCCTTCATTGGGATATGATCTGCGATTTAAGAGCGCCCGCCTCCGCTAAAGCTACGTCGAGGCAAGGCGGCGAGCTTTGGTTTGACGACAAATTAGTTCAAAAAAACGGCAAATGGCTGCTAAAATTGTAAAGGAATGATAGCTGCAACAGATTTAAAAAACGGCGCAACCTTCCTATCAAACGACGAACCATATCAGGTAATTAAATATTCACTAATAAAAATGGGGAGGGGAGGGGCGGTTGTTAAAGTTACCGCGAAAAACCTTATGAGCGGTTCCATTGAAGAAAGATCTTTTAGCTCAAATGTCACGGTTGACGAGGTTACAACGACTAAAAGACAGCTTCAATATTTATATAAAGACGCGAAAAGTGCCGTATTCATGGACCCCAAGTCCTACGAACAGGTAGAAATCCCGCTAAGTATTTTGGGCGATCAAATTTTGTTTGTAAAAGAAGGAGGAAATGCGACAATTCTTTTTTGGTCCTTCGGCGGAGCTCAGGATAAAGAAGATAAAGCGTTATCTATTGAAATTCCTCCTAAAGTCACTTTTGTTGTTAGAGAAACAGATCCGGGAGTGAAAGGAAATTCGGCTACCAATATTTATAAACCCGCTACTTTAGAGAATGGACTCAAACTCAAAGTTCCTCTTTTCATTGAGAAAGGGGATAGAATCACAGTGGATACAAGAACTGGAGAATACGTCGAAAGGGCGAAATAGATGATAAAGAAGTCCAGAATTATTCTTTCAAACGGCCTACCCCTTGTTACGGTTGAGATACCTGAATCAAAGTCCTTGGTCACATCTTTCTGGACGAAGGCTGGGAGTAGGGCGGACCCGGAAGACAAGGCAGGATTAGCGCACTTTTTGGAACATTTGCTTATAAAGAAAACTAAAAGTTTTCCCTCCGATCAAAAACTAGCCGAAGTACTTGAGAAATTTGGCGCATTCAAGAATGGCTCAACGGACAAGGATACACTTAGTATAACCATTACTTCGGCAGCGAAGGATCTTCCTCTAACGACCAATATCCTTTCGGAAATGGTTTTTAATCCTTTAATTGATAAAGAAGGATTCAGAGCAGAAAAGAAAATTATATTACAGGAGCAAGCACGCAAGCATTCCTTACCCGATGAATTAGTTTGGGAGGCTTGGTTTAAGATATTTTTTAGCCCTACACCACTAACAAGACCGGTTATTGGAACAACAAATTCAATGGTTGGTATAAAACAAGAAGACTCGATCGGTTTTTGGAGTCGATACTTCAATTCCAGAAATTCTATACTTTTGATATCAGGTGGCCTAGAGACAAAAGATGCTCAAAAAATGGCTCAAAAATATTTCGGGAAATTTAAACTAGGGAGATCTCAGGATTTTCCCACTTATGAATTTGGAGGACACAGAAGAATTATTGTAGAAGAGAAGAATCTTCCGAGGACCAATATGCTAATGAGCTTCAGAATACCTGGCGGTCCTATTTCAAAAGAAACATATCCGCTTCTTGTCTTAAAGAATATTCTTTCGGGTGGATGGTCATCGCGAATTTCTCAAAGGCTAAGGGTGAAGGAATCGCTGGTATATGGGTGGCACTCTTTTATAAAAAGTTTCCTTGACACCGGAGCATTTATATTTGTTTTAGCGAGCGCCAGTAAGGACTTTACGAAAATGGTGAACACCTTTTGCGAAGAAATAGTTAGCATAAGGGAGAACGGGATTAAAGAATCGGAGTTAGAACTCGCCAAAGGGTTCATGGAGGGAACAATTCTAAGCAGAGTGGAAACGAGTTGGGATTATGCAGATTGGTATGCTTATGACGAACTTCATTGGCCTAGCTATGTTGAGTCGGTTGAGGAGCGGGTTATGAATATTAAGAAGGTTTCAAAGGAAGACGTGGAACGGGTTGCGAAAAAATATCTAACGGGAAGCAACTGGCATTTGGCTGTAGTGGGAGACGTTAAAGAGAATGAAATTAAGGTAGATCTTATCTTTAGCTAGAAATCCACCAAAATCCGGTGGCGATAATTAATAATTGCGTTAGCATTCCTGGCCAAAAAGTTGCATTAACTTGAAGACTTCTTTCAAAAAGCACCCAGCGTTTTAGGGGTTCCCAGCGATTTTTAAGATAATAGTAAGGCCATTTGACTATATCTGGTAGAACTGAGGCGAGGCAGCACGCAAGGATAGTTACAGCTCTTTCGGGTTGTGTAGCGAATCTTGATGTAATAAAAAGGCCAATAACTAGGGCTAATCCTACATCGGCTACAGCTACAAACGTACTTTTCTTGGCAGGGTGGCCCAATTTTTGGGTTTCCGTGAATAAATGTGGATTCCAGTGGGGGACTTTATCAAGAACAAAGTGACTAGCCAGTGCCAGGGGTATGGCTAGCGCGGGACTAACTACTTTGGTAGCAATCGCTGCGCCCACAACTACATGTGGGGTTTCTAACACGGTAAGATTAATCTTAACTTTTAGAACAAACTATGTCAAATGATAGAAGTTGGTATAATCGGAGGTGGAAATGTTAACGGAAATAATTTTCAACCTTATAGGTATATTCATCTTCCTTTTTCTTTTTTGGAAGAAGCTCAAGGAGGATTACTTCCCTTCGCTAATTTTTAGTTGTGCCTTTTATATGATAATTGGAATTCTTTTGGGATTCGTTGTTTCAAGTATTTTTGTTAGGGGGGCCTGGTTCTGGCTCTCTTTTTTGGGGCTTGCCCTTGGGTTTCTGATTGGTGTATTGCGTCTTCGACTCAGGGCTTATGAGACGATAGAAGCGGGGACAATCTCGCTTCTTCCTTGGGCGGCCCTTATTTTTCTCGCAGACGCCGCCACAACTTCTTCCGTAACGTCCTTTCTATTTGGGATTTTTTGTGCAGCTTTAATCGTATTTTATATTTTCTTGGATAGACATTATAAAAACTTTTCATGGTACGCCTCAGGCCGGGTAGGGTTTTCGGGACTAGCCACTTTGGGAACCTTTTTCCTCTTAAGAGCCTTCCTTGCCATCTTCACACCATCCGTGTTATCCTTCGTAAGTGCCGAGACTTTGATATCAGGAATTATTGCAACAGTGTCATTTTTGGCCGTATATAGACTTGCAAGAGAGAAGGTATGACAAATAAGAAATCTAAAAATAAAAAGACAACAGATGGAGTTATGAGATTTCCCGCGAATGTGGTTTCTCCTGTAGCACATTTTCTTAGGGATAGACTTAGAATGTTGCGGGCCAGAAAAAAGGTGATAGAGAAGGAAGACCCGTTCAAAGATACAGCAAGATTAATTGATAATGCCTCGCCCGACGCAGATGCAGCAGAACAATTTGGCCACGCCAGGGTCTCTGCGGTGAGGTCGCAGATAACCCGGTCAATAATTCAAACCAGAAAGGCCCTCTCACGAGTTAAAATTGGAAAATACGGGATTTGTGAGGATTGCGGACGAATGATAGATACAGACCGCCTTGTGATTTACCCCGAAGCCACTCTTTGCGCAGAGGACGCGGCTAAAAGGGAAGGGAAATAGGATTTACTTGCCGGGCAACGCTTTTCTCAAAACCTCTCGTCGTATTAGTTTTATCCCAACAGTTGACTCACTCCTCGCTTAGAGTCTCGCCTCCCGTAATCTCTTAAAAGAAGAATTGGCCAGTCCAGGTTGGCTCGACATATTTTTCGAAAAGATTACCCGTCTTGTAAATAACTGAGGTTTTAAAATGTTAGAATAGGGCAACGTGGAACCCAAAGTAATTTACCAAGACGCGAGTGTCTTAGTTATTGAAAAGCCGGCGGGTTGGATAGTTAACGACGCAACAACTACAGGAGACCAACCTACAATACAGGAATGGTTGCGTCGCAATTTCCAATTTCCAATTTCCAATTTCCAAAAACTAAGGAGTGGGATTGTTCACCGGTTGGATAAGGAGACCAGTGGGGTTTTACTTGTAGCCAAGACCCAAGAAGCTTTCGAAAACCTACAAGGGCAATTTAAAAGTAGGGAAGTAGAAAAAACCTACATCGCCTTGGTTCATGGAAAAGTTGAATCAAAAGAGGGGGAGATAGAAGTTCCGGTTGGACGATTGCCCTGGCGAAGGGATAGATTTGGAGTTTTGCCCGGAGGGCGCGAAGCGGAAACTGCCTATAAAGTTATTGCGTACTATTCACTAAACGCTACAAACTATACGCTACTTAAGCTTTATCCAAAAACGGGGAGGACTCATCAGATAAGGATTCATCTGAAATACATCGGCCACCCAATTGTCGCAGACGAGTTCTACGCGGGACGCAAAACCGCCCGCGAAGATAGAAAATGGTGTCCGCGTCTTTTTCTTCATGCTAGTGAAATTTCGTTTTTGCACCCGATAGAGGGTAAGAGAGTGACATTCTCTTGCAAAATCCCCGCAGGTTTAAAAAGTTCGCTCGACGTGCTTGAAAAGCTGCGTGAAAGCTCTAAGCTTAAATAAGTGGACCTGACCCAGATTGCCCTACTTCTAGCGTGCGCAGGAACTTTAGGAGTTGTCGCTCGTATTCTTAAACAACCTCCTCTAATAGGCTATCTTTTTGCGGGCCTTGGCTTGGCCGCTTTTGGAATCATTAAAGACCCCATTGCGCTGGCCGACTTTGGCAAAATAGGCGTTACCTTGCTTTTATTTTTGGTAGGTCTTGAGATGAACCTTAAAGAGCTTCCTTCATTAGGAAAAGTCGCTTTTAGCATAGGCCTCGGACAAATTGTATTTACGTCTCTTATTGGATTTTTGATTGCGCTAGCTTTGGGGTTTGCACCGGTTCCCTCTATTTACATAGCCGTTGCTCTGACATTCTCCTCGACAATAATAATTGTCAAGCTTCTTTCCGAGAAGGGGGACTTGGGGGCTCTTTATGGAAAAGTTACCCTGGGAGTTCTTTTAGTTCAGGACTTGGTTGCAATTCTTATTCTTATGTTTCTTTCGGGGGTAGGGGAGGGCGACATTTCCTTGATGAATTTCCTAGTAATTGGGGTAAAGGGCGCGGCCCTACTTGTTTCAACCTGGTTTCTTTCAAAAAAAATATTGCCCGAGATATTCGAGAGTGTTGTAGGTGAATCTACCGAGCTTCTTTTTATCTTAAGTATCGCCTGGGCCTTGGGGATTTCGGCACTTGTCGGCGGCCCCTTAGGCTTTAGTTTTGAGATCGGAGGGTTTTTAGCGGGACTCGCCCTTTCTAATCTGCCGGAGCACTTGGGAGTTGCAGCTAAAACCAGGCCCCTACGGGATTTTTTTCTTACAATCTTCTTTCTATTTCTGGGAACCCAACTTTTTGTCGGAAACATTGGACAGGTTGCAGGCGAGGTAGTTATTTTATCTTTCTTTGTATTGATCGGAAATCCTTTAATTGTTCTTATTATTATGGGGCTTATGCGCTTCAAAAAAAGAAGCTCGTTTATGGCGGGAGTTGCACTGGCCCAGATTTCAGAATTTTCGTTCATACTCATGTCGGTTGGGAAGTCGATGGGGCATATCGGAGAAGCGGAAGTAGCGCTTGTAGTTGTAGTTGGAGTCGTTACTATGACGGCCTCTTCCTACCTTATCCTTTATGCCGATAGGCTCTATCCGCTTTTTAAGAATATCCTTTCTGTGTTCGAAAGGGAAAAGACTAGGGAGGAGGCATTCGGTAGGGAGGTAGAGTACTCAAATCATATAGTTTTAGTTGGTTGTAACAGGGTGGGAATGACCCTACTTCCATTTTTAAAGCGAAAAAAGATTTTAACTTTGGTGGTCGACCATAATCCCAAAATATTTAATAACCTTACGGCGGACGGAGTACCGGTTATTTTAGGCGACATAGAAGACCCAGAGATTCTCTCGTTGGCAAAAATGCAGACTGCTCAGATGGTCATTTCTTCAGTTCCATATTTAAACGATAACCTTTTACTGATTGAGCATATTAAATCCCTTTCTCGCAAACCTACTTTAATAGTTAAGGCCCAAAGTAGGAGAGATGCACTAAGACTCTATGAGAAAGGTGCGAACCTGGTCTTGATTCCCGAAGTCATAACCGGGGAGTTTTTACGCCACGTATTTCTCGCTCACGGAGTATCGGAAGAAAGGATAAAGAAGATGGGTAAAGGTCACTATAAACGCCTTATCTCTAGTGTCTAACCATGCACTCTGCCCGCAAAACACGTCTAAAGGATTTGAAAGTTAGGAGACAACGAAAGTTCGGCTTTGGGAAACTTATTATTTTTGGACTTTTTGCGTCAGTTGCAATTTGGCTATTTACTTCCTCGAATCATTTCGCCGGAGAGAATAAACTGACCATAACATCGCCCATCGGAGAGGGAGACGTCTTGGTGGTCACATTTGATAGAAAAGTTGGGGAAGTTACCAGTATCAAAATTCCTGGAGATACGGAAGTTAGCGTTGCTGGACAACTTGGAAATTGGAGGATAAAAAGTGTTTGGCAGCTTGGGATTAATGAAGGAGTAGGTGGAAGGCTTCTGGCAGAAACAGTTACCAAAAATTTCAAGTTTCCAGTTAACGCCTGGACAGATAGCCAGGGTTTGGGACTTATGGAGGAGAGTTTAGCCGCAAGACTGAAGGCCGTTTTCTATCCCTATGACACCAATTTGGGATTAGGCGATAAAATTTCTCTGGCATTATTTTCTTTAGGGGTAAGAAATTTTGATAGGGTAGAGGTGGATCTTTCGGATTCTTCATATCTTAAGAAGACCAGACTCAAGGATGGCAACGAGGGTTACATGATAACTAGTAGCATGCCGCAAAATTTAATAGTCGTATTTGCAGATAGCGAAATGGCGGTTTTTGGCGTGAGAATCATTTTAAAAAACTTTAGCGGCGACAAAACTCTCTCAAATGACGTGGCCGGAGTTTTAGAGGTACTCGGCGGCAAAGTAGCGGCGAGTGTTGATGAACAGGCAGAAGACAAAGATTGCGAAGTTTTGGCAAAAAAAGAGATTTTCGCACAAAAAATATCTAGACTATTTGACTGCCAAATTATAAACGAGGATCCAGAAGGAAATTTCGATTTAGAGGTTAGAGTTGGTAGGCAGTTTGCAAAACGATTCTAAAAAGTTTCCTCGACTTCTTCGGGCGGGGAGGGAAGCTCCTCTCTTTTGTGTACGAGTTCCGGAGGTGTGAAAGAAACGTATTCTATTTTCTCTGCAGGGAAAGAATTGAGGTCCTCAAACTCTTTAGGGCGGCCCACCTCTTTAATAAAAATGCTGACGTCGTGCTCCTCGATCGACTTGACTACGATTTTATATTGATAACCGTAGTTAATAAGTTTGCGAAGCCTAGCCGAGAGGTCGTCCGGTAGTCTGCCTATATATTTTCCCTCCCCGGTTAGCACGGAGATTCTGTGAGAGCGGGGATTAATAGATACTTCGTCTCCGGCGTCTAGTTTAGCCAGAACCTTTTCGTCAGCAATGTTTAGCAAGGACACTATTTTGGTCCTGCCTGCCTCTTCCAAAAAAAGCTGGGCGGGAAGGATAGACCCTTTTTGGGTCTCGCCCTTTTTGAATCCCTTCCACTTCCTCAATGATTTTTCGGCTATTGTATTGAAAGGGTCGATTTTAAGGACTTTCTCGGCGGTACTTCTAGCTTTTGTTATTTCACCCAGCTCGGCATATGCTCGGGCCAGACGATTTAAGGCATCAATATCCTTAGGAGTTTCTCTAAGTATCTTTTTATTTATCTCGCGGGCTTCTTTCCAGAAGCCGGAGAGTGCCGAAGAAATGGCTTTTTGGGCAAGGTCAATGTCCATGTAGTTAATTCAAAACTCAAATGTCAAAAGGCAAAAATCTTAAGTTTTGAGTCCTAAGCTTTGACCTTTGACTTTCTTATACGAGTATAGATGTGTAAAAGGGGCTGTCAAGCCCCACAGATTAAACTCAAGTATGTAACCCATAGTTTGTATTACGTTGAATCTTCTGCTATAATTTCATTATCCGAGCTAATCTTAGTGAAGGGAGTAGGGAATGCTCTGGGATTTTTTAGCACTTTTACTCGCAGGGGCTGTCTTCGCAGCGATCTCAGCGATCATCAGTGCTTTTACGCCGGCAGTCTCTGATCTAAAGCCGATCACTGCTATTTTGCCGGCGATTGGCCTGGCATCCATGGTAATCCTACCCTGGATCGCCCTTGTGCGAAGGCAAAGAAAAGACAATAGGGAGGAGTCATGAGCAAGAGTGGCCGGATCGAAGGCATCGAGAACGAAACAACCCCGACGCCGGGAGTGATACCTGCTATCTCGACCGGAGAAGCGGTGTTCTTAACTCTTTGCCTGGTTGTACCGGTTCTTGTGGTCGCAGTCAAGTATCTCACGCTCGTTTTTGCCGGGCCCTGAGGTCGCACGAAGGCGATCAAATGTGAGTGAAGGAGGAGCGCCCGGAGGCGTTTGGTTGGCATTAAGCCACACCAAATTGCCGTTGATGGGCGCTCGTTTCATTTATAGGGGCATTTTTTCGGTGTATAATTGCCTTGGTATGAGCGGCCATTCACACTACGCAACAATTAAACGTCAAAAAGAAACAAAAGACGCGGCCCGCGGCAATATGTTCTCAAAGCTTGCCAAAGCGATTTCTATTGCAGCCAAAAGCGGGGGAGGGATAGATCCCAATTCTAACTTCAAATTGAGGGTTGCGATCGATAAAGCTAGAAGCTTCAATATGCCCAAGGAAAACATTGAAAGGGCTCTTCGGCAAGCTCAGGGTAAACTAGAAGTAGAGGAGGTTACCTATGAAGGTTTTGGGCCTGGTGGAGTGGCTGTCATGGTAGAGGTAGCTACGGACAACCGGAATCGAACGGGACAGGAAATTAAAAACATTTTCGAAAGGGTAGGGGGGCATTTGGCAGGCCCGGGAGCCGTGTCTTTTAATTTTGAGTCAAGAGGTCAATTCGTCGTCAGAAAAGAAACAGACTCCGAAGCTCAAATGCTAAAGCTGATAGATTTAGGGGTGGAGGACATGGAAGAAACGGAGGATGGTATTGAAGTTCATGTTGCTCCAGAGAAATTAAGTGAAGTTAGGAGAGCCCTGGAGGAGTCAGGATTTATAGTTACCGCTACAGAACTTGTCCAAAAACCCAAAAACTATGTTTCTGTCACAGAGCCGAAAGAGGCAAGTAAAGCGATTTCTTTTTTGGACGCTCTTACAGAACACGAAGACATTCAGAAAGTTTTCGCTAACTTGGATGTACCGACGGAGATTCTATCCAAGCTTTGAATATGTCGAAGAGAAAAAAGTTCTTAATAACTTCAGGGATTCTTTCTCTAGGTTTTTTCCTTCTTCAGTTTCTCAAAGACCAGAATAAATTTATTGCGGTTGGGTTCCTTGCAGTTCTTACTCTGATATTATTTTATTGGTCGCTGAAAGAGGGCTTAGGGCGCAATATGACCCTTCTTACGTTAATTTTGCCTTTCCTTTTTACCTTGGGAGTGGGGGCCTTTTGGTTTCTTCTTCCGGTTAATGTTTTTACCCGAATACCGATTGTTGCACTTTACTTAGCAGGAATATATGTTTTGTGTCTCACCGCAAATATCTATACAGTGGCGGCCATAAGAACGATTGCGCTTCTACGTGCCGCTCGTGGAGTAGGATTTGTACTCACTCTTCTCGTTTCCTTCCTAATTTTTGACGCAATCTTCTCACTTAAACTCACGCCGTGGTTTACAGCTCCTTTAGTAGGAGTTTCGTCATTTCTACTTTTTGCCCAGGGGCTCTGGGTTATAAGTCTGGAAAAGGAATTTTCCAGAAATTTATTCTTAATTCCCACTCTCTTTGGCTTGGTAATGGGGGAGATTGCAATCTTACTTTTTTTCTGGCCGGTGACGGTTGTGGTAGGATCGCTTTTTTTGACAGTCTCGGTCTACATGCTTCTCGGACTTGGACAGGCAAAGCTGGAGGAGCGGCTTTTTCCTTCAACGGTTAGGGAATACCTGGTAGTAGGGGTACTCGTTTTTATCGGAATGTTTTTTGCGACCCGCTGGGGAGGATGAAGACAATTGAAAATCGATAATTGACAATTGAAAATTTTCAGAGACACATACTAAGAGGGGAGAGAGGGGAGTAACTTCAAATATTTAGCAATACACCCCATAATTTGCCAATACTTTTCACAAATATTATAGGTAGTTTTCACAAAAAGCGACGTAACGGGTTCGCCGAAGATTAACCGAACAAGTAATGATATAGAATGATCTAGTCATTGGGCACGGAGAAATAGTGTCTAGCCTGGCTCTTCTCCCTTTAATGTGGATAACTATTTACTCAGTCTCTCATAGAACTCCCCAGGGAGGAGGTAGAGGATATTATCTTAAAGAGTCTCTAGGAGAGTTGTTCTACAAATTTAATAGGTAATAAGTAACCTCACAAGGCGAAGGTGTATGAGAATCTGTATTCTCTTTAGATGCCCCCACGGTTTTATTTAAGAGACGCGCTAGCCGGGGAAGAACGATTGTATATTGTCGCACAATAATACTTTTACGACGTAACCAAGATTGACTCTGGGAGGAGAGTATTTTCTCTACTTTACTATCTTTCTTCTTATTTATTTAATGTCATAAAAGTTTTTTCTATTCAAATTACTCTATTTTTGGTTGGGTCCACCAATTTTTTAAACCGAATAAAAAGCGAAGGAATTTAGCCTTCCTGCTACTCCTCTGGTTTAGTGTACTTTTGTGGACCTTTTGTAATTTCCGAACAAATTGAAGAAAATCCCATATATTCGGGACGATTAGATAGTCGTCTTTATCAAATGACAGACCTTAGAATCGATTTGGCGAGATCGTTATTGTATGTTAGAATCGCATTTAAATATGGCTGACGGAGTTGAAAAGCGACCATTTTTCCCATATCCGGAATTTTATTTGGGAAGTCAGGGTAAATATGTTCACAACGAGTGGACCAGATTTGCCGATGATAAATTAATGACCCAGCCCAATATGGAGCAAGGGTTGACACAAGCGACTTATCAGAATTGGCTGGATTGGCAATACGAACTATTTGCGATAAATGATTTGGACAATCCTTTAGAGCGGTCTCCACAGGAGCTCCAATTAGCCCACAGAATTGAACCATTGTGGATGATGTCTTTTGAGCAAAAACGGTTTTTTCCAGGTGTGGAAATTCTGAGTGCCCCCGGCGATGATTCACTTCCAAATCGTGTGTCAACATGGTCCGCTACGATTATTGATCCGGCGACTCTCAAGTTTCATAGATTGGAGCGAGAACTGATTCAAGACAGGTTCGGAAACGACGCTTTTGTAGAAAGATTTTATGAATGTATAACCCGCGGTGATGAAGGAAATCTTCAACAAATTGTTATCGTAACAAGTGGTGGAAGTAATTACGCCTCCGATAGACATTTTATGAGAGTTGAACCGATCATTCAGTGGTCGTCGGCATACACTCTAAAAGTTGATAATTTACACCGGTTTTTAGATTTGGCGGATCCGGTTGATACTGAAGTTAAATCAAAGCGGGATGCATATTTGTTAAGGACTTACCCCTAGTTGGCCATATCCCATTGTGTCGCACAATCTTGACACACTAACCCGATTTTGATAAGCTGACTTTATAAGTGGCTGATACTGCCCAGGTTAGTCAGTCAGAGATTGGTAAGAAGACAGAAGAATTTCTCGATTATCTTCAGGTCGAGCGTGGTTCCTCTCCCCTAACAATAAGAAACTATAGGCATTACTTAAACCGATTTATAGGGTGGCTTGGTGTCGAGCATATCCACCAGGGACTCAGCGATATCAACTCAGAAATAGTTAGGCGTTTCAGAGTTTATCTCTCGGGTCTTTCGGACCGAAAAGGCGGGACCCTTGGTAGAAAAACCCAAGGGTATCATGCAATTGCCTTAAGGAGCTTCCTTAAATGGCTAATCAAGAATGACTATAAAGTTTTGGCTCCAGAAAAAATCGACTTGCCCAAGATTCCAGAAAGGCAAGTTAAATTCCTCTCGGGGGACCAAGTAGACAGACTCCTTAACTCCCCTTCCCTGTCAACTATTCAGGGAAAGCGTGATAAAGCAATATTAGAAGTATTTTTTTCCACGGGCCTTCGGGTTTCAGAGCTTACTAAATTAGACCGCGACAAGATTGACCTGGACAGGAGAGAATTTGGTATTGTAGGAAAAGGGGGTAGAGCAAGAGTTGTATTTCTTTCGACTCGTGCGGCAGAATGGCTTCATAAGTATTTGGGAGAAAGGCGCGACCATTATAAACCTCTTTTTATTCGCCATAAGGGGAAAGTCGAGCCCACAACAGCCGACGAAAAAATGCGCCTCACTCCCCGCTCGGTGCAAAGGATGATAAAAAAGTATGCAAGAAAAATAAAACTTCCGGTTGACGCTACTCCCCACGTACTTCGCCATTCATTCGCCACAGACCTTCTTATGGCCGGGGCAGACATTAGAAGTGTCCAGGAAATGCTTGGACACAAAAACATCTCCACAACCCAAATTTACACACACGTTACCAATAAGCAACTCCGAGAGGTGCACTCCGCCTTCCATGGTAAGGGTGGGAATTAAATGAAGACGATTATTTTGCCCGGCTACTCGCTCCATAATAAGGATTGGGCGCAAGATTTAAAAAGAGAGCTTAATTTGGGACACGAGATTATTGTTCACAATTGGGAACATTGGCAAGGCAAAGCGAGCCTCTCTCCCAGAAGGGAAACCGCAAGAATTTTGCAGGAGTTAGGGGAAGGTGAGGTCAATATCATCGCAAAATCTGTAGGGACGTTTATTTGCGTAATTCTTGCTCCCAATTTGAAAGGAAGGGTCAGAAAAGTTATTCTCTGTGGTATTCCATCGGTATCGAATGATAGAAAAGAAAAATTCATAGATGGTTTGAGAGAAATTCCCAGCGAAAATGTGATTTGTTTTCAGAATGCCGGGGATCCGTTTGCCTCATATGACGAGGTCAAGATTTTTTTAGCGGGTGTTAGTCCGAAAATAAAGGTTATTAAAAAAGAAAGAAGCGACCATAGCTACCCATATCCTGAAGAATTTACGCGGTTCTTAAATGAATAGTGAATTAGTTTTCGCCTTCTGGTTGCACTGTTTCTTTTTCAAGACAAGCAACGGCCGCAACTGAATCTAATTTTGAGGTAAAGCGCATAAGAATCACTCCCTGGGTGGCACGCCCGAGCCGGGGAATATTTTTGACAGGGAGCTTTATTACTTGTCCAGCCTTGGAGGTTATAACCACCTGTTCCATTTTTTCGGTGAGCATAATTGCTGCGGCCAAATTTCCAGTTCTGGTATTTGCAACGGCCGCCTTGACTCCTTTACCGCTTCTTTTTTGCAGAGGAAAGAGGTGGACTCCCGTTCTTTTGCCCAATCCCCTTTCGGAGATAGTTAGGATGTCGCGGAATACTTTCTTTCTTTTATCTTTGGTTTTAGGAGCCTTACTTGCAAAAACCTCCATGGATATAACTTCATCGGAAGGTTCAAGTTTCATTCCTGTGACCCCGCTAGTAGCTCGCCCCATGGGCCTCGCGTTTGTTTCAGGAAAACGGATAGCTTTTCCCATCTTGGTAATTATTAGAATGTGGTCGTCGCCGGATGTTTGATGTGCCGAAACTAAGGAATCCGTACCCCTTAATCTAATCGCGATTAGTCCCGAAACCCTAAGGTTTTCGTACTCGGAAAGGAGCGTTTTTTTGACTATACCTGAAGCCGTTGCCAGGATTAGATGTTTTCCCGAACCATTTTTCTCAAGAGGCAAAATGGAGCGGATTTCTTCTCCTTGCTCTAAGTTTAAAAGGTTGACAAGGGCTTGGCCTTTAGCTTGGCGAGACGATTCGGGAATTTCCCAAGCTTTAGTTCCGAATACCCGGCCTTTATTTGTGAAGAAAAGAATGAGGTCGTGGGTGGTTGCCGAAAGAAAATGTTCTATTTCATCTTCCTCTTTTGTGGTCATTCCGACAACGCCCTTGCCACCCCGCCTCTGGGCTTTATAGGTCCCCCGCGAAACCCGTTTAATATAACCAGTTTTGGTAACGGTTATTAAGGTTTCTTCCTTGGGCACAAGGTCCTCCTCTGAAAATTCTCCCACAGCCGCCTTATAAATCTTAGTCCGACGCTCATCCCCAAATCTCTCTTTGAGTTCGGTTAATTCCTTGACGATAATTTCAAGAACCTTTTCGGGATTTTTGAGAATTGCGGTAAGAGTATCGATAAGCTTCTTCATCTCTTCGTACTCTTTCTCGATTTTCTCCCGCTCAAGTGCTGCTAAGCGTCTTAATTGCATATCTAGAATTGCAGTTGCTTGAACTTCCGTGAGGCCAAACTTCTTAATTAAATTAACCTTTGCGTCTTCTTGGGTGCGGCTTTTTCGGATTGTGGCTATGACGGCGTCGAGATTATCAAGAGCGATCTTTAAGCCTTCCAGAATGTGAGCCCGCCTTTTGGCTTCCGTTAATTCAAATATGGTACGACGGGTGATGACGCGTTGTCTGTGTTTAACGTACTCAACAAGTATCTGCTTAAGGCCCAGTGTGTGGGGCGTACCATCAACCAGGGCGACAAAGTTTGCGGGGAAGGTTGACTGGAGTTTAGTATGTTTATAGATATTGTTGAGGACCGCCTTTGGTTTGGCGTCACGCTTGAGCTCGATAACAACACTCATTCCCTCTTTGTCACTTTCATCTCTCAAATCCGAGATTCCCACAATTTTCTTCTCTTTAACCAGTTCCGCAATTCGGGCCACCATTTCGGCTTTATTGACTTGATATGGAATTTCGGAGATGACTATTTGTGACCTACCTTTATTGCCTTCTTTAATTTCAGCGATGCCCCTGACCGATATTTTTCCGCGTCCGGTTGCATAAACCTCGCGTAGGCTCGCGGCGTCATAAATTGCGGCAGCTGTTGGAAAATCAGGACCGGGGATAAGTTCGATGAGTTCTTCAATTGAAATTTCGCTGTCAAAGGAAACAGTGGTCTGGGAAACTTCCTTTTCACTTAGACTCTTTTCTTCTCCCGAGGCTACGAGATTGATTTTCTTGATAACAAATTCGGCCTCCTTCTCTTGTTGCCTTTCTTCTTCGACGACCCTACCCTTTTTGATTGTTGCAATAACACCGCTTATGACTTCTCCCAAATTATGCGGGGGGATTTTAGTAGCCATTCCAACAGCAATTCCCTCCGAGCCCATCAAAAGAAGGTTGGGAAGAAGAGCAGGAAGATAAAGCGGTTCTTTGAGGGTTGCGTCGAAATTGTCCATAAACTCAACTGTTTCTTTTTCGATGTCGGCAAGTATGTAGTCAGAAATGGTTGCCAATTTTACTTCTGTGTAACGCATTGCCGCAGGAGGGTCACCGTCAACTGAACCGAAATTCCCTTGTCCGCGCACCAATGGGTAGCGCATCGAAAAATCCTGAGCGAGGCGTACCAGAGCGTCATAGACCGGTACGTCTCCGTGAGGATGATATTTCCCTAGTACCTCTCCGACAACTTTGGCGCTTTTGCTAAAGGAGCCTCCCGAGTGAAGTCCCATTAAGTGCATCGCATAAAGAATGCGCCTATGAACCGGCTTTAGGCCGTCTTTGACGTCCGGAAGAGCGCGGGCAACAATTACACTCATTGCATAATCGAGGTAACTTTGAGAGAGTTCAGTGGTTATTTCAGTGAGTTGGACTTTTCCGATTTCTGACATATTAATGCAACAAAAATGAGGCTAGTTAGCCTTGCTATATTTTACCTTCTTTGAGCATGTAAAACAAGGGTCAAGAGTTAGATCATTTGGCCATATTATTGTGTTAAAATAAACCTCGTTAAATGAAAATCCTAAAAAATTTCATCTTAGTTACGTTTTTGTTAGTTTTGGGTGCGGGGATATTATTCTATAGCAAACTAATTGTTCCAAAAATTACCCAAGAGTCAGTTAGCGAGTCATCCTCCCCAGAAGTCCTGGGGGTTCCATCCCAGAACCCTGGAATAGACCTTGAATGGAAGGGGTCGGATATTAGGGCGCATTACTTTCAAGTTAAAGAGGTTTCAAAAATTAGACTTCTGCCCAATTTTGCCGAAAAGAAAACCTCAAGAGAAATTTTTGAGGAGGAAAGCTGTTCCGCTTTAGTCAACGGCGGATTTTATACCCCCGAATCGACCCCCACGGGGTTATTTATAAGCGAGGCTGTTCAAATCAAAAGTTTTGTGGTTTCCCAACTTTCAAACGCCGTATTCTCCGTTAATGACTTTGAAACGCCAAGAATTACCAGGATGCCTCCCGAGGACCCGCTTCGCTTAGCGGTTCAGGCGGGACCACTTCTTGTCGAAAACGGACATAATCAAGATTTAAAGTTGGTTCGTGATGAACAAGCAAGGCGGGTGGTTGTAGGAGTTACCGATAGCAATGAAACTGTTTTTGTCGTTTTTTATAATCAAGCTTCAGCCTTTACAGGGCCGAGGCTTGATGATTTACCCGAACTTTTAGTATCCTTTCAGCAAAAAGCCGGGCTAAGCTTAGCCGATGTCATGAACCTGGATGGTGGAGCAGCTTCTTCCTTTATTACCCAAGATGTGAGCCTTCTTGAGGTCTCCCCGATTGGAAGCTATTTCTGTATTAAGTAAAAGATTAAGTAGGGAGGATTATCCCAGGAGAATTATCTTTGAATCTAAAATATTGCTAAAGCAGATCTATTTTTGAGGCTAGAATGAAGTCGTTTTGGTGGAGGCCTCCAATTTTGTGGGTCCAGAGTTCAATCCTGACCTATTTTAGCTAAAAAATTCAAGTTAATTCTTATGGGGGCTATCTTACCTTTTGATATTCTTCGTAGGCAGTTGTAAAAGCGGAATTTACCGCCTTCATCAGTTCAATAACTTTAGCCTTGACGTCTACAGATTTCACTACATCGTTTTCAGCAAATCTGTGGGCCCAGACCTCAATCAATTTGGTTATTGATTCTCCCTCTTCAGTCGTACCCCCCGAGCTGACTATAGAGCGACGAACCTTTTCTGAGTCCCAGTCCTCGGTTGTACCGTCTCTTTTTAGTACAGCAAGCGTCATATATTCATTTTAGATCATTTATAACAGATTTCAAGAACACCGCGAATTATTAATTCGCGGATGAATTGAAACTGATATGTCATGGGAAACTTCTTAAGTCCTACCAACTTCCTCCTCCCCCTCCGCCAAAACCACCTCCAGAGCCTCCCCCACCTCCAAAACCTGATCCCCCACTCGCGGCACCCTTTGGCCTTGAGGCAGAAATTCCCGAGCCGAGTCCGGTATTAATATAGCCAAGAGAGGCGTTAAAGTGAACGATATTTAAATTAGTTCCATGATACCAATTCAAGTTTTTAATATCAGCGTCTTTGAAGGCTTGAATAAACTTTTCGGTTATGCCAAAGGCGATAGCGTAAGGAAGAACCTCCTCAAAAAAGTTGTGTTTCTCATAGATTTTCGTTCGCCAGGAGCCTAAGTTTAGAACTTCTTTAAAACCTACTATTTCGGCTAAAGCCTTTCTTCCTTTACCAGTCCTTGCCGGCATAAAAAATGAGAAGGCGATGATAATAAGTCCTGAACCTATAAAAGCAATGAAAAAAGAGGCGGGGCTTACGATAAATGGTGCAATTCCGCCTCCCAAAAAAAATCCCGCAAAAATAGTGATTATTCCCACTGCCAAGTACTTATTTCTAACCTCGTCCGGCCGGCCCTCAAAATAGCCATTCATAGTTAGATCTTCATATAGATTCTTTTCCGCCTCTTTCAAGCTTTGGTAGGCTTTTGGATGGAGTTTGGTTAGTACCGCGGGAATATCTCGCTTTTCGCTAAATAACATATCAAGAACTGAAAGCTCGTAGGGCTTTAAGACCCCCTCATCTTTTTTGGTATAGTGAAGGGTAAACTTAGTTTTTCCGAAAAGCCCTTTTTTTGATTCCTCTTCGATTTTTATAAATCCTCGCCTCGCCAAATCTATGACTGTCGCCGTAATGTCTCGAAGGTGTGCTTTCTCGTCTACCAAGGTTCCAACTTCTCCCGGAGATAAATTCCTAGGGGGACTCACGCTTGTTGATATTGCGTTCAGGTTCTCCAAAAGTGGAACAGGCTCCTCCCCCAGTTGCTCGTTGAAGATGTCGATGAATTTTTTATCACGACCCTTTAGCATATAAAGCCTAAACATGATTATTAAGACCGCAATCGGGACCAAATAAAGCCAATTGTCCAAAAGAAAAATGAGGAGTTTTTGGGCTGATGTGGGGAAAGTTAAGGCGGATTTATCAAGGGCAACTGCAACTGTTAAACCTTGTTGGGGGTCAACATTTTTTGTAGTGAACGTGGCGGTATCTCTCTCCGAGGTCTTTGTGCAGTTTTCTTCTTGACTACCGAAATAGCCGGTAAAACAGGCGGTATTTATGAGGCTTCCGTCTGGAGTATAGACGTTGGCAGTTGCAGAAAGTATCGAGACAGGCCAATCGTTACCGGTTACATTCCAATAGAGCTCGGCAGACTCACCTGGCGTGGTAATAACCTGGCTAACTTTGTAGGTGATTACGTAGGTATTTCTCCCTGTTATTGTCAGATCCGGATCGCCGATTCTAATTTTTGTGTTATTTCCTTCCTTGGTGATTTTTGTTTCTAACTTCTTCCCACCGGAATCCGTGACAGAGAGAAGGTTGAGGCGAATATTTAAGTTATTGCCATATTGTGTTTGGTATTTGACGGGGATTGTCCGATAAATTCCATGCTTTTGCAACCCCGCAAAGTCCACGATTATCGTTTCCGTGACGCCAACCGTGGTGTCTTGATTAACTCTAATGTCCGCCTTAAAGCTTTCAATTATCCAACCAGTATCATCTTGGGCATAGACTTTTCCTTGGGTTGCAAGAAAGAAAAGAAGAAAAACACTAAACACGCTAAAAATTTTCCTTAAAAGGAGCATAATACTAATTTATCATATAATCTGATACTCTAAAGGCATAATCTTTGGATGAAAGCCATTAAAATCCTATTTTTATTTCTTCTACTTATAGCAGTCGGGGTAGTAATGTTTAAAATAGGCAACGCAGTTCCTAAAAAAGAAACACCACTCCCCGCTCCTAAAGTAATGGGGGTATCGGAAGTTGTAGTGGCCGGCGAAGAATATTCCTTTACGACCATTAAAGTGACAGATGCTTCAAGAGTAAAACTTTTGCCGAACTTTTTGGAACAAAAGACGTCAGAAGAAATTATTAATGAAGGAAGATGTAAAAATTTGGTGAACGGAGGATTCTATTCGGAGAAATTTACACCCATTGGACTTTTTATAAGTGAGCGAGAAGAAATACAAAAGAGACAGATAAATGCAACATTTAACGGATTTTTTCTAGTAAGCGAAGGAAATATTCCTGAGATTTTAAGAGAGACTCGGGATGAGGAATATAGAATTGGTCTTCAAGCTGGCCCTATCCTCATTTTGAATTCCACCCCTTTAATACTTAAGCTTAAAGAGGAAGAGCAGGAGAAAGATAGAAGGGTTATTGTCGCGCTAAATGATAAAGGAGAGACATTTTTTATTGTCGTATTTACACAAAACTCTGTTTTTTCAGGACCGACCCTAGCATCTCTACCTGAACTTTTACAAGAAGTTCAAAATTCCTTAGGCGAAAATTTTGTTTCTGCGCTAAACCTGGACGGAGGTGCTGCATCAACTTTTTGGGGTGAGGGGGCAAGACTCAAAGAGCTATCCCCTATCGGAAGTTACTTCTGTATAAACTAATATCTCGCGCAGGAAATGGGGTTAGTGTTTTCTTGTCAATCTGTCTATTTCGTTTTCGTGTTCCTTAACAAACCAGTTGTCTAAATATGGCAGATACCTAATCTGTAAATCTTTCGGCAACTTGAAAAAATTGCCTTGATATACTCCTCTACAATTTTTACTTCCACAATGACAATCAAAAGTTCCATCGTTATATCCATTTATAGAATAATCATAAGTAATTTCATCGCCTTTTTTAATATCTTTCATCGCAAAAACTTTCCTTTTACCTTCTATTGTTTTTACATAAGTTGAGGAGTCACAAGAGTGATTGATGTGTCTTTCCGGAGGTTGCATCAAAACTATTTTCCCATCGGCTAAATAGTCGCATTCATACTCATGTTGGTATTTTGTTAATTTGGAAGGATCTTTTACTGCGTGCGAGTCATTAATTTCTAAAACAATTTCTCCTTTTTTGATGTTTTCTAAAGCATATACGCCTTTTCCTTGAATTTTAGAAACTTTTACTGTAACCCTTTTCATAATTGAAGTATATTTAGAAATTTTTAAACACCCGAAGGAAATGGGCCCCTATGTTTGTCTTTTAGAACAGCTTGCCACCAAGCGGAACATCTTTGTCTGGTACAACAAGAATTGCTTTTCCTTCTTCATCAGGAAAACCCAAAGTTAGGACTTCTGATACTGCGGGTCCCATCTGAAAAGGTGGAAGGTTCACAACTCCTGCAATTAACCTTCCTTTAAGTTCTTCTTTTTTGTAATGAGTGAATTGACCGATTGATTTTTTGACTCCGATTTCCGGGCCAAAATCTACCTCCATCTTGTAACATGGTTTACGCGCCTCGGGGTAATCCTCAACCTTTACAATTTTTCCCACCCTTATGTCAAGTTTATTGAAGTCGTCAATAGTAGCCATTTCGAATATTATAGCAGTTTAATTTTTAGAGCCCACGCAGGAAATGGTTTTGAAATTGGGGGCCTGCTTACAGGGACGGTCCTTGTAAGCGACTACCAAAGCTGACGGTTGCATATCTGAATTTTTCCTAAACACCGGAAAAGATATAATAATAACTGTGATTATAAAAGGCAAAAAAGAATTTATTGACCAGATAACGAAATTCGACATAAAGACCAAATATGCAGTTGTAAAACCTAATTGGAAAAGTAACCATGAAGGCGAATTCACCGAGCCAGAAATACTTAGCTGGCTTTTTGAGGCTCTGCCAAACCAGAAAAAGATTGTCGTAGAAAGCTATACTCCCTGGAGAGGATTAAAATTTATTGAATCCGATTCTCATAAAGGAAAGGGAGTAACTCTTGATGGTGGTAAGGCTCACTGGGATTTCTACAAGGAGCAAGACCAGCATTTTTTAGGTACAACAGGAATAGGTAACGTATTAAAGAAACACAAAGTAGACTATATAAATATTACAAACGAAGTTTGGGGTGGAAAATGTATTGGTCCGGAGGTTATAAAAAAGGAAGTTACTGATAAGAAAGAAAGGATTACGTGGGAGGAGCTCTACTCCTATATACCTCAAAAACTTTATCAAATACGAAAATCGTCAACGCTAATCAGCTTGTCCAAAATTAAAATTGAGGAGGGTATCCAGGCAATCTATATTAGTATGTCAATAAAAAATCTTTTTGGACTTATTCCCCATCCATCTCGCTGGATACCTTTCCACGGAGAAAATCACGAGTCGGTATCAGAGGTAACGCGCGATATTTACACACTCTACACGCTTTTATTCGATAAGACCCTCTGGGTTGCTGAAGGCATTAAAACTTTAGTTAGAAATTATTGTGAGCCTCACCAAAAGGTGGTCGAAAATCAAAACTTATTATTCGTTGGTCGGAGTGCAAAACAAGTTGATTCTGAAGCCTGCAAAATTCTTGGAATAGACCCCGCTAAGGTTCCCCATCTCCACTTATAACTACGTAAGAAAATTCACACTACTCGCGCAGGAAACGGTCTTCGTCTTTATGCTAAGACATAATCCGCGTAAGCGATTGTAAGAAGCTCGTCTTCGACTATTTGCATCTCTGCAAGCCTTATGTCCTCTTCGCTGTACTCTTCATCTGGCCCGAGCTCTAAACGGTCTCTAACCATAAAATCTGTTGGTTTGTAGTGGTCTGGAAACACGCGTTTTGCAACAAGAATGTCTTTCAGAAAAGCCGACCATTCCACCGTCTCACTACTTTGGGTCAAACTGCTTTTCTCGATGGAACCAACCTCTTTTGCCAAGTCTCTAAGTGGTTGAGGAATCCTATGCCACCCTGCGGGCTGCCTGCTATTTCGTATTACCTTTTCACCGCCGCCTAAATCTTTACCAATGAGTATTGTGGGGAAACCTCTGGCATTAACCGGAGTTAGAACAAACCCGACTGAAATTCCGCCGTCAGGCGTTTTGACGGAGAACTGCTTAGGATCTGTTTGCACAATTCGAATTGCAAGGAGTTTGTTATCGATTGTCGGAATGGAGAAAAACTTTTCTCCCAAAACCCAGCCGCCAAACTGCCTAAAGTCGTAGCCCGGCCAGTCGCTAAAATCCCAATCACTACCTTCAGGTTCGGCTCCGGTAAGATAGTCCTTATTGGACATAATTTCACCAAGGATATCCGAAAACGAAAGCGTGGTTTCCTCTTCTTCTTTCCCTGCCATATATTTTTAGAAAAAGTGAGGGAAATTATAACATAAATAATTCGGAGGCCGCGCAGGAAATGGGGCCTTATGCCGAAGATTGAATTTGGAGTTTCTTTTCAACTTTTGAAATTCTAGGTTCGTGATCTTCATAAACTTTATGAGTTAATATTTCCTGCCCTTCTCTTATTACCTTGAGCTCGCCCATTACCTCATCCATTTTTCCATAAAATTCATCTTTTGTTGGAAGGTGACTGATATCATCTTTAGTTGCGATTCTGTTTTCAATAGCATCATCCAACCGTTCGTCAAATGTAACTTCCATTAAGTCTTTAATCGCCATGAGATCTTTGTTTGTAAGTGCCATAGCGCTATTTAACTATAGAACGCCTATTTCGTCAAGCAAAAGATATGTGGCCCGCGCAGGAAATGGGGCCTCAATGTATCCAATTTGGTAAACTTACTTGATGGATAAAAATATAAAGCCGGGTTACAAAAAATATTTGGCTTCAATGCACGGAAAGTTTATTACCCCCGATGATGTGATTAGAGAGGTTGTAAAAGAGGGGGCTGGTAATTTGGTATCGAAAAAACGAATTATTGCAGGCGAAGTGAGTGAGGTATACAACATTATTTTAGAAAACAAAAAGCCCGTAATCCTTCGAATTTCAAGAAGTCCACGGCCAAACTTTCTTCAAGATAAGTGGGCAATGGAGCAAGTCAAAAAGCTGGGTGTTCCTGTTCCTGAAATCCTACTTATTAAATACCTAATTGTTGGGAATCAAGAACTTTCCTTTTGTTTAATGGAGAAAGCGGAAGGAAAATCACTCGAGAGGGGGGGCATAAATTTTGAATCGCTTCCCGAAGCAATAAGGAAATCGTATATCTTACAAGCTGGAGAAATTCTATCCAAAATTCACTCCATTGAAACCCTAGGTTTTGGATGGATTATTGGAGAGGGAAAGGCGGAATACAACACCTCTGAAGAAATTATTGACGAACTGTTAAAAAGAAAAGAGAGGATATATAAGGTCGCTGATGCTCAAAAGTTTGATCGACGGCTTGTCGACGAAGCCCTGGACATTGTAGGCAGATTCAGGGAAAGATATTCTCACATTAACCCCCACCTAAACCATGCAGACTACGGGCACAAGCACTTTATGGTAAAGAAGGGAAAAATTGTGGCTGTTTTGGATTGGGGTGGAGTACGAAGCGATTCACCAATATATGATTTCGCTAATTGGGATTATTGGTACGGGCATTACATTCCGACCAATTGGTTAAAAGAAGGCTACCAGAACAAACAACTATTTGACGAGAATTTTGAAGACACCCTTCACGTTATGAGAATCATGAAAGGGATAGAAATAGCCGATTGGTACGAGTCGCAAAACTATGGAGAGGCAGTTGAAAAAGCACTTGCCAAGTTGACCGATGACTTGAATTACTTCAAGTGATTATTAGCATTTAAGCGCTTACAGCGAAGGAAGTGGGACCATTTAGCCTTTTGAAGCTATCAAACTAATTTCAATTTTCGCACCCATTGGCAGCTCCTTCACACATACAGTTTCTCTGGCTGGATAAGGTTCCGAAAAATAACTTCCATAAATTTCGTTAACATCCCCGTATAAGGACATGTCTGTTACATAAATCGTGGTTTTAACAACGTCGGCAAAAGTCACACCCGCTTTTTCAAGTACCCCTTTCAAATTTTTCATTACCTGATGGGTTTGCTCTTTTATACTTCCCTCCAAAAGTTTTCCCTCCGGAGTCAAATAAACCTGACCTGATGTAAAGACAAAATTGTCTTTTGTAACGGAGGGAGAAAAAGGGAGTTTTGGGTGACCCATACGAGCTGATTATATCAAAACCTGTGTGCAGGAAGTAGGTTCTTGTAATTATTCCAGAAGATATTCCCAGCCTGGTTGCCAAGCTTTTTTCTTTCTCCAATCCTCGGCAAAAGCTTGCTTCCAAGTTTTTCCTTTTATAAGTACATCCAAAGCCAGCTGAGGTGCTTTATGGGCAACAATGGCGACATGTTTTCCATCGTAATTTTCTTTTAAGAAATCCAAAAAATCCTGAATTCTTTTCTCAACATCTTCGTAGCTTTCACCATTGGGAAACCTTTTTGTAATATTTTCTTCTTGCTTCGGCTCGACAATCTTCGATGGTTTGCCGTTTAAATCCCCATAATTACACTCACGTAATCTCTTATCGTAAATAATTTCAACAATCCCGCCAAAAGTGAGATTTGCTGAATCTGCCGATCTTTTCAAATCAGAACAGAAGACAACATCAAATTTCTTGCCCTTTACTTGCTTTCTCAGCTCTTTCGACTCCCGTACTCCTTTTTCAGAAAGTTCTGCATCCGACCAACCAGAAGATATCCCCGTCTCATTATCGGTAGTTGTCCCATGAACAAAATATGTAATTTTTACAGGCATAAATAAATTTATGACATCCTCCGCGGACTAAAAGTCCGCGGTTTCCCTTCAAAGGAGGATGATACTTCGACAAGCTCAGTATCATTCTGAGTATTATCGAAGAATGACATATCAGTTTCAATTCATCCCCGATTTAATCGGGGTGTTCTTGAAATCTGTTATAAACTTGATTTATTCTACTTCGGGGCTAATTTGAAGACAAATTATTTCTACAATATTTTCTTAATTTCTTTTAATTCTTTAATCATTTTGAAGGCTAGTGACTCCAGCTCGGGGTGGGGATCTTTGTTGACGGCAATGCCGTAGTGAAGTTCTCGGAAAAGTGCTATGTCGCTATCACCGTCTCCGATTACGGAACATCTCTCTTTCTCTATATTATTTCTTGAAATAAATTCGTTAAATTGCTCAAGCTTTTTTGCCGCCTGGTCAGCATAATAATTAAGATCCACTAGGTTGCCCTCTTTATCCCAAATTAAATCTGTATTTGCATACCAGTGGGGTATACCCAGCCTTTCTGCAATGGCCTCGACATAAAGGTCAACAGATCCGGAAATTAAACACAGTCGGTAGAACTTTTTAAGATACTCTACAATTTCAACTACATCCTTTTTAAATTTCCAAGATCTAAACATTTTTTCCATATATTTTTTATTCGCGTTTCGCGTACTTCTCCAAAGACCAATTAATTCTTTCTTTGCGTCAAGGTAAGACAACTTACCTTTTCTGAAACGTTCTTCAAATATATCAACATGGGTAGCACGGGAAGCTCCCAACCCTTCGGTGATTTCGTACCAGGAAATGGTTTCAGTCAAAGTCCCGTCTATATCTAAAATAACTGTATCAATTTTTTCTTTTAGCATTCTTTTTCAAAATTTTATCACGATCCTGAGTTTTACCGAAGGACTCCGAAGCTACTTTGAAGACAAATTATTTTATGGATTCTTCGAATTTTTTGTGAGGAGAGTCCGGCTGAGCTTGGACCATTTCTAATTTATTTCCCTCTGGGTCAAAAAGAAATGCTGTAAGATTATTGTCTCGCAGTTTTAAAATTTCAGAATCAAAAGCCACCCCCCTCCCCTCCATTTCTTTCTTGGTATTGGCTAGATCATCAACAGTGAAGCTTATGTGACGAACTCCCAGACTTTTTGTATCATCGAAGACTGGTCTTTTTTCGCCGCCTAAGCAAAGTTCTAAATATTGTCCTTCGGAGATATGAAGAAAGACTATTCTTAAAGACCCGTCGTCATTCGTAATTCGGAAAGCCTCGGTCAATCCCAATCCCCTGCAATAATAATCCAGCATCTTATCAATGTCTTTTACTCTTATAGCGACGTGTCCAAATCTCATAGATTAATTCTAAGTTGGAACCGATCTCAAGACAAATTTTAAAATCTGCTTTCGAGCCAGAGCTTGGTGAAGAAGATTGTAAAAATTATAGAAACTACAGTGACACACTGCCAGATTATTTGGTGTATAAACCAAACAGAATCATTATGGAAAATGGAATGAAACGGAAGCTTTTCGGGCGGATTTCTGTTTATAGTGGAGAATTGCTGGTTAAACCAATAAATAGTTTCACCCAGACTTCTAACCACCCAAAAAACGGAGATAATTAGAAGGAATAAATACCAGTCGTTTAGCAAATAAGAAACCAGCGAAGAAGCAATCCAAAATGGGCCAAAAACGACCGCATCTCCCCAAGCGATAATTCCTAATAGATTAAGGTTTGGAGTAAGGCCGTAAGCGTTTTTGCGATATTTACATTCATAATATCCCTTCACAAATACCCCAAGATTTACCAGAGCGTAGGCCCAAATAACGAGTTGCTGCCAATTCTCCATATCTGAATTGTACCTCGGAGCTAATTTGAAGACAAATTATTAAGTCTGATTTGCGGTTTCTTTATAAGCAGAAAATAAATGGTTTATAGCTTGCTTAGCCATACGTTTATCTTGAATTAACTCCCACATAACAATAGCTCCTTGGAGACCAAGTAATAATTTGTATAATGAATACGGGACGGTCTGCGGATTACCCATTATCTCCTGTCTTGCCTGTGCCCAACTGATAGCGATTTCCCTGGGTGATATATGCTTATCCGCTATTCTTTCGACAAGGACTCTACAAACATCGTAAGGGTATCCACTAGCCAGTGAACTATGCTTCCTGAGACGGTGCATTAACTCGCCAGAAGATGGCATATTTATTACCTCTTCCACCTCTCCGACCCTTTTTGCTTCAATCATGAAAAGAATTATATCACTATTTAGAGTGAATTCTATTTTTTGCCATCGAGACGGGCAACTGGTTTTACCCCCTTAAAAGTGCCGTTTAAAAATTGAGTTACTAGCCGGTTTACTTTTTCTCTATATAACCAGGCGTAAGCGGAACTAAGTGTTACCTTGGATGAATGTAAAGAGCTTCCGGAAATTAGACGTACATCTTCAACGGTAGGATGGATACCTCTTTTTATGGTTTGGACAACCAAAATAATATCATCTCGAGATGGTAAATGACTTCTCTCGTGCATAATTTTTGCGGGCAATGGCTAATTCTACTCCGAAGCTAATTTGAAGACAATAATTTAGCTTAAGTCTAAAATTGGTTAAGTAGGCTTCACTAGACATTTAACAATCTAAGGTAAATAATTGCTCTGAAATATGGAACTAAAAATACACGATTTTCAATTATCAATTCTGCGGGAGCTTCTTTTTAGACCCAACGCGCGCTTTCGGGATTTAAAGAAAGTAGATATTACGAATGACCACTTTACTTTTCATTTAAAACAGCTGGTTAAGGAAGGATTGGTTATAAAACAAAACAAGGTTTACAGTCTTACAGACGAAGGAAAAGAGTTTGCAAATAGAATGGATACTGAGGCACTTAGGATTGAGAGACAGGGGAAAATAGCAGTCGGGCTTCATGCGGTAAGACTTAGAAATGGTAAGACGGAACACCTTGTACATCAAAGGCTTAAAGAACCCTTTTATGGCTGGTACGGATCCCAGAGCGGAAAAGTAAGGTGGGGAGAAAATCCTTTGGACTGCGCTAAAAGAGAATTTAGAGAGGAAACCGGGCTTACAGGAAAATTTACACTTAAGGGAATTGTTCACTACCACCACTTTCATCAAGACGGAAGGTTGCTTGAAGATAAATATTTTTGGATTTATAAGGTGGAAAACACAAAGGGAGATTTTATGGAAGAGGTCCCAGAGGGTAAAAATATATGGATAAGTGAGGCCAAATATCGAAAACTGAAAAACGTTTTTGCAACTTTTGACGAAGTTCGCGAGGTATTAAATAGTAAAAAGCTACTTTATTTAGATAGAGCAAGATTTGTTAAGAGCTACTAAAAAGCTCTCGGTGAGGTTTTAGGTCTTTTCCCCGAAGCTACTTTGAGGACAACCCTAGCTGGTGACCGAGACTCGGTATTTTTTGCTCTGCCAGATTCCCCAGACGAAAATCGCGATAAGAACGGCAATTGCCACTTTTGCCCCAAAAGTTCCGTGGTACTGGACGATAACCGGCGCGGCAATAAGGCTGACCAGGTTCACAACTTTAATCATAGGGTTAAGCGCAGGTCCGGCAGTATCCTTTAGTGGATCCCCTACCGTATCTCCCTCAACCGAAGCCTTGTGGGCGTCAGATCCCTTACCTCCAAAGTGGCCGTCCTCGATAAACTTCTTGGCATTATCGAGTGCGCCTCCGGCAACAGACATATAAACTGCTAAAAGTTGTCCCGTGAGTATTACTCCCGCAAGAAATGCTCCCAAAGCCTCAACTTCGAAAATAAGTCCCACAAGCAGTGGCAGGGAAACCGAAATAGCCACCAAACTTATTAAGTCTTTTTGGGCTGCGGCGGTTGTGATACTCACAACCTTTTCGTATTCGGGAGTTTTGGTCCCTTCCATTACCCCAGGAACCTTAAACTGTTTTCTTACTTCTTCAACCACCTTAATGGCTGCTCTTGCAACAGCCTTAATGGCAATTGCGGCAAAAAGAAGGGGCAAGGCTCCCCCCAGCAAAAATCCAATTACGGTTGGAAGAGAAGAAATTCGAATTGATTCAAGAACCTGAACTCCTATTCTTTCCTGTACGATCCCCACGTCTGTTATGAATGAAAAGAAAAGGGCGGTTGCCGCAATAACCGCGGAAGCAATTGCCAGCTGTTTGGTTATCGCTTTGGTGGTATTTCCAACAGAGTCCAAGTCCGCCATTATTTTTGCTGCGCTTTCGGGAACCCCAGCCATCTCCCCTATTCCGTTGGCATTATCTGCAATTGGTCCGAATGCATCCATCGCTACGTTATTTCCGGTCAGGGACAACATTCCAATTCCGATCATCGCTACCCCGTATAACATGTAAATGGGCGGCATTCCCCAGTAGATAAGAAGGCTTGAGGCAAGGGCCGCGCAAATTACGAATACGCTCCAGACCGAAGATTCCATACCAACCCCGAGACCCGAAAGGATTGTGGTTGCACTTCCGGTTTTGGTTGACTCCGCAATCTCAAGAACGGGCCGCCTCTTGTAAGAAGTGAAGTAAGAGGTAAGAGGATTAAATGCAACCGCCAGGGCGATTCCGACGGCATTAAGAAGAGCTAGTTTCCACTCCCCCGCATAAAACATTGCAAAGGCAAAAGCCGAAAGAACCGTAAAAACACTTGAGAGTTCATAGCTTCTAAACATGGCTTCTTCCGCGTCTTTAGCACGCAGCCATTTCGCTGGAAATTTTTCCCAAATGGGAACGGCTAGCGTTCCGATGATTGAGGAAACAACTCCAATTGCGCGGACCACTAAGGGGTAAACTATCCAGAAAGACTGACCCGTTAAGTGATAAAGAACAAGCCCTAAAATTAAAGAAGAAACAATTGTTACTTCGTAAGACTCGAAGATATCGGCTGCCATTCCGGCGCAGTCCCCGACGTTATCCCCGACAAGGTCTGCTACAACCCCCGCATTTCTCGGATCATCCTCGGGTAAGTTTTTCTCGACTTTACCCACAAGGTCTGCTCCCATGTCAGCGGCCTTGGTATAAATTCCTCCCCCTATTCTCATAAAAAGGGCAACGAGTGTTCCTCCGAAACCAAAACCCAGAAGTGCGTCGGGCGCAGCTTTGCCAAAAACCATAAATATAATTGTTCCCCCGAGAAGCCCGAGTCCGTCCGTAAGCATTCCGGTAAATGTTCCCGCCCTGTAGGCTGTAGTTAAGGCGCCGTTATAATCCCCTTTTACTGCCTTTGCGGTGACCCTCACATTTCCCTCAATGGCAACCCTCATTCCGAGTTGTCCGACAAGAGTGGAGAAAGTTGCACCAACAATAAAGGCGATAGTTCGGCCTAAAGCGACTATCAAAGTTGCATTGTCGCCAAATCTGGCAACTGCTTCGCTAGACGGCGGAACAACGTAGACGCTTAAGAAGAGGATCACAATTAATGCAAGAAGCACAAGAGTAATTGTTTTTAGTTGTTTTCTAAGGTACCCCTCCGCTCCCCGCTTAATAGCTTTCCAGACGGTTTGCATTTTTTCGGTGCCCTTATCCTCTGAAGAAGTTTTCTTCCAAAGCCAGAGGGCATAGATAAGGGCCGAAAAGGCAACGCCTATTACTCCCCAAATCATCATTTGCTCAAAAGCGGCTAATTCATTCATTAGTATTAAAATCGACCCGCGAAGGGGTCACATGCCTTATTCTAAAAAAAGTTTGGAGAATTTGCAATATTTATTTATCTAGTAGAATTTAAGACAGATTTCTTAACGAGGTAGTTCTTGACAAAACTTTACTACGATACTATATAGTATCGTAGTGAGATGACTAAGGTGTCTAGATTACCATTAAGAAACGATGTTTGGGGTAGGATTTTCAAACTCTTTATAGAAACACTTGCAGGAGTTAAAGAAGAAACCAAACTAGAGATGTTTGTACGAGACTTTTTTTCGCCCACCGAAAGAATAATGTTTGCAAAGCGTCTCGCTGCCTCCGTACTTTTGTCTAAGGGTCATAACTATCAAAATATTAGACAAATATTGAGGATAAGCCCCTCGACAATTGCTAGAATAAACTTGAAAGTAAAATATGAAGGCAAGGGGCTAAATGTTGTTATTGCAGATATATTGAGAAAACAAGATGCAAGAATTATTTGGAAAGAGATTGAAGATCTGTTCGATCTTCCCACTAAAGCTAGCTTAAAGTCCCCCGAAAGGTTTAAGAGAGGGCTTGCCCGCCAGCAAGAGATCACCGAACTTAAAGAAAGATTTTAGCAGCACTACAATACTATATAGTATTGTAGTGTGAGATTAGTGCGTATCTTTAAAAGTTGTGTTTGATTGTCGAAGTAGCGGTAAGCAGATTTAGATTTTCTTTAGAGAGGAAAGGATTGAGTCCATTTCATCGAGCATGGTTTTGGTTTTCCCTGCTGGAGTAATGTAAGCAATGTGGCCATAGAGAGTTGGGGCCCCCCAGCCGTATTGGGTTTTGTGACAAATCCCAAAGCCGCTTGAAGATAACTCCTCCCCGGTCCAGCTTCGTCTAAATAAGTCCGAGCTTTGGATGGTGATTTCTTTAAATGCGTCGTAGCGGGCGCTTGGGCCTTCAGTATCCGCATCCCCCGGGTAAAGGCAGACCGCTCCCCCAAACCCTCCCTGGGTGATTGAGATTTGATAAGCGCCTTTTGTAAGAATAATTTTTTCATCGTCGGCCCCCGAGGACTCTCGGGTATCTTGCCAGTCATCAGGAACGCTTAATTCGTACTTGGGGAAGGAAAGAATCCCGCCTCCGGTAACTTTTTTTGTATTTTTTGCAGGAGTTGTAGGGGTTAAGGTAGGTGAATTTAGGGATGTTTGGGGAGAAGTTGTTTCCGGTTTCTTTAACGAAAATCCAAATTTGCCTATGCCAAAAGAAAGAGCTGCAACGAGGATGATTATGATTGCTATTAAGATTGGGACAAGATATTTCATGCTAGATGTCTAGTGTAGCTAGCTTAGCATGCGTTTGGATGAATTTCTTTCTTGGGGGGACTTCCTCGCCCATGAGCATTGTAAACATCCTGTCAGCCGCTTCTGCGTCTCCAACAGATATTTGCTTTAATGTTCGCTTGGCCGGATCCATTGTGGTTTCCCAAAGCTGCATTGGATTCATTTCCCCAAGCCCTTTATATCTTTGGATAACCGGTTTTCCACCGTCTCGCTTCAAAATAGTATCTTTTTCTTCGTCGGTGTATGCATAGTGAATGACTTTTGCTATTTGAATTTTATAAAGCGGAGGAAGGGCGACGTAAAGAAAACCACGATTTATAACCTCTGGCATATGTCGAAAGAAAAATGTCAAAAGCAGGGTCTTAATATGCCCCCCGTCCACATCTGCATCGGTCATGATGATTATGCGGTGATATCGGACTTTTTCATAGTTAAGAGAATCCCCTATCCCACCCCCCAGTGCTACAATCAAATCCCTAATTTCTTCAAATTTTACAATTTTATCTAATTGCGCCCGCTCTGTATTTAATATCTTGCCCCCCAACGGGAGTATTGCCTGAAATTTGCGGTCCCTCCCCTGCTTAGCAGAACCCCCTGCGCTATCTCCTTCGACAATATATAACTCGGAAATTGTCGGGTCCGAGGTCTGACAGTCCGCGAGTTTGCCTGGAAGCATGGCCCCTTCAAGAGCCCCCTTTCTTAAAACTGCCTCTTTGGCGGCACGCGCGGCAAGGCGCGCCTGGGCAGCCAAAAATACTTTTTCAAGAATCCGTTTGGAGTCAGTCGGGTGTTCTTCAAAAAAAGTATCAAGACCCTCTTTAACCGCCGTTGCCGCAAATCCCTGGATTTCAGGATTATTTAGTTTGGCCTTGGTTTGGGATTCGAATTGAAGTGCTTCTGAAGGCATTTTGATATAAACTACAGCCGTTAAACCCTCCTTAAGATCGTCTCCGGTTAAGATATTTTTATCTTCATTTTTGCCGTTTCCCCCGTTTCCGTTTAGCCTTTTGGCATAGTCGGAAATGGCCCGGGTGAGGGCAATTCTAAAGCCCGTAA
Source organism: Candidatus Woesebacteria bacterium RBG_16_42_24 (assembly GCA_001792115.1). Lineage (GTDB taxonomy): Bacteria > Patescibacteriota > Microgenomatia > UBA8517 > UBA8517 > RBG-16-42-24. Next base: position 162,806 of record MGFX01000006.1, read on the forward strand.
CGTGCGTTCCACCGTCGGTGGTATTTATACCATTGACGAACCCTTTTACATTTTCGGTGTATGAGTCGGTATATTGAAGGGCTACTTCACAGGAAACTCCGCCTTCTTCTTTGGACATATAGATAACGTCCGAAACAGCAACTTTCCCCCTGTTAGAATGAGCAACGAGTGACTTTATTCCTCCCTCGAAGTAAAAAGAGGCCGTCTCGCCGTTTCTTTCGTCGCTAAAATGGAAAGATAGTCCTCCGACAAGATAAGCTCTATCTTTGAGGAGGGCTTTGACTTTATCGTCGTCAAATGCGGTGTCCCCGAATATGGCTTTATCGGGATAAAAAGTTGTGATAGTTCCGGATGTTTCTTCGCCGACACTAACCCCCCACTTTTTGGGAAGCCATTCGCTAATCTGTTTCTCAGAAGCGAGTGAGACTCCTTTGAGGGGTTTTCCTACTTTATATTCTTGGAAATAAGCCTTGCCTTCTCTTAATACCAGTACCCTAAAGAATGACGAAAGAGCATTAACTACAGAAGCTCCTACTCCGTGAAGACCGCCGGAAATTTTATAGGCGCCTCCGCCGAATTTTCCGCCTGCGTGGAGCTTGGTCATGGTTAATTCAAGTGCCGAAACCCCTGACTTGTGCTTGTCAACGGGGATTCCGCGTCCGTCGTCGCGAACGGTCGCGAAGCCGTCTTTTGAGATAATAACCCAAATATTTTTGGCCACTCCGGCAAAACTTTCGTCGACCGAATTATCCACAATTTCGCGAAGGCACTCGTGAAGACCCCGAGAGTCGGTTGAGCCGATATACATTCCCGGTCTTTTTCTGACCGGCTCGAGTCCCTCAAGGACTTGAATTTCTTTGGCTGTATAATCTGAAAAGTCTCTTTTAGCCATAATGAACCTCTTTTTAGCCTCGATAGCTACCCCTAATTATACCCCAAAATGAGGGTAAATGGAAGGAAAAAATCAGTATTCCGGTACTCCGGTATTCCAGTTTTCAGTTTATCGGTTTACCGGTTGACCAGTCTGACTGGACTACTGGAATACTGGTCAACTGATTCTTATAACAAAATTAGTAAGCTGCAAAAGGACATTTCCGTTGGCGTAAAGTGCATTAAGGACTTTAACAGCCTTTTTTAAATTCTGCGCGTTTTTTACCCAATCCCCATTTCCTTTTACGAGATCTTGGTGCCAGGAGGATATTAATTCATCCAAGAAATTTACGGCCTCCTCTCTTTTTTTAATGCTATCCACAAATAGTAATTTTTCTGGAGTCTTAAGTCTTAAGAATTCTGATACCTTTTCACTTTCCACTTTTAACTTTTTACTTTTCACTCGTATAACCTGGCACCTCGATAAAATGGTGGGAAGGACCTTTTTGGAGGAGGTTGCAGAGAGAACATAATAGAGATTATCCTGAGGCTCCTCCAGAGCCTTCAAGAAGGCGTTTTGGGCCTCGATGGTCGCCTCATCTATACTCTTAATATATATAGCGCAAGGTCTATCTTGCGAGAGCCTGCTTATGCGAGAAAGGGCCCGGACATCTTCTATTTTTGCCAGTGGAAAGGGGGTTAGTTGGGCTTTAACCTTTTTTGATAGCTTCTCCACCTCTTTGACTAGGTCCGGGTCACTACCTATTAGCAAAAATGAATGCACGGCAAGAGAAGTATTATGAAAGCTATCCCGCTTGTCAATAGTTCGACTTCGCTCACTATGATACTTCTCTTGCGGGCGACATCGCCATGAGGCATAATAGTTAAAGTATGGCTGCCCAAATGGCGGTTTCTTCGGCGGTAAATGGAGACAGTGCCAAGACCTTGGCTGACATTCTAGTTACCCAGGGGGCTTTTAGCGTAGATCTAGCCAAGCAAGTAAAACTCGCGGAGGTCCAAACGGGCAAATCCCAAGAAGAGATATTAAAGTCTCAGAATCTTGTGTCTGAAACCGACCTGGTTAAGGCCAAAGCTGCACTTTATAACATTCCCTACGTCGATTTGGCAAATTTACCCGCTTCTCCCGAAGCTCTCGCGGTCCTTCCTCAAGAAGTTGCAGAAAAGTTTAAGGTATTCCCTATTTCGGTAGATTCTGCTCAAAAACAACTGATACTTGCGATGACAGATCCGATGGATCTTACCGCCATCGAATTTATTGAACAAAAAGCGTCATTAAGAGTTAAACCAGTAGCTGCAGAACCAACCAAAATTGCTGAATTTATCGTCTCCCGTTATTCAACCTCCCTGGCCGAAGAGGTTACGGAGGCCCTGAAAGAAGTTGGCCCAGAGGGAGGAAATCTAAAGATTTTTGATACTACAAGGGTGGGCCTAATCAGGGAGGAGAAAATTGCCGAAATAGTTTCTCATATCCTGGAATTTGCCATGAAATCTCGCTCCTCCGATGTACATATAGAACCCCAGGAAAAGTCGACTAGAGTGCGCTATCGAATAGATGGAATATTGCAGGAAAAGCTTACTACTCCAAAAGATTTGCACGAAGCATTAGTTTCGAGGATAAAAATTCTATCTGGAATGAAGATCGACGAAAGAAGGATTCCTCAAGATGGGAGGTTTAATTTTAAAGCCGGGGGGGAGGAAGTCGACCTTCGTGTTTCGTCTCTTCCCACCGCCTGGGGAGAAAAGATGGTTTTAAGGCTTCTTAAAAAATCCGGGGGGGTACCGTCTTTACCCGAACTTGGACTCCGCGGTCGCGCTCTTAAAAATTTAGAAGATGCAATTTTGCGCCCCCATGGAATTATTATCCTTTGTGGCCCCACAGGAAGCGGGAAAACAACGACTCTTTATTCAGTTATTACAAAAATCTCAACGCCCAAAGTAAATATTATTACCCTGGAAGACCCTATCGAGTATAAGATTGCGGGGGTAAATCAGGTTCAGATTAATCCTGCGGCCGGACTGTCTTTTGCCTCGGGACTAAGGAGTTTTTTAAGGCAAGACCCGAATATTATTTTGGTCGGAGAAATTCGTGATAAAGAAACCGCAGATTTGGCAATACAGGCCTCATTAACCGGTCACTTGGTTTTTTCTACGCTTCATACTAACGATGCCTCGGGTGCCCTCCCCAGACTTATTGATATGGGAGCAGAGCCCTACCTTCTGGCTTCGTCGATAACCGCAATTGTTGGTCAAAGAGTCGTCAGGCAAATACACAAAGATTGTAAAGTAGGATATTCCCCAGACCCTAAGGTGCTAGCCGATATGAAGGCGGTACTTGGGAGCTTGTGGCCGGTGGGGCGCGATGGACAGCTTTATAAAGGCGGAGGAGACGCGGAATGTGACAATTCAGGGTATTTCGGAAGAATCGGAATTTTTGAGGTATTGCCAGTCAGCGAAAAAATTAGTAGGCTAATATTGGAGAGGGCAGCGAGTTCCGCCATTGAGCGTGAAGCCCGCGAAGAGGGAATGATTACTCTTAAACAAGACGGGTATTTGAAGGTCTTAGAGGGGCTCTCAACAATTGAAGAGGTTCTTAGAGTCGCCCAAGAATAATACAGATGAGTAATATAAAACATTTGCTTGAGCTCACGGTCGAAAGGAATGCTTCCGACCTTCACGCAATTAACGGTATTCCGCCAACCTTAAGAATAGAAGGCCAACTCCACCCCGTACCTAATGAGGCTGTTTCAACGCCCGACACAATCTATTCCTATCTTAAAGAGATTCTTTCTACGGAGATGCTCGAGAGGCTCGTTGTCAATAAAGAAATAGACTTTTCCCTTGCCTTTTCCGAGAAAGCCAGATTCAGGGTAAATGCCTACTCAACAAAGGGGTCTTTTGCAATTTCATTTAGAAAAATTCCGCTTGAAATACCCGAAATAGACTCTTTGGGGCTTCCGAAAATTCTGCATTCGTTCACTTCCCTACGCCAAGGATTTATTTTGGTGACAGGCCCAACCGGACACGGAAAGTCGACGACAATTGCTGCCGTACTTGATGAGATAAACCATACTCGGGAAACTCACATCATCACAATTGAGGACCCCATCGAATTTATCTTCAAATCTCAAAAATCGATAATTTCCCAAAGGGAGATGGGGGTCGACACGCACTCTTGGCAGATTGCCTTAAGAAGTGTTCTTAGAGAAGACCCCGACGTAGTTTTAGTCGGGGAAATGAGGGATTATGAGACCATTGCGGCGGCTCTCACCGTAGCTGAAACGGGCCATTTAGTTTTTGCCACATTACACACAAACTCCGCTGCTCAGACGATAGATAGAATTGTAGACGTGTTTCCGGACGAGCAACAGGAGCAGGTGCGCCTCCAGCTTTCAAACGTCATTGAGGCCGTATTTTCCATGAGACTTGTTCCCGGTACTACTGGAAACAGGGTTGTTGCCTATGAAATGATGTTGGGTTCCCCGGCAATCAAAACTGCCATTCGCGATGGCAAGACCCACCAAATAGACAATATTTTACAGACTTCACAAGAGATTGGCATGAACACCCTGGAAGTATCCCTCGCCTCTTTAATCAAAAGCGGGAAGGTAAATCTTGAGACCGCCCAATCCTACTCCTTAAGACCGGAAGAGTTAAACAGACTTATCCGCTCCGCCAGATAGTCAATATGCAAAGGTATAGATATAAAGCCAAGAATAGAAATGGGGACATAGTAGCCGGGGAGGTAGAAGCCTCCACCTCGCTTTTGGCCGCAAAACTCGTTCGTCAAAAAGGCTTGGTAGTTATTTCTATAACGCCTATATCAAAAGGCATACTGGATCTATTTGCCAAAGTAAGAGACAACATTTCCTATGGAGACCTGGCTGTATTCACCAGACAGCTTGCAACCATGATCAACGCGGGCCTTCCTCTTACCGAGGCACTACTTATATTAAGAGCTCAGTCAAAGCCCGCTTTACAAAAAATTGTTGCTCAGGTTTTGGCAGACGTTGAGGGCGGAACAGCTCTCTCCTCGGCTTTCGCTAAACACTCGAGGGTTTTTTCTCCCTCGTATATTGCCTTGGTACGCTCGGGTGAGGTAGGAGGACTTTTAGATACTGTTTTGGTAAGACTCGCCGACAATATGGAAAAAGAGCAAGAGTTTAGAGGTAAGGTAAAGGGGGCACTCATTTACCCCGCAATTATTGTGGCCGGAATGTTTATTGTGGGGTTTATTATGATGGTCTTTGTCATCCCCAGACTTCTTAGCCTATACACGGAATTTGGCGCAAAAATTGAGCTTCCGTTTCCGACACGGGTGTTAATGTTTGTTTCTGGAGCATTGTCGAAATTCTGGCCAATTCTTCTTATCTTAACCGGCGCGGCAATATATGGATATGGGTTATATAGAAAGTCCCCGAAAGGAAGAAGAAAAACCGATGAGCTTCTTTTTAAAATTCCTATTTGGGGGGAGCTTCAAAGACAAATTATATTAACCGAGCTAACCAGGACCCTTTCTTTGTTAGTTGGAGCGGGAGTTTCTATTCTTGAGAGCTTGCAAATAACCTCTGAAGTTGTACCGAACGTAGTCATATCCGATGCCCTTAAAGACGTCTCCAAGCAGGTAGAAAAAGGATTTCCTGTCGCCTATTCTTTTGCCAAACACCCCGACGCTTTCCCTTTTATTCTCTCCCAGATGATCTCGGTCGGAGAGGAAACGGGGAAAATGGACGAGGTATTATCAAAAGTTTCCCACATTTTTGAAGTTGAGAGCGATCAAAAAGTTAAAACCCTAACCAGCTCAATCGAGCCTATAATTATGATTTTCCTCGGGGTCGGAGTCGGATTTTTGGTAGTAGCCATTATTTTGCCGATTTACAACCTGACGACCCAATTATAAAGGATAGTAAAGATTGCTCGGAGAACGCCTTTCTCAAAAACACTCGTCGAGTTAGTTCTCGTTCGGCAGTTTTGCCCACTCCTCACTTAGCGTCTCGCCAGCCCGAATTCTCTTACTAGATTTAGGCTCTTTCTGGGGCTGGTTCGACATATTTTTCGAAAGGGCCCTCCTCGCTCACTCGCTATTGGTATAGGGTACTTGACAGGGGCGTAAACTTATTTGATACTGAATATAGACTACTTTTTGTTTCCTTTAAGAAGCGAGAGGGGGTGAAATTTGACTAAAATATGACTGCCCGATTTAAAGGTTTTACACTCGTAGAACTTCTTATTGTTATCGCAATCATCGGAGTTTTGGCGGTTGTAGTTCTTATCGCCATTAACCCGGTGGAGCAATTAGCCAAAACCAGGGATGCGGGAAGAATTTCGACTGTCACCCAGCTTGGACACGCTGTACAGGCGTATTACACGTCACATGCAACCCAGACAGACCCATATCCTTTGGCGGCTACCTGGAACGCTGATTTGACGGCATCTGGAGAACTTACCGTATTTCCGAGTGGAATAGCTTATACCGGAAGCCCTGACGTTTGTACTGAGAACGACGAACCTGGGACTGACGCAACCTACTGCTACGACTTGGATTTATCAGGAGCAATACCTCCCGGGGCAATTGTTTACTCTCGATTGGAATCACTGAACCAGAACAACAAGTGTACTAGTCCGGATATAGCTTTTGTTCTATTCTCAACTGCAGACGGACGTGGAGGAGTTGTGTGTGCTGCTGATGCACTCCCGGGAAGCATTAACCCACTAAACTCTGGACTCTTTGATTACAAGTAAAGGTTGCTTGGCTAGGAGTTTATACGAAAGCGCCAGAAGAGCTACTTAAAGTATAAGTGGCAGCTGGCGCTAGCGTATTGAAATGGAACTAATTTATACTTTTTTAGTCCTCATCTTGGGCCTAGCCGTGGGTTCATTCGTCTCGGCTCTCACCTATAGAGTCCCCAGGGGAATAAGTATTGCCAAGGGTCGCTCATTTTGCCCCAAATGCAGCGCCAAAATTTCCTGGTATGACAATATTCCCCTTCTCTCCTATTTGGCCTTAGGGGGAAAATGTAGGAGATGCAAAGAGAAAATTTCCCTGCGCTACCCCCTGATAGAGGGAGCGACTGCTCTCGGTTTCCTATACCTTTTTTCCTATAGCTGTCCCCCGGGAAGCTTTGAAGTAGCCTGTCTTTGGAAGAGTGCTACCGGAAGCCTTTATTTGCCATTTTTACTTTTTATTTTTACCTTAATGACGGCCATTTTCGTCATCGATTTGGAGAGTCAAATTATTCCTGACAGCTTGGTTTTTACCCTTTTTATCTCAACTTTTCTAATTTTAATCAGCACAGACCTTCCAATCTTTACCCACCTTGTATCTGGATTTAGCGCGGCGCTTTTTCTTCTTGTTCTTTTTTTAATCACCAAACAAAAAGGAATGGGGTTGGGAGATGTTAAACTCGCCCTTTTTGCTGGGGCCTTTTTAGGATGGCCCCACACGGTTACTTGGCTTTTTGCTAGTTTTGTACTTGGAGCAGTGGTGGGAGTTATCTTAATACTTCTTAAGAAAGCCTCTTTCGGAAAACACATTCCCTTCGGACCCTTTTTGGTAGTATCCTTTTTTGTAAGCGTGTTTTTTGGAGAAAGGATTTTAGCCTGGTTAAATTTCTAAATAAGGAATGAAATTTTTCACTAAACAAGAACTGTTCGCGATTTTTGCCATTCTTCTTGTAATAATTTTAATCTCTCTTGCCAACTTTAAGGTTTCTTTAAGACGAGCCCGGGATGCCCAAAGAAAAAATGACATCGGGGCAATAGCAGACGGGCTTAATCGCTACGCAAATGATTTTGCCAAATATCCTCTCGCCTCCCCCGATGGGAAAATTTTAGCTTGTCGGCCGGTAATTTCTGAAGATAAAAACAAAAGAAAAATAGTCGAATTTGAACCTTGTGAATGGGAGAAAGACGCACTTGCCGACGCCCTGGACCCTACTTTCCCCAGCTATATCAAAAATTTGCCATCCGATCCACAAGACGATCTGGGCGTAAGCTATTTATATTTATCAAATGGAGCCAGATTTCAAATTTATGCGGTTCTTGAGGGAGTGGACGAGGACGAATATGACCCTAAAATAGTTGCCAGGAACTTAATGTGCGGGATAAGGATTTGTAATTTTGGCCGCTCAACAGGAGTTCCTCTTGATAAATCTATTGAAGAATACGAAAATGAATTAATAATAGAAAATTCCAAATTCCAACGACAAAGTCGGTTACTCTTTCCAAATGCCAAATAAATATCAAAATTCTAAATTCATATTTGCTAGTTTGAAATATAAATTTAACTGGAAATTGGAAACTGGAAATTGGAAACTGGTTCGCGGTTTCACCTTAATAGAACTTTTGCTGGTTATATCTATTATCGGGATATTGGCCACATTCACCCTCTTTTATTATCCCTCAGCCCAAAAGCAGGCCAGAGACGCACAGAGAAGGTCGGATATTAAACAATACCAGACACTTCTTGAAACTTTTGCGGGAAGTAATAACAATCTTTATCCATCAAGAACTACCATTCGGCGCCCCGACGAGCTTTGCGGCAGCTGTGGTGCTGCTTGCCCCCTTGGACAGCTCAGTTGTCCCCGGGATCCTTCAAGTACTACTTATGAATATTCCTACCTAAGTAACGGGACAGGAAGCCCCAACAACACAGCAACGCAATATGTCTTGTGGACTACTTTAGAAAATATCCCCATTACAACTTATTGGATTGTTTGTTCCAGCGGAAGGACCGGTACCAGCACAGTCGTTCCCCCTAATTCTGACTGCCCAATATGATTAACAGAAACTCAAAACTCAAAACTCAAAACTCAAAATTCCTGCGTGCGCAGGCAGGCAAAACTAATTCTACATTCGGTTTTACCCTGATTGAGCTTCTCGTGGTTATATCGATAATTGCCGTTTTGGCCGGGATATCTATTTTCGGACTCCAGGGAGCCCGGGAGTCTGCAAGGGACGGTCGCAGGAAAGCCGACCTCGAACAAATTCGTGCCGGACTTGAATTATATAAGGCTGACTGCGGCGACTACCCGGCCACGTTACCGCCCCCCCCAAATCCGCTTCTTGGAGATAATTCTCCTTCTTCTTGCTTGGCAACCAATACCTATATCTCAAGCGTTCCCGACGACCCCAACCCGGGGCGGGACTATAATTACGCAAGATTGACTTCTAGAACTTATGAACTTTGTTCAGCCCTTGAGAGAGTAACGTCGCCCAGTGTTTCTTGCGGCGGAGATTCCACCTGCGGTACGCCAGATTGTACTTATAAAGTAGTAAACCCCTAGAGGACAAAATTTAATGACTAATGACTAATGACAAATGAAAGAAAAGGCTATACCCTTGTTGAAATTTTGGTAGTGATTTCCATCGTCGGCTTACTTTTTGGCGTAGGCTTCGTAAGTTATAGAGAGTTTTCGCGAAGACAAGCACTTGCCGGCGCTGCGCGGCAGGTTGGGGGCGACCTTAGGCTTGCACAGGAACTTGCCCTTGCCGGGAAAAAGCCAGCCGTTTGTGGAGCAAACGCCTTGGACGGGTACCAGTTCGTAGTCACCCCCCCCAATTCATACCGGGTCAGAGCCGTATGTAATCTTACTACGGCTATTGAGAAAACCGTTGTTGTCAGTTCCGGGGTGAGCATATCGGGCTTAGTCCCCGATCTTACTCCGTCCAACACGATTCTCTTTAAGACTTTGAGCGGGGGCACAAATATTCCCGCGGGTACAACAGTAATTACCCTTACCCAAGATGTAACTGCCGACACTCGTCGAATCACCGTAACTGCAGGAGGAGAAATACGATAATAAACTCAAAACTCAAAACTCAAAACTCAAAATTATTTGGAAACTGGAAACTGGAAACTGGAAATTCCTCGCGAAGCGAGGTGGGTCAGTCTCTTTTTGAGGTAATTGTAGCCATCGGAGTTATCGCAGCAGTCATTGTGGGGGTTGTCGTTTTGGCCACGAATTCAATAAGAAATACTACTTTTACGCGAAATAATTCATTAGCAACCCGCTATGCCCAAGAGGCCATTGAGTGGTTGAGAGGAGAAAGGGACGCAGACTGGGCTACTTTTCGGGCTAATGCAGGGGTTTCCGGTAATAAGTATTGCCTCGATGCCCTTAACTGGACAAAGCCTCAAGCCTGTAATGCTACCGAAGTAATAAGCGATACTATACTTACCAGAAGTGTAACGTTTTCCAATATTCTTGCGACCCAAGTTAATGCTAACGTCACGGTCTCCTGGAACGATTCCCAAGGGGCGCACCAGGTGGCAACCAGCACTGTATACACCGATTGGAGGTCGAGGTAAATGGGAAAAAGGGAAACTGGCGGCTTTTCGGTGATTGAGATACTGGTTGTAGTTTTAGTATTTGTAACTCTTGCGGTTTTGGCCACCGAAAGCTTACTTCTTTCACTTAGGGGTTCAAAAAGGTCCGAGTCTTCAATCGGTGTTAGGGAGAACTTAAACTATGCGCTTTCGATTATGGAGAGACAATTGCACAATGCGGAGAGTATTACCCTTTGTACCCCGACAGAAATTACCTATACTGATACCAACGCCCTGACTGCCAAGTTTTCCTGCGACCTTACTAATGGATTTGTAGCATCATCGTCTGCCCAGCTAACCTCAAGCGAAGTAAGAATCACTGCCTGTAATTTTACTTGTACTACGGGAAGCGCGGGAATTCCAGCGTCCGTTTCAATTTCGCTTACGGCGGAGGACGCCGACTCGGGAGGCCTTGAACAGCAACAGGTAACCACCAATACCCAAATAATGCTCAGAACTTATTAGCTGGTGTTGACCTGGGTTTGTCCCATTGGTAAGATTAATTAGTAATGATGAAAAACCTGTCCGGACCCCGAGAGAAGGGTCAAGCTCTTTTGGTAGTACTTCTTTCGATGGCCGTAATTCTAACTGTTGTACTCTCGATTATTTCCCGTTCTATAACCGATATTTCTCTGACTTCTTATTCAGAAGATGCTTTAAGAGCTTTCTCTGCAGCCGAGGCGGGAGTGGAGCGGGCTTTGATAGTCGGTACAGACGTCAGCGAGGCAATTGGAGATGCATCCTTCATAGCAAACGTATCGGGGCTAGGAGAGGGCTCTAGCTTCTTCAATTATCCAGTCGAAATTTACTCTGGGGAGAGCGTTTATATTTGGTTCGTCTCCCATAATCCGACAACAGGTGCTCTGACTTGTTCGGGACAACCTTGTTTTACGGGAAATAGCGCAGAATTTTGTTGGGGAAAACCAGGCACGCCTCCTGATGATTCAAGTCCGGCAATAGAGGTTTCTTACTTGATAGATATGTCGCAGAGGGGCGTATTAAATGGAAATTTTGTAGACGCGCTTATTGGAAGGAGTGTTCATGATCCGAACTCCGGAAGACAATCAATTAACAAGTTTCAATTAGCTCAATCATCTGGGTGTAGTATGCCCGATGGTACGAATTACGCTTTCACAAGCGGCAGCATTCCTTTGACGGGTATTCCTTGTTATCAAACTCCCGGGTGTATGCTAGCTGTTAGAGTCCGCTCGCTATACAATCCGGTTTCCAGCCCAAATCCAATAGGGATTAAGGTTGGGGGTGGACTTCTGCCAGCCCAAGGAAAATTAATCAAGTCTCAAGGGACCACTTCTTCCCAATCTTCGGTCAGGAAAATAGAAGCTTACAGGACATTCGGTGGGCCAGCGCCAATCTTTGACGCGACAGTATTCAGCCAGGGCAGTGTTAGCAAATAATACAAATGAGTGTTGGACTCGATATTGGCTCCAAAACAATCAAAATTGTCGAGCTAGCAAGGGACGCTAGCGGTTTTAAATTGCGTGGTTCGGGTGTAATTGGCTATTCAGGCAATCCGCCAGAGCACGCTCAAGACGATAAGGAACTTGGTAGCCTTGCAACCGCTATTAAAAAACTGCATAGAGAGGCCAATATTTCCTCAAGAGAAATCGCCGTAGCACTTCCCGAACCGCAAGTTTTTACCCGGGCAATAAAATTTCCACCTTTAAATGACCAGGAGGTAGCTTCTGCGGTTAAATGGGAGGCCGAACAATATATTCCCATTCCAGTGTCTGAAGCCGTAATTCAGCACCAGATACTGGAAAGAAGAGAAGCCGAGTCTCCCCCTGAAGTTTTGGTTCTATTGGTAGCCGCTCCGAAGGCGCTCATTGAGAAGTACATCAGAGTAATTGAATTGGCTGGGTTAAATGTGGTTGCGGTTGAAACCGAACTCATGGCATTGGTGCGCGCACTCGCTCCACCAGATCAGACTGTGTTACTCGTTGATTTTGGTGCTCGCTCCACAGATATCGCTATAGCTAAAAATGGCCAACTTGCGTTCACCCGTTCAATTCCCACAGCGGGAGAAGCTTTCACCAGGGCCGTCGCACAGTCACTTGGAGTTCAGGTCGCCCAAGCAGAAGAATATAAAAGAGCCTATGGGTTTTCGGAATCACAACTCGAGGGTAAAATTAAGAGCGCCCTCGATCCTGTATTTACAATAATTAATGAGGAAATTAAAAAAGCAATCCACTTCTATCAAGCTGAGGAGAAGGGCGAGACTCCAAAGTCAGTAATCGTTTCGGGTGGAAGTTCGGGACTACCGGAAATGATTGGGGCAATGACCAGATCCCTCAATCTTGAGGTTGTAATCGGAAATCCCTTTGCAAAGGTGCTAGTTGACCCTGCGGTTGCAAAAACGGTAGCTCCTTATGCTCCGCTTTACCCTATTTCAGTAGGACTGGCAATGAGGAGATAGGCTATGGTCCAAATTAACTTGCTGCCCACCGATTTAGCCCCAAGGCCGTCGGTAATAAGAGTTTCGGGTATTGTCAAAAGGATTTTGGTTGTGGGATTTATTATTTTTATTTTGGCGGGGGCAATAGCGGCAGCTTTATATTTGTTTTATTCAAGAGAGCTTTCGGACTCGAAGGCAAAAGTCAGTGAACTTAAAACAAACATTAAAGCCCTTGAGGTGACAGAGACAAGACTCATTTTGGTTCGGGATAGATTAGAAAAAGCCGGGCTCATTTTGGGGGCGGAGAGTTCGATGGACGAGGTGGAGTCAGCTGCAAAATTGGTTACAAATTTCCCGCAGGGAGTAATCCTCTCTGACGCAAAATTTCAAAAGGAAACCTCTGATCTTACGTTAAATTCTCCAAATACAACGGTCCTTAGAGAACTTTTTAAAGTTCTTACGGGAAGCAGTTTATATAAAAACATCGACATGACCTCATTCTCTTTCTCACCACAAGGAGGTTTTGACATTAAAATCCAACTTATTAAATGAAAATATTTGATCCCGGAAGTATTCTGACAAATGTGAGGGTCCTGATCGGACCGACAGCTTTCTTAGGGGCTTTGGTGATTCTTTCAGTTATTGCCCTTAGGGTCGGAGTTTCCCGGGTCGTTTTTCTGCGAACCCAAGTAGCAGAATCCAAAAATGAAGAAAGACACTTAACCGAGAAGCTCGAAGTTCTTAAGTCTTCTGAGGCAAGTGCCCTACCCCTTGCGGACTTAAGCCTAATTGCAGTGCCTTCCGATAATCCTGCACTTACAATAATTTCCCAGGTAAAAGCTTTAGCGAGTCAGAAAGGTATTGCTATCACGTCTTTCGAGGCTAAACAGGCTTCTAGCGTAGAAGAGGATATTTCTAAAACGGAAATTGAACTGGTTCTTGCCGGCGAAATGCGTTCCTTATTAGACTTTTTACAGGCCCTCAAAACTATTTCTCCGCTTGTAACTTTAGATCAAACGACACTTCGTCAGGAATCAGGGGCAGCAAGAGTAGACGTACTTCTTTTGGGCAATTTTGCTTCCCTGCCGCAAACGCTTCCTTCGCTATCGTCTCCCTTTAATGAGCTAACCGCCGAGGAAAAGGATATTTTGGCGAAGATTTCGTCTTACTCTCAGCCCCAATTTACCGAGGTTTTACCGTCCGGGCCTTACGAGAGAACGGACCTCTTTAATTTCTAATCCAGTTCTTCTATCAAGAGGTTAATAGACTTTTTTTCAAGAGTTGCCCTTACCTTAACAAGATTTCTTATTGTTTTTATTGTTTTGCCTTCCTTGCCGATTATAAGGCCCATATATTCGGGTTTGGCTCGTATTGTAAAAACAATGAGTGAGTCCTCATTTTTTTCATCGACCTCAAAATCCTCGTTTCCGGTAATATTTTTTACCAAATAAGAGATTAAATCTTTCATTTGTGTAATTGAGAAATAAGAGCAGTCACCCCTTTTGAGAGCTTAGCCCCTTGAGCTTGCCAACTTTTTACTTTTGTAGTATCAATTTTTTTGTAGTCCTTAGAGGGTTGCCAAAATCCCAGAATATCCAAATTTTTGCCGCCCTTTTTGACTTTTTTGTCGACCACTACAATACGATAAAAGGTCTTTCGTCTGACTCCTACCCGATGTAATTTTATTACCAACATAGTAAAAGATTGTACCTATTTTTCGGCTAATTTACAAGAGAGATTTTAGGGCCATCTCGGCAGCCTTCTGTTCGGCCTCGCTTTTATTTTTACCCTGCCCACTAGCTAACGCTTGATTCTCAACTACCACTTCAACTATAAAGCTCTTGGCGTGGTCGGGTCCCGATTCATGGGTAACTACGTATCTTGGAGCAGGTTTGCCCTTAGCCTGAATCAATTCTTGTAGTCTACTTTTTGCGTCTTTCAAGTCGTGTTTCGCCTTTTCTGAAATTTGGGAGAAAAGATGTAACTTAAGAAATTGATAAACCTTGATGACTCCTTGGTCGATGTATAAAGCTCCAATTATTGCCTCAACTGTATCCGCAAGGAGCGAGGAATTTTCCCGACCACCCCCCTCTTCCTCCCCCTTAGAAAGGTAGAGTTTCGCTCCAACTTTTAGTTTTTCGGCAATTCCGGCCAAATTTTGGGTATTTACCAGGTTTGCGCGAAGTGCGGTTAAATACCCTTCGGGTTTATCGGGATATCGCTCGTAAATCTCTTTTGAGACTAAAAATTCTAAGATTGCGTCTCCCAAGAATTCTAGGCGTTCATTTGAACCTCGAACTTTTGGGTTTTCGTTGACCCAAGAACGATGTGTCAAGGCTTGAGTCAAGAGCTCTCGGTTAGCAAATAAAGAGCTTAACTCATCCAGGTTTTTCATTTTATTTGATTTCTTCGTGAGAGGAGAGAGCTTCAATTAAATCCCCTACGGTTTCTAGTTCGGTAAAATCAAGATGAGTAGTATTAAATCCTTCTTTTTCCAGCAAATGGGTGAAATCTGTCAAATCTGTAGGAGTCATATGCAGGTCTTCGCTAAAAAAATCCTCTTCGTCTATATCCTCTGGCTCAACTCCTATATGGGAAGACAAGAGTTCCTTAATTTTGGTTTTACTGTCGGATACCTCATCCATCGGATTTTTTCTCCTTTTCAATATTAGAATAAATAGTACCCAATACGCCATTTACGAATGCGGCCGAGGATTCAGCGCCGAACTCCTTGGCCAGCTCAACCGCTTCGTCAATTACCACTTTTGGAGGCGTATTTTCGTTTTCCATTTCATAGATTGCGAGTCTTAAAATTGCCAGGTCGATTCGATTTAACTTGTCGACCGGCCAAGCAGTTGCGGCTTTCTCGATCTTATTATCAATTTTTGGAAGTTTTGCGACGACGTTCTTGGCCATTTGATTTAAATTTGGCTGGTGAGTAAAGTCTTCTGCAAAAAGATATTTAAGCGTCTCTCTTCTTTTGAGGTGGCGGGGGTCGAAGGCAGTCTTCATTTATAGAATCCACAGTATGGGCAAGCCCTGTGAGGCTCTTTAAGTTTTTTACAGTTTGGACAGGGTGTTAGATTTGGGAGCCTAAAGACTTTTTTACCTTGCCTTCTTCCGGACCTACCCTTCGTACTTTTCTTTTTTGGTACTGGTGCCATATTTATCTCTAGTAACTCACGCACAATTTTAACCGAAGGCAACCATACTTGGCAACCACCAGATTAGTTTGGGGCGATTCCTTTGTCTTTTAGCATTTTAGTTAGTTCTGGATAATCGTTGGGGTTTTGAGAGATAGCAAGGGCAACCTCTTTTGCCTTTTTAATGAGTTTGCTATCTTGCCAAGAAGCTATTTTTAGGTTAAGAAAACCACTTTGTTTTACCCCAAAGACTTCACCCGGGCCACGAAGTTTAAGATCCAACTCCGCCAGTTCAAAACCGGATAAAGGTCTAGTCAATGCATTTAGGCGTGTTGCGACGTTTCTTCCCGTATTTTGGGCAAAAATTAGACAATAAGACTTTTGAAAGCTTCTGCCGACCCTACCACGTAGCTGATGAAGTTGAGCCAACCCAAATCGCTCTGCTCCTTCTATGACCATAACAGCCGCGTTTGGAATGTCTATTCCAACTTCAACAACAGGGGTTGCAACCAATACTTGTGTAAAGTTTCTGGTAAAATTTTCTATAGCCAGATTCTTATCCTTAAGAGACATTTTGCCGTGAATTAAGCCCAATTTGACTTTGGGCATTAATTTTTGAAGGTTATCAAACTCCTTGGTCGCTGCCTTAACTTGGACAAAAGTTTCGACTTGCGATTCTTCAATTAGGGGGCAAATAACAAAAGCTTGTACTTTATCTTTTAGAATCTTTTCTTCCATCCATCCATAAGCAGCTTCGCGCTTTTTGAGCGGAACAATCCAGGTGGTTATTTTTTTGCGTCCGATTGGTAATTCACGCAAGGCGCTTAAATCAAGGTCTCCATAAACAGTCAGGGCGACGGTTCGTGGAATGGGTGTAGCAGTCATGGTGAGAACATGAGGCGAGATTTTTCTACTCCCAACCTTTCGGATTAAATGTGCTCTTTGCTCGACGCCGAACCTATGTTGTTCATCAATTACAACTAAGGCGACCTTGTCAAAATCAACTTTTCGGTGAATTAAAGCATGTGTGCCAACGAAAACGTCTGTTTTACCAATGTCTTTTTTAATTCCTTCGGATGTAACCAACGTAACCCTGACTTTATAGGGAGAGAATAACTTACTTAGTGTTTCGTAATGTTGTTGAGCAAGAATTTGAGTCGGAGCCATAAAAACAGACTGATAGCCGTTTGAGAAAGAAACAAATGATGCCAAAGCCGCGACCACGGTTTTGCCGCTCCCGACATCTCCCTCAAGAATCCTATTCATGGGAAAGTCGTTTGTAAGATCCTGTAAAATCTCTTCAGTTGCTTTAGTTTGCGAGGATGTGAGAGTAAAAGGTAGCGAGCTTGCGAATGCCTCCACTTCTTTTTGATCGACAATTAGTTTATATGCAGCTTCGTTTTTTAACCATTCCTCTTTACGATAAAGACTCGAAAGTTGAAGAAAAAGTAATTCGTTAAAGGAAAGTCGGAGCTTTCCTTTTTGAGCATCCTCCAAACTTTTGGGGAAATGAACCGCTTCAATCGATTGAGCTAAAGAAAGAAAACCAAAGGAATTAAGAAGTTTCTGGGGCAAAAATTCTTCAAATCCTTGTTTTATAAGAGGGTAAGCTAGCGCAATCTTTGTTCGTAACCATTTTGACGAGACTCCAGCAGTTTCGTGATAAATGGGGATGAGTCTTCCGGTATGAACTCCGGGAGCGGTCTTTGCAATCTCATATTCTGGAGAGATTAAGGTCTTTTTCCTTGAAAACCACCCTATTTTCCCGGCCAGAAGAACCATTGTTCCTTCAGGCAGATTCTTAACTAAAAAGGGTTGGTTGAACCAGACAACATCAATTGTCCCCGTCCTATCCTGGACTTTAGCCAATTGAAGCTTCCTGCCCCATTTGGTGTAGATATTTTTGATTGAAATTATTTCGCCTCCGACTGTGGCCAGCTCATCGGGGATGAGAGATGAAATTTTCTTTGTGTTTCTAAAGTCTAAATATCTAAAAGGCACATGCAGGAGAAGATCCTCGATTGTGAATATCTCGAGCTTTTCTAAGCGTCTAGTGTATGCAGGGCCGACTGAAGGTAACGAAATAATCGCTGACGTAAGTTTCATTATTTAGAACAATGATACTACAATCTAGAAAGCGCTTAAGAAGGGAATAATCGAGGTAAATATTAGAGCCAAGCTGGCTATAACCACCAAAATGACAAATAATTTCCTTTGTTTATTAGAAAGTAGCATTTATTTAACTTTAAGAAAATTTTTTTTGCCGACTTTGATTTCATCTCCAGATTTTGGTTTATAGTTAGTATCTTTTATCACTTTTCCACCAATTTCTACCGCCCCCGCGTCGATGAGCCTTTTTGCATCGCTAATACTTGCGAGAGAGGTATATGGCGCAATTGTTAAAGCCAGGGTACCCCTTGTATCAACTTCTGTATTATATTTTGGTTTTCTCTCTTGAAATGTTGTTTCGAAATATTCTTGACTAGGTTCAACCGAGTCGTTGCCCCAAAGCATATCTACTATTTCCGAAGCAAGACGTTTTTTCTCTCCCATTGGATCTTTTCTTATTTTCTCTTCAAGACCCACTAAATCTTCTTCCGTAAGAAGCTCAAACCCGGGCAGAATTGTTTCGTCCGGGAAAGATAAGATACCTGCATAGAAATTTTCGGGAGTGGAATCCAAAAATAGTGCGTTTCCTGTTGTTTTCCCAACCTTATTCCCATCTTTATCTACGAGCAGTTTTGTCGCTAATACATATTTTTCTCTACCTTTGAAGGTTTTTAAAAGAGTTCTTCCCGCAAGCATGTTAAAAATTTGGTCAGATCCCCCAACTTCAAGGTCAACCTCCATTTCCAGAGAGTCGATTCCTTGGGCTATCGGGTAGAGAAACTCGCTCAAATAGATTGGCTCATTTTTCTTGAGTCTTAAGTCAAACATGTCCCTTTCTATCATCTGTTGCACAGTGAAGTTTGAGGCTATATCTATGAGGTCTTTAAATGTCTTTTTGTCGTTCCATTCGGAGTTGTAGAGTATCTTTGCAGGATTTTCTCCTCCAAAATCTAACACTTTCGAGATTTGTTCTTTCCATTTTTCGGTGTTTTTGATTACCTCTTCCCGATTTAGTTTTTTTCTTGCAATGAGCTTGTCGGAAGGGTCCCCAATCATTCCTGTGAAATCCCCGATAAGAAAAATTACCTCGTGGCCAAGTTTTTGGAATTGTCTAAGTTTAAATAGACCTACCAGGTTTCCCAGGTGGAGGGATGGCATAGAGGGGTCGAAACCTTGGTAGAGCTTGATTTTGCGAGAGGACATTAACTTAATAAGTCCATCCCGTGAAGGTAGAATTTCGGCAACTCCCCTGGTTAAAACTTGATCAATGTCCATTTATACCTATTTTAGGCATACTTTGCTACAATGACAAGTAATGTGGAGAGATAGGGTAAGAAAAAGAAGGCTATCCCGTATAAGTAGCCTGGGAGCCCTCAATAGCCGAAAAATATTAAAGATTGTCAAATTTGCCTTTTTGGGAGTGATTGGACTCTTTTTTGCGACCTTTTTGCTACTTCCCGTTTTTGCATTTAATTTGCCCTCCCCCGACCAAGTGGTCAGGCGGGAGGGATTTTCTACCAAGATTTTAGATAGAAACGGTGAGGTCCTCTATGACATTTTCTTAGACCAAAGAAGAACATTGGTTCCCTTGGACGAAGTGCCGCTTTACATGAGACAAGCAACTATCGCAATTGAAGATAAAAACTTTTACAAGCACCAGGGTTTTGATCCAACGGGATACTTGCGCGCAATCTACAATATCGTCGTCAATAGAAGGCTCCAAGGAGGCTCGACCCTTACCCAACAGCTGGTCAAAAATGTCCTCCTCTCTCCCGAAAGAACGATATTTAGAAAAGTGAGAGAATTCATTCTTGCTATCCAGATCGAGAGAAAATACACAAAAGACGAAATTTTACAGATGTATCTTAATGAGGCTCCTTATGGAGGAACAGCTTGGGGGGTGGGGTCTGCCGCTGAAATTTACTTTGGTAAAAAAGTAAAAGACTTGACGCTTATTGAATCAGCGGTTTTGGCCGGTATGCCCCAAAGACCCTCGGTTTACTCTCCCTATTCATCGACTCCCAATGCATATATGGGGCGCACGCAGGAAGTTTTAAGAAGAATGCGAGAGGATGGATATATCTCCAAAGACCAAGAGGAGTCTGCCAAACGTGAGCTTGATAATGTCAAGTTTCAAGAAAGAGGAGCCAGTTTCAAAGCTCCGCACTTTGTTCAATATGTACAGAAGGTTCTTTCTGAAAGGTATGGAGAAGTAGTGGTTGAACAAGGGGGGCTTAAAGTTACAACTACTCTTGATTTAGAACTACAGGAAAAAGCCGAAGATATAATTAAGGAAGAAATTGATAAAGTCGAGAAGCAAAATATTACAAATGGCGCGGCAGTTGCACTAAATCCCGAAACAGGGGAAATTTTGGCTATGGTTGGGTCAAAAGATTTTAACGCCCCCGACTACGACGGTCAATTTAACACCGCGGTTCAAGCCCTCAGACAACCGGGAAGTTCTATTAAACCTGTTACTTATGTAACCGCTCTTAAGGAGGGCTACACGGCTTCTACACTTTTAATGGACGTTGAGACTACTTTCCCCGGTGGAGAAGGCCAGCCTGATTATAAGCCAGTAAATTATGACGGAAAATTTCGAGGCCCTATGCAAGTACGCTTTGCCCTAGCCAATTCTATAAACATGGCTGCAGTTAAGATGCTCGCAATGGTTGGGATTGAGGATACGTTAGAGACCGCCTATGACCTAGGAATTTCGACTCTTGAACCTACAAAGGAAACTTTAAGCCGAGTTGGGCTTTCATTAACGCTTGGTGGGGGTGAGGTCAGGCTGTATGAGCTAACTAGCGCGTACGCAGCGTTTATGAACGGCGGATTTAGGGTCGACCCTGTGGCTATTCTCAAAGTAGAAGATTCTAAGGGTAAAGTGCTCGAGGAGATAAAGCCCAAAAAAGGAAAAAGAGTATTAAGTCCCGAGCAGGCTTTCGTTATTGCCGATATTCTTTCTGATAATAATGCCCGTTCCGAAATTTTCGGGACAAATTCACTTCTTAACATTCCCGGTAAAACCGTGGCGGTTAAGACCGGAACTACTAACGATAAACGCGACAACTGGACCATTGGAGGAAACTCGCAGGGCGTTGTAGGAACATGGGTCGGAAATAACGACTACTCCCCCATGCTACAAGTCGCATCCGGTGTTTCAGGCGCTTCTCCGATTTGGAGAAGGGTACTTCTGGAACTTTTGAAGGATAAGCCGGCAGTTAAATTTGAAATTCCCTCAGGTATAGTCACAGCTTCTGTAGATAGCATTTCTGGATACCGTGCTCACGACGGGTATGCTTCAAGGAGCGAATATTTTATTAAGGGTACAGAACCCGGCGAGGATTCGGTGCATGTCAAATTAAAAGTTTGTAAATCAGACGGAAAATTGGCGACACCCAGCGATATTGCCAGTGGAAACTTTGAGGAAAAAGAGTTTTTCGTTTTCAAGGAAGAGGATCCTTTCGCCGGCCCCGGCGAACCTAATCGTTGGCAGGAAGGAATATTGGCCTGGTTGAGTACTCAGGGGGATTCACGCTACCATCCTCCAGGAGATTACTGCGGCACGTCAACTCCAGTAAACGTGGAGTTTGATACTCCGGCTGACCATACTTCGGGCTTACCCAACACCTTTAAGGTCAAGGTTAGAGCCGATTCCACTTCTGATATTGTCCTGATCGAGCTTGAAGTGGACGGAACCAAAATTAGGACTTTTACGGGGCCGCCATATGAGCAGGATGTGACGCTTTCCGATGGAGTTCATACAATCAGGGCTAAGGCCAGAGACGCCAACGGCAAGGAATCTGATAGAAGTATTACAATTGGAGTAAATGTTGCTTGGGACTACTCCCCTTCTCCTACTCCAAGCCCTACACCAACCCCTTGACATTGGTATGGTATAATTTGCTAACCCGCCCACAAAAGAGGATGGCAGTAAGAGAAAGAGACTTTCAATATTGCACTCCGGAAGCCCTTCCTGAGAGTTGGGAGATTACCCGTGTCGAGATTCGAAGGGGCCACAAGACATATATTCCCACCAAAATCCGAAGAGACGGTAGCGGTCCTTACTCACATTTTGTGCTAGAAGAGATCCGTTGGCTTCATACGCGTATAGAAGCTCTTAGAGGAGGATCGACTGAATTAAACCAAGCTGAAACAATGTCTAATGAGGAACGCAGGAGGAGTTATATTAATGTAATAAATACGTTTTGTGGTCACGAGAATGCTACTATAGAATTTATTCCAATTAAAGGCGGGAGTTTTAATTATCGGCTCGCTTTGAAAAATGGTAATGGTAACAACGGCCATTAACCCTTAATAACGCCGCCAAATTTTTCATTGAGTCTTCTGATTACTAATTTACGGATTTCATCTACTTCACCATCAGTTAAGGTTTTGCTTGGGTGTTGATACCAGAGGCGGAATGTGTAGGAATCTTGAAAGGTGTCAGTAAGCTCTACCCTAGCTATTAACTTATCTGACGATTTTATAGAAGAAATTACTTCGCCAATCTTGGTTCTTCCAGGAAATGATAAAGTAATATCCTCAATTTGGGCCGGATATTTGGGAATGGCCGTAAAGCTTCCAACCTCCTTACTGTCTGCTCTTAATTCTTCTACATCAATTTCGTAGTAAAAGGAGCCTTCTTCTAACTCTCCGAAGGAGCCAATCTCTCTTGGGCCAGATTTGACGCTCAATCTCCGGCTGGGCAAGTAGTGTGGCCCCTCCTCGGGTGTGAGTTTTCCTTCAAATTTCAGTTCCGCAAGCAGGCCTTCAATCATACCTTTAGCTTCTCTAAAGGAGCTACCAACGAATATTCCGGCAAGAGTCATTTTCTCTTCTGGTAAATCCTGCCTGCCGGCCGGCAGGTATATATTTGCCATTTCGAAAAGATGATACGGCTCTTTCTCTCCGGAGTTTTCCTTAGCCGCTTTGACAAGAGAAGGCATTAAGGAAGTTCTTAGGTACTCCCCTTCAGGACCTAGGGGATTTTTTAGTTTTAGACCACTTGGGGCTTCACCGGAAGAAACTAAAGAAAGCGTGTAAACTTCGGCTGCCCCGTAGCCCTTCAGAATGCTTTTGATTTTGCTTTCGAATTCAAATGGAGAATTAACCAACGGTTCTGGTATTGCCCCCTCCATTAATTTGCTTGGAAGCTTGTGGTAGCCATAAATTCTGGCAATCTCTTCAACAATGTCTTCAGGAAGGGACACGTCGTTTGCTCTCCATGAAGGAACAAGGACTTCTAGAGTGCCTCCTCTCCAGTTTGCCTCGAATCCTAAAGACCCGAATATTTGTGTTATGTTACTTTTAGAAAGCGAAATACCCAACCTACTATTTATGAAATCGAGGTTAGTTTGAACCTTCATGGGTTTATAGGGATTGGGATAGATATCAAGTATTTCTTTTTCTGCCTTACCCTTGGTGAGACTTTCAAATAAATCAATTCCGCGAGAAATACCTAGACTAACCAATTCCGGGTCGAGACTTTTTTCGAAAAGAACCGCCGCCTCGGTTCGGTGAGCCAAGCTCATAGAAGTTTTTCTAATGTTTACTGGATTATAAGTTTGGACAAAAAGAAGAATATTTTTGGTAGTTTCGTCGACTGCTGAATTTTCCCCTCCCATAATTCCGGCAAGGTCAATGAGTCTTCCCTTTCCATCCTCAATTACAATATCGTCTCCGAAAAGAGCGTGGGTCTTTCCGTCAAGAGTTGTTAGCTTCTCTACTCTTCTACTTTTGCGTAGTACCATTTTTGCTCCTAAGATTTTGTCATAGTCAAATGTATGAACCGGTTGTCCAAGCTCGTGCATAATGTAGTTTGAAATATCAACAACGTTATTTATCGGTCTTACTCCGCATAAGCTAAGCCTTTCCTTCATCCAATCTGGAGACTGGGCGATACTAACATTTCTTATTAAAACAGCAGAGAATCTGGGACACAAACTAGAATCAACATTAACTTCTAAGTAATTCACCTTGCTAACAAATTTAAGATTACCTACTTTTATCGGATAAAGTAAGGCCTTGACGCCAAATTGGGGCAAGATTGCGCAAGCTTCTCTGGCTATACCAAATACCGAGGCAGAGTCGACCCTATTGGTAGTTACTTCAATCGAATAGATTGAGTCGCTGCCTACCCTTTCGACCTTTTCAACAGAAGGCCCGCACAGGGAGAGGTCCTCCGCAATTTTATTTGTGGATGCCTTAGTCTGCAAAAAGTCTCTCAGCCAGTTGTCCGGCACTAATATATTCATATATGTATGATAAGATGATATATCATCATTAGAATTGCCTAAGGAATTGAAGGCCAGAACTATATAAAAGGCGTATATCTGGGATGGAAAGACCAGACTTCATCATGTACGTTCTCTCAACTCCCCAGCCAAAAGCGAATCCTGTATATTTACTTGGATCGATACCCCCATTTTTGAGAACGACAGGGTGAACCATCCCGGCCCCACCCAATTCAAGCCAGCCTCCTTTGCAGACTTTACAACCCTTCCCTTCGCAAATCCCACAGGTAATGTCTACTTCGAAGGAAGGCTCAGTGAATTGAAAGTGGAAGGGACGTAGTCTTGTTTTTCTTTCTTTCCCAAAGAAATTTCGGGCGAAGTAATCAAGCGTTCCTTTTAGGTGAGCAATCGATATCCCCTCATCTATGACCAAACCTTCGAATTGATGAAACATTGGAAAGTGTGAGACGTCGATTTGTCTTCTATAACACTTGGCAATATTTATCATCCTTATTGGAGGTGTTTTTACTCGCTGCATTTCCCTTAACTGACCGGATGATGTTTGAGGAGTCAGTACCATTTCGCCGAACTTTGGATGATTGAGGCCTTCCACAAAAAACGTTTCCCACTCATCCCGCGCCGGGTGGTCTTTGGGCATATTAAGTCCCCCAAAAGCAAACCAGTCCCACTCAACTTCAGGATAGCGAACTCTGACAAAACCAATTTGGGCAAATGTATTTGCGATTTCATCAATTGCATGAGTTACGAGATGGAGATGGCCTCGAGGAGGTTTTATCCCCGGAATTGTGGGGTCAAACCAATCACGGGCAGATTCTTTGAGAGAATTTTTTCTTTCAGAAAGAAGTGAGGTAAGTGCATTTTTGGCCTCGTTGATCAAAACTCCGACGAGCTTTTTTTCCTCACTAGGGACTGACTTTATCCTCTTAAATAACTCCGTTAATTTCCCGCTTCTTCCAAGGTAAGCAATTCTTAATTCTTCCAAGTCTTCCGCCGACTTCGCGGCAGAAATTTGGGCTATTGCCTGATTTTTTAGACTAAGTATTTCTTCTCTCATAAGTTGATACCCATTTTATAGTATAGGCTTGATTGAGAAAATAGCATTGTTAAATTACGTTCCTGTCTTCAGGTTACGATTTAGTTCTAACAATTTTCCCAAGCTTCAAGACTAGGCCCCTTCAGGTATATAGTTGCGTCAGGATGTTCCTCCCGAACATTAGGATTATTCTCACGGGGGGCTAGGATTTTTGCCGCTTCTGTTTGTGAATTGTGTTTTGCATGTAAATCTAGAACTTCCTGGTCCGAAAGACCTGCAACACTAATATTGCGATTGGCTAAGGCTAAAGTAGCGCGAGTTACTTCTAGACCAGATTTCCATGGGGAGCCACCCCCACATACATCTGAATGTGAATGATAAATTTTTATTTCTTTCATATGTATCACCCCATTTCTTTACCAATAAAAAACCTCCCCTTCGGGAGGTTATTCCCAACAGAGCTTCAACCTCCCTACTTAAGAGAGGGTAAAGCTAAAGAATGTAACTGATAAAACTTTTGTCATTAGAGTGATTTTAACTTGTTTATTTGACTATTTCAACAATTTTCTTAAATGTGTTAGGGTCATTCACTGCAATGTCGGCTAAAATTTTTCTATCTAGTTCAATTTCGGCTTTTTTGAGACCTGCCACGAATTTTGAATAGGATAACCCTTCTTCCCTCACTGCTGAATTGAGTCTGATAATCCAAAGACTTCTTAGATCTCGCTTCCTTAATTTTCTTCCGTGGTACGCATATTGCCCAGCATGAAGTAAAGCTTCTTTTGCGGCTTGGATTCTTACCCTTCGAGCCTGCTTAAAGCCCTTAGCCCTAGCAAGAAATTTTCTGTGGCGCCTAGCCGATGTTGATTTTACTCTTGCCATGGTTTGATTTTACTAAGGACAAAATTACTTGCCAAGTACCTTTCTAATTTTTCTGGCATAAACATTTTTTACCTTGGTCGGCCTTCGGAGGCGTCTAAGCCTTTTAGCCGATTTCCCCACACTTAAGTGTCGGGCGAAAGCCTTGCGTCTTAAGACTTTCCCATTCTTTGTAATTCTAAATCTATTAGTTAACGACTTTCTTGTCTTTGCCTTCGGCATATATCTGCTCTACTCTCTTTTTCCCTAATGGTGAAATTATAGTTATTAAGTGTCGGCCAAAAAATTTTGGCTCCATATCGGTGATAACAGTACCCCCTAAAATGTCTAAGATTCTTTTTATCAAAAGGTAACCGAACCTCGTACTCCCCATTTGGCGTCCTGTGAAAACTACCACGACCTTGACTTTATCTTTATCGCTTAAAAATTCTCTGATTCTTTCAATCCTAAAGTTGAAATCATTCTCAGCAATAAAAGGCGAAAATCTTATTTCTTTTATCTCTCCGCCTTTGGCTCTCTTTTGCTGACTCCTTAGTTTTTTCTCTTCTTGATAGCGAAACTTACCCAGGTCAACTATCTTGGCAACGGGCGGGTTGGCAGCGGGAGCAATTTCGATAAGCGCGAGTTTCAAACTTTTTGCTTTGGCTAAGGCAGTCTCCCTTGTAAGAATTCCAAGTTGCTTTCCAGCGCCATCTATGACTCGAAGCTTCTCGGCTCTAATTTGGTCGTTGATTCTATAACTCACCTGAACTTGTTAAATTGTAACATCCTTGAAGCTATTTCACAAATCATCATAAACTCTTGGTTTCAATCTCTTTTCTTATATTACCAATAAATTTGTCAATTGAAAGTGCTCCGGAATCTTTACCGCTTCTACCACGCACAGAAACCGTTTTTTCCTTCTCTTCTTTATCTCCTAAAATGAGCATGTATGGAATTTTTTGAATTTGAGCGTCTCTTATTTTGGCTTGCAACCTTTCGTTTCTTTCGTCTAGCTCTGCTCGAATACCATTTTCTTTGAGTTTCTCCCAAACGCTCTTGGCATAGGAGAGATTTTTGTCGGTAATTGGAAGTACTTTAACTTGAACCGGAGAAAGCCAAACGGGAAAGTTTCCTCCCCAGTGCTCGATGAGGAAGGCAATAAAGCGCTCGTGCGACCCAAGGGGCGCGCGGTGGATAATAACGGGAGTTTCTTCTTTGCCGCTTTTATCAACATATTTTAAGTTGAACCTTTTTCCCATAAATAGGTCAATCTGGTTTGTTGAAATTCCGAATTCTCTACCAATTGAGGAGCGGATTACGAAATCAATCTTTGGGCCGTAAAATGCGGCGCTTCCGATGTCCTCGACCATTTTGATATCAACTTTACCTGCAGCCTCACGCATCAGCCCCTCTGCGAGTTTCCACATATCCTCGTCTCCATGGTATTTTTTCTTGTTTGTTGGATCCCTTAATGAAAGAACCAAATGGTATTCAGTAATCCCTAAGGTTTTATAATAGTATTCGTGAAGCCTCATGACGTTCACAAATTCCCCGACAGCTTGCTCTGGGGTACAGTAGATGTGGGAGTCGTTTTGGCTGAACCCCCGCACCCTCATCATACCGAAAAGCTCTCCTGAGGCCTCATAGCGGTAGCAAGTCCCGTACTCTGCAAGCCTTAAAGGGAGTTCTTTATAGCTTCTTACCTTCGACTTATAAATCATGTGGTGGTGCGGGCAGTTCATGGGTTTGAGATAATATTCCTCTCCCCCCTCCCCCTTCATCGGAGGGTACATGTCGTCTTTATAATAAGGGAGGTGGCCGGATGTAAAGTAAAGACCCGACTTTGTGATATTGGGAGTGGTGACCCTCTGATATCCCCAGGCTTCTTCGGTTTCCTTGGCCCACTTTTCAATCTCCTCTTTAATGATGTTGCCTTTGGGGAGCCAGAGGACGAGTCCGGGTCCTACTTCCTCGGAAATGGTAAAAAGCTCGAGTTCTTTACCAATTTTTCTGTGGTCGCGTTTTTTTGCCTCCTCAAGGTCGGCCAAATATTTGTCTAATTCTTTTTGAGTCGCAAAAATAGTTCCGTAGATACGCGTAAGCATGGTGTTTTTCTCGCTTCCTCGCCAATATGCCCCCGCGACAGAAAGAAGTTTGAAGTATTTAATTTCTTTGGCTGGATTATCTATGTGGCCACCCCGACAAAGATCAATAAAATTTCCGGATTGATAAACCGTTATGTCCTGGTTATCTTTTTCAAATTCCCTAATTAGTTCGAGCTTATATTGGTTGTCCTTGAATCTTTCCTTGATCGCATGAATCGATTCATGAAAGCGCCTGAATTCCTTCCAATCTTTTACAAGCTGGTGCATTTTTTCCTCTATTTTTACTAAATCTTCCTCCGAAATTTTGGTATCAGCGAAGTCAAAATCATAGTAAAAACCATTCTCTATTGGAGGCCCGAGGGTAGGCTTAGCATTTGGCCACAATGAAGTTACCGCCGCAGCCAAGAGGTGCGAAGTTGAATGTCTCAAATTATCTAAATTATTCTTCGTTGCCACTTAAGCTGATTTTATCTTATTCAGGGCTAGGCTGCAAAGGAGATTAGCGACTTTTTGTATCAGGTTGAAGAACGCCGAAAATATTTCCTTCAGCATCTTTGAAATATTGGTGCCAACCGACTCCGTGAATTAGATTTTTAGGGAAAACAGTTTGGCCAGAGATTTCCTTTGCCGATTGAGACGACATAGGCTGCTGTTTGGGCCGATTCTTCGGCATTGTAACGAAGGTCCAAATTTGTATCTTCTCCTATTGCCTGTCGGTTACTTGTCCAGCTGGATTTACCAAACTGGTAAAGACCGACATAGGGCCCGTTTACCGCCAGAGGATTAAAACCCGATTCACAAGTTGCGATGTGCCGCATTACATTGGGGTCTACTCCATATTGGGCGGCAAAGCGCTCAATATATGCGTGGATTTGCTCGGGAGGTATTGTTGGAACGGGGATTGGGGTAGGAATGGGACTTGGGCTTGGGGTCGGAGAGGGTGTTGGAGTAGAAGTAGGCGTAGGGGTTTGAGAAGGAGAAGGGGTGACGGTTGGAGAAGTGGTGGGTGTTGTCACTAAGCTCAAAACTTCCCCTTTGATACCTCCCTTAAAAAACCAGAGAATCCCAGCGATCCCCAAACCCAAAATTGCAAGAAATATGTATTTCCGAACATTTCTCATCACGCAAGATTATATCATTCGGGTTATCTTGGCTCTAAGGAGTAAGAAGACCTAGTTTTTAGATAGTAATATTGTGGACCCGGGGGGAATTGAACCCCCTACTCTTCCATGCCATGGAAGCATGTTACCGGTATACCACGGGCCCTTTTAACAAAACTAGTATAGCAAAAATTATCGGCTTTTAAGAACAAAGTGGCTTCTTCTGGCTTGGGTTTCGTCAAGAATTATTTTCCTTATCCTGACACTTTTTGGTGTAACCTCGACGAGTTCGGTTTCGTCGATGTATTCAAGTGCATTTTCCAAAGACATGGCTTTAGGGGTATTAAAGTGAATCGAAGTTCCATCGCCTTTTGATCGCATATTGGAAAGCTGTTTTTCTTTACAAACATTAACCCAGATATCGTCGTATCTTGAATTTTGCCCAACAACTTGCCCTTTGTAGACTTTTTCGGCCGGTCCGTAAAACATTTCTCCTCTATCCTGAACGTTAACCAGTCCATAAAGCCTTGTTTCACCCGTTTCAAAGGCAACCAAGGAACCCCTGTCTCTTGTTTTTTGAAAGCCGTCGTCGGGTAAAAAGGCCTCAAAAGAAGCGTTTATGATCCCTAATCCTTTCGTATCGGTAATAAATTCGGATCTAAAACCGATTAATTCCTTAGTCGCCACTAAATATTCCAAGTAAACGATTCCTTCGACATTGTCCATATCTTTAAGTTCGGCATGTCGCTGACCCATTTTGTTAATTACCTTTCCGGAGTATTCTTCGGGAACTTCGATAAAGACTTTCTCATAAGGGGTATGGGTTTTGCCGTCAACTATCTTGGTAATAACTTGCGGTCGGCTAACTTGTAATTCATATCCTTCACGTCTAAGTCTTTCGATAAAAATGGCCAAATGAAGTTCCCCCCTTCCGGAAATAGTCCAAGTGGTGTTGACGTTTTCTTCAACTCTTAGGGCAACGTCTGTTTCTAATTCTTTAAAAAGCCGCATCCTTATTTGGCTTGAGGTTTTGAATTGGCCTTCTTTTCCTCCGAAGGGAGAATTATTGACCATGAAGATCATTTTGACCGTAGGTTCTTCAATATCAAGTAAAGGTAGCGCAACCGGACTTTCGATATCGGCTATCGTTTCCCCGATATTAATATCGGAAATTCCCGATACAGATACAATATCGCCGGCTTGGGCTTCTTCGACATATATCTTCCCCAAACCCTTAAAAGTAGCAATCGAGGTAATTTTGGCCGTATTGATATTTCCTTCCCGATCGATTTGAGCCACATCCTGACCGTTTTTAACAACACCGTTTGAAATTTTTCCTGTCGCGATACGGCCTTTATAGTCGTCTTTTCCCAAAGTAGAGATTCTTAACTGCAGAGGCTTAGTGCTGTCACCTATCGGTTCGGGGATATATTCCAAAATAGCTTCAAAAACCGGCCCAATTCCGGTCATTTCGGAAAGATCGGACTTGACTCCGGCCCGACCGTTTCGGCCCGATGCGTAAACAATCGGAAAAATAGCGTTATCTTCATCGGCCCCAAGTTCCAAAAACAAATTAAAAGTTTTATCGATGGCATAATCCGGCCGTGCATCTTTTCTGTCTATTTTATTGATAACTACAATAATTTTTAATCCCATTTTTAATGCCTGCTTTAAAACAAAACGGGTTTGGGGCATTGGGCCTTCTTTGGCATCAACCAAAAGTAAAGCTCCGTCGGCCATGGATAAAACACGCTCTACCTCTCCGCCGAAATCGGCGTGGCCAGGTGTATCGATGATGTTAATCTTAACGCCTTTGTATAAAATTGAAGCGTTTTTGGAGAATATTGTGATACCCCTTTCTCGTTCAAGGTCGTTTGAATCCATTATCTGCTTAACCTCATCAAGGTCTTTTTTAAGTTCTGTATGGGATTGGCGCAATAGAGCGTCAACCAGGGTAGTTTTACCGTGGTCTACATGAGCGATAATGGCAACGTTTCTTATATTCATACCCTAA
This sequence comes from Candidatus Woesebacteria bacterium RBG_16_42_24, assembly GCA_001792115.1. Lineage (GTDB taxonomy): Bacteria > Patescibacteriota > Microgenomatia > UBA8517 > UBA8517 > RBG-16-42-24. The sequence continues at coordinate 194,060 of MGFX01000006.1, forward strand.
AAAAATAAAAAGCCGCTTTTTTGCAGCTTTAATAAAGAAAGCTTTAAAACTAAGTTAAGTATAAACCTATAGGATTATTTAAGCAATTTAGGTGGACGGTAAGGGACTCGAACCCCTGACCTCTTACACGTCAAGTAAGCGCTCTAGCCAACTGAGCTAACCGTCCAGGTACGGATATTATACATTCTGAAGAAAACTTTAACCAGCTGAACGTTGAAGGTAATGGTCTGGGGAAAGAAGGAACTTGCTTCCGTGCTTTTTGTATATAGACCAATAGTTTTTCTTGTCCGCCCTTTTATTTACTGCAGAGAGCCAGTGACTGGCATGTTCGATCTTCTTTCTAAAGGAGGTAATAAACTCCAGTAACCTTTCAAAAAATACCAGATGGTAGACTCCCGGATTTGCCGGAGCCTGGATGACGGCTATTTCAACCTCTTGAGCCAAATCCTGGGTAGATTGGGCCAGAGTTAATGTTTCTTGCATTATGGCGTGGAGCTGGAGTTTGAGTTTGTTACTTTCTCGCTCGATAAGAGCCACCTCTTCTTCTCTAAGCTTTCGCTCAAGTGCAAGTTGGTTTTTTAATTTTTTGTTTTCTTCGAACTTACCAGAAAAAACTTCATCAAACTCTAAGCTTTCTCCAGGAGCCATTTCAGCTTGGTATTTCTTGGGTTCACGAAATCCGAATATCTGATCGAGGGCGTCTTTTGACGACCCTTCTAAAAGGTCCTTTTTTAGGCTCATTGAGGTTCCGGAGCCAATATCCTTAAGCGCCTCGAGCACATTTTGGCGCCTGACTTGCTTTTGAAATTTGGATTTTTGAGTTTTATCCACTCTAATTCGGAATCTTATAATAAGGAAGTTAGGGAGTCAAGCGCGCTTCGCTTTTTTAGGATTGAAGCTATAAGTCTCCTTCTTTCGGGGGTGTTCAGGTTTTCAAAGGATTTTTCGTCAGCGGCGTTTTCTTTAAGGGCGGCGTCGATTTCGGTTTCGCTAACTTTGATATCCTTTTCTTCCGCAATTCTAGAAAGAACCAAGTCGAGCTTCAAGGCTTCCCTGGCTTGGACTTGGTATTCGCCCCTTAATGTTTCAGGAGTTTTCCCGATTGAGGCCAGATATTTTTCAAGAGATAGCCCTAATCTCTCTGTTCGCTCCAATAGTCCAGCGAGTCTCGTGTCAACCTCCTCATCTATTAAAGGTCTGGGTACATTTACCTCGCTTGTTGAAATCAGGACTTTTATAACTTCCTGCTCCTTTTCTTCTTTTGTTTTTTCTTTTGGCTTTTCCGATTTGCCCTTGTCTGGAGTCCAGATTGATCCAACTTTGGCAGTACTTGCGATAGCATTCTGATAATCCCCCAACTTTATCTCGGGCATTTCACAGGTAGTCGCCCTTATTTGCCAATCCTCGTCTTCTTTTGCGCTAACTAGCTCAAACCTCGGGTAAATAAGGGGTTTTATGCTGAATTTTGTAATTGCATCACCTAAAGCCTTAGGCAGAAGTTTTGCCAGAGTTTTCTCTATTAAGGTCGATTCTGAAATCCGTTCTTTGACTTTTGTAATAGGAGCCCTACCCTTGCGGAATCCGGGGATCTCGGTGTCATGGGCTAGCTCGGCCAAAGCTTCTTCTTTTGAGCTTTTAATCACGGCAAACGGAATTTTAAATGTAATCTGAATTGTTCCGTCGGCCTCGCGTGCAAGAACTGAATCAATTTGTTGGTCCGCCTTTGTCATTTTTACAAAAATATCCACGCACAATGCGTGGGATGCCTATTTTACCAGAGGAGTAACAAAAATGCTATGACATTCCCCCCGCCCTAAAAGGCGGGTCTTCTTCTGTAAGAGAATGACATATCAGGATTCGATCCCTCCCCGATTAAATCGGTGTTTCCTTGAATGATGTTATGAACCCCCTTTGTGTTGGGTTTTGAATTGAGTCGCATTAAATTTCCCCTGTTGGCCTTTAGCCCCAAATTTGCTCTGTTTGAAAAAATCTGGAGTCCTAAAACCTAAAGAAGGTCCTGCTTTCTTCTTTACAAAGGAACTTTTCTGTTTCATATATCATAATTGTAAATTGTAAATTGATAATTGTAAATTTATGTTTTATACTTTAATTGCCAAAGTGTGTTTAATGGATAGTCTTCGAGTAAGCTTCCGTTAATCCTCGAGGCGTTCGATGCTTTCAATCGTTAGAAAGGAGGTAATTAAAATACATGGCTACCAAGCTATTTGTAGGTAATCTTGACTATACTGTTACGTCCGACGATCTTAAGGCGGCATTTGCAGGAGTAGGCACAGTTGTAGACGCCGTAGTTATTTCAGACAAAATGACCGGCAGAAGTAGGGGTTTCGGATTTGTGGAAATGAGCTCTGAAGCAGAGGTTAAAGATGCAATCGAGAAACTGAATGGATCCGACCTTAAGGGTAGAAAGATAAACGTAAACGAAGCTCGCCCTCCCAGAGAAACCCAAGCCTAATTTTTTTAGTCGCTTGCGAGTTTGTGAAGAAACCACGATACTAGCGATAGTACAATCGAGGCAAGTATTGCTGTGGTGAAGGTGCTTATAGAGAAACCTGGTACGATTTTGCTTACCACCCAAAGCAGGAACACGTTAATTAAGAAAGCCGTAATACCAAAAGTAAGAATCGATATCGGAAGCGCTATAAGCTGAACAATAGGACGGATAAAGGTATTGACGATTCCGATTACGATAGCGGCAACAAGAGCCGCCCATACACCTGTGAGAGTAAATCCTGGGACCAAGTAGGCTACAACAAAAAGTGTAAAAACGTTGATCGCAAGACGTACAACAAGTTTCATTACTTCATATTGAACGATTTAGAAAGTATTTGTCAAATGCTTATGAAAAAAAACAATATTTCTCGCTACAACAACATCCCAAGAAAGATTTAAGTTGTGGTCTGCTTTCTGATAAACGTAATAGTTTAAGTCCAATTTTAGGTTTAGAAGAGAATTAGCCAACTCTTCGGACCAAATAGCCGGTACGGCATCATCATTAGTCCCCTGGTGAAGTTCAATGGGTGCTTTGATTTTATGATAATTCAAATCAATAGCATAAAGGTCTGGATCGTATAATTCCTCAAACTTTGCGAGCTCTCTGCGTATCAGTTTGCCTCTATCTTCAGATTCATCAGTGTAATAAAGGATTGAATAAGGGAAAGGTTTGGAAACCGGGGCCCAAAGTACAGTTGGATAAGGCTGTTGTGTAACTTCTAGGACCGTGAGAGCTATTTGTCCCCCGTTTGAGTGTCCCCAGATTAATGTATTTTTCTTATCCCACTTGTCAATTGAATCCAACGATTTTAACAATGTCAGTGCTGTAGTGTAGGTCTGGAATCTTGATTCAAAAATACTTCCGGCTTCTGCGTCAGATCCCCCATAGCCTAGGAAGTCAGGTGCGATAGTAATATACCCGTTTGAAGCAAAATACTCCCCGGCGCGTTTAGTGCCGTCACCAGTCTTATAGATTTCTTGGTCGACGTAACCTCGGAACATTACAACTAAGGGGAATGGTCCCTCACCCTTGGGGATGTTAAGAAGCCCTGTTACTTTCTTCTTTTCCTTCCCGGTGAGTGCGGGATCTAAATTGAAAGAGAAGGTGAGTGAGCTGAACCCGACTTCGTCCTTAACGGTCTCTGCTATTTCTATTTGAGACATGGGAATATCACTATAGGAAAGATTTTCAATCGTATATTTATCGAGGGGACGTGGTTTAATTTGATTGATAAAAGGTGGAGCTTGGGTTTCTTTTGGGAAGAAATTTAGTAATAAATATACTGATCCCGCTCCGAGTACAAATATAAAAATGGCTGAAAGAATCCTTTTCACTTAAATAACATTTGTACTGCCGTAAAGGCCGAGAATCCTCCGTAGAAGACAAATGCTAATCCTACAAAAAACATTCTTATGACGGAGGGCCTGAGTTCTTTGGCAATGGCTGTTAGATTGAGCCAAAGGATTAAACCGGTGTATATAAACATGGACATCGCATTTAGGACAGCTCCGGTGACTACAAGAGAAAGAGGTTCAGTAAATCCCAAAGCGAAAATTATTATACCTGCCAGAATCTGGAACGCTAAAAAGGCGAAAAAGAATAAATGTAGCCTACTCACCTTGAAGCGGTTAGGTGAGAGGAGCACCAGATTCTCACTCATTATCCTGGCATTCGAGCCAAATACAGAGAATTGAGTACCAAAAAGCATCAATGCTGCCATTAGGAGAAAAAATGTACCCATAAAAGCGAATGTTTTTTCTGCGATCACACCCGACTCAAAAATAACAAAATTTATGCTCGTTTCAACACCTTTCGAACCGTGAACTGTTGAGTAAGCTAGAAGAGAAAGAAGAAGCATAGTGAAGGCTCCGGTTGCCCAAAATATAATTGCGTGCTCGATATTAATCCTTCTCCACCAGGTTTTAAATTTAGTAAGATTTTCGTTGGTTGTATCAAAAGTTGTCCCTGTCAAAACTATGCTCTCTTTCTTTCCTGCTAAAATATTTATGATGTGGCCGGAATAGGAACCCATTCCATAACCTTTCTCTTTTACATAAAGAGATTGGGCAAGGTTAAGATTTCCGCCTGCTCCGGCGTAGGCTAAAGCGGCCAAGAAGGTGGCGAAAGGCAGCCCCGCGGGCAGAAACCAGAAGTTTTCTCCTTTTCCGATTACGCCCTGGGTTAAAGCTGCCCAGTCGCTCCCTTTTGCTAAAAATAAGGTAATTATAAGTACGAAAGGAATGCCTACTAAAATTATTGCTTTTTGTACCCTTTCTTGTGTTTTATAGACGACGCGACCAAGACTATATAGAACGCCTATTAGGAGAAGAAAAAGTATGCCGATAAGACCCGAATAAGGAATTCCAACCCCTTTTGCAAAGACGGTTGCGGAAGCTGCGATTATTCCGGGCCACATCCAAGGAATGAATGTGGTCAAGATAAACCAAACCGGCGCTAAGTTGCCGAATTTTCGGGTAAGCCCTACAAATATACTCTCGCCAGTGACAAGCGTATAACGTTCAATTTCCATATTTATGAAGAATTGGAAGGTGATTCCAAGAATTGCGGCCCAGATAATTCCGAGGCCAAAATTTGAGGAAAGATACGGCCAAAGTATTAGTTCGCCACTTCCCAATCCTACACCAAGAATAATAAAACTCGGACCAATAAGCTTAAGTAAGGGTGGCGCTGGGGGTAATTCATTTTTTGCAAGTGGGGAAAGTGCTGACATTAACTTTAGTGTACAAGATTTCATTTATACGCTCCAGATGTGTAATATTAGTTGACAATGAAAACCGTGATTCATCAGATACGAACGCCAGTAAAGAGAGAAGGAGCGGGTAGATACCTTATGCTCACTCTAATCAGTTTTGCGCTATCCGTAATAGTAACCAGAGTCATCTTGCAGGTCACTAATTATCCTCAGCTAGCTTGGGGAGAGTTTCATATTGCGCACATACTTTTTGGCGGCCTCATGCTATTTGTGGCTGCACTTTTGCCTTTAGTTTTGGCTAATCGCTCAATTTATGTAGCCAGCGCAGTACTATCCGGAGCGGGAGTAGGCTTATTTATTGATGAAGTAGGAAAATTTATAACACGCCAAAATGACTACTTTTATGCGCCAGCTATGCCGATAATCTATGCTTTTTTCCTTTTGACAGTACTCGTCTATTTTCAGGTAAGGAAAAGACCTAGAAAGGATGCAAGGGCAGAGCTCTATCGGTCTCTTGATTCCATGGCCGAGATTCTTGACTATGATTTAGAACCGCACGAGTTCGCTTCCCTCAAAAGAAGATTAAAATACGTCTCCCAGAGGAAAGAATCACCGGCATTGGCAGATCTGGCTGGTAAGCTTTTAAAATTTCTGGATTTTCGGCAGCTAGATATAGTTCCAAGAAGTCATAATTTAATTGAAAGAGTGGGAGTAAAACTTGAGAAGTTTGAAGAGAAATATATTCGCAAAGGGTTATATAAAGCAGCGCTTATATTGTGGCTGACTGCCTCCGGGATAATTGCGATCTCGGATCTAGCAAGGAGCTATGTGGCATTTTTCTCGTATGAGGCTCTTTATGAACTAGTTTCTAGACTGATTTCTTCAGGTATTTTAGTAAGTGATGCGAGTATCTACTGGTTTTTAGTAAGACTTAGTCTTGAGGCACTCGTGGGGGTCGCTTTAGTAGTATCTGCATTTCTTTTAGCTAAAGGTTCGGAAAAAACCGGCGTATCGATTGCCTACTACGGTATTCTTCTTTCCTTAACTACGGTCAATCTGTTAGTCTTCTACTTCGACCAAACAAGAGCTTTTCTTTCAACCGCTGGCCAACTTACACTTCTTCTTATGATTATCCATTTCCAGCATAGATTTTTATATTCTTCAGAAACCATCTCTTGATCCTTCGACTAACGCTCAGGATCTGCGTACTCTTCAGGAGTTAATAAGGTACTTGACTTCGGGTTTTCTTCGGTAGTATAAAGGGTAGATGCTTGAGAAAATCTCCGCTCCTGTATCGGTTGGATTCACCTTCGACCACACTACTCGTAGGGTAATCCCTAAATGGGTAATCTGGGAAGGGCGCACTTACCCTATTGAGAAAGTCGGGCTTCACCACACTTATAGAGCTGGTAGAACTCTATTCCATGTCTTTTCAGTTGCCTCAAAAACCCTTTTTTTTAGGCTTGTACTTAATACAGATACCTTGCATTGGAGATTGGAGGAGATTTCCGATGGAATGTCAGACTAAAAATCGGTTTATCGGTTTCTCGGTTATCAGATATCGGTGGATCGGCTTGTCAGATTACAAAATCCGAAAATCCGAAAAACTGAAATCAGAAGACTGATGACCTGACAAACTGAATATGTTGGCTTTCAATCCCAAACCCTCAACCATAATGCACCTGGACCTTAATTCCTGTTTTGCGACGATTGAGCAACAGGCAAATCCGCAGCTTCGGGGCAAACCCATCGCGGTTGCCGCCTACACCACCCCATCCGGTTGCATCATTGCCCCTTCGGTTGAGGCCAAAAGATATGGGATCAAGGTCGGAATGAGGGTCAAAGACGGCAAACTTCTCTATCCAGGCTTGATAGTTCTTTCTCCCGACCCATGGAAATATAGAAACGTACACCTTGCCCTTCGAAGAATCGTTTCCGATTATACCGACAAATTTGTGCCGAAGAGTATTGATGAATTCGTTTTAGACCTAGAAGGATACCCCTGTTTAGTAGCAAGTAGTATGCAGCAAGTAGCAAGGGAGATTAAGGAGAGAATCAAGGAGGAGATCGGAGAATGGCTGACGGTTTCAGTGGGAATTGCCCCAAACAAATTTCTTGCCAAAACTGCAGCCTCCCTCCATAAACCCGACGGGTTGGATGAGATTGATAAAGAAAACTTTGCCAAAGTTTATTCGGGCCTTAAACTTACGGAGCTATGTGGGATAAAACTTCGAAACGCAGTTCGGCTAAACAACATGGGCATATTTAGCGTTTTGGATTTCTTCGAGGCACCATATCCTAAGCTGAAGGCTGCCTTTGAATCGATCCTTGGATACTATTGGTATTTGCGCTTGCGAGGTTGGGAAATAGACGACGTTGTTTTTGGCAGACGCTCATATGGCAATTCTTTCGCCCTGCCTAGGCCATTAGTAACAGTTGAAGAGCTCTCTCCTGTTCTTTCTAAACTCGTTCAAAAAATGGGAGCAAGATTTAGGCGGGCTGGATATAAAGCCAAAGGAGTTCATTTGGCAATCGCCTACCGGGACGGAACATTTTGGCACCAGGGAGTTACAACCACAAGAATCTTATTCGACAGCAGGGACATTTATAGAGTCGCATTTAGACTTCTTAATCGAAGTCCCTATAGAAAAGCTGTCAGGGAGCTCGCCGTATCGGTTTTTAACTTGATAGATGAGCCGTCTTTGCAGCTTGAACTATTTGACGACCTAAGGAAAAAGGAGCGAATAGTGAATGCGGTCGATGCCGTAAATGAACGCTGGGGAGACTTTGTCATAACTCCAGCTCGCATGCTTGGAACTAAAAATGCCGTAATTGACAGAATCGCCTTTGGCGGAGTCAAGGAACTCGAGGAATTTACCCTTCGATATTAGTTAAATCGACGGCCGTTCCTACTCCAACTTTGTTTTTTTCAGAGAACCCTCCCGCGACCTCTAAGACATAATCGACTAATCCGTCAGGAATTAGTAGGGGTAATTCGCGGTCCGCTGTTCCTTCTGCGGGAGGTTGAACTTCCTTTGTGATTTGGGTAATTTTTCCGTCATTTATCCAAATTATGTCAATGGGAATCAGCATTCCCTTCATCCAAAAGGATGGTTTAAAGTCTTTGTTTGCAAATACGAAGAGCATCCCTTCATTTGGGGCTAAAGATTTTCTTCCGGAAAGTCCCTTAGAGCGCTCGCTATCCTCATCGGCTACCTCAACTAAAAGTTCAACCTCACCTACTTTAAGGACTTTCTTATCCCCTATTGTGGTTTGGACAGTTTTTGAAGCATATGAGCCAGGATTGGAAAGAGCCTTCTGGGCCTCTTGTGGGTATTTAGTGAATACTCCCAGAATAACAATTAATGCCGCAACAGCTGCAAGGAGTAAAAACGTCTGCTTCATTATCTAACAGTTTGTATCAGATCCTGCGAAGGGGTAGAATCCTGCCTTCTAGGGTTCTTCAAAGAGAAAAAATAACTAATAAGGCCCAAAAGAATTACAGCCATACAGGCTAAAATTAAGAAATTATTGTTGTCCTTAAATTCCTTCATAATAGATTTCAAGGAAACCCTAGATTTTTATCTAAGGAGGAATTGAACCTACTATATCATCCTCCCTCAGGGAAACCGCAAACTTTAGTTTGCTTAAGGATGTTATTAGAATCCTTGGTATTCCCAGGTTTCCTGATTAAAAGCTTCGTCACCTAAAATTTTCGGACTATCACCCCAGGAGGTGGTACTAAGAAAAGTGTAAGACATAGCTACTAAAAGAGCAAAGACGAAAACGGGCAAGAGAAAAAGGAGAATGTTAAGGGAATTGTTGAGACGGTTTTTGTGGAGATGTAAGATTTCTGGCAGCATACTTCTATTTTACACGAGATTGCAAATAGGTGAAAATAGGTTAAGATTTCTTAGATGGTAAGAAAGTACCCTAAATACCCTAGATTATTTAGTCAGCACTTCTAATGCCCGACCTGTTTATCCGTTCAAAATTAAATCCCATTTTAAGAAATATCCCGGGCCATGATTGGGAGGCAGTTAAAGTCTACAATCCGGGTGTTATTTTCCACGAAGGGAATTTCCATCTTTTCTACCGTGCGGTTGGTAGAGGCAAGGGACGGCATTCGGCGATTGGCTACGCTATTTCAAAAGATGGAGAACATTTTAAAAGATTAGCAAAACCACTATTAGATAGAGATGAAGGAAACCCCCATGAATATCGAGGGTTAGAAGATCCCCGACTTACAAAAATTGATGACACTTTTTATATGGCTTATGCTGCTTATGATGGTAGTTCAGTTAGATTGTCGATCGCAACTTCTAAAGATCTCAAAAAATGGGTAAAACATCCTCCGGCTTTTAAAGACTTTCTTTTAACAAAAATGGGTGGAGTTTTTGTGAAGTGGATAGAAGGAAAGCCAATTGATCTATATAAGCCCAAAACACCCGAGCGTGATATTAGAACAAAAGCAGGTGGTATTTTTCCAGAGAAAATCGGCGGTAAATACTGGATGTTATTTAATGAGTTTCGCATTTGGCTTGCTCAATCAGACGACTTGATAACATGGAACGCCCTCCCCGGACCTTATATTGGGCCCAGGAAGGGAAGTGAATTATTTGACAACGTATTTGTAGAGATGGGACCTCCTCCCATAAAAACCGACAAAGGGTGGCTAGTTCTTTATCACGGTATAGACTTAAAAGACATTTATCGCTTGGGCTTTATTCTACTAGATATTAATGATCCAAAAAAAATTATATACCGCTCAGATCAAGCGATATTTGAGCCAAGCGAGCGTTATGAGAAAGAAGGTATTTACGATATCCTTCCTGGTGGACTAGACAAAATTTTAAATATGAATACATTCGAATTAAGACAGTATTTAGGGAATCTAACCAATAAGGGAATTATGCCGGAAGTAATTTTTTGCTGCGGAGCAGTAGTGGTAGAAAATGATTTAAGAATCTATTATGGTGCTGGAGACACATCTATTTGTACTGCTACCGTTTCTCTTGAGAAAATTCTGTCTTTAGCAAGTTGAAATTGTAAATCCCTACGTATACGATCCTTAATTTGACTATTAACACCTGGACCACTACAATACTGATCCAAAGCTATGAGTAAAGCAGAATTAAAAGCAGAATCATTAGATACTTTTAGAAATTGGTGGTTCGTTAATCAGGGAGATCCGGATATACCATATAACCCACAGGATGAGTGGACTATAGCACTCAGACGAAGACATAGACTTCCTATCGATGCCACATTAATCGATGTTCTAAGAGTAGCCATGGAACTTGTAGAAAAACCCGGTTGGGAACATGAGGCCTCTGAACTAGTTCTTAATCGTCGACTTGAAACTTCAGAATTCAGGGCTTTATTACCTTTCCCTGAAGGAAGTACACCTGAACAAAAAATTATAATTCTTCTGCAGAAAACACTTCGAAAATAAATATTTCTTTTGTGCCAGGGACAGGACTCGAACCTGCACTCCCGTTAAAGGGAACACGGCCCTAAACCGTGTGTGTCTGCCAATTTCACCACCCTGGCTTTAGGCTATATTATACCAGTTTGGGTCTTTTTGAGGCCTTCGGTTTGCCTAAATAAATGTTCAATGTCTTATACCCCGATAAAACTAGAGCTATTGCACGCATGGAACCGTCGTCTATATCTCCGGCCATCTTTTTTAGACACCAAGTTCTACCTTTAGTGCCGGTTCCACCCTCAAATACAATTGGGAATAAATATTCATCGGAGCTTATAATATCTGCAAAATCCATAATTCTGGGTATTGCTCTTTTGGACCTTGCACGCATACGTTTGGAGTTATTTTTTATCGCTTTTTTGACATAGGCAGCTGTTTGTTCGAGCGAGCAACAAGTCCAAGCCGAAGGCAAGCCCCCTGCTTGTCTCCACACTCCGAGCTCATTTATAGTAGCACTAGCCAGCCACCAATTACTATTGTTATATGCTTTTAATCTCCCTTTCGAACCTTCAGCTACGATATCATCCAACTGCTTCTGACTGAGCTTATTTGTAGAGTATTTTGAGTGACTAAGTTTACTTAAAAATTGAGATCTCGCAAGCTTAGGTAAAAATTTCGTCCCTTTCCGACGAGAAAGTTTAAGCTTGTCTGCTGCTACAAAGGCACGTTTTACATTTAGAGGAGGAACTCTTTTTAAAAGGTTCATGCCTAGCAGTCAATTATACCTCAACTTAGCCTTCCAGGTCGAAGTATATAGGGAGAGATTCGATTTTTTGCATGAAAAATTTTACCTTCCAAGCCCAAGTTGAGCTAGGAGGAGCGTAGCGCCTGGCGATACGATTGATAGTTGGTGCTCCCCTATCTATATACTTTTCCCTAAGGGCTTTGCCTACAACTTCAATCGATTCGTCCCAAGAACTAAATTGATAGTTCCCGTTTGCCCATCCATAAGCGTTAAACGAATTTTTGGGAATTCTTTTACCGAATGTTGATTCTACCCCGGTGATTGCCGGAATAAGCCTCCAGTCGAGGTTATAGGTGTCGGCTACCTCAATAAATTTATCGGAGTAGCCAGCCAAAGGAGAATTATGAGATTCAAGATAACTCTTAAGAATCTCGGCTCTAGGGTCTTGCCCATTAACAACTTTAACCCTTAGAGAAGCAGAAGGGTCAGCCACGTAAGAAGCGGCCGCGACATGTCCGGCAAAAGAAAAAGTTAACAAAGCTAAGACTATAAGTATAGATAATATTTTTGACATATATCCTTTTCAACAAAAGAGGGTCGCCTGTTGGCGACCCTCATATATGTGAGTAGAGCCTTGCGGCACTACTCGAAAAATTCCAACGCTCGATACTGCAAAGCAGATCTTGCCTCGGAATCTAGGTAGTACTATATCATATACTTATAGGTCTTGTCAAGGGTGGGGATGTTTTTTAAGCTAATGAGGTCTCTTTTGCGCAAGAAGAAAAATAGAAGGACCGAAATTTATGAACCCAAAAGGAATTTGCAGTTTTTTTTCAATTGATATAAGCGTATCCAAGGGAAGGAGGCTTTTTAGTCTTGGGCTACGTATATTAGAGACGGAGCGCACCTCTAATATATCAAAGTCACATTCGATAAGTTTGTGTTTAATTACTTCAGGGTGGTAATTAAGAAAAGGCAGGGCAGCATCTCTAATTGATTTTTTACTGCGCAGGTCCTTCGGAAAAATGTCTAAGGGGAATGTCAGATTGCCTTTAAAAAATTCAGAAACTGTTGCTTTGAAGTGTTTTTTGTTGGCAAACTCTAAGATTAGGTATCCCCTATTTTTTAAAAGATTGCACATAATTTCTATTGCCCCCTCAATATCTTTTATGTGATGGAAGACTCTAACGCAGACAATTAAGTCCATACTTTTTGGCTTTATTTTCCCAGGTAAGTTTTCAATAGCGGAGTGGACGAAATAAAAGTTTTTAGAATTAAATTTTTGTCTGGCTTGCGAGAGTAACTTGGAAGAGGGGTCGGAAAGGGTTATTTTTTTGGCTCGAAATGCGTATGAAGAAGTAAGCCTGCCGTAACCCGCGCCAATTTCTAAAATTGTTTTGGTCTCAGGAATTTTATTTAAGAAAGCCTTTATAGCTTCAACTTCCGATTGGTGCTCGTACTGCCTGCCTTCCCAGTAGGACGGATAGTCGTAAGTATCGTAGTGTGCGCCCATAAACTTACTCAAACTTTCTTTATTGAAGAAAGTTTGGCAAAGAAAAATTACAAAAATTTTGGAATAACTGGTATTTTAGCACGAGGACATAAGAAAGGAGTCTGATTCACTCCATTTCGGCCATGAATTTGCCCACTCCCTCTGACCACGAACCGGGAGAAAGAGGCGTGTATTTACTCATTATTTCCTCTAAGCTCTTATACCCTTTGTCTAAATACTCTTCTCTGATACCTTTCGACACTAGTTCAATTCCCTCTTGGAAAGAAGAAAAGCCCAAGGTTCCCTCGCTATGGATTCCCCAACCCCAACAGTTGTTTGATTCGGGAGGGATTTTCTTACAAAGGTTCGATTCCTGTTGGGCAATAGCCGTAGTTAAACGAAAATCAAGGCCATATTTATCGGCAGTATCTACGATAGATGGAGCGTAAGGCTCTAGCGGTGAGTCATAATAGGCAAGATACTGACGAACTAATTCATGTCTGGCATCTTCCTTGTTTACATACCCAGAAACGCTTGGGAAACTTGTGGGAAGTGAAGCATAAACTCGTACACCGGATTTGGGCGAATCAAGGATATTTGTCTGTTTTTCAATACTGCCCACTTTAGTAATATCCGAAAGAGAAAATAAAGATACTAAACTAGCAATAATTACTACCGGGGTTATTGTAAAAAATAAAGAGGCGAGAATCATATTTTTCCAGAAGGAAAAATTTTCTCGCCCATCGTTAATATTTTCCATCTTTGTCAGCATGACATAGTTTGAAGCTGAAAGTCAAGCTATGGAAGCTGAAAGTTAGGCTCAAATAATGTATAATGTGATTCTGGCGGACCGCTTTTTAGATCGAAAATGGGCCTGTAGCTCAATGGTAGAGCAAATCCCTCTTAAGGATGAGGTTGAAGGTTCGAATCCTTCCAGGCTCACAACGCCATTTTCGAACGCCGCATAGGGGGAGGAAGAGGTTGGAGGTTCGAGTCCTCCTGGGCTCACTCAAAAATCTCCGCGGAGATTTTTGAGTGCAAGCACACTATCAAACAGATTAGACGGTTCGAGGGATAAGAAGTTTACCCTGAAAACGAAGTTTTTAGGGAATCCCCTGGGCTAACAATCTATGTTTCGTTCTCTTGACAATGAGTGAAAAAGCAGGCATTATATCCGTTGTGAAAACAAAAAGGAGATCCTCGAGAGTTAGAAAATCGGAAGGTCGCTCAACATGGCTCATGGCTCTTTGGACATTAGTGGTTGTAGCTGTGTTGTTTGTGGGGATACAAGTGTTAGGTAAGATAAAGGCGGCCTTTGGAGGATCAGTGCAGGCCGCCGGAACTGCAAATATTCAGGCTTCGGCTGATACTTATCTGCGAGAGGACGTGGCTGCTTCACCCGGAAATTTTAAGATTATTAATATTTCAAACGTAAGAAACAAGAAACATTGGGGTTTGGTGCGCTTTACGGTGGTCGGTTTGGATTCGACTGCTACAGTTGTATCAGCTAACATAAAGTTTTACGTGTCTAATGGTGTTAATAAAAACGGTTCGACCGTTTCGGCAGGGTATTTGTGTAAAGCGGTGGGGGGAAGTTGGAGCGAAGGATCTACAACATGGAACTCGACCAATAATCCGGTAGCTGATTGTAGTGCCACTTTTAATTTAGACACTCCAGGTGCGCCAGGGGCGGTGCCAGGGGAGACTAAGATCTCAGGAGATGTTTCATCGGTGGTGACTGGTAATGGAACATACGATTTCTATATCATGACAAATGTTTTAGATGACGTGACATATTCATCTAAAGAGGCTGATACGACTTCTGCGGGGGGTGCGTTTGTGATCCCGGATAATTATCCGACATTGACTATTAATTGGCAGATGGAAGGCCAGATTACACCTACTCCGACTCCTACGGTACCGCTTACCCACGGGCCATTTGTGGGAGGAGTGACAGATACCGTAGCCAAAGTGTTTGTGAGAACTTCGTCTGCTACGTCGGTACAGCTTGAGTACAGCACGGTCCCTGATTTGTCTTCGGGAGTGATGCAGAGTGAAGTGAAGAATACGACTTCGAGTGCGGATTACACAACAATTTTGGGACTGTCAGGATTGTCGGCCGGAACGACGTACTATTATTCGGTAGTGGGAAACAGTACTATCTATCACTTTACGACTTTCCCCTCCCAGCTTTCTTTACCGACCAGTTTGCAGTTTGCGGTATTCGCCGATTTGTCTTCTCAAGATGTTACTGCCCCTGGGTATATGACTGCGGCAAACATGAATCCTGCGTTTGTCGGACAAATTGGAGATTTAGGTCATCAGCCCGACCCAGGAGCGAGACCATTACCCATTGTTATTGAAAATTGGCGCAAGAGATTTAAGCAGGCTTATGGTGATTATGATCCCATGAGACCAGATGGTAAAGATTTTGCTAGTGCATTTAGGAACATTCCACTCTTTCACATTTGGGATGACCACGACTATGGTAAGAACAATGCTGACAAAACTACCTTTTCAGGATCGGATGCTTATATAAGACCGCTTGTTGTGAATTCCTTCCTGGAGTACAACCCATTGTACGAATTGGCTTCGGGCGATCCCTTGAACAAAGGTATGTGGTACAGCTTTAGGTATGGTAAGCTGGCTGAGGTTTATGTACTTGATGTAAGGTCTCAAAGATCACCGAATTCGACTTCTTTTTCAGATCCAACTAAGGCAATGTTGGGAACCGAACAAGAGGATTGGCTAAAGAATAGGTTGAGTACTGCTCAGGCCGATGGGGTGGTATGGAAAGTGATTGTGTCTCCGTCGAGTTGGAACCCGCTTGGGAAGGGTTACAACAATACTCCTAAAGGAGAGGACAACTGGGCGTTGTTTCCTATAGAACGGACTGAGTTGATTAACTATATTAACGATCCTGTGAATCCAATTCGAAATGTGTTTGTAGTGACGGGAGATATGCACACGGGGGGTGCATATGATGACGGAACACATGGGGTTATTCCGGAGCTTACGGTACCCCACACTAATATCAACCAGCAGAACTATTGTACAGGTACAAACGTAAAGAGCATAGCTGATTGTGGACTGTGGACTCAGATATTGCCAGGGAAGAATAATGCAGGGTTTGGGTGGTTTGATTTGACTCCAACTAGCGCAAATCTCAAAGTTATCCGTGCCGACGGTTTCCAGCAGTTCTCTTATACCAGAACGGCACAATAATCTAGTCTTCTTTAAACGAGGCTAAATTCCCAGCGAGAAAATATTGAAACTTCTTTGATTAGAAATTGACTTGTCCCCTTCATTTAATACGAAAGTTAACTTCAAAAGCCCTGAAACGCCCGGTGCTTTCAGCTTAAAAATCATTAGAGCGGAATGGAAAGGCTCAATAAGCGGAGCATAAACAAGCCGGGTAGTTTCGGTGGACTCCCCCACCTCGTTAAGAGTTAGGATTGTCTCCTCATTAAGTATAGTTTGGCCAAGGTTACTAACTACTAAAGCTACATAAAATTCACTACCCGACCTAATAATAAGAGGTCTAAATGTGGCTGCAATACGGGCCGAAGCGACTCTCTCTGGTTGCCCCCTGGTTTTTGCTAGGCCCTGGATTTGAGAATAAAAATCGTAAAAAGATCCATCCGGTTTCTTCCAGGAAAAGACGTCAAATGGCTGTTCTTGGTAGTTGAGCACAAAAGGAGTAACTGCGACAACATTGGGTTTGTTCCAGATATTTGAATATGCATAGGAAAGCTTCGAACCTATATCCTTGGAATCAACTTCGCCACTCAATTCTCCTTCGCCGTTGTGTGCCCAGCCAGTTTCGGTAATAAAAACCGGCAACTCTTTCACAAGCCCTAAAGTTTTAAGAAATTCCAATTCCCATTCATAGGATCTCACCGTCCCGCGCCCGGAAGCCATTTCTGAACCTGCGAAATCTGGATTGGGATACGAATGAGAGGTCCAACCATCGATGTAGTTGAAGAAATCTTTTTCGGAGCTTACTGCCTCTTTTAAAAATAGAGTTGCATCCATTGTGTCTTTGGTGTTTTTGGCCGAGAAATCAAAACCGGAAGGCAAGACGAAGAAATCTTGTGAATTTGCCTTGAGTTTCTCTGAAAAGAGTCTTAGATAACCTACATAATCACCAGGATTTATTTCACCTCCCCATTCTTTTGCATGATTTGGTTCGTTGGCGACAACTACATAGCGATTTTTACTTACCCAATTGAGAGAATTTAAGAAGGACACCCAGCCGTCTATTTCATCGACGCTGGGAGCTTCCCAGCCAGAATCTTGTTGTCTGGTTGCAATTCTTACAATTGGAATTAGGTGTAGGCGCCTTGCTTCGTCGAATGCGCGTTGCCACCGGGTAACGTCTCTCTCCCCCTTTTGGATTACAAGTGTTACGTATCCCCAGTCCCCGCCGGATGAGTTGACCAGGTTAGCCGCGTCTTTTAATTCACTTTCATTTAAAATGTGTATTCCGAAGATATTATTGGAAACTTTCAAAGGATCTACTATTGCCCAGGCGGGTTTGGGAAATAGGATAAGAAGAAACAAGACGAGGAAGGCAGCTAATTTTCGCATCTTTTTTATTATTCCCTACACTCCTATTCACAGAGTTTACTTATTTGTGAAAGTAAAATCTTCTGTCCGGTATAAACCCAATCACAAGCGGTGTATGGTAATGGACATGGTTCTACACATTTTTCATAAACTAAAGATGTGCCTTCTTTACATTCCTCGTATTCATCATTTGACCATTCCTCAATGTTTTGGAGACACCGATTTTCATTAGATCTCAATGTGGATGTGCATGACGCATAGCAACTGTCGTTACTTTCAAACGTAGCTATACACTCATCGTATTCTTTTGCCAATTCCTGTTCCTTGCCGGACATTATAGTGTCAATGCTTTTCACTGCATCGATATTTTGGGAAGGGCAGTCTATCGCATACTTTTGTGACGTTAGGTAAACAGGAACCCTATTGTCATTGGGCGCAGTATTATTTTGTGTGGATGAGTAAATGGACTTATAGGAGTTTTCGATTTTATTACATTCATCATAGGAGATTTCGACCCAAGAACCATTCGGCAAACCGCAACAGACCAAAGAGTTACATGCGCTTTGTTTGATCTCACGAGTCCCACCTCCGCAATTTGCGTCGATATTACAGGTAACGATCAGGTCATTATCCACAACAGGTTTGCTATTAGAAGGTGTTGTTCCTTGTACATTTGAGGTACGTTTTGACAAGGACGCTATTGTCAGCGTTAAAGATGAAAGTAATTGTTGGGGTAAACCCCTTTGGGTAATATACGAGATCCCCACCAAAATCAAAGGAATAGACAAAAACAAACCTATTTTAATCCAGAACTTAGGCCCCTGCATCAACTAATTCTACACCCTACTTTCTGTGCCCCCGGCGCGAGTCGAACGCGCAACCCTATCGTTAGAACCGATGCGCTCTATCCATTGAGCTACGGGGGCGCGTCGCAACGCGACGCGCTATTATACATTCTGCTCTCGCAGAATTCCATCCGCTTGTCGGTTGCTCCTTTCAAAATCCCTTCGTGATTTTGTATTATTTTAACAAAATTTCATAAGAAATTTTGAGAGGATAAGCAAACTGCGAATAAACAGTAGTTTAGCTTCGACGGGAGCGGGCGAAGGGAATTGAACCCTCTGTCTCCTCCTTGGCAAGGAGGCATTTTACCGGTAAACTACGCCCGCTTGGGTGCTGGGAGTGTGAGTCGAACACACATCTGATCTTCTTCAGAGACCCGCCGTGACCACCTTGGCTATCCCAGCATATATTTTCCGTAGGTACGTATTCTATGGCAGTTTGCACATACTATATCGCATTTTTGTATTTCAATTTTGATTTTTTCAAGTGCCCACCCACCTAAAACCATTCGCGTTACATCAAGAAATTTTTTCTCGCCTAGACGGTGATCAAAGTCCATTACAAAAGATGGATATCTTTTCCCACAGTCTTGACAAGGTCTATCCTTAAGCCTAGCTATATATTCTTTGGCTTTTGATAGATACTTGCGTCTTCTTATAAGGGCAAGATGAAGCTGTCTATTTCTGTTCAAGTGGTAGTAATTTCTACCCCTTGCTTTCATACAATCCTTGCACTTTTCGTAGTATTGTCCGGCACGTTCACCTCTTTTCCTCCTATAAAAATCTCTGTACACTTTTTGCATCTCGCACTTAGAACAGCGTTTCATATGAACATTATCTCATTTGTCTGAAAAAAATAAAGATAATTTTCAGGCTACAGATTTTAATGTACCCAGCTACTTAGTTTATCCTGCAAATCTCGACTTGAAAAACCAGAAAACAATGACTAAAGCCAGAATCCCCAAAAGTATTTTAAAAAGAAATCTAATTTCTGGGTTCCCCCAGATAAATCCGCTTACTTTTCGAAAAAACACCGTCAGGTAATATTCAAGATTATTGTTCACCTTGTGGTCGCTGCAGGGATCGAACCTGCGACCTTGCGGATGTAAACCGCACGCTCTAACCAGCTGAGCTAAGCGACCTTCATCTAGCTTGCACTGAGCGAGCCATGTGAGTCGAAGTGTGCACTCGGGGAGACTCGAACTCCCACGCCCTTACGGGCATAGCTCCTCAAGCTATCGCGTATGCCAATTCCGCCACGAGTGCCGATGTTTTTTGTGCTGAGAGTGGGACTCGAACCCACACTCCCGATTTTACGGGAACAGGTTTCTGAAACCTGCCTGTCTACCAATTTCAGCATCCCAGCCTATGTACGCTCTTGCCCCGTAGATTGTAAATTATATCAAAATAGACTCTTTATATAAACCTAATTTGCATTTTTTCCGTGAGAGGAGTTGATAGTGAAACTTCTTGCCCAGGAAATTTAGCCTCTTCCCCCCAAATTTTTGCTGATTTTTTGTCTTGGGCAAAATCAGTACCGATTTTTTCGGCTAAGTCTTTGAGTGTTTGACCTTCTTTCATAATCATTGCGTGATTAAAACTAGGTTCTTCCTTAGGCCTAACAAGATATACCCTTACCAACTTTAACCTTTCCCAAATTTTTTCCAAAAGTCCCTCGATACCTTTTCCTTCCTGGGCGCTTATATCTATGACATCCTCCACGGGCTTAAGCCCGTGGTTTCCCTGCCTAAGCGAAGATGACATATCAGCGTCAAATTCATCTCCCCGCCCAAAGCTACGCAGTTGCTGGCGGGGAGTTTTCTTGAATGCTGTTATAAGGCTAAACTCATTTGGGGACTTATTGCTGGGTTTTTGTGTAAGGTCTATTTTATTAACGACAAAAAGAGCGGGAAGATAGGCACGGCTTCCGGAAAAAGCATCGATTAGTGTATTCATATCTAATTTCTCGTTGATGGTTATTTCCCCATTTTTAACTCCAAATTCTTGGGCTACGGCCTTAATGGTTTGCTCTCCTATCTCCTGTTTTATATTAGAATGTATACTTAATCCCCCCTCGACATCTTTTTTTATTTTAAGCTTAGGGGACTCTTTATTGATTCTTATTCCTGCACTTTCGAGCTCATTTATTAGCGAATTTACAATACCAGACCTTTCAACGTCGGTCATGATAATGAGTAGATCCGCACCCCTAGCCACCGATAAGACCTCTCTACCGCGTCCTTTCCCTTCTTTGGCTCCTTCAATAAGGCCAGGAACATCTAATATTTGAATGTAAGCGTCTTTGTACATAAGCATTCCGGGAATTACGGAGACGGTTGTAAATGCGTAAGGAGCGACTTTACTTTCCGCATTGGTTAGTTTGTTGATTAAAGTTGATTTTCCCGCGGAAGGAGGCCCGATTAATACTACTGTTGCGTCTCCTTGCTTTTTGACTGCGTATCCACCCCCACCGCCTCCCCCTCTGGCCTGACTTTCTAACGCTTTATCTTTTAGTTTTGAGAGCCTAGCTCTTAATTTTCCAATGTGATGCTCAGTCCCTTTGTGATAGGGGGTCTCGCGAATTTCTTTTTCAATATCTGCTATTTGGGAATTTAGATCGTTCATATATGGAGGTAATTCGAAGCTATACGCTACCCTCTTTGAGAATATCGCTCACAAGCTCTTCAATATTACAAGTGCAAACTCCGACTACCCTATCTGCTCCTCCATAATAGACAAACAATTCGTCGTTGATTGCAACTGCGCCGCAAGGGAAAATTACATTAGGTACAGGTCCTTCTTTCTCATACTTCGCAACAGACTCAAAAAGCGGTTCATTATATATAGCTCTAATTTTGGTGGGATCGGTAAGGTCTAGCAGCATTGCGCTTGCTTTATATGCGTGATCGGGTTCTTTTATACCATGATATAGGACAAGCCATCCTTCACTAGTTTTAATCGGCGGAGAAGAAATACCGACTCGTCCGTTATCCCATTTATCAGCTCTTGGCTTTAATAAAATTTGGCCTTTAAGCCATTTGCCGTCTGAAAAAGTGAGACTGTCTACAAAATCGAGCAGGATAGCATTCTCTACCCTATGGAAAATTGCATACTTTCCATTAATTTTTTCCGGAAATATACTTCCGTCTTTATCGAAAACACCGGGCTCGGTCATTAAAACCGGCTTTTCCCACATCCAGTTTTTATCTACAAAGTCCTTGACCGAAATCGACGTAATTGCCACTCTGGCCTCTTTTCCGTCAAAGGCCGTGTAGCACATATAAAACCTGTCATCAATTCTTGAAATTCTAGGATCCTCGCATCCGCTTCCTCCACCTGAGACTACCTTTTGCTCAAAGACTTCTCTGGGAGAGTAGATCGGTTCGTGCAGGCGCTCCACGATATAGAAACCGTCCTGCGAGCGGGCGTAACCCATGCGAGATATAATATCGTTTGAGACTGCTCTATAAACAATGTGAACACTCCCTCCTTCATAAACGGCTGCGGGATTAAAAGTTCCTCTTTCTTCCCAAACTATTCCTTCGCGCGGAATAATTATGGGGTTCCCGTCGAAGCGATTTAATTTAATCATGCGCTTAAATATTACTACAATTTGCCTGAAATATCGGCAACCAGATCCTTAACTTTACAAGAAGCGACACACGAGACCGTATCTGCTCCTCCATAGTAGACAAATAAATCATCTCCTTCTATTAAAGCTCCCGATGGGAAGACTATATTGTGAACGTTACCATAAATTTCATAGTCCTCAATGGGATAAAGAAGTGGTTCTTGAGTTCTGCCTAATATCTTAAAGGGGTCGACAGGATCAAGTAATACAGCTTCGATCCTCCAACCCTGGCTTCCTGTAAAATAGTTTTCAATATAAGAATAAATTAAAAGCCAACCGGACTGCGTTTTAACCGGTGCAGCTCCTACCTCAAAGTGGTCCTCGTCGCGCTTGGGTATATTAAAAACGTGCCCATCTATATGTGAATACCAGTCATTCCAGTAAGTCTCGCTCCAAATGTCCTCCTTTTTGTCGAAATAGGCAAGGGCAATTTTAGGCGGCTTTTTATCTGTGTCGGCCGCCAGGATTGCAGCGTATTTTCCATTGATTTTTTCTGAGAAGAATCCCAAAGCTTTTGAGTTAAAAGTTGTAACAGGGTGCTTCACTTCTACCTTAGAAAAATCTGTGGTTATCGCCATACCAACTTTGATGCCTTCAATTGTGGGTGGCCAAGTAGAAATTGCCGTATAAGAAATAAAGTATTTATCCTCGACTTTAACTACCCTTGGATCCTCGCAGCCAAACTCTTCCCAGTTATTTTCGGGTTTAATAAATAGTCTGCGTTTTAAAAAAGAGGTTGGGGAAGACCCTTCCGCAAGTCCTACGGTTGATTTCCCGTTGGAGTCGAAAGCCCTATAAACCATTACGTATTTATCTCCTATTTTGGCAACAGAAGGGTTATAAACCGCAGACGATTCCCATTCGTTATTTCTATCGGGGGTAAGAAGAGGATTATTAGGATGCCTAATAAGTTTAACCATTATTAAGCTTTAATCTTGAGTGAAGAAACAAGTGGAACTTCAGATCTTTTAACCTCGTCTAAGAATTCTTCGAGATTAGATTTGGCAACGCAGGTATATTTATCTGCTCCACCATAATAAATTAGAAGGTCTTTGTCCTTGATTACAGCTCCTCCTGCATAAACGACTCCTGATTTGTAACCTTCATTCTCGTAGTGTCTGTCTGGTTCCATTACGGGAGAACGGGAACGATAAAGAACTTTTGTAGGATCTTCATAAGAAAGTATCATTGCCCCGAGTTTATAACGGTCATAATCTCTATAATCCATAGCGTGGTATAAAAGTAGCCATCCCAATTGGGTTTTAATCGGGGGTGGTCCGGGCCCTCTAACGTGACTATCCCAATAATGTCTTAGGTGTTTTGTGCCCCAATAATTGTGAGGGTCCCAACTAGCAATATGCCTATTTCCATCTAACTCGCCCAGATCATCGATATATTCAATTGAGACACTAGGTGAAATATTGTGAAGAATTGCATATTTACCATTGATTTTTTCAGGAAAAAGAAGCCAATTTTTATGCACTTGATTAGGGTGTGAAATTAGAACCGGTTTTTCCCAATTCCACTTGTGGGCCAAGAAATCTTCTTTTTTAATTGAGGTTAGAGCTACTCCTGGGTAGGAACGTCCGCTAAAAGCAACATAAGTCATATAAATTCTATCGTCAATTACTGTAAGCTTAGGATCTTCACAACCGCCATTTCCTCCACCACCAGAAAGATATGGAACCTTGAAAATTTTCTGTCCAGGCTCGCTACATTCAAAAGGCTCAGTAGGAACATAAACTGGGTCGTCGTGTCTGTCATCGATTGTGAACCCATCCCCACTTGCCGCATATCCCAAGACCGACGAGTCGGTATCTCCAACTGCCCTATAAAGTAAATGTACTTTACCCCCTTCGTAGATGGCAGCCGGATTGAAAGTCTGTTTTGACTCCCAAAAGTGATGTAATAGTGGCCTCAAAATAGGATTATCTTTAAATTTTTTAACTAAAAATGGAGGAAAAGCTTTTGAGAAAGCGGGAGATTGCTTAAAGAATTTTAGAGAGAAAGCATAGAGTTTCTCCTGATTGGCTGAGAAATATACAATTAACCTTTCGTTTAATATTATTATTCCAACGGGATTGATACTATTTTCTAACAATGATTGGTCCTCTCCCCATAAAGCCTCCCGGGAGCGATATAAGAGGTTTGCAGGATTTTCCCTATCAAATAAAGCTGTTCCCATGAACCATTTTTTAGAGTCCTCTCTCTTGGTAAAATAAGTAAGCAATATTCCATCTTCTCTAACGCTCACATCTCCGACGATTAAACCGTCAGAATCAAAGTTATCAGACCTTTTTGTTAAAATGGGCTCTTTTGATATTTCCCATTTGGACAGGTCTTTCGAAGTAGCCAGGTAAATATCGTTTTCTCCGAAGAATGCTACATATTTATCTTTATATTTAAAATTTGGAACGAGCATAGCGCACTCATTGAAGTCTTTGACGACCTTTGCACCTATAAAGTGAGAAATATTTTTCGAGGTTGCAAAATACAACTGAGACTTTCTGGCATTTGCCTTATAAAAAAGCCCGTATTTTCCGTCCGATATACGTGATATTCTAAAAAATGAACATTTATCAATTTTTTCTATAGCTCCGTCATCGCGGGTTACAAAAAAGTTTTTCCTTGGTCCTTCGAACTTAAAACCATCATAAGATGTGTCGACAAAATAGTAATCGTGGATACCTTTTTTCGATTGAGTATAAAGATAGGCATTTTCGCCGTCAGTAAAAATCCCGAGGTAATTATTCTTAACTATAATTTTATTCATATAAACCACCCGCATATACGAGCACTAAAAATTTCCCGGCTGTTGCGGTTATACTAAAATTTAATTAAATTGGCTTGAAAAATAAATAATTTTGAAATTATTTTGGAGAAATTATGGACTATTGGAGGTTTTTGAGCTTTCATTACTACTTGTAAAATCATACATCTTTTGGATTATGTCAGCAATTACTTCTTAAGGCCTGATTGAGGTATAATTAGGATTAGAAATTTGCGCTCATAGCTCAATGGATAGAGCGCCTGTCTTCGGAACAGGAGGTTGGGGGTTCAAGTCCCTCTGGGCGCACAAGCAAATTTTGTCAAAACCATTTCTGAAGGTTCCGAACCTTCAAGGCATAGAAATGCTGAACATATTTGAATTTCCTCTTGACACCCCTAAGATAGCCCCTATATTTTGAAGGGGGCTTTTGATGAAGTTTATTATTGTTTCTGGAGGTGTCGTCTCCGGCCTTGGCAAAGGTACAATATCTGCTTCTTTGGCTCTACTTCTTAAATCTCAAGGAATTAAGGTAACCCCAATAAAAATAGACATGTATTTGAATGTTGATGCAGGAACTATTCGTCCCCAAGAACACGGCGAAGTTTTTGTAACCCACGATGGAATGGAGACAGATGAGGATTTAGGACATTACGAGCGTTTCTTACACGAAAACTTGTCAAGGGAAAACTACATTACTACGGGGCAAATCTACCAGGAAGTAATAAGAAAAGAGAGGGCTTTTGAATACGAAGGTGAAGACGTTGAGGCAATACCCCATGTAACTGACGAGATAATAAGACGTATAAAGCTTGCTGGAGAAGTTCACAAATCGGACATTGTGATTGTTGAATTGGGTGGAACCGTCGGTGAATACCAAAATAGCATTTTTTTTGAAGCAACCCGAATAATGAAACTTAAAAATCCTAAAGATTTAATTCATCTCCACGTTACCTACCTACCCTACCTTTCAAATATAGGGGAATTAAAATCTAAGCCCGCGCAAACGTCTGTCCATATATTAAACGGCATGGGAATACATCCCGATGTAATAGTTGCCAGAGCTGAAAAATCCATTGACGAAAGAAGGCTTGATAGGCTGGCTCTATTTTGCAATATCAATCCCGACTGCATTTTTTCCGCGCCCGACATGGCCAGTATTTATGAAGTTCCGCTACATTTGGCAAATTCCGGTAAAGGTTTAGACGATATTTGCCTTGGTCTTTTAGGACTCAAGTCTAAAAATCATAAATTTTTAAATTCCTGGTCGCAACTTCTGAAAAGTATAAAAAAACAAAAAAGGGCGAAACTAAAAATTGCCATGGTAGGAAAGTATTTTGTCACAGGAGATTATCAGCTTGCTGATTCCTACGTTTCCGTAATTGAAGCACTAAAGCACGCATCCTGGAAAATTGGCGCTGAAACTTCCCTTGCCTGGATAGATAGCGAGGATATGGAAAAAGGGAAGGTTGATTTAAAAGGATTTGACGGAATAATCGTTCCTCAAGGCTGGGGTGCGAGGGGCACCGAAGGAAAGGTTTCTGCGGCCAAGTTTGCAAGGGAAAACATGATCCCATATCTTGGACTTTGCTTCGGTATGCAGATGGCCACGATTGAGTTTGCAAGAAACGTACTAAATTTAAAGAAGGCTAACACTACGGAGGCGGACCCTAAAACACCCCATCCCGTTATTCATATAATTCCGGACCAAGAAGAATATTTGTCGAAAAGACAATACGGGGGAACGATAAGGCTTGGGGCTTGGCCCTGTGTCGTAAAAAAGGGTTCGAAGCTTGAATCTTTATATAAGAAAAATGGAAATTCTAAAAATCTTCATAAAAGTTTAGGTAGAAAACTCTTAGTTTATGAAAGGCACAGGCATAGGTACGAATTCAACAATAAATACAGGAAGTTATTTGAAAAGAAGGGATTTGTAATTTCGGGAACATCGCCGGACGGTAAATTAGTCGAGGCTATTGAACTCGCCCAACACCCATTCTTTGTCGGAACACAATTTCACCCAGAATATATTAGCCGCCCTCTTTCCCCACACCCAATTTTTATGGGATTTTTGGAATCAATGCTCAAACTTAGAGCAATTTAGCTTTCTTATATACTTGTCTGGTGAGCCATTGTGCAAGTGTCGCCGCAAATGCCAGGGAAAGAGCGTAATAATAAGCCGCAATTCCAAATCCTGTTAGACTCGCAAATCTGGCAATAAGCCATATAGCCGCGGAGTTGACAATCCAAAAAAGTACAAATCTCTTGGCCCTACCATCTGCCTTTACCCCCCACTTTGTTAGAGCGGTTTTAGCCAACCTTCCTGCTAGGGTTAAGAGAAAAGATGATAGAAACGTAGCTGCCGTGGTAGTAAGATTGACATTGCCCAATTCGTAAAAATTCGGAAAGTAAGAATTAGCTAGGGATAAAACTGCATAGTTGACCAGCCAAACTAATACGAATCTTAAGTAGGTTTTCAAATAAATCACCCCCTTTAAAAATAACCCGTAATTTAGCTTATTAGAGGTACAAATCTTTGTCAAATTGGAGCTAAAATAGTAAAATATACGGGTTCAGGCCGGGGTGGCGGAATGGTAGACGCACAGGACTTAAAATCCTGTGACCCGTTTGGGTCGTGTGGGTTCGAGTCCCTCCCTCGGCACCACGGAGTGTGGCTCAGTTGGCAGAGCGCGCGGTTTGCCCGTAAAAAATTTAATCGGGGAGTAGCTCAGTTGGCTAGAGTGCACGCTTTGGGAGCGTGAGGCCGGCGGTTCGAGTCCGCCCTCCCCGACTCAATTTTTCAGGGTGAAGGTTTATCCGTGAAATTGTAAGATAATTTCAAGGAAACGCGGAGGCCCTCGGTTCGAGTCCGAGCACTCCGACATAAGAATAAGCGGGTATGGTTCAATGGTAGAACAACAGATTTCCAATCTGTTTATGCGGGTTCGATTCCCGCTACCCGCTCCGATGGTTCAATCAGCTATTCGGAGGCTAAAAAAAGTCGGCTGGAAGAACCTTTTTTCCATAAACAAGATTCTAAAGGTCCTCGTAGCCTCCGACATTATTGTTTTCTCTGGATTCGGGTTAATGTCCCCCATTTTCGCTGTTTTTGTGACAGACCAGATTGTTGGTGGGACATTAGTTACCGTTGGAATTGCGGAAGCTATTTATTTAGCGATAAAGTCTTTACTTCAAATCCCTATAGGAATAATGGTGGATGAGACTCCGGGGCAGAAAATAGATTTTTGGCTCGCGTTTACAGGGAGCTTAATAATGGGCGCGGCAATATTCTTATATATATTTGCAACCTCACCCATGCACGTTTATCTTATTCAGATAATGTTTGGAATAGCCGGTGCCATGGCATACCCCGCATGGATGGGTCTATTTACAAGAAATTTAGAGGAAGGAAGAGAGTCCTTTATCTGGGGACTTCACTCAACAACAACAGAGATGAGCGCAGCGGCTACTGCAGCGTTGGGAGGATTTCTGGCAGACAAACTGGGTTTTGACTCGCTATTTTTAGTTTCGGGGGCAGTAGCAGTTTTAGGAGCTCTGGCCCTTATAGTTGTCTATCCTGAAATCTCCAAAGAGTAAATTATTTGGTATAATATATCTCTCTACTTGGTGGGCGTAGCTCAATGGCAGAGCGCGAGCTTGTGGAGCTTGAG
>MGFX01000007.1 GCA_001792115.1 Candidatus Woesebacteria bacterium RBG_16_42_24
TTTTTGAGTTCTTTGACTCTTTGAGATAAATCTTTTTTTATTTGCTCAAAAACATCGGTGTGTTTTGAGGGGTCAGTAATGAAATGCTTTGCAGGATACAATATGAAATTTCCATTTTCCAGTTTCCGATTTCCAATTTCAACACCTGTGACCGTATTTATAATTCTTACTTTTTTAATTTCATCTGTCCCAAACTCTATCCTTACCCCTTCGTCCATATAGGCAGGGTAGACGTCGATTGTGTCGCCACGTACCCTGAATGTACCCCTATGGAACCCGAAATCTCCCCTGTCGTACTGCAGATCAACCAATCTATCTATTATTTGTTTTCTTTCTACTTTCATTCCTTCTGTAAATTCAAATACAAAATTGCCGTATTCCCGTGGAGAACCGATGTTATAAATACAGGAAACAGAAGCTACAACAATGGTATCTTTCCTCGTGAGTAGGTTGGTTGTTGCGCCAAGGCGGAGCTTATCGATTAGCTCATTTATAGCCGAATCCTTCTCTATATATGTATCTGTGGAAGGAATGTACGCCTCCGGTTGATAGAAGTCATAGTAAGAAACGAAGTAGCTTACAGCGTTTTGGGGAAAGAAGTCCCGCAGTTCCTGATAAAGCTGGGCCGCCAAGGTTTTGTTGTGGGAAATGATTAGAGTTGGACGTTGCAGCCTCTCGATCACATTGGCCACAGTAAAAGTTTTTCCCGATCCTGTTACACCAAGAAGAACCTGGTAAAGCTCTCCCTTGGAAACGCCTTTTGCAAGCTTCTCGATGGCTAGCTGTTGTTCTGGAATGGGCTTGTAATTAGACTTAAGTTTAAATTTCATGCACTAACAGCGAAATTATAACACTGAAGAAGGCTGGCTTGGGTCTAACCTAGTGGAAATCTCGTGTAGCGCGAACCGTGTTCGTCGGCTAAGTCATTTAATAACTGAGCTACATCACTATTTGTTGAGTATTGTAAAACATCAATAATTCTGTGAAGTGTTTGAGGCCCAAGCCTCTGGTCAAGCGTAACGGAGTCTAAAGATCCATGCTCTAAGGATAATTGTCCAAGGTAATAAACAGCCAAAATCTGTTGCCGTCTTTTAAATTCCGTGAATGATCTGTTTACTTGAATAGAAACAGTATCATGTCGAGCAAACGGATCCTTATTTTTACCCGCCAAGCGGGTCAAAACGATTGGCGGGTTTGGTCGTCTAATATGAGAAGGATAGTAAGGATGGTCTAGGGATTCTACTTCCCAAACAAGAGTTGGTGCGTTTTCGAAGAATTTAGTAACCAGCAAATTATGTAGATGAAGAAAATTCTCTGTAATCTTCTTATCTACAACCGTTCCGTCAGTAGCCTCTATACGTGAACCCATTTAACCTCTGAATAATGCCAATACTATATCCGAGCTTCTTTAAAGTCAAGGCTGTATTAAAATAATATTGTTTATCATTTTATCTCTTGACCCTTCGACTTTGCTCAGGGTCGCGTACTATTTGTAGTTTGTGATAGAAAGTGGTACTTGACAGCTTCGGGTTTTGTTCGTATTCTAAATTCATGGCTCCGATTATATATAAACGACAAGGTCAAATTCTGGACTTCATAAGGCAGCATATACAAACAACTGGTAGCGCACCCACCCTAAAGCAAATAGCTGAAGCGATTGGAGTATCTTCTTTGGCTACGGTTCATGAACACTTGGCAGCTCTTGAGCAAAAAGGTTTAATTAAAAGGAAGCAGGGGAAAGTGCGAGCAATTGAGCTTTCCCAAGATACTAAGGATTTTGACGGTGAAAGCCTTGAGGCTCCCATTTTGGGCTTTATTGCGGCTGGTGCACCAATTGAAGCCTACACCGACCCTAACGCCACACTTTCTATTCCCTCGACTTTTATAAGTCAGCAAAAAAGGGTCTACGTCCTCCAGGTTCGCGGCGAATCTATGATAGAGGAGCAAATACGAGACGGGGATTTCGTAATAGTCGAGCAGGTGGAGAGCGCAAATAACGGAGACATTGTCGTTGCTCTTCTTGATAACGGTATGGCCACGCTAAAAAGGTTCTTCAAGGAAGCTACCAGAATACGCCTAGAGCCCGCTAACGCCAAGATGAGCCCCATATTCGTCAAAAACGTAAGAATACAGGGAAAAGTAGTGGGGCTAATTAGGCGTTACGACAGGAACTAGTTTTTTCTCCTTTTAAGGTGGATCCAGATATATAATCCAACGGCTATCACTCCAAGCCCGATAATTACAAACTGAAATTTCCTGAAGACGGGTTCAATTGATAACCAATTCTCTCCCAGTTTTAATCCGACGTAGGCTAGAATGCCAGACCAGAAAAATGAACCAATAAATGTCAGTAGCGCAAAAAGGGGAAGATTCATCTTGGCAATACCCGCGGGAAGAGATATGAAAGTCCTTACAATTGGTAGCAGTCTTGAGCCAAAGGTTATTCCTTGGCCGTATTTTGCAAACCACTCTTTAGACTTATCAAATTCCTCTTCCCTAATTAGTAGCCATTTGCCCCATTTTCTAATGACTACTCTAACCCACTCTTCCCCTTTGACATAGCCGAGATAGTAGGCAAGAAGCGAGCCTATAAGGTTTCCTAAAGCCCCTATAAATACTACACTCCAGAATGGTACTACTCCCCTTCCGGCCAAAAATCCGCCAAAGGGCATTGTTATCTCGGAGGGAATAGGGATTAATGCGGATTCAGCGGTCATAAGTACAAAAATCGCACTAAGACCGTATGTTTCAATAAAAGTTGTTAGCGTTTGTACAATAGTGGTTGTTATTTCTTCCATATGGACGAGAGTAAATTCCTTCCTGTCATTGTATTGGGAACCGGTATCTCTAGTAAAGATAGAACCGTGGGAGCGACATCCGCCAGTATCCCGCTTGTGAGCATCGTTGGATTTCCCAGAAAAGGTTTTCCCACGGCAATAAAAGGAACAGGATTTGCAGAATGCTCGGTGTCTACGCCACCGGAATGCAGATTTATCATTTCTTCGGCGTTACCATGATCTGCGGTAATTAGAAGTATCCCGGAGTTGGCAGAAATAAAGCTTTCCAGATGCCCTAGGCACGCATCTACTGCTTCACAGGCTGCTATTGCGGGTTTGATATTTCCAGTGTGTCCTACCATGTCAGCGTTTGGGTAGTTTATCAAAATTAACGAGTATTCGTGTCTTACTCTCATGTAATTAAGTACCGAATCGGTTAGTGTTTTGGCCGACATTTCCGGCTTTAAATCATAGGTTTTTACTTTTGGAGAAGGAATAATCATATTTTCCTCCCCGGGAAATGTATGCTCTCTTAGCCCATTAAAGTAAAATGTGACAAATCTCTCTTTTTCCGATTCTGTAGCTCTTAATTGTAGAAGTCCTTGATTCGAAACTACTCTACCCAGCGGCATTTCTATGACTTCTGGAGGAAAAGCTACTTTAGCTCCAGCTCCTACCAATGAATTGGCATAGAGCGTCATTGTTACAAAATAGAGGTTTTCTAAAGATTTACCTCTTTCAAAAAGTGGGCGGGAAATGTCTTCTTTTATTGGAGTATGACGACCCAGGTATTCTACTTGGTAAGGATCAAATTCAGTTACCTCGTTGGCCTTTGAAAAGTCTTTCAGCAAAAATGCTTTTGAAAGTTGCCTCGGCCTATCTATTCTAAAGTTGAAAAATACTACCGAATCTCCGTCTTTAATAAGAGCAAGTGGCTGTCCTTTTTCGTCAGATATAATTGATGGGGCTATGAATTCGTCCGTAGCACTTTCCTGATACGAAAGCTCAATTGCCTCTTCCGGCGTTTTGACTATTTGTCCCATGCCTTTTGTCAAAGCCACATAGGCTTTTTGAGTGCGTTCCCATCGATAATCCCTGTCCATCGCCCAATATCTCCCCATTACGGAGGCTATTTTTCCAGCGCCCTCTCTTTTAAGAATATTTTTAATCTGGTTAATATAAATTTTTGCGGAAGTTGGAGCAGAATCTCTACCATCGGTAAACAAATGTAAAAAAAAATTTGAAAAATTTTGCCTCTTCGCAAGCTGAATAAGAGCAAATAAATGTTCCATGTTAGAGTGAACACCACCGGCTCCGATCAGTCCCATAAAATGGAGGTTAGAAGAGTTTTTCTTTGCGTGCTCAAAAGCCCCAAGAAGCGTTTTGTTTGCAAAGAAACCTCCCTCGGCTATAGACATATTGATTCTGACCAAGTCCTGGTAGACAATTCTGCCTGCTCCAAGATTCAGATGACCCGTTTCTGTATTACCCGCATCTCCTTTAGGCAGTCCCACTGCTTCGCCTGAAGCAGATAGCTGAGTATGAGGATAAGATGCCCAAAAGCGGCTAAAATTTGGAGTTCTTGCTTGGTTTATTGCATTGCCCGCTCCGGCTGGTGCTATT
Source organism: Candidatus Woesebacteria bacterium RBG_16_42_24 (assembly GCA_001792115.1). Lineage (GTDB taxonomy): Bacteria > Patescibacteriota > Microgenomatia > UBA8517 > UBA8517 > RBG-16-42-24. The sequence goes on from MGFX01000007.1 coordinate 4,401, forward strand.
CCCCAACCGTCCAGTATGGCTAAAACTACGAATCGCGGCGGGTCCGGATTCATGGCGTATTGGAAGAGAGTTCGTGCTCTATCGCGAGTAGTCGGTTGTATTTGGCTACCCTTTCACCCCTTGAGGGAGCGCCGAATTTTACATAATCGGCTCCAACGCCCACTCCGAAATCTGCAATCAACCAGTCGTTGGTTTCACCAGATCTATGAGAAACTATTACTTTCCAATTTGCATCTCTTGCCTGCTTAATAACTTTAAGCGTCTCGGTTATTGTTCCTATCTGATTTGGTTTAACCAATATTCCATTACACGCTTTTTCTTTTATAGCCCTCTCCACCCTATTAGGATTCGTAACCAAAAGGTCGTCTCCAACTATTGTCACCTGATCTCCAAATATCTCGTGGATCTTTTTCCAGCCCGACCACGCATCCTCGTAAAACGGGTCCTCAAGGTTTGCCAGCCTATATTGGTTATTAATCCCTTTATAAAATTCAATAAGCTGCTCTTCGTTTAGTGGAGAGGATTTATCACGTATGACATACTCGCCGTTTTTATAGAAAGAGTTGGCTGCCACATCTAAACCAAAGAATATATCACGGCCTATTATGTACTTCGTTGCTCTAATTGAGTCGACCATGAGCTCAAAAGCGTCTGCGTTAGTAAAAAGATTTGGAGCGTAGCCCCCTTCGTCTCCAACTGAATGAATTGCTCCGCGCTTTTCCAAGTCATCTCCAATCGCTAGATAAATTTCAGCTCCAATCATCAGCCCTTCGGAAAAAGATTTTGAGGAAGCCGGACTTACATGAAATTCTTGAAAGTCTAAGTTTCCGGCTCCGTGAAGTCCTCCGTTTACCATGTTGAAAAGTGGCGTAGGTATATGGACTATGGGGTTTACGCCTACTCCTTTTGCAAGATACTCAATCCACCTGTATGGTGGAATACTTTGCGCAAGAGCTCCGACTTTTGTTACTGCCATTGATACTGCTAGAATTGCATTTGCTCCGTATTTTGACTTATTTTCAGTTCCGTCTATTTCTATCAACTTGGCGTCAATTTCATAAAGATGTATAGGGTCAAGGCCAGAAACTCCCGGACCCAAAATGTCATTGACATTCTTTACTGCCGTTAATACCCCTTTTCCTCTATACCGGGTATTTTTAATGTCTCTTAACTCTAACGCCTCGTGTGTTCCAGTTGATGTACCTGCAGGAACCGACGCGACAGAAATCATCCCATTGGTTAACTGGCAGGCTGCTTCAACCGTAGGTATTCCTCTTGAATCAAGGATTTCTCTTGCCCATATTTTCGAGATAGTTGCCATTATTTCCTGCCCAATTTTTTCTCTGCGTTATGAATTAGAAGTCTGGCGCGCTCTATAGAATCGGGATTTACAGAAATACTGGTTATTCCGTAACTAACCAGTTTTTCAACTAAATCGTCATACTGCGAAGGTGCCTGTCCGCAAATTGAGGACGTAATTCCATGCCTATGACATGATTTTATAACCCGCTCAAGGGCCCATAGAACGGCCGGTGTTCTCTCGTCAAAAGCTGAAGCAACCTCTGCGTTATCCCGATCTGTTCCTAAAATAAGCATAGTTAAGTCATTTGAACCAATGGATATTCCGTCTATTCCTACTTTAGCAAAGTCATCAAATTGGATAATGTTTACAGGAAGCTCAACCATCATCCAAAACTTAAAACTCGGGGATTCAAGTAATCCCTCTGATGCAACAATCCTTTTTACTTTTGAGAGTTCCTCAGGTGAGCGTACGAAAGGAATCATAAGCCATAGGTTCTTGTGTTTTTCTCTAACCTTTTTAATAGCGGCAAGCTCAAGTCCAAAAACCTCCGGGTTTGATATGTAGCGAAATGCTCCACGGTACCCTAACATTGGATTTGATTCTTCCGGTTCCCATGCTTCTCCTCCGGGAAGAGATCTATATTCGTTAGTTTTAAAATCTGTTGCCCGATATACAACAGGTCGTGGGTTAAAAGCATCACAAAAGGTGGTCAAATGACTCGCCAGCTTATTAATAAACTCTCCTTGGGTTTTATGTTTTATCGCTTCTTTTGGGTGAATCCCAATGTCTGCTATCATAAACTCGGCCCTAAGAAGCCCCACCCCTTCTACGTTCATTTTGGCAATCTCTTTTGCGCGTTCAGGTTCAGCAAGATTCACATATACTCGTGTTGCAGTTCTCAATTTCTTAGAAGATTTTTGCGGAGCAATCTTAACTTCGGTTTTTGAAACTGCACTGCCCATAAACACCATTCCTTTCTTTCCGTCAACCGTAACAACCTGGTCGTCTTTGAGTGTTGAGGTTGCTTTTTTTGTTCCTACAACACAGGGTATTCCCAATTCCCTTGAAACAATAGCCGCATGAGATGTCTGCCCTCCTTCGTCGGTGATAATCGCCGCTGCCTTTTTCATCGCAGGGACAAAATCAGGTGAGGTCATTATGGATACTAATACGTCTCCTCGGCCGACTTTGCCTATTTCTTTGGGAGTTTTGGCGATTCTAACGGGGCCGGTGCCAATACCAGGACTAGCCCCGCTACCAGTGAGAATTGGTGCCTCGGCTATCTTATATTCCCCTTTATCTCCTTTTAATATCTCGCCGGCCTTTTTGATAGTTGTTATTGGTCTAGTTTGAACGATATATATTTTCCCTTTTTCCTTAGCCCATTCAACGTCCTGCGGAAAGTAATAATGTTTTTGGAGTTTCGCTCCTATTTTTGCAACGGCTATAATTTCTTTATCGCTAATTTTTTGTAAATGTTTTATTCTCTCTGAAACTCCAGTTTCTATGGTTGCTCCTTTGACCCGAATGAGCTGTATTGATTGGTCAACTACCTGCTTTGAAAGAACGTCAAACGTATCTTTTTGAACAACGTAATGATCAGGAACAACTGTCCCTTGAACAATCAGCTCTCCCAATCCCCAAATTGCCTCAATAACAATTCTGTCTTTCTCATTAGTCACTGGATCTTGAGTAAACATAACTCCCGAAACCTCCGACTGGATCATTTTTTGTACTATTACGGAAATTTTGACTTTTTGGTATGGTATTTTATTTTGTTCTCGATAAAAAATTGCCCGGGCAGTAAAGAGTGAAGCCCAACACTCACGGGTATAAGTTAAGAGGTTAGCCTCTCCCTTAACATTCAAAAAGGTCGCTTGTTGCCCTGCAAATGAGGCATTTGGAAGATCCTCGGCTGTAGCTGAAGAGCGAACTGCTACGAGAGCATTTCTAAAAATCCCCGATAGTTTTTTGTAAGAGCGCACAATTTCGGTGCCAACTGCTTCGGGTATTTCAGAAGTTTTTATCTTCTTTTGTATTTTTAAGGCTGCGCTTTCAAGTTCCTGTGTATTGGCAACATTTGTAATCTTAATAATTTTCGCAATACCATCTACGATTTTGTTATGCTCCATAAAAACATCATATGCCGGAACCGTGATGGCAAATCCATTTGGAACAGGAAAACCTGCCTTTACCATTTCTCCTAAATTGGCGCCTTTGCCACCAACGAGTGGTAAATCTTCTTTGTCTATATCTTTGAAGAAAACGGTTAAGGGTTTGGCAGGCATTCTTATTATGTTCGCAGATATTTCATCACTTCGCAAGCTCGTTTTTGAAGTAATCGACCCAGGGAATCGGGGAGGGATCAATGCCGTAGAGCATTGCAAGATAAAAGCTGATATACGAACCGAGAACCAAAAGTTCATAAACCTGATCAATCTTCGTCTGTCCTTTAATTTTTAAAACGTCACACGCAACACCATTTTTTTCAGTAACATCTATTGTTATTGGATACCTCTTTTTAATCTCTGTAGGATAAAGCTCTGAATCTAAGAAAAGAAAATGTATAAAACTTTTAGCGCTAGCCGGATTTCTTAAACCTTCTAATAAGTGATGATTGAGCTCAGGAATATCAAAGAAAAGAGCAAATGCTTTAGAATTTTCGTTCAGCTGGTTCTTAAAGGCATGCGCAATTCCTACTAAATGTGAGCTCGCTATAAGAACTGGAATTTTGTCCTTAAGCTTGGCAGCGTAGAGTTTCGCTAAGTTATCTTTTATAGGAGTTCTAGCTCCAAATGCCGAAACCGCACTTTCCATATCTTTAACTATTTTTTCAATATCCACGTTGCTAACCTGTGTAAAACCCAGCTTGTTGAGCAACGCTAAATTGGCCGTTATTGAGTAGCCTAATGCCATTCTAGGCTGCCCCGAAGGGTTTTGTTTGGCTTCAAATATATAAGAATTGATATTGTTTTCTTTAGCTAACTCGGCCAACTTTCCGCCGGTTGCTACGATAAAAACCCGGGCTCCTTTAGACATAGCGTCATGGGCCGCCGAAACCGTTTCCGCTGTATTTCCTGAATACGAAGATAAAATAACGAGAGTGTCGTCTTTTACATAATAAGGTAAGCTGTAGTCCGTTACGACTTCGATTGGCGCGAGATTAGACGATGATAACAGTGAATGGAGTATTCTCCCAGCAAGTGCGGAGCCTCCCATCCCAGAAACCACGATATGAGATACGCTACGATACTCATCGGGGAGAGCAATTGCAATTTCTGATACTTCTTGCCAAGCTTGTGCGACTTGCTTGGGTAGGGCTTCAATCGAACCTAAAACATTCCCTTTATCAAGTTCTGCTATTTTTGACAGATCATCAAGGTTATCCATTTGGGGTAGAAATCAGCTCCTTCACAAAAGATATTCCATCCTCAAGAAGTTTCCCAGCTTTTTTCTCATCCTTACTTTCAGCAAAGACCCTAAATTCAGGAGCATTAGCGCTTGATCTAAAAAGAATCCACGTATTTTCGTCCACCCATATTTTGAGTCCATCAAGCTCTTCTACTCTTACACCTTTGAAATTCTTTTTTGCTTCGGATAGGATTTTATCCTTTAGTTCCCACTTATAATCGATCTTAGTTCTAAACATATAAAACTTGGGGAGTGTAGCCACAAGCTCTGAAAACTTACCCCCAAATTCGAATAAAAGATTCAGCAACTTCATAGTCATAGTTCCTCCGTCTCGCGTGTACATTATTTCAGCAGAGATTCCGCCACCGTTTGACTCAAACCCAAATACCGCCCCTACTTCTTTCATCTTGCCCACAACAAACGGGGAGCCAACTTTGGTTCTAATAACTTTTTTGCCTAAAGTATCGACAACGGATGAAGCGCTAATAGTTGTAACTACTGTATCTCCCGGGGCTTTTTTGGCAATTAAAGAGCATGAGTATTCCCCGGGGACAAATTCTCCCTTTTCGTTAACGAAAACCACTCTATCACCGTCGCCGTCAAAGGCTATTCCAAAATGTACGCCCTCTTTCTTAACAGTTTCTTTGAGTGTCTCGATCGCTGCTTTGTCATCGGTATCGGTGTCTCTTGCTATAAAAGGTTCTTGCGGGTCGCAATTGACCTCGATTACATTAAGACCCAGTCTTCGAAGTAAAGCCGGCATAACGACAGACTGAGAACCATTGGCGCAGTCAAGGCCTACACTCCAGCTCGGGAAGGGACCTACGGCTAAATTAAATAACATGTCGGAATAAAGCTCTTGGGCTCTTGACTCTATTTTTACATTCACGGGAATGCTATCGGGTTTTCCTTTCCCCTTAATCTGGTAATAAATGGACTCTATCTCTTTCTGATCATCAACGGAAACTTCCTCGTCGTGGGCGTAAAATTTTACCCCATTTAGTTCTGGGGCTATATGGCTACCTGTAATCATTATCCCTGCAACAACCGGCGTGTTGATAATGAGCCAGTTCATAGAAGGAATGGGCGTAACTCCTTCGTCAAAAAGCTCAACGCCACCCGTTGAAAGTCCTGTTAGAAGTTCGTTTCTTATTCTGGGGCTCGACTCTCTGGGGTCCATACCTATAGCGATAGGCCCCAGACTTTCATGCCGCCTTAAGAATTCTATGAAAGTTCTGCCTATATCAAAACAAAACTGTTTTGTAAAAAGGGTGTCTGCAGATCCTCTTATTCCGCTCGTGCCAAAAAGGGATTTTTCTACCACAGCTTATTCTAGTTCGGTGGCAATTAGAAGGTCAAGGGAAGAAACGAGACTTTCTTTTGAAGTTTTTACGCTAACGTCTATCTCGGCTAACTTATTAATCAATCTGCTAAGTTTTTTTTGAGTAAACTTTTCCGACTGACTCTCAAGTTTCAACATTCTCCATTCGGGGTAACCCAAGAAAACCCCGTCTATTTTAAGTAGGTATAGATCGCGAAGAAAGCGGGAAAGAAGATGCAGAATCAATTCTTCAGGTTGGCTACTTGCGATCTGGTGAAATAAATTCAATGCGTTTTTTACATTTCCTGGATAAAAAGAATCCAGAAATTTATAAATCAGATTGGGGAGCTTAAATTCTTCCAACGACGCGGTGTCCGGAAGAGCGCTTATTAGTGTTTTGGAGATAAACCCTGATTGAAAAAGTATTATGTTTCCTTCCCTCCGCGAGAGCAACATCTCAAGTTCTTTTTTTTTCAATCTTCCGGCGTTATCGATTAACAAGACACTTTCTCCAAAAAGACCTCGATTAAGGGCTACGTCACTTATTGAGGAGGAAGCATCAAGTGAAATTTTCTGTATGTCGATACCTTTCTCTCGGGCTTGAGCAATTAAGACCGCAAGCCTCTTTCTTGAAGCAACTTCATTGTCGCCGTTTACGACAAAAACCTTCATTTAAGACTCCTAAAGTATTGTGCGACCAATACTTCCAATTTACGGTGAAAGTTTCTCGGTCCACGTCGGATATGCGGCGCTAAAGCGCCTGAAAAATTTCTGGGAATATGTGTGATTTCATGAAGAATAACTTTATCCTTCTCTACTTCGGGAAGTTTATCATATTTCTCTGAAATTACTTCGACTATATATGCCGCTTCAACTTGAAGTACACCTTGCCAAATTTTTCCCAGTCCCCAAATTCTGGCTATTGCGTGAGTCTTTGCATTAAACGACCGAAGGCAAAAAACTCTAGTGGGTTTTACCCAGGAGATATCAAGCGAAGTTACAAGGTGAGAAAGTCTTTTTTTTACGTCAGGAGCTACTTCCCAAACAATACCCCTGCCCCTTTTATGATTCTTTATATACTTCTGCACCTTCTTTTACCTCCGAATCGACTTTTAGACCAACAATTTCTCCTTTTTTGGCTGATTCCTTCTTTTCGTGTTCGACCTGCATGGACGAAACAGTTTGGGTGAAAAGGTCCTCCCCTCCCCTAGAAAATTTAATTTTATCTCCCACTGCAAGATCTCCTGAAAGTTCTAAAACCGCAACCCCAATTTTATCGTAATAATGTGTTATTTTACCTACTTTATAATCTGCCAAATTCTTCACCCCCCTCCACTAAAAACGTGACATAATGCTATGGCCAAAGCGTCCGCTTCGTTGTCAAAGTGAGTTTTCTTTTTAACTTTACTCCTTATTTTAGCACCTAAGTGGCCTCGTAGCGCCTGCTGCATCTTTTTTTTGTCAGCGCGTCCATCTCCGGCCACTACTTTTTTTATAGTACCTGGCGCATATTCTGAAACTTTTACCTTTGATTTGGCGGCAGCCAAAAGTATCACGCCTTGAGCTTGCCCCACGCTTATTGCTGTTTTGGCGTTTGTGGCAAAAAATATTTTCTCCATAGCCATAACGTCGGGTGAGAATTTTCGAAGCAACCCAAGCATTTCCTTATAAATATGGCTAAGTCTTTTTCCTGTAACACCATTTTTCTCGGTTTCAATAAGTCCCCAATCAATAACCTCAAATCCCTTTTTTTCTTTTTTAATGAGTCCGAAACCAGTTGTGGCTGTACCTGGATCTATACCCAAAACAAGCATAGAGTTATTATACACCCCAACTGCCTACTTCTTTCCCTTCTTTTGGAAGAAAGATAAATAAACTATCTCAAGAACCCCAAGTGTATTAATAACCAATAAACCGAAAAACCAATATTTCTGGTTATTCCTTGCACTTCTCCAAAGAGCGATGCCTTTCCAAAATAAAGTCCAAACAAGGGCGATTACGACCAGAATTTTTGGCAAACCCGATATTGGGCCAAGAAGTAGCTCTTTATACATAAACTTATCACCCCCAATTAATATTACATAAAAAGAGCAGGGCGGGTCTAGAGTCGTAGGATTTTTGTGTTGAAGAGGCGAGGTGCCTCCCATCCTTCGATTCTAATTCTGACCCGCCCTGTGCGCTCCTTTACCAGGGGATGCAGACTTGCCGCTTGCTTGGCTACTGCTCTTTACCCCCTGGTTCGGCCAGTTGGTATTCACCCGCGGAGAGTTTCCTTGGGTCTGGCCTAAGCCAACGGAAGGATTCGAACCTCCAACCCTCCAGGCTATGAACCTGGCGCTCTGCCATTGAGCTACGTTGGCGCAAACCATGCGCGGTGAGGGATTCGAACCCCCGTACTCCGGCACTCCCTGCCGATGCTCTACCACTGAGCTAACCGCGCGACAGAACTGATATTTTATTTTGGGCTTGTAAAAAAGTCAAGCTAGAATGTTACGAAGTAGTTTATGGAGGCACCCGCTTTCAATTCCGTAATCCAACTTTGATAAGCTGATGAGAGCTTAGTCTGAGCCAGTTGATTTTTAATGTCATCCGCAACGTCCTCGAGCTTGGTCCCATCCTCATAAAGATCGCCATTTTTCTCGAAATAGTCCTTTACTTCCTCGTCAGATACTACAATTTTATCGGAAAGGATTTTCTCAACCGTCTTTTGAATTTTTATTTGTTCTAGCAAGTCCTTTTTCGACTGGTTTTGTAAAGAAAGTGCTTCATCGAGGGTCATCCCCTGCTCACTAACAATTTGCTCAAGCCTCGAAAGCTCCGAGTCGATTTCACTTTGTGAAACTTCCACTCCCTTTTTCTTTGCTTCCTGAAAGATTAATGATTTGACTACCAGATTGTCTAAAGTTTGACTCCCTCCCTGTTTTTCGAGTTCTTTTACTACCGTTAAACGACTGATGGGCATTCCATTAACTAATGCCGCAACAAATAGCCCTTTACCCAAGTACCCCAATGAGATGGCAGCAATAAGAGCTGCAATTAGAATGATTTTCTTTCTATTGAAAGATTTTAATTTCGAAAGAAGTTTTATTCGTAATTGCTTAATCTTCATTTTGTTTTTTTCTTCTTAAGGGCTTGGGTGTAGAGATTTTCTACCTCTTCCCAATTTACCACATTCCACCAAGCGTCGATATATTCGGCGCGTCTATTCTGATAGCGAAGATAGTATGCGTGCTCCCAAACGTCAAGAGCTAAAATGGGGGAAAGGCCCAAAGAAAGAGGAGAGTCCTGGTTAACGGTATCCACAACCTCGAGCTTCCTGCCGTGAACGACAAGCCACACCCAACCACTCCCAAATCTTCCCATAGCGGTTGCGCTAAATTCTTCCTGAAATGTTTTAAAGTCTCTAAAGTTTTTTTTGATTAAGGACATTAGTGAATGGGATGGAGCTTTTGCCGGCTTCGGTGCCATTAACTTCCAGAACAGTGAGTGGTTTAAGTGCCCACCACCTTGATTTCTAACTCGGGTTTGGAGTTCGGCGGGAATTTTTTTTAGACTCCCGATAAGGTCAAAGATATCCGTGTCCAAAAGCTCATCTCTCCCTTTTAAAGCGTCGTTCAGGTTTTGAACATAAGCAGCGTGGTGTTTAGTGTGATGAATACGCATGGTTTCCGTATCGATAAAGGGTTCAAGTGCTGCGTAGTCGTAAGGAAGAGGAGGAAGAGTAAACATTATTAATTCTCGTTTATGACATCCTCCGCATTTTTTGTCTTTAACTTGACAACCACGGGTCTAGCAAGAAGGGCCCCTAAAGAACCTATTTTATATCCTACACTTGCGATAAATCCCATGAGGAGTAGGTGGGCAAGGGTATTCGAGGTCTTGTTTAATATGTCAGCCGGTACGAGCTCGAGCATTGGCGCTTGGCCGGATGCCTTAAGTGCGTCACGCGCTTCCGGTGGAGCGTCGCTTCCAATTAAGCTTGAGGCATCCAACGAAATTGCCGGAAAATTAAAAAGCGCAAACGGCTTTGATTTCCCCGAAAAAACGCTGTAGACAGAAAATGCCGCTAAAACAATAATCACAATCCCGAGGATAATAAGGGCAAACCCGCTCACTCTTTCTGTCATAACTTATATTACACAAAATTAGAGTTTTTCAAAAGTACTCTTAAGGCCCCGATGGATGAATCCTCACCGTGGCCACTATAAACCTTGGTCTCGCTCGGGAGTTTTAGAATTTTTCTCAAACTATTTAAGAGATTGTCTTTTTCGGAATATCTAAAGTCGTACCTACCGATACTTCCATCCGAAAATACTAAGTCTCCGACAAACACCAATGATCCCTTCATAGAGTAAAGGCTTACACTCCCAGGTGTGTGCCCGGGCGTAGCAAGGACTGAAAAAAAACTATTCCCAATCTTAATCTTGTCTCCATTTTTAAGATATTTAGTTATTATCGGCGGCAAGTCCTCTCCAACGCCCGTAGCAAGTTTTGAAGAACTTATCATTCTAGCCAGTAAAAATTCGTCCCTTTTATTCATAAGAAATGGAATGTCTAAAGCAAGCATAAGGTGGGTCGCCGCCAAAATATGGTCAAAATGTCCGTGGGTTGCGACAATTGCCAGAGGTTTTAATTCCCTTCTTCCTATTTCCTGCAAAATAAAATCGGGTGCGTCTCCCGGATCAATTATTATTGCCCCGCGGCTGCCCTTATCGAAGGCAAGATAACAGTTCGATTGCAAAGGGCCCAAAGTAAGAGTTATTACGGTCAAACCCATTTAATCAACAGTGATTATTTTAGCTTTTGTTACTCGTTCTTCACGAACTTCAATTGCTACTACTTCGATGAGCAGTTTTTTGGGTAAATTCGAATTTAATAAAGAAAAATACTCGGCTGTCCTTTTTATTCTTTGAAGTTTCCAGGGAGTAACGGCCTCCTCGGGTTTCCCAAATTTTTCACTCCAACGAGTTTTAACCTCAATAAAGACTAAGACTCCGTCTTTAAGGGCTACTATATCGATTTCGCCAAACCGGCAGCGAAACTTTGTGGTGAGTATTTTATAACCACGCTCATAAAGAAACTTTTTCGCGAATTTCTCACCTTTATCCCCAAAATATCTTGTCGGGAATTTTGCTCTCGCAGACATTTCACTTGGAGACCTTCGTCGAACCTCTGGTGTAGATCTTCTCAATCTCCCTTGGAGATTTTTCCCTTAGATAGAAAAGTTTTGCCCGTCTTACACCGGAAGTACCTTTTTTTATGATTTCAATCTTTTCTATGGTTGGAGCCTCTAACGGAAATATTTTTTCGATGCCGACCTTAGCTTCACCAATTCTTCTGACGCAAAAACTATGGTTTCCGGCATCCCCCCTAATTGAAATTACTAATCCTTCGAAACTTGTGCTTCTTTGTTTCTGCCCTTCATTGATTCTCTGATTGACTCGAATTTTATCGCCAACGCCAAATTCTACTTCTTTATGCTTAATTATTAGTGCCATAGGCGCCTATTCTACACGAGATGGCTCGCCGACATCAAGGACATTCGAGATTTGTTTGGCTAAAGTTTCATCCCAGGATATCTTAAAGGGGAGCGTCAGTTTATGAGCGTTTCCAGCGAAAACTAGTACAACTTCGTGTTCTCCCTGAGATGCCACCAGAAGCTTTTTCAAATCCCTTAACTTACTTAGGGAAATGTTCTTTGGCACTTTAATAAAAACTTGTTTTGTCCCTTCCCCAATAGTCTCAAGCGTATCAATTGCTTCAGCAATTAGAGAAGGATTATCCTCACGGCTGTCAACCTTACCGGTTACTAGAACGGGTTTGTAATCAACCCAGTAATTTCTGGTTTTATCGAATATCCTTGGAAAAACGACAACTTCTATAGAACCCGTGTCGTCCTCAACCCGAACAAAAGCCATCTCCTGCGAGGTTCTTTTTGTAACTATTATTCTCACGTCAGAGACAACTCCGGCGACGCGTACGGTTTCACCAAAGGTTTGATTAGGAGAAATTTCGAAAATCTTGTGGGTTACTTCGTGAGACAAAGGTCCGATAAGTTCCCCGACGGGTCGGGCCGAAAGGGAAAAACCTAAAAGTTGTCTCTCGAGTGCCTGAAGCTCTTCGTCCGAAAACTCAGCTACGTTACCGAGAAGTCCCTTCACCTCAATTTTTTTGACAGCATTTTCTTCCCTTACATTAAATAAATCTTGCTGCCCGGATAGGCGCGCTGGCTTTGTAGTTTTTCCTCTAACTTCATCCAAAACCGAAAGAAGCGCTGCCCGGTTACCAAAAGCCTCAAGCCCACCAACCTTTATTAAGCTTTCTAATACTTTTTTATTCACCCGCCGCGCGTCGACTCTACCGCAAAAGTCTGCCAGAGACGAAAAGGGCCTTTCCTTACGTGCGGAGAGAATTGCCTCTATTGCAGCAACGCCCACATTTTTAATTGCCGATAGACCAAACCTAATGCCTCTTTTGGTTAAAGATTGCCTGTCAGAAGTTATACTAAAACCTACATTGCTTTCATTGATATCAGGTGGTAAAACTTTTATTCTCATTCTTCGGCATTCGGATATGGCTGCTGAAATCTTCTCGCTATCTTGGCTTTCGGCAGTTAAAAGAGCGTTCATGTATTCGACCGGAAAATTTGCTTTCATGAAAGCTGTTTGATATGCAACCATTCCATAGCTCGCTGCATGTGCTTTATTAAATCCGTATCCTGAAAATGGCTCTATCAATTTGAATAGCTCTTCTGCTCTTTCCCTCTTCATACCCTTTCTTACGGCTCCATTGATAAATTTCTCCTGTTGTTTCTTCATCTCGGCTGGAATTTTCTTTCCTACCGCTTTTCTAAATTTGTCTGCCTCCTCCCAAGTGTAACCTGAAATTTTTATGGCGGTCATAAACACGTCATCCTGATAAACGATGAGTCCATACGATTTCCCTAAATACTCTTTCATTCTCGGGTCGAAAAAAATTACTTTCTTGGGATTATTTTTACGCTCAATATATTCAGGAATGACCGCCATTGGGCCAGGTCTATATAGAGCAACCATGACCATCAGATCTTCTACCCTTGTCGGCTTAAGTTCTCTTAGATACCTCGTCATACCCGAACCCGATAGTTGAAAGACCCCCATGGTTTCACCTCGTGACAACATTTCAAAAGTTTTCTTATCATTAACAGGAATTTGATGAAGATCGATACTCACCCCTCTAGTTTTTTTAACTATCTCTATGGAGGCTCCTAAAATAGAAAGATTCCTAAGACCAAGCAAGTCAAATTTAAGAAGTCCTACTGCTTCACCAGGAGAAACATTAGGGTCCAAAGCGTCCATGTCGTATTGGGTGATTACTTTTTTTCCTTCCGGGTCAAGCTGAATAGGGGTAAATTCGGTAATATCTGAAGGTGCAATAACAAGTCCTGCCGCGTGCACCGAAACGTGGCGCGCGTTACCTTCTACTTGCTTAGCCAAATCAATTATTTTCTTAGTGTCGCCATCCGAATCATAAAGATTTTTTAGGTCGGGTGAGACGCTTAATGCCTTATCGATACTCATGGGAAATCCTTGAGATCCCAGAGGAATAAGTTTCGATATTCTATCTCCAGAGGAATAGGGGTACCCTAAAACTCTTGCGGTGTCTCTTACTGCTGCCCTTGCCAACATTCTTCCAAATGTGCAGATTTGGGCTACCCTGTCGTGTCCGTATTTTTCTCCCATATAGTTGATTATCTCCTCACGTCTGTCGTCGGCTATGTCGAAATCAATATCCGGCGGGGAAGGCCTCCAAGGAGTCAGGAATCTTTCGAATGGGAGGTCATAAGTTAAAGGGCTGATGTTTACAATTCCTAACGCATAGGCCACCAATGAGCCTGCCGTTGAACCCCTGGTATTTGTCACAATAGCCTGCTCTGCTGCCCACCTCGCCATGTCGGAAACAATTAAAAAGTAGGTAGAATATCCCTTATTTTTAATCGTATCAAGCTCATTCTCGAGTCTAAGTAGCTCTTCTTTTTTTGGTTTACCTACCTTTGAAGAAAGGCCCGCTCTCGCTCTAATCGCCAGTTCCTCTTCTGGCGTTTTACCTTCAGTGAGGGCGTATTTAGGAAAGTACCATCTAGTCAGTTCCAAGCTAACTTCGCATTTATCAGCTATTTTAACCGTATTATCCAGGGCCTCCGGCAAGTCTGAAAATAAGTCAGCCATCTCAGCTTGCGTCTTAATATAAAAGGATGGAGAGTCGATAAAGCGTAGGCGCTTTACCTCGCTTACATTTTTCCCTGTTGCTATGCAAACAAGTGAATCTTGGGCCATAGCGTCTTCCTTTTTGATGTAGTGGGCGTCGTTAGTGGCAACTATTGGAATCCCCAAGTTTCTACTTAACCGTTTAACTCCGGCAAAAATCGTCTTTTCATTCTTCGCCATACCAGATAACTGTTCCTTCAACTCGGGATTGTCCGTTTCGTTGATAAAGCTGTCATATTGGTGTCTCTGGACTTCCAGATAATAATTTTTTCCAAAAACATCCAGGAACCATTTTGAGATTTGCTTTGCTTTATTAAAATCTTCTGAAATTAAGGCTTGGGCGATTTCGCCTTGGGCACACGCTGAGGTAACTATCAAACCCTTTGAATACTTAGCCAGAGTTTCCCTGTCTACTCTGGGGCGATAGTAATAGCCTTCAATATGCGCGATGGAGCTCAATTTCATCAAGTTTTGATAACCTTCATTATCTTTGGCCAGAAGTAGTAGATGATAATTCTGAAATTTCCCCCTTTCTGGACGCTCTTTAAGAGGAACATTTGTCGTATAGCCTTCCATTCCTATTACGGGCTTTACTCCTTCTTTGATACACTTTTTGTAAAAATCTATAACACCGTACATCGCTCCATGGTCGGAAATTGCTATAGCTTCCATCTCCAACTCTTTTATATATGAAAGTAAATCGCTAATTTTTGAGAGTCCGTCAAGAAGTGAATACTCGGTATGGACGTGAAGGTGTACGAATTTCTTGGCCATTTTTAAATAACCTGCCCTTTTTTTCCTTGCTTAACACCGTACATAGCTTTTTCGGCTAACTCCAAAGTTTGCTCAAAACTTAAGTCTCCGGAATTGTAGGCAAACCCTCCGCTTATTAAAAAACTAGGTTTAAAACTCCTCTCAATATTTCTCCAAGCTATTTTCGCGTCTTCCTCATACCCTCCCGGTAGGAACATTATAAACTCATCTCCCTGAGTCCATCTGCCGTATAAGTCGCGCGCTCTAGCCGAGAAACGAAGGGCATTAGCCGCCAGCTTCACCCAATAATTTCCTTCCTCATGGCCCACCAAGTCATTAATTTGACCCAAATAGTTTAGGTCTAAAAAGAGAACCGAGTAGGGTCCCCCTCGGGTTTTTTTTAGCTCTTCTCCAACCCTGTTTGTGAAACCTCTCTTGTTTAATATTCCTGTTAGGGCGTCGCGCTCGGCTTCCGCTTCTTTTTGGGCCAGCATATCTCCGACTACCTCTGGAGATTTGCCTTTCACCCAATTTTTCCAAAAGGTCCTTCTTCCTTCCACCCGGGGATCTTCTTGTGGGACTATTTCCGTCTCGTCCATTTTTATTCCTTTATTTTATCTAGAAACAAACTGTTAATCAGACTAGGATTTCCTTTCCCTTTCAGTTTAGCTTGCACCTGGCCGATGAGAAAACCTAAAACCTGGCCCTTTCCTTTTTTGTAATCATCTACGGCTTTCTTTTGTTCTTCAAGAACTTCGCTGACTGCCTTTTGGGTTTCTTCCCTATTTGCGTATTCTACTCCGGTTAATTCTAATATTTTCTTAATCAGACCTTCTGGTTCCGGAAATTCTCTATCGAGATTTTTATTCACCATAAGCTCAGCAATAAGTCCGGGGGGGATGTTTTTGGTCTTTCCCACCTTTACCGCTTTATCGAAATACTGAACTCTTTCCTTTTCTAAAACAATAATTTGCGTATAGTCATTCCTTAGACCGTATTCTTGGGTTAGGCGATTTCGAACCTGGGAAGGAGATTCTGGGAGCGCCTTTTGCACCTCTTTTATTTCCTCGTCTGAAAATCTCAAAGGAGGAATGTCTGGTTCGGGAAAATAGCGGTAGTCTTGGGCCTCTTCCTTTGTTCTTTGGGAAAAAGTTGTCCTTTTGGTCTCATCGTAGCCTCTTGTTTCTTGAACAACCTTTTCTCCCGAGGTGATCAGTTTTATTTGTCTAGCAATTTCCGAAACGATCGCTTTGTCTAAAAACTTAAAGGAGTTGATATTCTTGAGCTCAACTTTGTAGTTTGGAACTTGAGCGTCTTGGGAAACGGAAACGTTAGCTTCAAGTCTCATCGAACCTTTCTCCATATCAGCACTTGATATACCCAGATATCTAACTATCATTTGAATCTCTTTCAAAAACTTTATAACTTCTTCTACACTTGCAAAGTCCGGTTCGGTAACCATCTCAAGGAGTGCTACGCCGCTTCTATTAAAGTCAATCAGGGTCACCTTTTTTCCATTGACCTCGGTATGTTGGAGTTTCCCGGTATCTTCTTCAATATGAATTCTTCTTATCCTAATTTTCTTGCCGATAGGACTCTCCCACACGCCCCCTAGGCAAAGGGGTATGTCATATTGGCTTATTTGATAAGCTTTGGGCAAATCAGGGTAAAAGTAGTGCTTTCTATCAAATTTGGAAAAGGAATTTATCCGACAGGAAAATGCCAAACCTAGGGAAATTGTTGAGTCTATGGCTTTTTTGTTCACATATGGAAGCGCACCGGGAAGACCCAAACATATCGGGCAAACCTGGGTATTTGCTTTTTTGCCAAAATGATCAGACGAGCACCCACAAAACATTTTTGTTTTTGTGCTTAATTCTATATGTACTTCTAATCCTATAACCGGTCTCATACACTCTCCTTATTGGTTAAAAATTTATCCCCATAATTTCGGGAAAAGAAAAAGGCCGAAAAAGTTAGTGTGACGAATACAAAAAGTAAAAGTCTGACACCGAAAAGCTCGCTAACGGCTCCTGAAAAAAGTACAGGAAAAACAGTTGCAATGGTTGCTAAAAACCAGAAATTACCAAAAACCCTCCCCCTTAAACCTCCCGGCGTATTCTCCTGCAAAAAAGTCTGGGATGGAATTACAATGCCTATTGCGGAAAATCCCGCCAAAAAAATTGCTCCTCCTCCAATTAATGTCTTCATTATTATTCCCAACTCAGGAACTAAAAAGGTGAAAAAGAGAAGCGAGAGGGAAAGAAGTAATAGAGAATTCTCTATAACCAGTTTCTTTCGAAAACCCCTCCTAAGAAGTTTGCTGATAAGAAGCGAGCCCGTTACTGCACCCAAGACAGCGCTAATGACGATAAATATGATTCCGGAATTTAAATTGAATCGAAAAATATCCACAACAATGAGTGGGGTATTAATAAGAATGGTAGCCATGGTAATTTGGAAACCCAAAAGAAACAGGAAAGGAACAAGAACGTGTCTATTTTCCTTTATAAATTTATAACCTTGAAATATCCTTTCGAAAAAATTTACAATACCTTCTTCAAAACGTACAGGTAATTCCTCGCTCGGCTGTATTTTAGGCAGAAGGCTGACTGACACAAAAGCCAGAAAAAGGAAAAAGGAAGCCACAAAAAGTGTAGTTGCAAACCCCAGTAAATGGTTCAAAATACCGGCTGTTAAAAACCCGACTATAATCGAGCCCTGTTGGGTCATGAAAAATAAGCTGTTTGCAAAAGGTAGGTGCTTTTTCTCGACTAAGGAGGGTAAAGAGGCAGCCTCTGCGGGTACATAGAATTGATTTAAAAACGCATAGCCTACAGTTGCTCCGTATAGAAGAAATATGCCCTTTGTGTAATTTAAGGCATAGAGAAAAATAACAAGAGACTGCAGTAAATTTGTAATTATTAAAACAGAACGCCTATCCACCATATCTACAATGGCTGCGCCGAAAGGCCCGACGACAATTGCCGGGAGTGCATAAGAGACCCAAAGCAGTGAAGTAGCAATTGAAGAGCCGGTAGTAGAGAAAAGTTTAATTAAAAGAACAAAATTTGTCAGATTAATTGTGATCTGGGAAAAGATTTGGGAAATCCAAAGGTACAAAAATTTACTATTTTTGACGACCGGCCTAAATTCTTTCAGCATGCTTATATTTCTCTCACGTTCGGTTTATAGTCGACGGCTCTCTCGTAAAGCTTTCCTAATTCAAAAAGTACGTATTCAGAAAATCTGGGGCCCAAAAGCTGAAATCCTAACGGAAGTCCGGCTTTTGTAAAACCGGAAGGCAGAGCCAATCCGGGTATTCCGGCTAGATTTCCTGCCACGGTCAAAATATCTGCGAGGTACATTTGTAAAGGGTCTGAAGCTTTCTGGCCCAATTTGAATGCCGGAGTTGGCGAAACCGGTGCGATTATCAAGTCCACTTTTTTAAAAGCCATTTCAAAATCTTGAATGATTTTTGAACGAACTTGCATGGCCTTGAGATAATACGCATCATAATATCCTGCCGAAAGGACATAGGTGCCCAACATTATCCTACGCTTGGCCTCTTCCCCGAAACTTTCGCGTTGGTTTCCGTACCTAATTCCATCATAACGACCCAGGTTGGAAGAAACTTCTGCCGGCTGGATTATGTAGTAGACTGATATTGCGTATTTAGTATGAGGAAGTGACACTTTAACCAATTCGATTCCTTCACTTTCAAAAACTTTGGCTGCTTTCCTTACATTTTCTTCAACCTCTTTATCAATACCTCCTATAAAATATTCCTCCGGAATTCCTAACCTTAACCTGGCATTCGGCATCGTAAATTTGGCATTTTTTACCGTCCCATCTTTCCCGTCCTCTCCCTTGGTTACATTAAATATTCTTTCTGCGTCATCCACACACTTCGTAAAATGGCCCATTGAGTCCAATGATGAAGCCATTGCAACCACTCCGTACCTTGAAACTGCTCCATACGTCGGTTTAAATCCGACAACGCCGCAAAAATTCGCAGGTTGGCGTATTGATCCTCCCGTATCGGTTCCCGAGGCCCAAAGAGTTAAGTTCGAAGCTACACTGGCAGCCGATCCGCTTGAGGAACCCCCCGGAACATAATCCAAATTCCAAGGATTCTTAGTCGGACCAAAATCCGAATTCTCTCCGGATGCCCCGTGCGCCCAAGCATCACAGTTTGTCTTGCCTAGAGTAATTCCTCCCGCTTTATTCACCCTATCGACATAAGTAGCCGAATATGCGGGTACAAAAGACTCTAATACTTTCGAGCCAGCTGTAGTTCGAATTCCCTCTGTCAGAAAAAGGTCTTTGTAGGAAACACAAGTTCCCAGTAAGGGGTAATCGTCAAATGCCTTTTCTTTAAAATCTTCAATTAACTTGTCTACCTTTCTGGCTTTTGTGTATGCCGACTCCTCAGAAACCGTCAGGAAGCAGTTTAGCCTGGAATTGAGAGAATTTATCCTTGCCAAATAAGCATCAACGAGCTCAACTGCCTTAATTTTCTTCCTTTTCAGGGCCTCTTGAGTAGAACTAATTGTTAAAGGAATTTCCATTTCTACTTTTCTTTGGTTATGACCTGGGGCACAACAAAATAATTGTTATGAATTTTTTCTGTTCCTGAAAGAGCCTTCTCGGTGCTTAATGACTCCCCTTCCTCACTATCTTCCCGAAATACATTCGTTAACCCAGTTGTCTGACTTGTAGGTTCAACGTCTCTAGTATCGACCTCGCTTAGCTCGCTTACGTAACTTACAACGTCTGAGAGTTGTTTCTCGAACGTGGAAATTTCGGAAGGACTGAGACTAAGTTTCGCCAACTTCGCAACGTGTAGTACGTCCTTTTTAGTGAGCTTCATTTCACACTATGATAACTCTGGATACATAGGGGGCGCAAGGTGTTAAGCCATAGCTTTCAGTGCTTTTATTCTTTCCTCTAGGGGAGGATGTGTATTAAATAGGCTTGCGAACCAGTCTACGGCTCCATGGCCTTTCTCTTTAAATGGATTAACTATATAGAGGTGTGCCGTTGCCTTATTGGCTGCCTCAAGAGGTTCGTGGTCAGAAGCAATCTTTTCTAAAGCCGATATTAAACCGATGGGCTGTCGGGTAATTGCGACGGAAGAGGAATCGGCAAAAAATTCGCGTCTTCGGGAAACCGCGAGTTGGATAAGTTGGGCAATTATTGGCGAGACTATAGCGAAAACAAGTCCCAAAAGTAAGAAGATTGCCCCTGATTCACCTTTACGATTTCCCCTCCCTCTAATGCTAACCCTAAGAAAGATATCCGCCAGGAGTGCGACCATACCCACTAAAATAGCAACTATTGCCATAAGACGTGTGTCGAAGTTTTTTACATGCGAAAGTTCGTGGGCTATCACCCCCTCGAGTTCGGTACGATCGAGTTTTTCGAGTAACCCGGTTGTTGCGCAGATAACTGCGTGATCAGGGTCTCGGCCTGTTGCGAAAGCATTCGGAGCGGAATCTTCAATTACATAAAGTTTTGGTTTAGGAATTCCACTTGCAATACTTAAGTTTTCAGAAACTGTATAAAACAAGAAGTCTTTCTTTCTGTCTGCCGGGTGGGCACTTGAGATAGTCAGAATTATTTGATCGCTAAAATAGTAGCTCCCGAAACTTAATAAACCCGAAATTATTAAAGCCAAACCCGCAACTCCCAAGCCCCCTGGTTCATAGCCATAATATACGCCCAAGGCTTGGGAGATAATATACACAGCCGAGGTGACAAAAAGAATAAAAAGCACAATAATCGCTATACTCTTGCGCTTATTTGCCGCCTGTGCTTCGTAGATATTGACCATCTTCAAAGGTTGATTTTGGGCGTCTTTGTTTCAGAAGCTGAAACTTCGACATGCTCTCCTTTTTCAGGAGCAATTATCCCAGGAAGCTCGGCAAATCCGAACATACCGGCTATTAAATTAGATGGCATTGAAACTCTGCGCACATTGTAGTCAGCGGTAAGATCGATTACCAAACGCCTTGCATACATTATTTTGTCCGCAGTATCTCTTAATTCGTCCATCAATTTGCCAACCACTTCCGAAGCTTTGAGTTCTGGATTATCCTCAACCGCAATTCTAATACTAGGTAAAATATTGGCAAGTTTGGTTCCAGCGTCGGCCATTTTCTGAACGTCCCCGGATTCAACTGCTTTGGCAATTTCCCGCCTCGCGTTGGCAAGATCCTCAAATATACCCTTTTCGTGTTTCAGGTAACCTTTGGTACTCGCCTCCAAATTCGGAATCAAGTCTGATTGTCTCTTTAATTGATTCCCAATTTCCTGAACAGCCGCTTTAATTCTAGCCTTAGCCGAAACAAAGAAGTTGTAGTTTGAAATAACCCAAAAAACCAAAATTAGTAGTAGTATTAATAAAACATAACCCATTTTGCTATCACCTCCTCCACACCACAATTTACAATATCACTTTCTCAAATTCTTTCAAGCTTAAGGTGTTAAGTACATCTTTTTTTGTCGCCCAGCCGCGTCTGGCAACGCTTACCCCAAACACCATGTTCTGCAAGCCGTCTTTATGGTGGGCGTCTGTTCCGAGGGTCAGCTTAACTCCCGTTTTCACGGCCTCCTTAACTAGAACGTCGGGTAAATCTAGCCTCATGGGGTCTGCATTTATTTCAAGAAATTTGTCATTTTTTACACAAAATTCAAAAATTTGGGGCCAGTCTAATTCAACGCCTTCCCTTTGAGTAAGTTTTCTAGCAGTCGGGTGAGCGAATATTTTTATTTTAGGATGGTCTAGGGCTAAAAGGACACGTTTTGTCATTTGAGCTCTATCAAGGTCGAAGGCTGAATGTATTGAGACTAAGGCAAAATCCAAATACTCAAGTCCCTTCTCGGGTATAGCAAGCTCACCAGTGGGAAGAATATCAATTTCTAAGCTATTGAACACTTTTTTTACGCTTCCTTCAGCTCTTTTCACGATTGAGGAATTAATTTTCTCAATAGCTTCAAGTTTACGCTTGAGTATATCTAAAGCTTCACGCTCGCTGTGCTTACTTTTACTCGGATTGTGCTCTGTAAACGCGAGGTATTCATATCCCAATTTATCTGCTTCATCTACAATCTCTTGCATCGAAGACTCTCCTATATCATGGCTTGTCTCTATGTCAAAATCGGAATGAATCTGTAAATCAGCCCTTATATCTTCCGTCTCGACTAAATTAGGAAGCTTATGCTTTAAGGCCGCCTCAATCTCTCCGGAATCTTCTCTAAGTTCGGGTGGAATTAAGTCCATACCCATACTTTTATAGAAGGCTTCTTCCGAAGGGTATTTGCTAAGCTTTCCATGCCTTTTTATTCCGTACTCTGACAGGCTCATTCCGTGCTTGATTGCGTATTCGCGCAATGCTATATTGTGGTGTTTTGAACCTGTAAAGTGTTGGAGTAGTGCTCCGTAAGCATTAGGAGGCTGGACCATCAAATCGACCTGGACGTCTCCTGGAAGCATTAAGGAGGCTGTGTGATCACCCTTTTCCAAAACTCGCACCTTTTTAGGGTACAAGGTAAAGTGCTCTATAACCTCTTTGGCCTCATTTGAGGCTACGGCAATATCGATGTCTCCAACCGTCGCAGCCTGGCGCCTCAAGCTGCCTAGGGGATCAGCACGCTCTACATTCTTGTCTCTTAGCAGCCACTCAATGACTTCATTTGCATATAAAGCGGCATAAGGAAGCAGATGTCTTTTAGTTCTACCTTTTGTCTCCTCTATTGATTTTAAAATGTCAGCTTGCGATTGTTCACCAAATCCTTCTAGTCTGGCAATTTTACCGGCCTTGGCCCCCCTTTCAAGCTCAGCTAGGCTCTTTATCCCAATTTTTGTGACTAATTTGTAAGCCGTCTTAACTCCAATTCCAGGAATCTCCATGAGCTCAAACATACCTGCTGGAAGGCCTTTCATCACTTCTTCGAAGTGTTCAGAAGTTCCAATTCTAAAAAGCTCATCAAGGTGCGAGGCAATAGATTCGCCTATACCTGGTACGTCTTTGAGCTTTCCATCGTCCCAGAGGTCTTTAAGCTCGCTTGTAGAATGCTCAACAGCATCTGCCGCCCTCTGGTAAGCTATTATCCTAAACCTATTCTTTTCTTCGTCTTTGAGCTGATATGAAGCCGCAATTGCCCTCAAAAGCTCGGCAATCTCCAAATTGGACATATTTCTGTGAAGTCTCATTAAAACATTATATAGCGAAGACTAAAGAGGAAAAACTAGCGAGGCTGAAGGGACTCGGACCCTCGACCTCTTGGTTGACAACCAAGCGCTCTAACCAACTGAGCTACAGCCCCATTCCGATGGAGATGCTATAGAAATTCCTATTTCTCTACAGCCCCATTCCGATGCTGAATTTTAGCACATTAGGAAAACAAACAAAATCCCCTTGACATGAGCTACCTCATAGTTTAAATTCCAGATACAAATTCTTCTGCCTTGCCTCGTCGCTCCGACCAATTGTCGGAGAAGGCGGGCCCTGCCTCTGAAATACTTGTCCGCTTTCGCTGAGCTTCAGCGAGATAAAGGTGGTGAGTAGATTGAACTTAAAATCAATTCTTAAAGCACTAAAATTAAACGAATCGACAATTAGTATGGTTTTGGGAGCTTTGGTGATAGTGGTGGTCGGAGTTTTGGTAATCAACTACTTCAAGGGAAAAGAAACCGGCACTACTCTTCCTACAGGTGTAACAACGGAGAGAGAATCCCTATCGCTTCCGCGCACTCACACGGTAGTCGCTGGTGAAACCCTCTGGTCTATATCTGAGAGGTATTACGACTCTGGATATAATTGGGTTGATATTGCGAAGGAGAATGACCTCGCAAATGCTGGGCTCATTGAGGTGGGGCAAAAACTTTCAGTCCCGGATGTTCCCGCAAAGGCCGTAACTGTCTCGGAAGGTAAAGTAGTAAGCGAAACTTCCGGCAGTGCTATTTCTGGCTCAACTTACGAAGTCGTTAAAGGAGATTCTCTTTGGGACATTTCCGTTAGAGCATATGGAGATGGATATCGCTGGGTAGAGGTTGCAAAGGAAAACAAATTAGCAAACCCTAATATCATCCACGCCGGAAACATTCTTATACTACCTAGGTAAGAAATACTGGGAGTGATATAATTAATCCCATAAAAGCGGGATTAGTTGAGCGGCTCAATACTACCTTCCCAAGGTAGGGAGACGGGTTCGACTCCCGTATCCCGCTCACAAGCGGAATCCGCAGCCGCGAGTTCGTGCGGGTTAGGGTTTGGGGGGAAGAGTAGGACTAGAGCTTTGTAACTTGCCCCTCGATTGCATCAACAAGTACTTTATCTCCATTCTTTAGTAGGAAAGTTGCATTGTTGGTTCCGACCACACAAGGAATTCCAAATTCTCTCGCAATAATTGCAGCGTGGGAAGTAATCCCACCAGAATCTGTAACAATTGCGGCGGCCTTAGTCATTGCAACAACATATGCTGGCTGGGTCTGAAATGCAACAAGTATTTCTCCCTTTTTAAATTCTTTTAAGTCATCGTAGACTTTAATTATTCTTACTCTTCCCTCAACTTTTCCTCGACAAGCAGCAGTTCCTTTGATTTCTTGAGTTTTTGGTCGCTTACGTTTTATTAATTTTTGGATTTTTTTAAATTGTTTTTGGTCTTTGAAGTAATAGAAATGAAGTTTGCCTTTCTCTGGCCAGACCAGCCTCAATTGGTTATTGTACCTTTCTTCATATTTCCTTATCTTTTTTGGGTTTTCGCTTACTTCAATGAGCTCTTCAAAAGTCAAGTTTTGGATAATTCCTTCGACATAGTACATACCCATCTTTTTCTTAAGATAATTTTTAAATAGGAAATCAAGTTCGACTTGCTTGTCCGCGGCCCGATTATCGTACGAGTTAATCTTAACAAAAGTATTTATTAGGTTTTTATCCTTGGCTGAAACTTTATCAATAAACATGAGTTCTTTATTTTGTTCTTTCTCCTTAACTAAGCCTTTTAGCTGATCTAGAAAGCTTTGTGGACCCCAGGGCTTGAGTCCTCTTTCGCTTGTGCTTATCCAGCCGTAATTTTCTGTGTGTCTTACCAATAATATTTTGATTTTTGGATCCAATTCTTCAAAGTTAAAATCAACTTTCTCAAACTCTTTTTGGAAATTTTTGTAAATTTCTAAAAGGTTATTATTGCTTTCCGTTAATTTAGTTTCTGAAGAATTTTTAAGAATGTAATTTATAATATCTGCTTCTGGAACTGATTCCTCTTTTGAAATTTCGGAAACCCCATGAGGGATAATCTCGTCAAATACCAGTGAAACAGAGCTCATAAGAAGAGATAAATTTTCCTGTATTTTAATGTACTTTTTAGAATCAAATTTTTGGTCATTAAGTTCAAAAATTAGTTTATCAGCAGATACACAGATATCTTCAAAATCTTTTAAGAGTTTTTTAGTCTTTTGGCTGTCTTTGAAAAAATCTCTAAATCTTTCTAGGATCTCAGCTTCTTTATAAAAATCCAGGTACTCATCCCCGAAGACAGGCACCTTGTATCCTAGATAAATTGGATATTTGCCAAAAGACATTGTCTTGGCAAAAAGAAGGTGAATATACCAATCCCATTGCCAAACGCCTCCCCTGGTCCAATAGCCTTTTTTGACTTTTCTAATAAAACTTTCAAGCACAGTATGATTATACAGTGAGAATGTGGAATTTGGGTGGAGTTTAGCCTCTAAAGGGAGTAAAATGTGTCTTTAATTGTCCGCGCACGGGTTGGGCTTGCCCTAAAAATTGCGCATTCAATTTTCAGGGTGAAGGGCAAGGACAATTTGTTCCTGTCTTAACGCGCGCAAAAAATAGCGGAGGCGAGGCTGTTAGGCCGAGCCGGAGCTGCGACAATTAGGGTGTGCGACAAAAGTTAGTTCGAGCTTTTTCAAAAACGAGCTCCATAAGTGACAAAAATAAACATTAATGACAAAAAAGTTACAATAATGGATAATGGTTTTATGAATAAATACGTGGTGTTGCTTCGTAGTAACATATTTAAAATCACGACGCTTGTTTTGTTTCTGATTGTTCTTGTTGTCAGCTTTGTTAACATCAGCTTCCAGCAAAAACTTAAGGATACAACCCAAAAATTGGCATTTAAAAGCGAGGAATATGAGCTGTGCATAGATGACAAAGCAAAAATAATAGAAGAATCTAAGCAAACTTATTCTCCTCAGGAATTTAAGATTTCTTCTCCTTTGTTTGAAGGAAAAGAAATGACCGTAAAAATGTTGGGTTATAAAGGCACTGAGATAAAAGAGATGACAATTGATCTTCCGCAAAGTGATCAGCTGGGTCATCCGATTAATATTAAAGTCTGGGATTATATTAACGTTCCTAATCCAAAAATGGCAAGATTCGACCAGTATTACAATGCCTTTCCACTTTGGGCAGAAACAGTAAATGATAATCTGACAAATTATTTTACATATAAGACGACTAGTGGATTTTCTATGAATCGCGCTTGTGGAGAATTAACCATTTCGAGAAGCATCACCAGCATTCACAGCATTTATGTATTGATATCAGGCTATCAATGTACTGGAATATTTCCAGGAAAAGAGGAAGAAACAATCAGGGAGTCAACAAAGTTTCTAGAGGAAGTAGCAGACACTATTAATTTTTAGCTTTACTCTAGCGTGGCAAAATCATCAACACCTAAGAGTTCTTTCAAGGCCAAAAGCTGAACACCCAACTCTGGTGTGATATACTTTGATAGGCTTGTCCTGAGTGAAATCGAAGGGTTCGAGCCCAGTACGGTATCCAGCTCAAAACGTGAGTGTACGTGCGTAAACCAGGATTATGCAGATAGATTTCTTCGAGGAGTTCCCCAACGATGATAGTTTATCTAAGTTGCGCATTATTAAATTTCGAACAAATCTCTATGTCGCTGCTAAAAGTGTAAAAGAATTCTTAGTTTTAAAAACTAAAATTAAGAAGTTTTATAGAAATGTAGCCGAGGTAATTTACTGGCCTATTCTAGAGGTGAATGAAGGTTATTGGCTATCAGCATTCTCCAAAACATTGGCAATTAAGCGAATTCTAAACGAGCTTAAAAATACAAACGAGAAGTTCTCAGTACTTTGGGATGCAGAACTGCCAATATTAGCTAAAGAACTTTTCGTGACTCAATTACCAAATTTCTTAAGAAATCGGAAAATTATAAAAAAAGTAACATTGCATCAAGACTCAAATCATCCTCTTATAATAACGGCATTTCCCAAAAGCGGAATAAATAAATTCTTCTCGAGTCTGGCGTGCACTTATTTTTCTTCTGGAAGTTTTCCCTATATCGATATGCTCTATACCTCTTTACTGAGGGTAAAAGATAAGTCTAGGTATGTACGTAGTGCCATAAAAAGAAATAAAAATAAATTTCAGGAATACTCTGTTGCACTTGGACTTATTGGGCGAGGGGTAGAAGATTACTCAACACCACTAATTTCTCCTCTTGGCTTAAAAATGGATTTAGGTATCGCACAGAAAGAAGGGGTAAAAAATGTAGTACTTTATCGCCTAGGAGGCTTAAATAAAAATTATCTCGGAGTGCTTGAGGAATTTGTCAGTAAATAGCCCACAAAAAGTGTTAATTTATTAAGTTGTACTTTATTATGTATTTTTTAGTTCTAAAGCATAAACTAAATCAGGTAATAGGCCGTCTTGATAGAATAATCTGATAAAATCTAACTATGATTAAAGATTTGAACAAACTAGCCAGGAAAATTATTCAGGAAAACCAATATGTAACAATTGCCACATCAGACAAAAATGGCAATCCTTGGATTTCTGCAGTGGTTTATGCATATGACAAAGACTGGAATTTTTATTTCATTTCAATCCCTTCATCTAAACACTGCCAGAACATAAAAAATAATAAAAGGGTTGTGGTTGCAATTTTCGATTCACATCAGCTTTTGGGTGAAGGAGTCGGTTTACAAATAGAGGGTGAAGCGATTATGGTGGATATTAAAGACACGCCTAAAGTAGCTACAATTTATTTTGGAAGAAAATACCCATATGGCAAGGTGGCGCATAATGCCGGTCAGTATATCAAAAGATTTATGAAGAAAGGAGAACTATACAGATTTTATAAAATTCGACAGACAACGTTTTGGATGAACGACCCAAATAGCAAAATTGATTTAAGAGTTGAAGTAAAATTATGAATATGGATTTTCAGAATAAAGTAGCAGTTATCACAGGAGCAAGTAGAGGACTTGGCAAAGAAATTGCGATACTTTTGGCTGAGCAAAAAGCCAAACTTGCACTGGTTTCCCGATCAGAAAATGAGCTAAATAAAGTCAAAGAAGAAATTGGCCCCAATGCGGAATATTTTGTCTGCGATATTTCAAACTCAAAAGCAGTTGAGAAAACCATCGTTGAGATTCATCAAAAGTTCGGCAAAATAGACATTCTCATCAATAATGCCGGTATTTGGTTTGAGGGGCTAGCAGAAAAACACCCTCCAGAAAAGGTTAAAGAATTATTCGACGTAATCACGTTGGGAACTATTTATGTAACAACAAGCGTGCTACCAATTCTCAAAAAACAGGCTGAAGGGCAAATATTAAATGTCGTTTCTGTCGCAGGGATAGAAACTCCCGGAGCTGAAATGGGTCCTTACTCGCCGTATACTGCCGCAAAATATGCTGTAACCGGGTTCACGAAATCATTAGAGGAAGAACTCAAAGGGACAAAAATAAAAGTAATGGGAATTTATCCAGGCGGAATGAATACACCTCTATTCAAGAAAGCTGGTTTTGATTATACAGAAAACGAAAATTGGATGATGGATAAGAAAGATGTCGCCAAAATTATTTTATTCATGCTCTCACAACCAAAAGACGTAATTATTGACCACTTAGTTGTAAGAAAATTTAGTTAAGCCTTCCAAATTCCGTATTCTTCAGGTGAATAAAGTTCTTTGTTGAAAAACTTTAAATACTTTGGGGTAATCTTCCAAACGTTAGTGTCAGCAAATTTTATAACCTCCTTTATCGTTATCTCCTTTTCTACTCCAGGGTTTTGCTTATGCCAAAGTGCTAATGCCTTAGTTAGATTGATAATTCCTTTAACCTTCTCGATTGTGCCGGATCCTTGGAGCCCCTTCTTGGGTTCAAAAATCTTTTGGTGAGAATCGAAAATATTAAATGCGATTTTGTTGTTCTTAGTCATATCTTTGCCGTGAATTGAGTTCGGGTCGGTAACAATGTACAGATTCATATCTTTGTCAATTCCATAATAAACAGTGCAAACCCAAGGGCCTTTTGAGGATTGAGTAGCCAACGTCATGATTCCCTTCTTTTTAAGAAACTTGAAAATATCTTGCCCGATTAGAACGTTTGTTCTTTTACCCATCAAGGCTATAATATCACTGGAGTGAATAAATTCAAAATTGAACACTGGGTCTATAAAAATATTCTCAGGCCATATTTGTTTGCTATTGATTCCGAAAAAATCCACGACCAAATGATTAGGTTTGGGGAACTCACGGAAAATGCAGGCTGGTTTTTAGAAGCCCAATACTCATATAAAAGCGATAGGTTAAAAAGGTCGTTTTTAGATGTAGATTTTGAGAATCCAGTGGGGCTTGCTGCCGGGTTTGACTACGATGGACATTTAGCCAAAACAATGAAACATCTCGGGTTTGGATTTAATACCATTGGCACAGTTACGGCTAAGCCTTACGGAGGTAACCAGAAGCCTAGGTTGCTAAGACTTGTGAAGTCTCGAGCGATTCTTGTAAACAAAGGCTTCAAGTCAGAAGGTGCGACCAAAGTGGCAAAAAGGCTAGACGCAAAAAATCTTCAAGGACACACTGTCGGAATCAGTGTCGGAAGCTCAAACATTCCAGAAGTGAACACAATTGACAAAGCGATCAATGACTATGTCTTTACTTTCAATGTTTTTAAAAACAAGCCTTACGTTAAATATTTTGAACTTAATATCAGTTGTCCTAACACAGCGATGACTGAGTCATTTACTACACCACAAAATTTTGAAAAGTTGGTATCCGCCGTAAGTAAGCTGAATTTGAAGCAACCAATCTTTGTGAAAATGCCAAACGAAATAGTCAGTAAAGAAGCAGAAAGCTTAGTAAGAATTGGTTTGAGGTATAGAATAAATGGCTATATTTTCTCTAACCTTGTTAAGGATCGGGGAAATAAATACTTTGTAAAAAGCGAGATCGAAAAGATGGAAGGCTACAAAGGTAATTTTAGCGGGAAACCCTGCACGGAGAACTCTAACAAACTTCTGGCGCATGTTAAGACAAAGTTCGGTAATAAGGTTGTCCTGATTGGCCTTGGCGGAATTTTCAATGCGAAAGACGCAATCCAGATGTTTGAAAGTGGGGCCGATTTAGTACAACTTATAACAGGAATGATTTTTGAAGGACCTCAAATAGCAGGAGAGATAAATTATCAACTTTCTATTGGTAAGTAGAGGGAGTGTGTTTAATATATTTTACGTTGGCACGCACGGGCAGGGCTTGCACTAAAAAATTTCCGGAGGAATTTTTCAGCGTGAAGGGCAAAGACAATTTGTTCCTGTCTTAACGCGCGCGCAAAAAATCCTTCGATTTCACTCAGGATAAATAGCGGAGGCGAGGCCACATTCGGCTTAGCTCAGTGTAAACTTGGCCGAGCCGGCGAAGTCCTGAGCGAAGTCGAGGGGAGCGAAGCGGTTCGAACTTTTTCAAAAACGAGCTCAAGTTATTAGTTGTGCTAAGCTAGGATTATGAAGTTTAAGCTTGTTGATAAGAAGGCAGAGGCGAAGGGGACGAAGTCTTTCTTTTGGGAACCTGACAAAAGGTTTGAATTCTTACCCGGACAGTATCTTTATTACACTCTTCCAAAGCTTGAGTTTCCGGATCCAAGAGGCGCTACGCGGCACTTTACTATTTCAGCCTCACCTACGGAATCTCCCCCCGTCAGGTTGACTACTAGGATTCGTGAGGAGTCTGGTTACAAAAAAACTTTAGATTCGCTACCAATTGGCAGTTTTGTTGAAGCAGAAGGCCCTGACGGAACTTTTATTTTAGATACTGGCGATGCGGGACCCCATATCTTTATTGCGGGAGGAATCGGCATTACTCCTTTCAGAAGCATGATTAAGTTTGTCCTTGACAAAAATCTGGGTTACGAGATGCATTTAATTTATTCAAACTCTCTTCCCGAGGAAATTGCTTTTAGAGAAGAGTTTGACCATTACGCTGACCTTATTCCCAATTTTAAGATTACCTCAACTGTGACTAAGAAAGACGAAATAAAAACGCCCTGGGTTGGACTGACCGGGAGAATTGATGTCAACTTAATTTCGAAGGTTGCAAGCTCTTACCAAAATCCCACATTTTGGGTTTGCGGTCCACCTCCGATGGTCGATGCGATAGAGAAAGCTCTTTCCGAGCTCAAAATCTCTTCGAGCCAAATAAGGACAGAAAAATTCACGGGTTATTAGCTTCAGATGTCTTCGCAATGATATAATTCCAATTGATCGCCGATGTAGCTCAATGGCAGAGCAGTCCCTTCGTAAGGGAAAGGTTAGGGGTTCAAGTCCTCTCATCGGCTCCCTAAATATGAGAAATTATTCCAGACTTGTGAGATTCGAGGAAAGGAGAAACCTAAGAAGTGCGGTACTATTGGGACTGTTAACTTTGGGGCTCATTCTATTTTTTATATTTTTTGGCCTACCTCTCATGGCTAAATTTGCGGGGTTCTTGGCAGATTTGAGAAAAACATCTACACCTGTCGAGAGTGCCGACACAACTCCTCCTGCACCCCCAAGACTTGATACACTGCCAGAGGCTACAAATAAGCTAAGTATAAATATAACTGGGTCGACCGAACCTGGTGCCACAGTTATTCTTAGTTTAAATACTAAAGAGGAAGAGATTCTAGCCAACTCCGAAGGCGAATTTACCTTTAATTTTGAACTACTTAATGGAGAAAACTCCATCTTGGCGAAGGCACGAGACGACGCCGGCAACGAAAGTCAAAAGACCCAAACAGTCAAAATTATTTTCGACGATGAAGCTCCAAGTTTAGAAATCACCGCTCCTCCCGATGGAGCTTCTTTTTTCGGCTCAAAGCAAAGGCAAATAGTCGTTGAAGGGAAGACCGAAGAAGGAACCTCCCTTACTATAAATGACCGTTTTGTTTTGGTTGAAAACGACGGAACGTTCGCCTTTACAACCACTCTCGGAGAGGGAGAAAATTCTTTCAATCTTAAGGCTAAAGACAAGGCTGAAAATTTAACTGAAAAAACTATTAAAGTATCCTTTACTCCTTAAGGATTGCCAAAATAGCCATAAAACCCAGCACCCAGGGGTAAAAAAGGGAATTAACAAAGAAAGAATGGATAATAAGGGCGGCCGAGCTTCCAAGAAAAGCCGTTGAGTAAAGATTCCGTCCAGAACCCTTTAATAGGTCGTAAGCAAATTTAATGAACGCCAAGGTTCCTAATACCCCAGTAGTGGCAAAAATTAGAAGGAGGCTTGAATCCGAACCGCTGCAGGCGTGTGAGGTTGTTTCTCTATCTCCCAGATATTTTTCTCTTGCCAAGCACATATTGTTAAATCCAACGCCAAAAAGGGGTACTTCCTTGATAATATTCAGCGTTTGCCCATAATTGGTTAGCTTTGCATAGATACTATGAGTTCTTTCTAGCATTACTCCGTAACCTGCGGGGCGCGGTAAAAAAAGCGTCAACGCCAATAAAAACAAGGAAGTAATTAAAAGTGGCCGAAAATTGCCTTTCATTTTGGAGATTACATAGACACCGCCTAAAAGCGCAACATATGCCGCCCTCGCGTACGTAAAAGTCACGCTTAGCAAAAGCAGCATTGAAAGCAGCAAAAAGATTTTCTTCTTTTCCTCAATAAACTTAACTGCCGCAAGCAAAAATCCAAAAACCAAAATAATACTAGTAAAACCGGGGTCCAAAAATGTACCGATTAATCGGTACAAATGGTCGTCCCAACCGATATAAAATAGACTTCTTAGGTCGGGGAATCGAAAATACTGAATCCACCCGAAGATTGCTGAAATAGCCGCAACTGCAATTAGCAAATTGTATATAGTATTTTTTGCTTCTTTGCCCTTTACCACATTAAAAAGAGCTACGAAGAAAAACAGATATGAAATAAGTCTAAGTAGATAAAACGCCCCTTTAATAACCTGTGCGACACCAAAAACTGAGGTAGAGAAAAGCAAAGAAAACACGGCCACTGTTAAAAAAGAAGTCATACTTTTGTAAAATTGGGGTTTACTAAATGGTCCGGAAATTGTGGTTAGAAAGATTAAAACAATCACTACATCGATGGGGTGAATTGTGATATTTGTGCCAAAGAACACTACTTCACTTCTAATAAGTTGTCCAAAGGGGAAAAGTATCAAAAAAAGAAGTGTAAACGCCTTAATTATCTTTGATTTTGTCTTATCCATTGTTTGCTCCAGGCCAGGAACGAGTGGAAACTCATCAAAATTGCGATAACAAATCCGTAAACCCCGTCTAATATTCCCAACCTTAATAAGGTATCCCGGAAAAATTTTAGCTTCGGCCAGAGAATAATTTTAGCCAGGCTTGAGTGTTTTCCTTCCCCCATATTTTCTTCGGCGTGAAGTGTTGAATAAAAATTAACTTCGTCAATAAATTTAGATAGGTTCTGGTGCGGATAATGAACGACGGGATTTATGAGAGTCTGTTTATAACCCCCGACTTCCCAAAACTCGTGAACTTTTCTCTTCCAGTCTCCCGTACCTTTTCTAACAACTCTCAGAAGTTTTATATTCGAGTTTTCTCCGAAGCGAAATCTCTTTCCCCAAATAATGTCGACACGTTTTATATAGTAGGCTTTTATTTGAGATGGCTTACTAATTTCTGCAACAATCTCTTGGCGCAACTTTTCCGATATTCTTTCGTCGCAGTCGAGAAACAAAACCCACTCTCCTTTAGCTTTTTCTAAGCCAAAATTCCTTTGGCCTGCGAAGTTATCTTCGAGGCTCCTCGTAAAAACTTTTGCACCAAGACTTAAGGCAATTTCAACCGTCTTATCGGTGGAATTATCATCAATAACTATGACTTCATCACAAAAATCTACACTCTTTATGGCATCTCCAATATTTTTCTCTTCGTCTTTAGCCAAAATAACAGCTGAAATTCTCATAACAGTTTCAAGGATACCACGGATCACACAATCCGTGGAGGAATTGAACCTGATATATAATCCTCGCTCAGGCGTGAAACCGACGAGTTTGACTCGGCGGAGGATTTTATTTAACTTCCTCCAAAGACTTTCTTAGGGCGTAAATAGCAGCGGGAATTGCGACAATTGCCCCAATTAGAGCCGAAATTCCGGCTCCGACAATGCCGTAGGCTCTTACCAAAGGTAAAATACTGACTCCCAAGCCTAATATTCCAACGAAGGTTATTAGTGTGACATATTTCTGTTTACCTAAGGATAAAAGCACTGCAAAAACAGTATTTGATATTGCCTTAATTACACCAAAAATCGCCAAAACTTTTAGCACGGAAGCTGCTTCTAACCAGTTAGAACCCAGAGTCACATTAATTATTTCGCGCGGAAAAAGAAAAAGTAAAGCTCCAAATGGAATTACTAAAAGACAAACCCCCCCCAGTGTCTTAAAAAATGCCTGGGTCAATCTTTTTTTCTCCCCTGAGATTTTTACATAGACTGGGAATGTGACCTTCCCAACTACGTCTGAAACTTCGGTTATGGGAAGGGTCGAGATTCTATAGGCAACCTGATAAATTCCCAAAGGGTAAGTCCCCAAAATTCGACCTACAACGATATCGTCACCGTGTTGAAAGAAATAATTGAAAATTCCGGCACCTGTCAACCACTTACCCCTATTGACTATCTCTTGCAATTTTTCCTTCTCAAAAGTAACTCTGGGCCTGGGTTTAACAATGATATACGATAGGATTACTTCAAGAATGGCTCCGGCGATTAAACCATAGATTATACTCGCCGCGGAATGTGTTATAAGAGCGGCTGATACGGCAACCAGAGTATCGAAAATAAATATCGATAGTCTAAAAGTAAATTCCCTTTTGAACTTAAGTTCCTTGACAAGCTTAACCACCGAAGGGTTAATAAATCCCCGAATAATCGGAACAACCGCCATTAAGTATAGAAGCCGGTAAGCATCGGGAGACTTAAAGAACACAACTATTACGGGTGAGGCTAACAAAATAACTATCGAAATAAGAAAACCCCGGGCAATAGAAAAAATCCAGGCTGTGTTGATATAGGTATCCATGTTTTTCTTCTCCTGCATTAGAACCACATTTACACCCGTTTCTGTTAAAATCTCAAGAAGTTCTAAAACTAAAGAAGCTATTCCAAAGAGTCCGAATTGAGCAGGAATAAGAACTCTCGCAAGAATCGCTGTCTTAGCAAAGGCAATTGCTCGCGAGATGGCCTTGAGTCCACCAAGCCAGGAAACCCCTTTTACAATGTCTCTTAAATACCCCATTATTTTCCTATTATACCTTTCAAAAACCCTGCCATTACGGCAAAATCCGATGAAATTTGAATCACCGGTCCCCAAATACTAATCTCCCAATCTTTAAATTCTAAATTGACCTTCTTATAAGCCCACAGAAGGTAAAGTATGACAAGTATCAAAAGTATGACGGGGAGTGAAGGGTTTGCAAAAGATAAAATTAATATTAAACAACCAAATATATATCGCCCGAAGATTGAAAGAACATGGATATTGTGCGACGAAAGCTTTTGGGTTGGGTGCCACCAATTTCCGTATCGGGCGTCCCATCTGGCATAATCCTCCATAGTTTTTAACCCCTCCCTTAAAGTCCCCGGTGTCCCCCACTCCACTATCGCATCTTTCACGCGTGAATACTTTAGCCCCAGCTTAATTGCCTTTGTGTTGAATTCCGAATCTTCAGCCGAATTCTCCTCCCTTTCCGGGAATCCCCCAACAGTCTCCCAAGCTTCTTTTCTAAAAGCCATCGACCTTGCCGTGGGTAGAAAATCTTTGTCGAATTTTGAGGCAGGAAATCCAAGAAAGCAGCCTAAAGCTTTTTGCATAGGGCTCTCCCCTATCATCTCGTATAATCCAGCAACAATATCTACGTCTGGGTCGTTAAAAGGTGCTGTAATCTTTTCCAACCAATCCTTTTTAGCAATACAACCAGCGTCGGTCATAGCTATTATCTCGCTATCGGCAATTTCAACGGCCAAATTTCTGCCTCTTGCCCTTAAACAATTCTCAAGGAGAAGCTTAATTCTCCCATCTTTCTTTTGATAATGTTTCAGAATCTCAATAGTTTTATCCCTAGATCCCCCGTCAACCACCACTATTTCTTCTGTTCTTTTAGTTTGTCCTAGTAACGAATCCAGAAGTGGACTTATTATTTTCTCTGCGTTTAAGACGGTTAAGCAAATTGACACCTTCATTGCCAAATTATAACAATCTTTTAGGGCGGGGAGAACGTCATTGCACTTTTACGGCAGTCTAACTAAACTGAATTTATATGGCACAAACCCCCAAAGAGAAGGACCCTCCGATTGTCGATGTTAAGGTAAGAAACCCAATAACCTACATCAAAAAGTGGTGGAAAAAGGTCATTGAGAATGAAGGAATATTTTTCAGTTTCCGGGTGCGTCCCCTCACGGCCATTGCGGTCGCTTTGGTTGTCACAAGCTTAACACTTGGGCTAGGTAAATTTGTATTGCCATTTACTATCCCATTTTTCCAATATAACCCCGAACCGGCTACGCCTCTCGTTCCTACCCCTGAGGTTTGGAAAGAAACCGCCTATACAGGGACTTTACGCTATTCGGAAGCAACAGGTAAATACTATTTGGTGACGACCGCATCTGAAGCAATCACCCTTCAAGTACCAGAAAACATAAAGCTTTCCCCTTATGTCGGAAGAAGAATTTTTGCAACTGGAAAGTATTACAAGGCAACACGTACATTAGTGGTAGCCAGCGCTAACGACACAGAACTTTTACCGTCAGCCTCCAACCCTATTCCTACAACATCTCCTACCCCGTCGCCATCTCCCACTCCCACTTTTGAGCCGGCCTCAGGTACCGACACAATCACACCGTCTCTTTAGCTCCTAAACGTATTCTTTCTTGGGAAGAAAATATTTTCTATAAAGTCGTCTTAAAATTGTCAAGCCTACTATTAAAACAGCAAACCAATAAAACCACGAAAAGGGGGGCGTCCAGGCATCTGTTCCAGTGAAATAGGCGTGGACTGCGACGAAAAGGAATGCAACATAATTGAGGATGTGCAAACTCCTCCACTTTTCTCTAAAAAAGGGTTTTGTTCGAAAATAACCAGCGGCAACTCCGACAGTAAGAAGTAAAAAAGCGAATCTGCCAAAGCTTATCCAAAGCTCTCTTCCTGTCAGTGACATCGGGAAAATTGTAAATAAAGGATTAAAAATGCCCAAATTAAAGTAGTTGAAAAGTGTATAGAGCATTGGGTGGATAAGAATTAATCCGTATATAAAAAGCCCTTGGGTCGTATGAAACTTAAAGACCCAACCCCCTAATTTTTCTGTTAATAAAGTCATATATGAGCCCAGTATTATTTGCCAAAACAAGAGTATAAATGCGGCTAATCCCGTTAGTCTTTGGAAAAAGTTGGTAATTAAAGTTGGGTTATCGATGGAACCGGGAGGGGTAAGACTAAGGATTGTCAAAGGGGCAATTAGAAGTGTCACAAACCAGAGAAACAAAAAGAGGGGCTTTCCAACACCGATACTCATCTATAAAAGTATATCAAAAAAACTACTTGACTTTCAAAAGTGTCTTGTTAAGCTAAATGAGGTGTCATATCCTGAAAACCGGGCAGGCCAAGCCGGACAAATAGGCCGAAGTATAGGAGTTATTGAACCAGATCACCCTTCTTTTAAAGTTGATACCCCATTACAAACTGGAAGACCCGAGTGGATGGACAATAAAGTTTTAGCGGTTAAAGACGGAAAGACTATCGAAATTCCCATCGGTGTTTGGCTCAGAGATAATATTTCTCCTCATGCCCGCGGCACCTAAAAAAGTGCTATCATCTTGTAAATGTTAGAGTATTTCGGGTTAAAAATCTGTGGTCTAACTCGCAAACTTCCCCTAATCCCCATTTCCAAGAACACCAAAATTGCTAGCTTTAACATTTTGGGGGATGCAGAGCTGACCGAAAAAGTGGCTACTGAACTTTCAAAAAGACTAAAAAAATATAAATTTGATTATCTCGTGGGACCCGAAGTAAAGGTGGTTCCACTTATTCATGAACTGGCAACTAAATTAAGACACAAAAAATATGTAATATGCAGAAAGAGCGTCAAACCTTATATGGCCTCCCCAACTATTCTCAAGCCTCTTTCCCACTTCCCCAAACACGTAAGGCCCCTTGTTATTGACGGGGCTGATAAAGAAATGCTCTCTGGAAAAAAAGTTGTAATTGTAGACGATGTGGTCTCAACCGGAGTAACGATAAGAATGATTAAATACCTGATGGATAAAATTGGAGCAAAGGTTGTGGCAACTGTTGCAATCATAAGGCAGGGAGAAAAACAATTTGACGAAATTGAGAATTTTATTTACTTGGCCGAACTTCCAATTTTCAAAGAGACCACAATATAGGACATTTCTTCTTCTTGACAGGGGTAAGGGCAATTGCTAAGGTTAATATGTTTTCACAACAGCGCAATATCTCAGATTAAGCCGGAGAAAAATATAAGAAACAGGGCTTAAAAAAGGTACCCGGACTGTTGTGTTCGGGTTTTTTAGTTTTAATGAGTGTAGAATTTCGAGTTACCTCCGATTTTCGGGAACTTGCCGAAATAGCAGAAGCTAGAAACGCCTCTCCAGAATGGCGCGGAGTTTTAGAAATTAAGCCTTCAGTAAATAGAGTCTTCCGTCTTCGTGGAAGACCTCCCAATAAGGGTGATATAAACGACATCTACTACGACTTGGTAGATTTTTCCCAAATAACGATATCTTTTAATGAGCTTGCTCGGCGACTTTCACAAATGGCAGAGTTAGAAGGTACTTATTACCCTCTAGCCGAAAATTTCGCCCTTCGTGTCGCTCGAGATACAGGTCGTTACGAAAGAATCCCGGATTTTATAGATGCAGGCAAAGACCTGGTTGCTCACGCCGTCTGGTACTTATGGAGACCGGAAAGAGGGGAAGATTTTACAACCCTAAACAGTATAAATAAAGCTCAACTAAACAGGGCCCTAAAATCTTTTTGGTACCGCTCAAATTTCCACCAATCCTTCTCGGGCGTGGCAATCCATGAACTGCATACGGCCAAGCCTTTGGATGAAAATGACGCGACTGCCGTACGATCAAAGCCTAGAACAAGACTCAAGCAAGCCACTCTACATCTTTCTCTGCCCTCTGTTATCGCAACTGTTGATGAATGTGACCCGATCGAAAAGATAGCCTCCCTTGCCGTAATGGGATATTACCCCGACGGGAGAGGGCTCATGGGAGTAGCCAAACAAATTAGGGTGGATCGAATCAAGTTGGGATACGCCTTAAACCGAGCGATTGAAAAACTTATACAGACTCGAAACGGAGCAACTCCCGAAAGGTCAATTAGAGAAATTGTTGACGAGCTCCTACGAGACGGAAAATACCGCTACGCCTCCGGAGCAGCAGTGGTAAGAAACTCTCCGAGATACTTACTTCTAAGAATGAGGAAGTTACCCCAAGGACTATCTGAACCAGAAAGGAAAATCGTGGAATTAGCACTCATGAGAAACGGCAATACGCTCTTGTACTCTAACAATGAGGAAATAGGACAACAACTCGGAGTAGACAAGAATATGATTTTCAACGTAATCCGAAACGTCACGAGTAGTCTTCAGCAGGATACACTTTAGGAAAAACCTTGAGACTATCCTGCTGCAGTCTACCTTTTCTAGGTCCCGAAGGTAGAAAATCCTAGCAGCAAAAAGGAGGATTGCCCTTTTACAAATAGGGACCGCTTACACTCAAACTGGAGGAAGCAACAATGTCTCGCAAATGGAGGGTCCTGTTCGTGCTGGGAATCCTGGCGGTACTTACTGCCGGATGCGGAGCCTCTGCTCAACCGCAAGCCCAGCCGCCTGTGCAGGTGGAGGTTATCGTTGTCTACCCTACTCCGATGCCTACCCAGATTCCTGCACCAACAGCCGTACCGTTGAAGCTCGATGACACCCCTCGTATCGCCCTGATTTCTGCCTTTGACGGCGAACTCTACGCTTTCAGGGACGAGGGCAACATCGAGGAAACCCTAGTCGTCGACGGCCGAACCGTGTACATGGGAACGCTTGCTGGGCACGACGTTCTCATGACGATCAGTGGGGTTTCGATGGTCAACGCAACGCAGGCGGTGACCACGCTGATCGAGCGGTTCAACATCACACACATCGTGTTTTCGGGTATAGCGGGCGGCGTCAACCCGGATCTTCGAATCGGCGACGTGGCTGTGCCTGCGAGGTGGGCTGAGTACCAAGAGAACTACTTCGCCCGAGAGACGTCCGGCGGCTTCGCTCCCCCGCCCTGGGTCACGCCGATAGCACCCAACTTCGGGATGATGTTTCCCAGCTGTCCCGATGTCGT
The DNA here is from genome assembly GCA_001792115.1 of Candidatus Woesebacteria bacterium RBG_16_42_24. Classification (GTDB taxonomy): domain Bacteria; phylum Patescibacteriota; class Microgenomatia; order UBA8517; family UBA8517; genus RBG-16-42-24. The sequence continues at coordinate 45,097 of MGFX01000007.1, forward strand.
TCTGCCAGGGTCTCCGCCCGACCTCGAGACTACGATGTGCTGGTGGAACGCCGACCCAACCATGCTCCAAGTCGCCCAACAGGTGGCCACCAGCATCGAGCTCGAACGGTGTGTCGATGCAGACCACTGTCTCAGTGAAACGCCGGTCGTCAGGGTCGGTGGAAACGGCGTAGCCGGGCCCACTTTCGTGGACAATGCGGAATACCGAAGCTATGTCTGGGACGTCTGGCGGGCTGACTCCCTGGACATGGAAAGCTCAGCCGTTGCCCACGTGGCTACCGACAAGCATGTTCCGTTCATCATCTTCCGGAGCCTCTCCGATCTTGCCGGAGGCGGCCCAGGAGAGAACGAGATCGGGACATTCTTCGGCATCGCGGCCACCAACAGCGCCAGGGTCATGCTCGCCTTCCTGGAAGCCTGGCCGTAAGCACCGTACGGGGAAAGAAATTTAAGTCCCCAAAGGGGGGGTCGAAGTGGACAATCGTCCATCAGGCCCCCTCTGGTACTTTAAAAGTGGTCGCTGCAGGGATCGAACCTGCGACCTCTTCGATGTGAACGAAGCGCTCTACCACTGAGCCAAGCGACCAATATGCATATTTTACCACGCCAGTGGGCCATTCTCATTTAACCCCTTGTAACTTAAGTTTGGACACGAATATAATTAATTCATGTTTCTAAAACGTCTGGGAGCTTTTTTTTTGGACTTTTTGGAGGTAATTGTTTTTGCCGTAGCAATATTTCTTTTCTTTTATCTTCTGATCTTGCAACCCCATAGAATTGACGGCAACTCCATGCAACCCAATTACCCAGACAACGAACTACTTTTGACCGACAAAGTAAGCTACAGATTCAATGAACCCCAGCGAGGTGATGTGATTGTTTTTGAAGCTACAGCACCAACCGATAAAGGAAAAGAATTCATTAAAAGAATAATGGGTTTACCCGGGGAGAGGATTATGGTAAAAGACGGCCTTTTTTGGGTAAATGGAAAGGTAGTGAGAGAGGATTATTTAGCTTCCGGCACCCAAACCTTTTCAGGAGTTTTCCTTAAAGATGGGGAGGAAAAGGAAGTTCCAAGCGGAGAATACTTTGTCATGGGAGATAATCGTGGCTCCTCGTCCGATTCAAGAGCCTGGGGATTTGTTCCCAAGGAGGCTATTACCGGAAAGAGCTGGTTCATCTATTGGCCACCTAAAAACTTGGGAATAGTTGCAAAAGTTGAATATTCTATCTAAAAGTTAAATCGAGGTAATGGCTCTATGAACTTTTTGAAGCCTTTCCTCTGTTTCCTCCAAACCACCCTTAAATACGATACTGATTTTTGTTTCGCGCCTTGAGCGAACTAATTTAACGGTTGATTTCCTAATATCTTCGGAAATTCCGTCGTTCAATTTCTTTTGCATCTCCTCCTGCATTTTGTCTAGCTCCTCCGAGACTACCCTTAACTGGTCTTGTCTAACCCCAACCGTTTTTGTCGACTGTTGAGACTTTGCTTTCATTCTCCTCGCTAATTCCTCAGCCCGCCTCACAGACCCACTTTCCCGCAAAATTATCTTATAAGCCTCAAGCATAAGCCCCTGGTCATCCACGGCCGCCAGGGCTCTTGCGTGACCCTCCGATATTAAACCAGAAAGAAGACCATCCTTCAGGGCGTCTGGCAAAGAAAGAAGCCTTATTGAGTTTGAAACGTAAGCAACGCTCTTTCCGATTCTTACTGCAATCTCGCTCGTTGTGAGACCAAACTCATGAATTAATCTTTCGAATCCCTTCGCCCGATCGAGTGGATTAAGGTCAATCCTCTGAACGTTTTCAACTAGTGCCATCTCAAGCATCCCCTTGGGCGATGTTTCCCTTATTAGTGCTGGGACAAACGGTAATCCCGCCAACTTCGAAGCGCGCCATCTTCTCTCCCCCGCAATTATTTGATATCCGGCTGGTGTCTTAGCAACAACCAGGGGCTCAAGTATTCCGTGTTCTTTAATAGAATCAACTAGATCTACCAGGGATTCTGGAGTAATTGCACCACGCGGCTGGAGAGGATTTGGTTGGAGCTCGTTTACGTCTATCTGAACTACTTCTTCTGCCATATTATGTTATTGAAATTATGCCTTTCCCATATTTTTGGCTCATTTTCACTTTCCCAACCCGCACCGAATAAATCGTGTGGTCTCGACCTTTTTTGGCACCGGTACCTGCATGAAATTTAGTACCTCTTTGTCTAATCAATATTTCTCCCGCTCCAACACTTTCTCCATTTGACACTTTCATTCCAAGCCTTTTTCCAGCTGGGGAAACGTGTTGAGATGCTTTACCGCCTTGTTTATGCGTAGACATAGTAATTTTTTGAAATTGCAATCAATATAATGGATATTTTCACAGCTGTCAAGAGACTAGAAAGAGGCAATTTGATATATTTTCAGAGAGATATTTTCTCTACAAGTAGCCTTGAGAATTGGGGACGAAATCCTATATGTTTCCTGTATCTTGATTTAGCTCTGAATTTTATGACGTCAATTTTTTCTCCTTTAACGTCTGCAATCTTTTTTAGAGCTACCTTTGCGCCGACGACTTTTGGTTTTCCGACGGAAACTTTTTCTGAATCCACAACCAACAAAACCTCAGGAGCGACCTCATCCTCTATCCTATCGACTAAAATTTCTTCTTTTTCCGAAACTTTATATTGATGACCGCCAAGCCGTATTACTGCATATTTAGCCATATTCATCGCAATTTTAACCTGAAGGGCAGGCAAACTCAAGATTGAATTTGTTTCCGACAGGAAGTTACTATCGCAAGCGAAATGCTGGTGGCAAGAAGCGACGATCCTCCTCCTGAAACAAGTGGTAAGGGAACACCGGTTATGGGTAGAATACCCATATTCATCCCGATATGCACAAATGTTTGGGCAAAAAGAGTTAAAAAAATTCCTGCCGTATACGCCCTCGCCGCAAAACTTCTAGGATCTGAAATTACGCTTGAAATCCTCCAAAAAACCGCAAAAAGGCCTACCAGGATTAGTCCTGCTCCAACTAGACCCATCTCCTCGGCAATTGAAGCAAAAATAAAGTCCGTGTGCCGCTCGGGCAGGAATGCTAGTTGTGTTTGAACCCCCCGCCCCAATCCCCTACCGGTAAGCTTTCCAGAGCCAACAGAAATCATCGCTTGCAAGCTATTGTATCCCGCTCCATAGGGGTCGCTGCCGGGATTTATGAAAGTAATTATTCTTGCTTTTTGATAAGGGGCAAGAGCCTGCCAGGCAAGCGGCACGATTACTATAAGTATTAGTCCCCCAAAAAGCAACAATTTTTTGTTTATTTCCGAAGCTAGTACTACGCCTATAAAGCCAACTAGTGTCAATATCGCCACCCCGAGTGAGGGTTGTACCAAAATAAGAAAAGCGGGCAGGGTAAGTAAGATTAGAGTATTTATAAATCTTTTTAAGTCAATCTTCTGGGATGTTAGGTAGTTGGCGAAATAAATAATTAAAAGCGGTCTAACTATTTCCGCCGGCTGAATAGTAAGAGGTCCAATTGGTATCCAACGAATTGCACCCCTGGTAACTTGTCCAATCAAAAGCGGAGCCAAAAGAAGAAGAATCGAGAGTATATACAGATGTTTTGAAAAAAGCGAGAGAATTTCAAAATCGATATGAGAGAATATAATAAAGGCAACCACCGCGAGTGCCAAATATAAAAAATATACAGGGAAAAGAGAAGGAGCCAGAGAGCGAAGGTTAACCACACCAAAGACTACCAAAAAAATTGCTGCGAATAAGAGGATATAGTCAAAGCGGCGTGAGATTGAAAAACCTTTCATCCTAACTCAATTTGCTTACCTTGAAATCTCCTTTTGTCAATTTGCCAATTATAGCTTTAGATGTTACTCTTTGAATAAGATATTTGTTCATTGGCAGCCATGGTGTAGAAACGTTTATCTTTTGGGTAAGATCCATACCCATTTTTTTCCTTTCTTCCTGAATATCTCTAATAAGTTCTCGAGTTTTAGCTTCCTCTTCGAGTTCAGGTGTTATTTTAGTATCTAGTTTGTTATTTAACGTTTTCCCCTTCTTTAAGGTCCATTTTTTTATATTTAACTCATCTAATAAATAAGTCCTGAGATTATTACCAATTTCGAATGGAGCAGAAGTTTCTAAATAAGCTAATGGTTGTCTAACTGGAATTCCCTTTTCTTTTCTAATTGAGTGAACTTTCTCTACGACTAGCCTAAGATTCTGCATATCACTAATTAATTTGGCGTCAACATCAGCGGCTTTTGGCCAATCCGACAAATGGACCGATTCTTCCTCTGACAAATTTTTATAAATTATTTCAGCAATGAAAGGGGTAAATGGAGCAAGAAGTTTGGTTAAGGTAACAAGTAGCAAGTGACAAGTTGTATAGAATATATCTTTATCTTTTTCGGACTCCGCGGCTGGACCTATTCTATCTCGGGAACGCCTAACGTACCAAAGAGATAAATCATCGACAAATGCCTCAATGGCCCCACTCGCTTGATAAGCATCATATTTCTCAAGGGATTCTGTTACTTCCTTAATAGTTTGGTTGAGTCTCGAGAGGATCCATTTATCAAGTGGCGTCAGATTTGAGTTTTTCCCGCCTGCCGGCGGGGCAGGGAGTTTTCTAGTTTTTGATGGCTTCCATCTATCAAGATTCGCATAGGTGACAAAGAAGTTATAGACGTTCCAGAGTTTTAGATGAAATCTCCTTCTTGTTTCATCAGCAACATGATATCCGAATATAAGATTCTCTGATGGGTTCTGTCGAACATACATCCAGCGCATGACATCGACTCCAATTTTGTCTGCGCCTTCATTGAATTCGATTGCATTCCCCCATGATTTATGCATTGGACGGCCGTCTTCTCCAAAAAGCGTCGCAAAACCCAAAACGGATTTAAAGGGTTCACGATTTTCTAAGACAGTACTCATCGCCAAAAGTGAGTAAAACCAATTTTTAAACTGTCCCGGAAAGCTTTCTGTGATAAAGTCAGCCGGATACCACTTCTCAAACTCTTTTTTGTCTGTTAAGTAAAGCGGGGCACTTTTATTGTCAACCGAAACCGTGGAGAATGAAACAATCCCCGCGTCAAGCCATGGATTTCCTACATCCTGTATTCTTTCCATAACCTCCCCACACTTTGAGCACTTTATTTTCACTTCGTCGATCCACGGCTTGTGAGGAGATTTGCCCTCAAATTTATCCCAACCCTCTGTCGCTTTTTGCCTTAATTCATCCTTTCCGCCAATCACTTCAAAGTTTCCACATTTGCCACATACCCAAATGGGAAGAGCCAAACCCCAATAACGCTTTTTTGATATAAGCCAATCGTGCATATTTTTCAACCAGTCTAATTCCCTATCCAGTCCGAATTTTGGCAACCAGTTTATTTTCTTTGTGACTTCCATCATTTGCTCTCTCAACCCATCCATCGCGATGTACCATTCATCCACCACCCTCCAAACAAGCTCGGTCTTGCAGCGCCAGCAGGCCGGGTATCTGTGTCTGTAAGAAACAATGTCGAAAAAGTACCTGCCTCCTTCTTTATCTTTGATGTAATCAAGAATTACTTCAGGGTGCTCTTTTGCATTTTTACCCGAGAATTCGCCCAAATCCGAAAGATAAGTTGCTTCCTCGTCTATAAGCTCGATCACCGGAAGTTTTAGTTTCTTTCCAAGTTGAAAGTCTTCGCTTCCGGCTCCAGGGGCAACGTGCACAAGGCCTGTTCCTTCCTCTTCGCTGACCGGCAGAATTTTTTCATCGGTCGCAACTACTTCATGAACATATTTTCCAAGTGATTTTTTTACCCTGACTAAACTATCGAATGGAGATTCATATTTGAATCCAGCTAACTCTCGACCTTTCAATTTCTTTTCTAGAGTAAGCCCTAATCGCTTCGCCGCAAATTCAAGGAGATAATATTTATTTCCCGCAACTTTCCCAGTTGCAACGACATAATCTTTGTCAGCGTCGATTGCGACAGCTACATTTCCTGGAAGGGTCCAGGGAGTCGTAGTCCAAACTAAAAGATACTCATTTCTCCTGCCCTTGATCGGATATTCGATGTAGACGGAATCGTGAGTTGCCTCTTTATAATCTTCTGTGAGCATCTCGTGCTGGGAAATTGCGGTCCCGCAACGGGGACACCAGGGAACTGAATCTCGTCCTTTATAAATAAGACCGCGTTCATGGCACATTTTAAGAAAGTGCCAAATCATGTAGTTATTCTCATCCGAGAGGGTGTAGTAGGAGTTATCCCAATCCATAAAATAGCCCAAGCGTTTTGATTGCTCGGTTTGAATTCCGGCATATTTTTTTGCCCTCTCCTTACAAAGCTCTACAAAGCGCGCAATTGAAGCTTTCTTGTCACCGGATACTAAATTCTCTATATCTCTTTTATTCTTTAACCCTAATTCTTTTTCAACTTCTACCTCAACCCAAAGACCTTGACAATCAAAACCATTCTGAAATCTTTGCTTAAATCCCCGCATGTTATAGAAACGCTGCCAGAGATCTTTATAGGTCCTCCCCCATGCATGGTGAACTCCCATGGGATTGTTGGCTGTAATGGGTCCGTCCAAGAAAGAGAAGTTTTTAGTAGAGTTTTTGTTTCTTTCTCTATACTTCTTAACCATTCCCGTAGTTTCCCATTCTTTCAGGGTCTCCTTCTCCAAAGAAGGAAAGTCTACCTTGGGGTCAACAGCATCAAAAAAAGGCTTTTTGGCGGCCATATTGAACTTATTCTACAACAAACCTAGTGGATTTTGCGAAGGAGAGCGGAAAATTTCGTTATCGTTTCTAATATTCCCCTCTTAAAATTTTCAGGGTGAGCTTTAGCCATAGCAGTAATTGTAACTACATCCAACCATTCTAGTTTGTCGATTTCCTGTTTATTAAATTCTCCGATATCGTCGGCAATGTCGACTCTGTAAACCATAGCAAAACACCCAACACCGTCTTTTGGAGTCATTTTTCCCAATTCCTGAATCTTAGCTTCTTTAATACTCAATTCCTCGTTTAACCCCCGCTTGGCTGCCTCAAGATAACTCTCTCCCGAACGAACATGCTCTCCGCACGAAAAGTCGTAACATCCGGGAAAGATTTTTTTCTTCATTGACCGTGTCGGTAATAATATTTTATTTTCGGCGTTTAAAACAAAAATATTAACCACCCGGACATTATGCTCAAGCCCCCTCTTCCAGATATTGTTCCTTGTATCACGACCGACGACTTTATCGTTCCTATCTACAATATCTAAATATTCTTCGTCTTCCATAGGCTAACTATATTATATACGTCAATTTTGTGGATTTTGCGAAGGAAGAGCCGGGATCTATTTGAAAGCAACCATATGTTTTTCCAATACCTCATTAAAATCCAACGCTGCGTCGGTCTCCGAGGCGCCTATCTCTGCCAAAGCATTCAATCTCGGTTGTACCTTGGGATACTCCTCGTAAAAATATGGATTATCCGGATTCAAACCCCGGGTGGTTATCGTTGAAAAGCGGGATACGAGAAGAATGCTTATCGCTTGCCCTTTGTCAATCAAGATTTTCCCGGAATCGGGGTCCGTATGGCTTCGGATATACAAATCCAGAGCATCCGATGGGGCTAGAACAAAAGTTTCGTCCGTTTGGGGATTACGGAATCCTATTTTTCCCCCTTCAACTGGGAATACCTGGTATTCTCTAAGCTCAGCATTCGGAATAAATTCATGAGTCATAGCCTAGTGGATTTTGCGAAGGAAGGCCGGGATTTCAAATTTCTCGCCAAACATATCTTGTTCTTCTTCCTCCTCCGGTGGCTCCTCTGGCGGCCTTTTTTCTTCTTCCTCTTCCTCGTCCCCCTGGGCCTCTAGGGCTTGCGGGCCGGGAGCTTCCCGCCTCTCACTCACTACCCCCTGAATTACCGGAGGTTCTGGTTTTGGCTGGGAGATTTGTGCAAGTCGTGCTCTTGTTTCGTCAAACCCAGTGGCAATTACCGTAATTCTTACCTGGTCAACAAGTTCGTCTTTAATAACGGCCCCGAAAATAATATTGGCGTCAGCGTCAGCCGAGCTTGAAATAATCCTTGCAGCTTCGTCCACTTCAAACATTGTTAAGTCGGCACCCCCCGCAACATTAAAGAGTACCCCTCTTGCTCCCTCGATAGAGAGGTCAAGAAGCGGCGAGGATACCGCGGCACGTGCGGCCATTTGAGCTCGATTTTCTCCAACACCAGTTCCAATTCCCAGAAGAGCTGTTCCAGCATTTTGCATGATGGTTCTAACGTCAGCAAAGTCGACGTTAATTAGCCCCGGAGTCGTAATAATATCGGCAATCCCGCCAACCGCCTGCCCCAGAACCGAGTCAACCACTTTAAAGGCTTCAAGAAGTGTCATTTTCCTATCAATCACATCCATCAACCTCTGATTTGGAATAACAATTAATGTGTCAACCGACTCTCTCAATTTCTCAACACCGTCCTCGGCGATTACCATTCTTCTTGTACCTTCAAAAGCAAAAGGTTTAGTTACAATACCCACAGTTAGGGCTCCGGACTCCTTTGCTAGTTTTGCGATAACAGGAGCCGCCCCCGTCCCGGTTCCTCCTCCCATTCCTCCCGTAATAAAAACCATGTCGGAGTCTAATAACAGTTCTTTTATTTTTTCGGTCGATTCTTCTGCTGCCTGTTGACCCTGCTGCGGGTCTCCCCCTACCCCTAACCCCTTAGTCAGCTTTTCTCCAATTTGAAGTTTTGTCGGAGCTTTATTGGCAAGAAGAACCTGCGCGTCGGTATTAACTGCAATAAACTCCACGCCGTTAACGCTATTTGTCTCAAGCATTGAGGAAACGGCGTTTCCCCCACCACCGCCAACTCCAATTACTTTAATCTTCGCAATTCTTGCTGAATCTGGTTTAACGAGCGCCATGAATATCTAAAACTAAGTCAGACGATTGTATACAAGGCAGGGAATTTTTACAAGTACTTAGGGCAAGAGGTTTTTGATAGCTTCGACTAACTTTCCAGCTATCCCTTTTGTGGGTAGTTTTATTCTTTTGCCTATACTTGTCAAGCCCTCTTTTCCCGGCTCGTTAGCTCCATAAAGAATCAAGCCAACGCAAGTCGAAAAAGAAGGATTAATTACGTCATCAATGAGGCCTCCAATACCTTTTGGTTTCCCAATTCTAACAGGCAGTGAAAGCATTCGACGTGCTGCATCTTCTATGCCTACGGTTTCTGCTCCTCCGCCCGTTACCACAACTCCAGAGGGAACTCTATTGGCAACGTCCGCTTTATCAAGCTCAAGTCGCACCATTGTAAAAATTTCATTCAAGCGCGGCCTTATAATTCCATCTACCAGGGTTCTTTTTGAAACATTCTTTACCTCGGGAACACCTAAGCTTTCTAAATCCAAAGTGTCTCCTTCTTCCTTTGTCTTCTTGTCTTTTTTTGCCGAATCCGAAAGAAAAACTTTAATTTTTTCCGCCGACTCCAAGGACACCCTTAAACCTATAGCTAAATCATTGGTTACATTCTTGGCACCAATCGGAATAACTCCAGAATAGGTAATCGCTCCGTCGATAAATGCAGCTACCGAAGTCGTTCCACCACCAATATCGACTACCACGCACCCCAACTCTTTCTCGGTACTCGAAAGAATAGCTTCAGCTGATGCTAAAGCGGAAAAAACCAATCCTTCTGTCTCTATTCCAACCTCTTTAGCCGCCTTCCTCAAATTTTTGATGGCTGCAAAGGACGCTGTAATTATGTGGGTGTCGACTTCAAGTCTCACTCCGCTCATTCCAATCGCGTCTTTCACTCCAGCCTCTCCGTCAACAATAAACTCGCGGGGAACCACATGAATGACCTCTCGAGAAGAAGGAAGCGAAACTGCCGAAGCTCCTTCAATCACACGGTCAACGTCGTCTTGGGTTATCTCCCCATCAGGATCCGAAACAGCAACGACTCCGTGGGAATTTTGTGATGCCATATGTGCCCCGGAAACGGCAATATATGCACTGTCGAGATTGTATCCCGCCATCCTCTCAGCCGCCTCAATAGAAGCAATTGCCACCTCAACAGTCTCTTCAATATCAACTATCTGGCCTTTTTTCACTCCACGAGAGGGAACCGCTGCAACCCCTACGATATTAATACTTACCTCAAAGGTGGTCGGGTCGGTAACGACTTGAGCAATCAAAGTCGCCACTTTAGAAGACCCGAGCTCAACTGCCGCGACTATTCGATTTTTAGCCATATTTAATATTGTAGATTATTTTTCACTCCCGTAGAACTGGATTTTTGAATCTTAAGTCTATCTCTCTTGGCTTGACGTCTACCCCCTCGTATCTTTTTAGAACTAAAGCTAAAGATGAAATTAGTATTTCACGATCACCTTCAAGAGGAAAGATTACTTTTGTTCCGTCATTAAGGAAAATATATAACGCCCCATTCTCGACGACACCAACTTTAACCTGATAGAAAGAAAATAAGTCAGCCAAAATTAAGAGTGCAAAAAAGTTCTCTTGACTAACTTTCTCTCCAACACTCCCGATGCCTTCCGGAATTACGATTTGGGGCAGATTTGACGCCTCTTCAATAGAAACTATATACCCTTCCGCATCAACTAACGCAAGAGCTTTCGTGTCAGATCTTACGACTGCGAATTGGGGCTTCCTTTCTATTAAGTTAACACTTAGGCGATTTGGTAGATAAAATTGGATAGAAAAATCTTTGACTAAGACCTCGTGAGCTAATATTTCGGATATCCCAACTTTCGCCTGGTGAAACGGTAGGCCCTCGAGATTCTCAAGTTTAGCAAAGATGGTTACGTTGCAAGGTCCAAATTGACTACTACAGGTTATATCCCCAATTTTCAGAATTCTTGATACAAAGATGGTTAATACTATAAGAACAAGAACTCCTAAAATTAGCTTTATAACAGTCTTCACTTTAAACGTACTCCTTAATCAGATCGACCAATTTCTTGGAGGCGCCCGTATCCGGGCTAATTTTGTGTCTAGTTTTTAGAGCGAAATAGTCCCAATTCCTGACCATATATAGAACCTCTTTAAAAAGAATATTAGACGTTAGGGTGTCTTGTCTTAACACCTTGGCAATTCCAAATTCCTCGGCGAACTTGGCGTTCTTCGTCTGTTCATCTTCATAGCTCCAGGGAATCGGGATAAGAATTGAGGGAATTTTTGTAATCATAATCTCGGAAACTGTATTTGCACCAGCCCGGGCAATAACTAGATCCGCACGCTTGTATACTTCACCCATTTGCATAGGATCTATTTGGGCAAATATTTGATATTTTTCCTTTAATTCCCCGGGTAAGTCGTGCTTTAACCTTGAAAACTTTTTGTAATCCATCGGCCCTGTGTGGTGAATCAGTTTAAACTTGGTAAGGAGTTTGGGTAGAACTCCCTCAATTAGGCTATTTATTGTTAGCGATCCTCTTGAACCTCCAGTTACAAATATTGTCGGGGGGGACACTAACTTATTTTTGGGAGTAACTAGCGAAATTTGGGCCATAGTAGGATTGCCCGTCACAATACACTTTTCTTGGGGGAAATATTTCATACTCTCAACTCTCGCCAGTGCAATCCTCTGTGCAAAATATGCCGAGTACTTATTGGCTCTACCTACGGCTACTGTTTGTTCATGAACAATAACCGGTATCCTCCTTAGATATCCGGCCAAAACTACTGGGAATGCTGCAAAACCTCCGAATGAAAGAATTACATCGGGATTAATTTTAGATAATTCCCAAAACGCAAAGAAAAAACCTAGAGGAATTTTAAAGAACGACGGAATTGTCCAAGATGTAAATCGCATCTGTAGCCTCCCGCTAATAATCGGGCGAAGTTTTACTCCCATTCTGGGGAAAATCGACTCTTCAATAGGCACAACTTTTTTTCCCTCGATGGCACTTTTTGGCCCTATCCAGTAAATATCCCAAAAATTAGTTTGGGGGCCTTGCTTATTTAGTTCTTCGATAACCGAAAGTGCCGTCGTTGCCGCGTGTCCACCCGTAAGGACAATCTTTACAATTTTTCTTTCTCCTTCAGTTTTTGGCATGTTTAGAAATATTAAGTAGTATACCAGCTGCAACCAAGATCATGGTTAGGGCGCTCCCCCCATAAGAAAAAAAAGGCAAAGGTACACCAGTAAGGGGGGTCAGGGCGACCATTGAGCCAATATTTAAAAATATTTGACCCCCAATCCAGGAAGCTATACCAATTGTAAGTAGCTGGGAAAATTTGTCCGGAGCATTTTTGGCAATAATAAGGACCTTTATAACAAATGCTGCTAAAAGAAAAATAACGACCAAGGCTCCGACAAAGCCTACTTCCTCGGCGACAACCGCAAACACCGAATCCGTCGCCGCCTCTGGCAGAAAGAGATATTTCTGCCGAGACGCCCCCAAGCCCACTCCGAAAAGACCACCTGAACCTAGCGCAAGGAGTACCTGCCTTATATGATAGGATTTACCTAAAGGGTCCTGAGTTTGTTCGAAAAAGGTTAGCAGCCTATCTCGTCTATACTGCGAGGTGAGTACAAGAATCAAGCTTGCTGTTACCCCTAAGGCCAACGCTCCAAAAAAGTAGAGTAAACTAATCCCTGAAACGAAAATTTGCGCCATTGAGGCGGCACCTACGACCAGGAAAGTGCCCAGGTCTGGCTGAAGCATTATAAGCCCCAAAACAATTACAAGCGGCAAAAAATAAGAAAGCGGTCCCTTGCCTTTGCTATAAGCTTTCGCCAAATAAATGGCCAGGCTAAGCTTCACAAACTCCGAGGGTTGAATCGAAACCGTACCAATTACTATCCACCTCCTTGCTCCCAGGGCCGAAACTCCGAGCGAAGGAAAAAGAACAGCAACAAGTCCTAAAATGCTTAGAAAAAGTAATGGGAGAGCCAACTTTTCCCAGAAAGAGTAATGAATTTTTGAAACAATAAAAAGAAGAACGAGACCTATCCCCCCCCAAACAATTTGCTGTTTTACAAAATAAAATTTGTCGTTAAAGGCGCTTAATGCCTGGGGCGCTGAAGCATCGGCAACAGCAATAAGACCCAAAGCCGTTAAGCTTAGAGTAAGAACGAGAAATGTCCTGTCCCAAACTTTCTTTTGTCTGGATAGACGCAGTTTTCTCACTTCAAATTGTAGCCAGCCAGAGTCCGAAAATTGCCAGCATGAGTCCTGCCAACCAAGCTCTGATTACAATTTTTGGCTCTTCCCAACCTATTGCCAAGAATGTGTGGTGAATAGGAGCTAATGGAAAAATAGGTCTTTTCATAAATTTCCAGCCGAAAATCTGAATAGCGGAAGACGCAGCCTCGATTACGAAAATTCCCCCAATAACTACTAAAGCGACCAAGCTTCCTGTTAATAATCCGATAACAGCCAGCGTCGCTCCAAATGAAAGGGCTCCTGCGTCACCCAAAAAGAGTCTCGCCGGCCAGACATTAAAATAAAGAAAGGCCATCATTATCCCTATCCAGATGGAGATGAATATCGAAAGCGGGGTATCGAGTCTCCCCTGGGTAATTATCAGGAATGCTAAGAGACAAATGACCAAAAGTCCCGAAGCCAAACCATCAAGCCCGTCTGTGATATTAAAAGCATTCGAAAACGATACTATTACAAAAGCGGTGAAAGGAATATACCATATTCCCAAATCGTAAACCCTATCAAATAGGGGAATATGTAAAATATGAATCCCAAGATACCTATAGATCACGTAGCCTATTGAGAGTCCCAAAATCCACTGCAAAATGAATTTGTGCTTCCTGCCTAGACCAAATGAAAGACCTAAAATTCCTGCGTGGCTCTTCCCAAAAATTTTTACCAGGTCGTCTGAGAGTCCCAAAAGGCCAAAAGATAAGAAGGTGAGAAATATGATGAAAAGCTCTGTCTTTAGTTCAAAGGAACTTCTGATAAAAACTCCCAAGTAGGAAGCTAGGGGGAATACCAAGGCAAAAAGCAGACAAACAAGGACAATAATCAAAATTCCACCCCCGACTGGGGTCCCGGCTTTAATATCGTGCAGCTTGTCAAAAAGCGGTACTTTACCCTTCCTCGGCGCTTCCTTTTTCCTGGTAAGTTTAAATTTATAAAGAAGGTCAATAAAAGGAATTACCAAAACCGAGGCTATGGAAAACGAAAATATGATTAGCCCCAGGCCGAGCGATAAGTAGCTTGAAGAACCCATCTTTAGAATTATATTGTACCTAGGATTTTAAGACAACCTTGCAATAAGATTATCGAGGCCAACACTCCGTGAGCCTTTAACTAAAACTATTATTCCTTCTCTTAAAAGTTTCTTTGCCGGTTTCACTGCCTCTTTCCAATTTGGTACAACCAAAACTCTTTCTTGGCCCAAAATTCGAGCAGCCGTGCGAGCCGTAACTTCTGAGGCATGCCCTACACAGATAAGGTTTGCCACGCCAGCCTTTCCAATATATTCGCCCAACTCCCTGTGGTATTTCTCCTCCCACCTTCCTAGCTCTAACATGTCTCCAAAGATTATGACTTTCTCTCCTTGGAGCTCCTCAAGAGTGGAGAGCGCCTCTATGGCAGCCCTGGGGCTACTATTATAAGAATCGTCAATAATGATCGCCCCGGAGGCGTGTTTTATTACTCTCATTCTATGAGGCGGGGCGTCGTAATTTGTGAGACCATTCCTGATTTTGTCTACATCGACCCTTAAAGCATAGGCTACAGCTGCCGCGGCTAGGGCATTGCCGATAAATTGTTTCCCAAAAACTGGGAGCGAAATTTTGATTTTTTTTCTAGAGTTTTGATCAAGGATTAACAAAAACTCTGTCTTAAAATCACTAGTAAACTTTTCTTGAGACGACATCACGTGAGTATCATTACCAAACCAAAGAGTTTTAGTCTTTGCCTTTCCTTTTAGTTTGGTCAAAAACTTGTCCTCATTATTAAGAACCGCTATCCCCTCTTTAGAAAGACCATTTACCAGTTTACTTTTCTCTCTGAAGACCCCTCCGGTATCGCCAAAAAAAAGTGTATGGGTGGGATAGATATTGGTAATTACGCCGATATCAGGTCGGGAAAGCCACAAGTAAAAATCCATCTCTCCAAGATACTCTACCGACATTTCAAGAATTAGAAATTTTGCCCCCCAAGGTATTCTTAAAATTGTGTTTGGAATATTGTAAACAGAGTCTACGCCTTCTTTCGACCAAACAGTTTTCCCAGAAAGATTCAAAATTGATGCGAGCATTTGAATAGTGGTCGTTTTACCAGCACTTCCGGTAACTGCAATAACTTTAATATCTGTATACCTTTGAAGAATTTTTAAATACCCCCTAGCCAGCCTTCTTTTAACGGGGTGAGCTAACCATTGCGATATGACGTGTCGAACTATTCCAAAAATATTTTTATTCTTGAGAAATGGAAGTTCAAAAACGTCGTGATATGGAAGTTTCGGTGTTACCCACCACTTTAGTATTGGATTAATTGTATTCATTATTATCTAACTAACACTCTGGGAATCCTTTCATTTATCCTTGCAATCATTTCATAATTAATTGTACCGCTTCTTTCAGCCAATTCTTCTGCCGAAATTGACTCCTTCCCACTTGGCCCCATTAAGAGAACCTCGTCCTCAACATGAACATTTTTAATATTGGTTACATCCACAACTATCATATTCATCGCGACCCTGCCGACGAGAGGAGTGAATTTGCCTTTTATAAGAACTCTTGAATTATTCGACAACCCCCTATCGTACCCATCGGAATAACCGACCGGAACAACCGCAATTTTAGTTTTTCTGTGTGCAAACCAGCTCCTGCCGTAGCCTACCGATTCGCCAGCCTCTATCTCCTTTACCTGGGCAACTATACTCTTCCAAGAAAGAACGGGTTTAAGAATTAATTTCTTTTTTCTAGTAGCAAGGGCTATTTTAGTTTCTCGCGAGGGCCAAAGACCATAAAGGGCTATTCCAATTCTTACCATTTTGAAATGGGTCTTGGGGTAAAGAATTGCCCCTGCGCTTGCTGCCGAATGAATTAAAGGGGGATGGATTCCATTTCGCTTCAACGCGGCAATTGCTTTATTTAAATTCTTTAATTGCAGATTAGCAAAACTCGCATCAAGCGTATCCTCGATATTGGCAAAGTGTGTAGATACACCCTCCAAAAACATCCTCTTTTCATTTTTAAGAATGTGTTTTGATAGCGTAAGCAAAGCTTCTTTCCCCACTCCCTGTCTATTTAATCCGGTTTCAATTTTAATGTGCAATTTAGCCTTTATAGGAAGATTTAGATTTACAATCTTATTTATACTTTCTCGGTTATATACGACCATTGAAATGTTTTTTTCTATAGCCTCTTTCATACGAGAAAGTGGGGTGTAACCCAAAATTACAATTGGTTTATTGGAAAGCTCTCTAACTATTAGGGCTTCCTCGATATTGTCCACGCAAAACCAATCGGTTGTATCTTTAAGGATTTCAACGACTTCACGGATTCCGTGTCCATAAGCATTTGCCTTGATCACACAACCAATTTTCGTTTTTGCTCCTACGATTCCCTTTATTTCACTTAAATTGTGAAGTAATGAAGACCTAGAAATCTCAATCCAAGTCTTGAAAGGAAGCGAATTATTTTTCGAGTGCATATTTAATAATTCTTTCCAAAAGTTTTGGATAAGAAATTCCTGCGGCGGCTGCCGCTTTGGGTAGAAGGGACATTGGTGTAAGCCCCGGTATTGTGTTAATTTCTAAAACGTAAGGATATTTGTTTTCTTTCAAGATGAAGTCCACCCTCCCAAAACCACTTGTCCCAATAGCTTTATAAACCTCAATTGCCAATTGCTGAACTTTCCTAGTAAGTTTTTTAGATAAACGTGCTGGGACAATTTCCTTAGCTCCGCTTTCGCTATATTTTGATTCATAGTCGAAAAATTCTCCTTTGAGTGGCCTAATTTCAATAACGGGGAGAGCTTTTGGATCCTCGTTTCCTATCACACTGACTGTTAACTCCTTACCCTTGAGGTATTCATCGACAAGGGCGATATTCCCGTATTCGAATGCTAACCTGAGGGCATTCTTAAGTTCGGATTTTTTCCTTGCAATAGAGGCGCCCACCGAGGAACCCAAGTTATATGGCTTTACGAAATAGGGGGGTCTTCCCAACTCCTTAAGGTTCCGAACCTTCTCACCCCTTTTTACAACGATGTACTTGGGAATAGGAATACTCCTCCCCTTAAGAAGCTCTCGAAATTTTATTTTGTCCATTCCCAAAGCGCTTGCAAGAACTTTAGAGCCGGTATATTTAACTCCTGAAAGTTCAAGCATCCCTTGAATTGTTCCGTCTTCACCGTATGGACCATGCATAGCAATAAAAGCTACATCTACCCCACGGGATAAATTATTTGCCCCGGTTATTTCTTTATAGGAAAGTGGTACTATTTCCTTTTTCTTTGACCTCGCTTTTATAGGGTCCGGTAATGAAAAGATACTTTTTGCATCCGTGAGTCTCCATTTGCTTCCGTCTCTTGAGATAACTACGGGGAGAGGGGTGTATTTTGATTTATCGAGATTCCTTACTACTTCGCGACCTGAAATCAAAGATATCTCATGCTCGGGTGATTTCCCACCCATCAATACGGCGACTTTCACTTTTCTCATAGACTTACCTTCTTAATCGAACCACTAATTCTTTCTCCCAAAAACATTTCTGCAACTCCTATAAATCTACTCGTTAAGTCCGTGACAAAATATATTCTTTTTGCTTTTGGGTTTTCGGGCGCCAAAAGATTCTTTTCCTCTAAATATAAGGAAAGGGAGGCTGCGATTTCTTCGGCGGGATCTATAAGGGCTACCCCCTGCCCCATAAAGCGTTTTATTTCTTTTTTGATAATGGGATAATGGGTGCAGGCTAAAATTAGCGAGTCAATTTTTTCCTTTTTAAGAGGAGTCAGATATTTCCTGATGAGCGCTCTTATTAGTTGCCCCGACGTTTCCCCTTCCTCAATTGCCGGCACCAAAAGGGGACAGGCAAGTTCTATGATCTTACTTTTTGCATTCAGTTTCTTTATCGCATCCCTATATGCATGGCTTCCTATTGTGCCTCTAGTTCCTATCACACCCGTTTTTCTTAAGGAGAGGGTAGCTACTTTCTTGACTGTAGGAGAAATTGCATCAAAGACAGGAACCGGTGAAATTTTTCTTACTTCACTCGCCCCCAAGGCAGAGGAAGTATTACAGGCAATTACCAAACATTTAACTTTTCTTGTGATAAGAAATATTGCATCCTCTAAAGAAAACTTTTTGACGACTTCCTTGCTTCTAGTTCCATACGGAACCCGGGCCGTATCTCCCAAATAAATTATGTCTTCATAAGGCAAGGCTTTCTTTATCTCATTTACTACTGTAAGGCCTCCAAGTCCGGAGTCAAAAACACCGATTGGTCGAGCATTCATATCAGCCGAGGGCTTTCACGGCAGATTTAAACTTTCTTCCTCTATCCTTGTAATCTCTAAACATATCAAATGACGCCGCGGCAGGAGAAAGAAGTATAACCCCTCCATTAGGCGTATTCAAAAATGCCTCCCGAACAACTTCTTCCATAGATGAATTTCCTTTATCGATTATCTTTCCTTTATACCCCGCATTCTTAATAGCAATTCTTATTTTTTGCCTTACCTGACCTATCAAAATTACAAATTTTACATTTTTTGCTTTAGAAATTTCTTCCCCCAAACCCTTGTAGTCAAGGAACTTCTCTGACCCTCCCAAAATTACAGTCAATGGCTCATCAAACGACCTAATGGCGGCAATTGTTGGCTGGGGACCCGTTGCAAATGAGTCGTTATAGAAAGTTATTCCTTTGACCTTCCCAACCAGTTCGAGTCTGTGCTCCAGTCCCCTAAAAGTCGTTAAAACCTTAAGGACGGCCTCGTCGCTAACTTTAAGAATATCGGAAACGGCGACGGCCGCCGCCACATTTTCCCAGTTATGTTCTCCCTTAAGAAGTAGGCTCTTTTTATACCTATCAGCAAGTTGTCTTTTGGAGAAAAAGACTACCTTAGCTTTGGTTTGCTTCGAAAAACTTTTTGGGGGTTCGTAATCGGAATTAATAACTGCAAAATCGTCTTTACCCTGAAATTTGACAATATTTTTTTTGGCACTTACGTATTCGCTTAAATCTTTATGCCAGTCGAGATGATCCTGGGTGATATTAAGAACTACGGCGATGTGGGGACTTTCGTCCATATCTATAAGCTGAAATGAGGAAAGCTCAAGCACAACCAAACTTTCTTTTTTAAGCTTGGGGATGAGTTCAAGAAAGGGTTTCCCAATATTTCCTGCCAAATAGACATCGTATCCTGCCTTTCTAAGAATTTCATAAATTAATGTAGCGGTTGTTCCTTTTCCTTTAGTTCCAGTAACGCCAATTATTTTTGCAGGAGATAGGTCAAAAAAAAGTTTAATCGCGCTTGAAATTGTTACTCCCTCACTCTCGGCTTTAACAATCTCGGGAATATTTCTATAAACCCCAGGAGATCTAAAAATGGTATCGAAATTCCCCAGTCCGTCTCTTAGATAATCCTTTCCGCAAATTAGAGTCAAATTATTTTTGGCCACACCCTCAAAATTCAAATCCCCCTCATTTTTCCTATCAAATACGAAAATTTTGGCCCCTTCCCTTAAAAGGTAGTTTGCCAAGTCTTTGCCCTCCATACCAAAACCCAAAATTGCTATCTTTTTATCCTTAAACATCTTTAGTTAAAACCAATGAGCTGTACTTCGGGTTCTAACTTTATTCCAAATTTTTTCTCTACTTTGTCTCGGTAAAAGTTCGCTAAATCGATAAAGTCTTTCGCTTTTCCTCCACCTAAGTTTATTATTAGGTTTCCGTGATACTCGGCTATTTCCACCCGGCCTTTGCGAGCTCCGATTGCTCCAACCGATTGCATAAGATACCCGGAGGGGATTTTACCAAAAATGATTTTATCTTCCGGAATTCTCTTTAGGGACTCCGCCGAAACGTCCTTTAATAGGACATTTTTAAAAAAACTACCCGGGCACCTAACTCCTTCTGGATATTTACCCGCCCTCATGGCAATAATTTCTTTACTTTTTGAGACGAGCTCTGAGGATTTTCCCTTGGGAAACTGAAACGTCGCCGAAAGTATTATCCAACTTTTGTGTCCTTTAAAGACGCTCTCTCTGTAGGAAAACCTAAGTCTTCTTTTTTTCCAAATTACGACCTTGCCGTCTTTAAAAAACTTAACACTTTTTAAATGGTCACATATTGCTTGGCCATATGCGCCTGCATTTCCATAGATCGCCCCACCCACAGTTCCGGGAATACCAGCCATGCTCTCTATTCCTTGACTGCCTGAACGATTAACGAAATCTATAAACTCCGCTAAAGAAGTCCCTGCCTTGACTTCAAAATGGCCGTTTTCTTTGCTTATTCCCTCTACACGATTCACGATTACGACTCCGTCGTAGCCTTTATCACTAACTAGTAGGTCGCTCCCCTCCCCTATGACTATAAATTTTTCTTGGGGGATAAGCTCTTGCAAAAGTTTTAGCAAAGTTTCTTCTCCACTTACTTCAATAAGCATCTTTGAGGGCCCGCCAATTTGAAGAGTAGTATGCTTACTCATTGGCTCGCTCTTGAACCCTTTTAGTCTATTTTCTTTAATAAACTCCTCAAGTTTTTTCATCATTTAATTAAAGCTTCGTGTAAATAAAAAATGTCGCCAGCGCCAAGTGTCAAAAGCAGATCTCCCCTCCTTAGATTCTTTTCAAGCCAGTTAGCCGCCTCTTCATGCCCTCCTATATAATAGGCCTCCTTATTATGCCTCCTCGTTTCTTTAGCCAAATTAAGCGAGTTTACCGTGGGATCCTTTTCTTCCCTGGCCGAGGAGTAAATGTCCATGAATGCCACAACGTCTGCGTCGTCAAAAGAGGTGGCAAACTCGGCAAAGAGAACCTTTGTCCTAGTGTACGTATGAGGTTGAAAAACGGCGACAATTCTTCTTTCGGGGAACCACTGCCTAGTCGCCGCAAGAACCGCCCTAATCTCGAGTGGGTGATGTGCATAATCGTCATAGATTTTAGCTCCTCCAACCTCTCCTACGAACTCGAATCTTCTTTTTACTCCAACAAATGCCGCCAGTCCTTCTTTCGCCACATTTGGAGAAATTCCAAAAAGTTTGGCTACGATAAATGTGGCAGTGGCATTGAGGACATTATATTGTCCCGGAATATTAATTCTTATATTTTTTACGATATCTGTTTTATGTTTAAGAGAGAATTTTGTAGAACTGGGGGAGAAAGTAACGTCCGTAATTCTCCAGTCGGCGTCAGGGGAAAAGCCAAATGTAGCCTTGGGTACGTCTATGTCGGAAATTAAGTCCCTTATATTCTTATTATCAACGTTAGCAACCAACCATCCATCACTTGGTACTTTTTGGAAAAATTCTTTAAAAGCTCTCTTAGTATCGGCAATTGTCGGGTAAATATCTGGGTGATCGTGCTCAATGTTTGTTACGACCAATACTTTAGGGGAAAGAAGAGAAAATCTGGGGTTATCGTTCACCCCGGGTGAAATTGCAAATTCATCTCCCTCGCAAACAAAGTATTTTCCCTCCTTATTAAACTTTCCAGGAGTATTTAGGGGGAAAATATTGCCAACCCCTATTGCAAACGATGGGGCTAGATTGGCGCTTTCAAGAAGATGCGCAATTAAAGAGGAGGTGGTGCTTTTGCCTCCGACCCCACATACGCAAATTGTATCTTTGCCCTGTGAGAGCATGGCTAAAGCTTCTGCGTGGGTCATAACGGGGATTCCTCGCCTGCCTGCCGCCAAAACCTCCGGATTATTAAGGCCGCCATGCGCTCCGGTGGTAATCAACAAATTGCATTCCTTGTCAATATTTTTTCCCGAAAAACCAACTTTCCATTTGATTTTTCTTTTTGCGAGAATCTCGTCGGTAACAAATACTTCCTTCGTATCGCTTCCCGTAACTTTTGTTCCTTCATCGTCAAAACAAAGGGCAAGCGATGTCATTCCTACCCCCTTTATTCCGGTAAAATGCACAAGCTTTAGACTCTCAAAATCAAATCCTCTCTCGACTGTCTTAACTTTTCCTTTGAGAGCATCTGCCACCGCCTCCTGATCACTCCATGGATATTCTTTTGACCCATAAGCCATACTTTTTTCGTGACCCTTTCCTAGTATTGCGACAATATCCCCTTTTCTAGCTAATTTATTAATAGCATAAAAAATTGCCTCACCCCTTTCTTCAATCTTGTAAATGTCCGTACCCTCCTTCGCTCCTCGGGAAATTGCACCGGATGCCATTTCATTTATTATTTTTCTAACTGATTCGCCTCTTGGATCCTCTGCGGTGAAGACGGATATATTAGCTAGCCGTGCCGAAATATCCCCCATCATAGGCCTTTTTTGCTTATCTCTCTCACCCGCGCATCCGAATATGGCAATTAATCTTGCACCATGACTTATCCTTACCAGCGCTCCCAGAGACATTTCTAAACCATTGGGAGTATGGGCAAAGTCTATAAATACCCTAAAACCTCTATTTGTTTTTATCTCTTGCATCCTTCCAGGGAGTTGGGGAAGAGTTTTAACTGCCTTCACTATTTCCGCTTCTTTTACCCCACACTCTTTTGCAACTGAAATCGCTGCTTGAGCATTTAAGTGGTTGTAATCCTCGGGAAATCTGTTTTCTATCGCTTCCGTCAGCCTTTTACTAAGGGAAACGGGGTAATTTACTATCCTCACATTTTTATTTATGAGAGGTTTAATTTTGTTGTAAGAAGCGTCCCTCAGATTAAGAATAGCAACTCGGACATCCAAAAAAAGTTTGGATTTTGCTAAAATGTAGGCGTCGAAAGACTTGTGATAATCAAGGTGCTCATGCGTAATATTGGTTAATACCCCTATATCAAATTTAATCCCTGCCGTCCTTTTTTGATCTAGACCGTGTGAAGTTATTTCAAGAACTGCGTATTCACATTCTGCGTCAACCATTTGTGAAAGAATTCTTTGAAGGTTAACTGTGTCTGGATTCGTAACGTGGAAACCCGTATCGAGAACCTTTCTCCCGACTTTTGCGTCAATTGTTGAAACAAGGCCAACTTTCTTCCCGGCACACTTTAGCATCCAGTAGATAAGGCTTGCGGTTGTAGTTTTTCCGTCCGTACCCGTCACCCCTATTACCTTCATTTTGGCCGAAGGATTATGATAAAAGTTAGATGCGAGCACCCCGAGAGCTTCTCGAGAATCGGGGACTCTTATGTAGGTCGCATCCGGAATAATATCATACTCTCCAACGACTATCGAAGCTCCCCGGGAGATTGCGTCTTCTATAAAATCGTGTCCGTCGTGATTTATTCCTTTGACCGCAACAAAGATATAACCTCCCTTCACCTGCCTTGAATCGCTAGTTATCCCCGAGTATTTTCCAAGTTCCTGAAGTAATTCGTCGAGCTGCACAGAGACTAGTTCTCCCTCCTTATTTCCGCCCCTAACGCCCTCAATCTTTCCTCAAGTCGTTCATACCCTCTTTCTATCATTTCTACATTATCAATTACGCTTTCCCCTTCTGCTGCCAGGGCAGCCAAGACCAAAGACATTCCGGCCCTAATATCTTTTGAGTAAAGAAAGTCAGCAGAAAGTGGCGTTGGGCCGCTTACTATTACTCTGTGAGGATCTGCAATAAAAATATTTGCACCCATGGAAATTAAATCGTCGACAAAAAACATCCTCCATTCATACATCCAGTCGTGGCATAGAACTACCCCAGTAGTTTGTGTCGCCAAGACGATAAATGGGCTCATCAAGTCTGTTGGGAAACCAGGCCAAGGCCGAGTTTGAAACTTTCGCTTAAGGGCAACTAGCTTGGATGGTAGAACTTCCAAAGAGTCTTTTTCCTCACGAAACTCCACCCCCATATTCCTAAAATAATGAAGGATCATTTTATAATGTCCCGGAATATAATCCTTTATCGTCACTCTACCTTTGGTAATAGCCGAAGCAATTATAAAAGTTCCGCCTTCTACGTGATCCGGTATCACTTTATGGGTAGCTCCTTTCAACTTTCTTTTGCCTTTTATTGTCAGAATATTTGTACCTTCCCCTGAAATGTCTACTCCCATTTTTCTGACCATCCCGGCCAGGTCTTCTATGTGGGGCTCAAGGGCAGCATCCTCTAGTCTCGTTTCATGTTCCGTTGAACTCCCTAGCATAATGGCCATTTCTGTTGCCGTAACAGACGCCTCTTCCAGAAAAATATTGTTTTTCCGCCTCTGACGCCAGTCTAAGTGGTACTTTCCGTCTCTTCTTTCAATCCTCACTCCCATCTGTTTCATCATCGAAAAGTGAGTATCGAGTAATCTTTCTCCTATTTGGTCGCCACCGGGAGGCGTAATAACTGCCTTTCCAAACTTGGCCAAAAGTGGGGCTGCCAAAACCACTGAAGCTCTAATTTTCACTGATAGCTCGGAATCTGGTTCATAAGATTTAAGTCCCGATGGGTCAATTGAAATCGTATTGCTACCCCTGCCTTCGACCTTTGCCCCGAGTTTCTCAATTATCTCAAGCAATACGTCAACATCTCGGATAGTGGGAACGTTGGTTAAGATAGAGACAGAATCCCCAAGTAGCGCTGCAGGGATAAGCTTTAGGGCAGAATTTTTATTTCCAGCTATTTTTACTTCGCCGTCAAGCTCGACTCCGCCTTTTATAATGAACTTAGACATGGGCCTATTTTAACACTTAGGCTTACTCTCTCAAAATTACTCCGGCTGAATACCAAAGTATAAAAAAAGGTCTTTAGCAATTTGGTACCAGAGGGGCGCTGCAGTTTCTGACGCCCAGGGAGAACTTTGGGGCTCCCGAAGTGTCACCAGCATTAGGAATTTGGGTTCATCCGCGGGGGCAAAACCAATAAAGCTTGCTATGGTTTTTTCCGTATCATAATGGCCAGAAATCGGGATCTGGGCGGTACCCGTTTTACCTGCAACACTAAAACCTCTTAGGTGAGTCCATTTTGCTTCACCCTTTTTAGCCGCCTCAACCATCATAGCGGTCACTTCGGCTGCTACTTCTTTAGAAATTACCCTCCTACCCATATCCGGCTTTATATCCTCCTCCCATGATGTTCCTTTAAGTCTGTCTACGATCTGGGGCGTAACCACCACACCTTTATTCGCAATTGCTCCAACTGCTTTAACCATTTGAATTGGGGTCACGGCAACTCCCTGACCAAAAGAGGCAACGGCAACGTCTACCACATTCCATTTCTCTTTGTCCCGAAGTTTGGGGGCGCCCTCTCCTTGTAAATCAATACCCGTAAGTTTCCCTATCCCGAAATTGTCTAGATATTCATACATTTTATCCGCTCCCAACCTTTGCCCAACATATGCCATCCCTACATTATCTGAATAAACGATTACATCTAGCATTGTGGAATCGGCTCGGTACTGCCTATTCCACGTTTCTATCGTATACTTGTCTACGCTTAAGGGGCCTCCACAAATGTCGCACTTAGTATCCGGCTCAACCACTCCCGCATCAAGCGCCGCCGCCATCACCAAAACTTTGAAAATAGAACCCGGCTCAAATGCTTCAGAGATAACCGGATCTTTGAAAAATTCGTTTCCAAACTCGAAATATTTGCCAGGGTCATAAGCTGGATACGAGGTAGAAGCATATATTGCTCCGGAGGTCGGGTCGGAAATGATAATTGAACCGGCGGTAGCCCCGTATTTTTCAATTCCTTCCTTAAGTCTTTTCTCAACAAGCATCTGAAGGCCTTTATCTATGTGGGTAATAAGGTCAACCCCGGGAATCCCTGACACTTCCCTGTCTT